>CAMWYR010000015.1 GCA_947178505.1 uncultured Muribaculaceae bacterium | reverse complement strand
GGCATCCCCTCCCAGAAGGAGAGAGGAAATGTAGATAATCATAGCTCAGTGTTGCACTTCGTTTTAGAATCTACAGAAATAACTATCTGAAGTCGTTTCACCCTTTTGGGTGATGCATATGGTCCCCTAATAATGTAATTTTGTCAAAAACAACTAACTATGGAATATCCGGTAATAGTAACACGAGATTATACGGTCTATGAAGCCGATAAATCAATCTTATGGGAACTTGCGATGTTTGTAGTGGAGGAAAATTATCGACACCACTGCAATAATCACATTCTATCCCAGGAAAGTATTCAGGAAACTATATCCAATGTGTATAAGGAAGAATATGAAATGTCGTCAACTTCAAGGATTCTCATAGTAAGAGACAACGCCGGCAGAATGATAGGGTCTATAAGGTCAACTCTTTGGGACGGCAAAATGAAATTACCAATGGAAAAGCTTTTTGGAATCAATCCTCTTGATTGTGACTTCAGTAAAGGTATAACAAAATTCTGGCATATTGGAAGATTTGCAATAAACAGTGAAGGGGTTAAATACCCCAAATCAATACTCAAGACTCTAATCTCAACTGTCACTACTCCTATTAGAAAAGAGCGGACGGGATGTCTACTTGCCGAGGTTGACCAGAAACTTTTCAAAAGTTTGAAAGTTCTCGGAGTTAAGGCTCATCAGATAGCTCCTCCAATCCATTATCTCGCTTCTGAGACAATACCAATCTATTCCAAATCAAGGGAACTATCTGTAAAGTATTCGTAACTTATAGATCCTAATATTTTAGTAGATGATAAAAATTATATTTATGCTGTAAACATTTAATTTTAAGCGGTTAAACTTGTAAAAGTTCTTGTAATTTAGTAACTTAAAGGAAAAGTTTGGAGACTTTTCTCTATGAAAACTACTAATTCCAAAGACTTGGTCAAAGTGAACCAAATCCTTCCGATTATGCAAGAGTACTTTGGAAAAAGTATGAATCTGGCACGCATAAAACTTGTGGCGTTGCTGCTTCATGCACTCTGTATGGTGCAGTCTGTCAGCCTCTACAAACTTGCTAATGCGATGCCTACGGATATTGACAAGGAATCCAACCTCAGATGTCTCCAAAGATTCTTAGCCAAGTATGTTCTTGACCTTGACATCATAGCCCGTATGATTTTCCCGCTACTTCCTGTCAAGACCGGCCTTGTACTCAGCATGAATCATACCAACTGGAAGTTCGGTGATTTCATTATCAACATTCTTTTGTTGGGAATTACCTATAAATGGATTGTCTTCCCTTTGATATTCAGCCTTCTCTCTAAACGTGGCAACTCGAACTGGGAAGAACGGAAGAAAATTATTGAAAGTTTTATCGGCTTTTTCGAACAGGACTGTATCGATTGTCTGGTCGCTGACAGAGAGTTCATCGGAAAGTAATGGACAGGATGGCTCAACAGCCATAGCATACGGTGTTATATCCTAATTCGTCAGAATTTCTGGATTGTCAGGCCTTCCACCAGTGAGAGAATCCGATCCTGGTGGCTGTTCAACGATTTGAAGGTTGGTCAGTAGAAATTCTTCCGTAAACTCTTTCTTCACATAGGTGAGAATGTCTATCTAACCGGCAGCTGAATCAAAAACTCCAATGGAGTTCCGGAATTGCCGATTCTCATATGCTTCAACCGGCCCGAGGGAGCGATTTTGGCACATAAAAAGCGATGGGTGATAGAAACGGCTTTCAGATCCCTGAAATCTTACGGTTTCAACATCGAGGACACCCATATGCGTGATATGAAGCCCATCGCTAGACTTCTTGCCATGGTCTGCATAACTCTTCTATTGGCATATCTCGTTGGAGAACATAAAGAGATAGATGTTAAACCGATAAAGATTCTATAACATGGAAGAAAAGCAAAGTCGTTTATCAAGTATGGTTTAGAGTAGATTGCGACCATACTTCTGTGTCCGACTTATACCCCAAAATTCGATGTTTTCAAATTTTTGTCATGTACTTAAATGGGTTGGAGTCTTAATCTGATCAACTGGTAGGGGAGACCTCATCTACAAGAGAGCGGAGAGCCTCTTCGAGCGAAATTTCTTTAGGAAGCTCAAGTTTGTTGCGCAAGCGCCATCGGGCCTGCTTCACACTCTCCGGACGCACACCCGTGATGCGCGAGATATGCTTGCTGTCGAGTCCCACGGCTATGTACGTGGCAAGTCTTCGCTCGGCTTTGCTCAGATTCGGATAGCGTTCATCCATTGCCTCAAGAAAGCGTGGATTCACCTCAGAGAACACCTCAACGAAGGAGTCTCGCGCCGGCTGAGTCAGATTATGACTGCGAAGGGTTGTCTCCAGCGCGTTGCCCGCCTCACTGTTCATAAGCCCTTTTTTCTCAAGATTGTCTACTGTCATGCGGAGTTCCTCACTCAGACGACGGTTTTCCTCCATTGCGATTTCAAGAGCTAGCACGCGCTGACGTGCCTGTTCGTGCTGAAGAGAAGCCTGCAGCCTCGCCTCCCGTTGCAAAGCGAGCCTGCGGCGGTAAATCATGATGACCGTGCCGGAAATAATGGTCAGGATAAGTCCGCCTGCGAGCAGCCAGAGAGTGCGTTCTCGTTTCTGGAGTTCGCCCCGGTGTATGGCCTCATTTATCTTACGCTGATTATCGAGTGCGCTGATCTCATCGGTGGCACGTTCAGTGTCAAGGATGTTCATCATCTCCAGCGCATGGCTGTAAGCGGCGGCAGATTTTTCATAATCACCGAGAAGCCTGAAGGCTTCCGCAGTGCCGATATAATAATCGCGCCAGTGGATAGGCGTGGAAATATTGGCGGTATCGGCATTTACGATGGTAAGATACTTTCTGACAGAGTCGGGATTATTCTGGCGCGCATATTCCTTTACAAGGAAAGCGCCGTAGACAGGACGCATCTCCTGCTCATCCAGATCGCCTGCCAGACCATTGTAGGCATCTAACAGCCATGGAAGGCTGTCAGTCATGAGATAAAGGTTCCACTGAGCAATGTTCACGGCAATATTCTCCCGGAGGAAGACAGAATCTCTTAGAGCATCTTTCAGGAGGGCCGTGGCTTTATCCTCTCGTCCAATCACCTCCAGCGTCCTGGCATGATTGATTACGTTTCTGCGGGCCGTGCCCTCCAGGCCGGACAGATGCAGCAGCGAGTCGGCCTTCTCGAAATAACCGAGGGCAAGCGAGGCATTCCCTATATTGTTCATCAGTCCGCCGAGCGTCATGTAGTAGGCTGCCTGCATAGGAAGGTCATTAAAGCCTGCGAAAAGCCTGATTTTGTCAACGGCATCGAAATATCCCTCGGCATCATCCGGTTCATCGAGATCCATATTCCATCTTATTCGTGCGATGTCATAAGGAAAGCGAGCGGAATCAGTGAGTGCAATCGCCTCCCCGAACCCCTTCATTGCCTCATCAATCTCGCCGTGGCGCAAGCGGAACCGTGCCTCCCAGTAGCGGAGTCTTGATTTCTTCTCAGGAGCCGCGGAGTCTTTCAGCATCTCCAATTGCATCATATCGATTATGCCGGCAATGACGCTGTCGTCTTTCATATCCATAAAAGCACTTTCGGCTTCGCGTGTCAGCGAATCAAAAGTGGTGTCGGTCAGGGTCCATCCGTAAGGATGAAGTCGACGTGGCTCCCGATGACAGCTTGAAAAGGCACAAAGAATCAGAGTGACGAACGGAAGCGCAAGCATAAGTCGGATCCGCCGGCCATATCGGTAACTATTCATTCCAGATTATAGATTTAAGGATGCCGGCGGTACCGCCGTTCCGGATTGGCTCGCAAATATAATAAATATTGCTAAAAGTAAAGCGTCGGGAACCGGAAAAGTTGCATAAGTCGGAAAAAAGTATTAACTTTGCAACCGCAAAAAGCCGGAATTGCCGATCATTCGGAATCCGGCTCAAAAAATAAACCAAAACAAAACACATTCAACTTATGAATCGTTACGAAACCGTTTTCATTTTGACTCCCGTTTTGTCTGACGACCAGATGAAGGAAGCGGTAGAAAAATTCAAGGATGTGCTCAAGGAGAATGGCGCTACGCTCGTAAATGAGGAGCTCTGGGGCCTTCGCAAGCTTGCATATCCCATCCAGAAGAAATCGACAGGTTTCTACACCCTGTTCGAATTCGAGGCTGAGCCCACAATCGTAAAGAAACTTGAGACAGCATTCCGTCGCGATGAGCGCGTGATCCGCTTCCTCACTTTCCGCCTCGATAAGTATGCGGCAGAATATGCTGAAAAGCGCCGCAAACTGAGATCAGAGAAACCCCAGGTTCAACCCGCTGAGGCTCATGCCGAAGCCACAGAAGCAAAGGAGGCATAATCATGGCAGCCAACAACGAAATCCGTTATCTTACTCCCCTTACGGTAGACACCAAGAAGAAGAAATACTGCCGCTTCAAGCGCAGCGGTATCAAGTATATCGATTATAAGGATCCTGAATTCCTCAAGAAGTTCCTCAACGAGCAGGGTAAGATTCTTCCCCGCCGTATCACCGGCACTTCTCTCAAGTTCCAGCGTCGTGTGGCTCAGGCTGTTAAGCGTGCCCGTCACCTTGCCCTCCTGCCCTACGTGACCGACCTTATGAAATAATCACTCTAAATCGAAACACAATGAAAGTAATTCTTAAGGAAAACATCCCCAGCTTAGGCTACAAGGATGATATCGTAGAGGTGAAGAGTGGTTATGGCCGCAACTACCTCATTCCCCAGGGCATGGCTATCATCGCTTCTGACGCCGCTCTCAAGCGCCTCGCTGAAGATCAGAAACAGCGTGCTCACAAGATCCAGAAGATTCATGATGATGCTGAGGCTGCCGCCAAGGCTCTCGAAGGCGTAGCTCTCACCATCACTGCCAAGGCTGCTGCCAACGGCGCTATCTATGGCTCCGTTAACGCTGCTAAGGTTGCTGAGGAGCTCGCTAAGGCCGGCCATGAGGTTGACCGCAAGATCATCGAACTGGAAACTATCAAGAACCTTGGCCACTATACTGCCATCGTTCGTTTCCTCCGCGATGTGTCTGCCGACATCGAAATCGATGTTGTGGCTGAAGAGGAAAACTAATTCCGAATTAATCTCGTAGGGACGTTTGTTTCCCTATTTGCTCTACGCATTGCCGGGATGCTTTCGAATTTTCGATTGCATCCCGGTTCTTTTGTTTTGATTTTCGGTAGATTTTAATTATATTTGCAAATTGGGCAAAGGGCGTTCACTGCCCTTACTGCCCTCTATTTCTGTTAATAATGAAATAATAACATACAATATGAAATTTAATGTAGATGGCAAGGAGTTCCAGCAGCAGCTGCAGGCTGTCAGCAAGGTGATTAACGCCAAGAATACTAACAGGATTTTTGACAATTTCCTCCTCCGCATTGAGGGCGACCGCCTCAGCATCACCGGTAGTGATTCAGAGAACACCCTCACTGCTTTCGTGCCTATCATGGAGGTTGAGGGCCAGGGCGCGATTGCAGTCCCCGCGAAACGCCTTCTTGAAATAACTAAGGAGATTGCCAACCAGCCTCTGGCTTTCGATATCAACGATGAGACCCTCGAAATTGACCTCCGTTTCTTGAACGGTCATTTCAATTTTATGGGCGTAAACTCCGCTGATTATCCCGCTCAGCGCGAACTGGCGGAAGACCGGAAGAAGCTTACGCTTCCGGCCGGTATGGTGCTCAAGGGTATCAATAATACGCTTTATGCCGTCAGCCCTGATACTGCACGCCCGCAGATGTCGGGTATCTACTGGGATATCCATGAAAAGGATGTCACGTTTGTCGCTACAGACACGCACAAACTCGTGAAATATGTCAACGAGGAGAAGGCCCCTGAAATGGTTGCCGCATTTATCCTCCCGGCTAAGACTGCCGGAATCCTCAAGGCGCTTCTCTCGAAGGATGAAGCGGATATCCAGATCACTTTCGATGCAAAGGGCGGTCTCTTTGAGTTCGGCGACTTCTATCTTTATTCTGTGTTTGTAAACGGTAACTACCCGCCTTACAACCGTGTTATCCCGACCAACAATCCGTTTGTGCTCGTGGCCGACCGCAACTCACTTATCAACTCTCTCCGTCGTGTGAATCTTTTTGCGCCCAAGTCGTCTAATCTGGTCGTACTCCAGCTTCGCGCCGATGAAGTGATCCTTACCGCCCGCGACTATGAGTATGGCACGTCGGCTGAGGAAAAGGTGATTTGCGAGTATAGCGGTAATGACATGGTGATAGGATTCAACGGCGTCTTCATGCTTGAGATTATTTCCAATATCGAATGTGAGTCAATCAAGCTTGCGCTTTCCGATCCTGCGCGTCCGGGCATCTACTCCGCTCTCGAACCGACCGCCGGAGAATCGCTTATTACCATCGAGATGCCAATGCAAGTAATATGAAACTGAATCTCATTCGCCCGCTGGTATTTTTTGATCTCGAGACCACAGGCACCAGTGTGACTCACGACCGTATCGTTCAGCTGAGTTATATAAAGGTGTTCCCTGACGGTCACGAGACTACAGATACACTGCTGATTAATCCCGGGATGCCTATTCCTGCGGAAAGCACGGCCATACATCATATCACGGATGAAGATGTAGCCGATGCTCCCCGCTTTGCTGAAGTGGCGGATATGCTTGAATCCGTGTTCAATGATTCCGATATCGCCGGATATAACAGTAATAAATTTGATGTTCCTCTGCTCATCGAGGAATTTGGCAGAATCGGACGGAAGTTCGCGGTGGCAGGCCGAAATTTTGTTGACGTGCAGAATATCTTCCACAAGATGGAGCAGCGCACGCTGGTGGCCGCTTACAGGTTTTATTGCGGTAAGGAACTGACCGGAGCCCACTCGGCGGATGCCGATACACGCGCCACTTACGAAGTGCTGCAGGCTCAGCTCGACCGTTATCCCGACTTGAAGAACGATGTTGCGGAGCTCGCTGAATTCTCACGCTCCGGCCGCGGCCTTGATCTGGCTGCAAGAGTCGTGCTTGATGATAACAACGAACCGGTCTTTAATTTCGGCAAGCATAAAGGAAAGAAAGTTAAGGATGTGTTCCGAAAGGAGCGCTCGTTCTACAGTTGGGTGATGCAGGGCGACTTCCCTAAAAATACGAAAGACGTGCTCAGCGTTCTTTATTTTGAGGTGTGGCCTCCGAAATCTCACTCAACACATCCAAAGAACCCGGAATAATAATAAGCCGGCTACGGATATTTATGGTTGCCCCGCGATAGAAATTCCGTGAACCGGATGCAGTCAATAAAACGGATATGTTAAAAGGAAAACATATAGTATTGGGAATTACCGGCGGTATTGCTGCCTACAAGTCGGCGATGCTTCTGCGTCTTCTTATTAAGGCAGGCGCGGAGGTGCAGGTAGTCATGACCCCGGCGGCAAAGGAATTCATAACTCCCGTTACGATGTCGGCCCTGAGTGGCAAACCGGTGGTGAGTGAATTTTTCACAGCCAACACCGGCGAATGGCACAGTCACGTCGATATGGGAATGTGGGCGGATCTTATGATTATAGCTCCGGCCACTGCTTCGACCATTGCTAAAATGGCTACAGGAGTGGCCGACAACATGCTTGTGACGACATATCTATCTGCCAAGGAACATGTTATGATCGCTCCCGCGATGGATCTAGATATGTGGGCTCATCCGTCGACTCAGAGGAATATCCTCACCCTCGAATCCGATGGAGTGGAGGTGATATATCCCGGGGCCGGCGAACTCGCTTCTCATCTTGTGGGGAAAGGCCGTATGGAAGAGCCCGAGAATATCCTGAAGGCAGTGGAGGCATTCTTCCAACGGGAAAGTCTCAGCAACTTACGCAGTGAATCTTTGAAGGGCAAAAAAGTGCTTATCACCGCAGGGCCTACGCATGAGAAAATTGATCCGGTGCGCTATATCGGGAATTCTTCGAGTGGGAAAATGGGATTTGAAATTGCTGCGGCGTTCGCCCGTCGCGGTGCTGAGGTCACGCTCGTTGCCGGCCCGGTAAGTCTTCCAACCCCAGAAGGTAACATCCGGCGCATTGATGTGGAGTCCGCTCTTGAAATGCACCATGCCGCGCTCAAGGCCTTTGATGATGCCTCAATTGCCGTGTTTACAGCAGCTGTCGCTGACTACCGACCCTCCGAATCGTTCAGCTCTAAGATTAAGCGCGAAAAAGATGAGGTTCCGGTGATTCATCTTGTTAAGAATCCCGATATTGCACGCGACTGCGGAAGCAGGAAAACCCCGAGACAGTTCCTTGTAGGATTCGCCCTCGAAACGGATCATGAACTTGAGAATGCCGCTTCAAAACTCGAACGTAAGAATCTTGATATGGTGGTGCTCAATTCTTTACGCGACCCCGGTGCAGGTTTCCGTACCGCTACCAATAAGATCACGCTCATCACCGAAGATGCTGTTGTCTCCTTCCCGTTAAAGAGCAAGAAGGAGGTGGCTGAGGATATCGCTGAGGCCGTATGCGCTGCGATATGCGGAAAGCCGGCTGATAACTGAAGCCGGTTGGTATGACGTAGACAGATATGTTATTTTAATTGAGAACGATCTGATGGCATCAATGATAAAGAAACTATTTACTGCTGTAATTTTCCTTGCCGGAACTTTCTCGGTCTCGGCGCAGGAGTTTCGTGCAAATGTGGAAGTTAATTCCCAGCAGGTTGAGGGCACCAACAGAAGTGTGTTTGAAAGCCTTAAGGAGCAACTCAATACATATATGAATGAAACTAAATTTTCTGATGCTACGTTTGCTCCCAACGAAAAAATCGAATGTAATGTCTATCTTACAATCGGGGAATATGACGGCGACCGTGTGAAGGCCGACCTTCAGCTGCAGCTCATTCGTCCTGTCTACAACAGTACCTACACCACGACGCTCTTCAACTTCAAGGATACGCGCGTGGAATTCAATTATAGCGACGGCGACCCTCTTAATTATAATGAGACTCAGCCCGAGAATAACCTGACTGCCATTCTCGACTTCTACGCCAACCTTTTCCTGGCTCTCGATTTTGATTCATTTTCGCCCCTCGGTGGCGAGCGATTCTATGAAAAGGCGCAGAGCATAGTGCAGATGCAGCAGTCGAGCGGCGAGATCGGATGGCGCACGTTCGAAGATACGAAGAATCGCGCTGCTGTCTTAAATTCCTATACCGACGGCAATACTTCCGGAATCCGCAATCTCCTCTATAACTATCATCGCAAGGGCCTCGATGAAATGGTGACGAGCCCGGATAAGGGTAGAGGCGTCATTACCGAGTCGCTTAAGGAAATAAAGACAATCGCAGACAATTCGCCGATGTCGGTGGCCCTCTCCATCTTCCGCGATTCCAAACTCGACGAACTCGTCAACGTCTATTCCAAGGCCCCTGAAACGGAGCGAAAGGACGTTTATGATCTCCTCCAGCCGATTTTTCCCACTGAATCTCAGCGGCTAAACAAGATAAAGAATCCGGAAAACTGATTACCCGCATAATATAAGAAGAAATATGCTTAAAAATCTGATTATCCGCAATTACGCACTGATTGAATATCTTGACCTCGACTTCGGGCCGGGACTTACGATCATCACCGGTGAGACTGGTGCCGGAAAGTCGATTATGCTGGGGGCCCTCTCGCTCGTGATGGGGGGGCGCGCCGATACGAAGGTGATTTCTGACGGCGGTTCTAAATCAGTGGTGGAAGCGCTCTTTGTCGATGTCGAGCCTGAACTTCAGGCATTGTTTGAGGAAAAGGGGATTGACTGGCTTACGGATGCCGATGGCGTATCGGAAATGACGATCCGTCGTGAGCTATCGGCTTCAGGCCGCTCCAAGATATTTGTAAACGACACGTCGGTGACGTTGCAGACACTATCGATGATAGTGCCTCGTCTTATTGATATCCATTCTCAGCGGGCCAACGCTAAGATCAATGATGCTTCCGAACGTCTCCGGATTATCGACGCAATGGCGGAGAATAAGCCCCTGCGCGCAAAGTATACAAAACTTTACCATGACTACGTGGCCGTGCGTCACCGCATCGATGAAAAGAAGTCTTCGATGGCTAAGGCCACCGAAAATCTCGAGTTCCTTCGGTTTCAGCTCGATCAGCTTGAAAAGCTCAAACCACGTCGCGGCGAGCTGAAGGAAATTGAACGCAAATTCGAGATCCTTTCTGACGCCGACGATATTAAGGAGCGCCTGATGACACTATGCGGCATTCTGGGCGATTCCGACAGAGGTGTGCAGTCAATTCTCGGCGAAGCCGCCGCATTGGCTGATAAGGTTGATTTCTCTATCGGACAACCAGCGTCTAAATCTGATGCCGGCGACGAGACCGACCGGACGGAAAGCGAAAAGGAAAATCAGATCACCTCCCGACTGAAAGCTGTCATAGTGGAGGTGCGGGATCTTTACGAGACTGTGGAAGACTTCAATTCAATGATAGATACCGATCCGGCCACTCTGTCGAAACTCTCCGCTCGTATGAATCTCTATTATGAGGCCGTAAAGAGATTCCGCGTGGGAAATGCCGACGAACTTGAAGATCTTTATAACAATGTGAAGGCGCAGGTGGAGAGCATTACGCTAGGTGATGATTCTCTCCCCTCACTCGAGCGTGAGGCCTACGCGCTGGCCAAGAAACTGAAGGAAACATCGGCGAAACTCTCGGAGACCCGAAGGAAATGTGCCGATAAATTCTCCAGACTTCTCCGCGAAACAGCGCGCCCGCTCGGTCTGCAGAATATTAACTTTCAGGTAGATGTAAGACCGCGTAAGCTATCCGCCACGGGAGGCGACGAGGTGGAGTTTCTCTGCTCATTCAATAAAAACGGCATTCCAAAGCCGGTCAGTGAGATCGCTTCCGGTGGTGAGATTGCCAGAATGATGCTCAGTCTCAAGTCTATTCTGGCCGGACATATCAATCTGCCGACAATTATTTTCGATGAGGTCGACACCGGAGTGTCAGGTGAAATTGCTGATAAGATGGGCGATATGATGCACCGCATCGCGGAGGATATGCAGGTTATTGTCATTACGCATCTGCCGCAGGTGGCATCGAAGGGCGACGATCACTTCAAAGTGTATAAGACCGACGGCGCGACGCGCACGATCACCCATGTGCAGCGACTGTCGCATGAAGACCGTATCCGTGAACTTGCCGCCATGATTTCCGGCAGCGAGGTGTCGGAGGCCGCTCTTTCGGCTGCGCGTGCGCTCCTTGAAAACAGGGCAGCCCACGTTAAGAATAAGCCGGAGTCGATATAAAGAAAAGTGCATAGGCCCCGTACGGGCCGGAAATGATATTTTATGAAGACAGACAATAAGGACTATATCTTCGGTATTCGGGCTGTGATTGAGGCTGTCGAATCAGGGAAGAGCATTGATAAGGTATTGGTGAGAAAAGATTTATCGGGCGATCTGGCCCGTGAGTTATTCTCTAAGATTAAGGAGTATGGCGTGCTGATGCAGCGTGTGCCGCAGGAGAAACTCAACCGTATCACCATGAAGAATCATCAGGGTGCGATTGCGTTTATTTCCCCCGTCACATACAATAAACTTGATAATCTTCTTCCCCTTCTTTTTGAGGAGGGGCGGAATCCTTTTCTGATCATACTCGACGGCCTGACTGATACGCGCAATTTCGGAGCTATAGGCCGGACTGCCGATTGTGCGGGTGTTGACGGTATAATAATTCCAGAGCGTAACAGCGTGTCGGTCACTCCTGATGCGGTTAAGACTTCCGCCGGCGGTCTTTTCTATGTTCCGGTGTGCCGTGAGCGCGACCTCGTATCTGCCGTACGCTTCCTCAAGGATAGTGGAGTGAAAGTGGTGGCAGCCTCGGAGAAGGCTGCCGTCGGCTACACGCAGGTAGATCTTACTGTGCCCGTGGCAATAGTGATGGGAAGTGAAGATGTGGGAATTTCAGACGATGTGCTGCGTTTGTGCGACGAACTGGTTGCCATTCCCATGGCGGGAAATATCGGTTCGCTCAACGTATCCGTGGCTGCAGGAGTAATGATGTATGAGGTGGTGCGTCAGCGTAGTCTCTGACGTATTCCGCCGCATAGTCAGGCCGCTGATTAGTGGCCTCAGATTTGGCAGTCTCACATTATTAGTGTAAATTTGTAGTCTGAAAAGACATCATAAAGAGTTATGATAAACCGCATACTTATCCGAATCAAGGTAATACAGATATTGTATTCCTTCCTGCTTGTAGAAAAACAGTTCATGCTTGAAAGCAACCCCTCGGCCCCGACCAAGGAGAAGCGTTTCGCATATTCACTCTATCTTGATCTGCTTATGCTGATGATTAAGGTGGCTCGTGAGGTCGAAACCAAAAAAGGAGTATATCCGCTCAGTGATACGCGGTTTATTGCCCGCCTTGCTCTCTGTGAGGAGATCAAGACTCTCCAGAAGAAATATGCTTCCGAGCCTTTCTCGTTGCAGAATCTCGTGCTTCCGCTTTCTGAGAGAGTGGAGGAGTCGGGAATCTTTAAGAAATTCCTTAAGGATAATGGAGAGGACGTGGAGGCCGGTCAGTCACATCTCTGGCAGGATCTCTTCAATCTTGTTTTCATGACGAGTCCCGAGTTGAATGCCGCGATTGAACGTCGTCCCAACTTTACGCTTAAGGGGGTGGACCGTGCCAAAGATATGATGGCTGCGACGTTTGTCAATTTCCTCAGTTCGCAGGATAACGTCGCAGAAGTGGAGAAGGCTCTCGCAACAAGCCTTGAAAAGGCCCGTGAGCTTTATCTACGTCTGCTCTATCTTCCTGTGGAGCTCACGGATCTCGAAGACCGTATTCTCGACGACAACCGTAATAAGTTCCTCAAGACCGACGAAGATATCAATCCCAATATGCGTTTCGTTGAGAACAGCATGGTGAAGGCCCTTCGTGAGAATGAGGAAATTTCTTCCTATATCGGAAATAATAAATTTTCATGGTTCAAGGAAGAACCTGTGCTGATGCGCAATCTTCTGACCACAATCAAGGAGTCGGATGTCTATAAGGCCTATATGGAGGCGCCGTCAGTCACCCCTTATGATGATGCCGAGCTCTGGCGTCAGCTCTACAAGAGGGTGGTGCTGGAGAACCCCTCATTCCTTGAGATGCTTGAGGAGAAATCGGTGTTCTGGAACGACGATCTTGAGATCGTGTCGACCTTTGTGCTAAAGGCATTCCGTAGGATCGGTGAAGGTGACACTACCCATGCCGTGCTCGAGAAATTCAAGGACGAGGAAGATGCGCGGTTCGGCTCCGATCTCCTTCGCTATCTTTATCGTAATAAGGATGTCTATCGCCGCTATATCGACGAATCACTCGTCGGAGGCAACTGGGATAAAGACCGCATCGCATTCATGGATATCGTCGTGCTCGAGACCGCGCTTGCCGAGATTCTCAATTTCCCGAAGATTCCTCTGAAAGTAAGCGTAAACGAATATATCGAGCTTGCCAAAAGCTACTCTACGGCTAAGAGCGGTCAGTTCGTCCACGGAGTGCTCGGCAATATAATCGACCGTCTCCAGCAGGAGGGTATGCTCTATAAGAAATAAGCGTCAGGTAGCAGGCATTCCCATTCTTCCACATATTTCAATTCAGATAATAATAAAAGTAATTCAATATGACAACATTAGCATCAATCCTGCTTCAGCAGGGACAGAGCGGAATCTCAAGCATGCTCATGATCGTGGCGATGATCGCCATCTTCTATTTCGTCATGCTTCGTCCGCAGCAGAAAAAGCAGAAGGAACTCAAGCGTCAGCGTGAGTCAATGCAGGAAGGCGACCGCGTGGTCAGCGCAGGTGGCATTCATGGCAAGATCAAGAAAATCAAGGAGTCTACAATCCTCGTGCAGGTTAGTCCTGAGGTGGTGATTGAGTTTGATAAGAATTCAATGTATCCCGCCGGTGCAGAAGTGCCCGAACAGGAAAAGAAATGAATTGGAAAATAGGAAACATCAAGGACCAGTGGCTCCGGGTGAAACACTCGGTGAAGTTCCGCAATGTCCTTTTGTTTCTGATTTTTGTGGCCATTGCCACCGTGTTCTGGTTCATCATCGCGCTCAACGACAATATCTCCGAGACTTTCAGAGTGAAACTGAAAATCACGGCTGTGCCCGACTCTGTCACATTCATCACTGACCCTCCTGCAGAGTTTCATGTCACGGTCAGAGATAAAGGCACGAACATATTGCGCAGCGGCGTAGTGAAGCAGCCCGAGATGTCGGTGAATTTTGCCGACTATTGCCATGAAGGTGTGTTCCGTCTCACCAATGCCGATATCATGACCGAGCTGAAAACGGATATCGGGGGAATGGCCACGATCACTTCCTCATCTCTCGATTCTCTTCGGCTTTATTACACCACATCGCCGGGCCACCGCGTGCCGGTGATTGTAAAAGCTGATCTTACGCCGGCATCGGGATATATGGTGCAGGGCACGCCTGTGCTGCAGACACGCACGGTGAAGATCTATTCTTATCATGATGAGATAGACACGGTGAGAGCAGTCTATACGAAGACTCTCGTCAAGAAAGGCCTGTCGCAGACTTCGGTGTTTGAGGTGCCTCTCCAGCCGATTCCTCACGTCAAGATCGTCCCTTCGAAAGTGGAGGTAAAGGTGCATGTCGAGCCGCTCGTTCATAAGGAGGTCTACGTTAAGATTGACGTTATCAATGCTCCCCAGAATGAGAACCTGCTTCTCTTCCCCAATCGTGTGCCGGTGTCAATGTTCGTGCCGATGAGTAAGTTCGGCGACGAGAACTATCAGGTATGCGTGCAAGTTGATTACAATGATGTCCATTCCACTAACGATTCAAGGGTACCCGTCTATCTTGTGAGTCATGCGCCGGGTCTGGTCAATGTCGAGCTCAAGCAGGACAGCGTGGAATATACGCTGGTTAAACACTGATACTGAATCCAATGTGTGAAATATCAAGAATATCAGTTTTAACAATAAATGTACCTGCAGTGAAGGTGATCGGTCTTACCGGTGGCATCGGTGCCGGCAAAAGCGTCGTCTCCCGCATATTGCGTTGCAAGGGATATTCAGTCTACGACTGCGATCTCGAGGCAAAGAGGCTTATGGATCGCTCCGGCGAGCTTAAGCGGGATATAGTCCTGCGATTCGGAGAGGAATGTGTTGATGGCGGAGGATGCCTCGTAAGGTCTGCGATCGCAAGGCATGTGTTTTCTGACCCGGCAAAGCGCCACTGGCTGAATTCAGTCGTCCATGAGATGGTGCGTCAGGATATATGCCGTAAGCTTGACAGGCAGGTTGCACCCGGAGATGCCGATATAAGGAAGAGGAGTTTTTTTATAGAGTCAGCGATTCTCAATACCGGTGGCATCACGCCGATGTGCGATGAAGTCTGGCTCGTTGAGGCTTCTGAAGAAACACGCATTAAGCGTGTGTGTAGCCGGGATGCGGCAACTCCGGAACAGGTGCGTGCGCGTATCGAAGTCCAGAAGAGTGAAGTCGGAATTTTCGGAGATCTGCCTTGCAGAGTGATCTGTAACGACGACGAATCGCCCATTCTTGAGGAAGTAGAAAGGATGCTTTCGGCCCTGAAATGAATTATCAATTAAACGAAAATAACAATGTTAAGAGAAATCATAGCAATTACCGGTAAGCCCGGTCTTTATCGTCTTCTTTCTCGGTCGAAAGGAGCACTGATCGTTGAAGAACTCGGCACAGGCCGCCGTTTCCCTGCGCTTGGTCGTGATAAGGTTGTATCGCTCGGCGATATTGCAATGTACACTGAGTCGGGCGATACACCCCTCGGAGAAATCCTTGATAAGGTATATGCTCACGCAGAAGGGAAGCCTCTCGATGTTAAGGCTCTCGCTGCAAATAAGGCCCTCAAGTCGGAATTTGCCGCTATTGTTGAAGACTTCGACCGCGACAGAGTTCACGACAGCGATATAAAGAAACTCTTCAGCTGGTATAATATCCTTATCTCCAATGGTTTCGACAAGTTTACCGAGGAAGAGACCAAGCAGGCCGGGGAGGCTGCCGAGTAAGCCTGATTCCGCCGCTGATAGAAAATAAAAAAGATGAACATCGGCGTCACATGGCGCCGATGTTCATCTTTTTTATAATCTGTTATATTGTCTCATTCCTTGCTGGCCCGTTCTGCAACGCGCTCCAGAGCGAAATCGAGGATGGCGTCGTGGCCTTCGGCAAGTTCTATGGGATCACAGTGCACTTCGCAACCGGGCGACGGATCAATGCCAAATTCAGTGACATTACCTTGCGGATCATAAATCGGGCACGCAGAGAAACGGATGGTCCAGCCGTTGGGAAGTTCCGAACTGAAGGGGAGACCGCCCCCTCCACCCGTGCGGGCTCCTATGATCTCAACCTGAGGAAGCGTTTTCATAACGGCAACGAAGTCATTGGCCGCTGAATAGCAGCTGCGGTTGGTAAGCACAGCGATCGGTTTGCCGAGATAGCTCACCCGGCTTTCTCCGCAGGGATCATAATGAAAAGGGTAGGGAGTGGAGAATGCGTCAGGAGAGGGTCCTGTCTTATGACTTATTGAACCGCCCGGCACGCGCGTCTCGATAAATCGCCCCACGAAAGTGGGCACGTTCGTAAGCAAGCCGCCCCCATTGTCGCGTATATCTATTATCAGCCCTTTTGTCGGTCGGAGTGCTGCAAGCACATAATCAAGGTTACCTTCCCCAACTTCAGTGGAGAACGACGGATAATAGATGTAGCCGATGGTGTCGGGCCCCATGATGCCGTAGCGCATGCCCGATGTCTGCAGGCCTCCGAAGTTAAGGTAATATTCCTCCAGAGTTCGCTTGTTGAAATCCTGCGGGTAATCAGTCCACCATTTCTTATAATAACTTGTGTTGAAGGGCGACGACAGATTCACATGGCCATCCTTTAGTTCGGCAAGCAGGTCGGACATGATGAAGAAAAGCGACACGTAATCTGTCGTGTCCGTTATCTGCGCCCGGTAACTGCTGCACAACGAATCCCAGTTAAGATGTTTCTCCTCAAAAAAACAGTAGCGGTCGGCCACGATTTGCGCGAGCGCATCAAAATTGGCGTAGGGATCCTGGGGATGGCGTCCGTAATCGGGCTGATCGACGCAACTTGCCGCAAGCAGTCCCGCTGCGCACGCGAGTCCAAGGGTTAATCTCCTGATATATAGGTTAGTCATAATTATCGGTTACGTATTAGAAACTGTTGTAAGGGATTGAGAATGTGTCACCCCCGTTCGGATCGCCCGTCTGAATGCCCTTTTTGAGCCAGCGTACGCGCCATTCCGAACGTCCATGGTTGAAGGAATCCGGCATCTCGCGACCATAGGCCTTCTTCTGAAGATAATCATCGCCGATTTTAGAGGCCACTTCAATCGCCTCTTCGATATCCCCGGGCTCTATGGAATTAAACATCTTGTTGTCGGTGTGTGCCCATACGCCGGCAAAATAATCGGCCTGCAGTTCCAGGCGCACACTTATGCGGTTGGCCTCCGTCTCCGACACGCGGCTCATCTGCTGATGAGCCTTGGGAAGGATGCCGAGCTGATTCTGAACATGGTGGCCAACCTCGTGGGCAATCACGTATGCGTAAGCAAAGTCGCCTCCCGCACCGATATCCTTCTGCATATCCTTGAAGAAGTCGAGGTCGATATAGACCGTCTGATCGGCCGAACAGTAGAAGGGTCCTGTCTGCGACGTGGCGTTGCCGCATCCCGACTGCACGACGCCGTGGAAAAGCACCATCTTCGGGGGCTGATAATCGCCCCAGCCCTGCTCACGGAATATCTTTGTCCATACATCTTCGGTGCCTGCAAGCACGACAGATGCAAAATCGGCGAGTTGTGCATCTTCTTTGGTCTCAACGTAAGTGGATTGAGCCGACTGGGTCTGACCCTGCTGATTCATCACGTTGCGCGCAACATCTCCCAGGTCGCCGCCCGAAAGCAGAGTGACGATACCGATTATCACGGCACCGATGATACCGCCTCCTATGCCTATCGACTTGCCGCTCATCCCTCGGCGGTCTTCAATATTGCCGCTCCTGCGGCGTCCGTCTATTCTCATTGTTATCGGGTTTTATTTTAGTGTCATTTCATTCTAACTGAGCGGGTCGGGGATCATTCCCTGTTATGTTAACGTCAGAAAGACTATTTTTACTCATATTAACATAAAAGTTTATCCCCGGCTCTTCGAATTGAAAAATATTTATGAAAAAATTTGGTGCGTATCACGGCAAATATTAACTTTACAAAAAGAAGTTTCCGTCTCAGATTCGTGGGCCGGTTTCAAAGAATATTAATCAATTTAGCGAACCAGTCAGTTTGGTTCAGAACCTTATCTAATCCAACCAACACATGGAAGAAGATATCAAAATCACGTGTCTGCACGACCGTCATGTTGATCTCGGTGCCCAGATGTCGCCTTTCGCAGGCTACGATATGCCGATTCAGTACAAAGGAATCGCCGATGAGCACAACGCTGTGCGCAATGAAGTCGGAGTTTTCGACGTAAGCCACATGGGAGAGGTGCGCGTAAAGGGTGCGGAAGCAGAAAAATTCGTTAATCACATTTTTGTCAACGATGTTACAGGCGCCCCCGATGGCCAGATTTTCTACGGTATGATGTGCTATGAGAATGGCGGTGTCGTCGACGATCTGCTCGTTTATAAGGTGAACGATAGTGAGTTCTTCCTCGTAATCAATGCCTCCAATATCGATAAGGATGTCGCCTGGATCATGCGTAATGCCGAAGGTTTCGACGTGGAGATCACCGATGAGAGCCTCTACTATGGCGAGGTTGCCGTGCAGGGTCCGAAGGCTGAGGAAACGGTCTGCACCGTGCTCGGAATCCCGGTTGAGGATATCAAGTTCTATACTTTCAAGACATTTGATCTCGATGGTGAGAAGGTGGTCGTAAGCCGTACGGGTTACACCGGTGAGGATGGCTTTGAGATTTACGGTAGCCATGATTTCACGCGTCGTGTATGGGATAAGCTTATGGATTCCGGCGTTCAGCCCTGCGGACTCGGTTGCCGCGACACACTCCGCTTTGAGGTCGGCCTGCCACTCTATGGCGATGAGCTTACTGATGATATTTCTCCCATCGAGGCGAGCTTGAGTATGTTTGTCAAGCTCGATAAACCCGAATTTATAGGCAAGGAAGCGCTTGCCAGACAGAAAGCCGAGGGAGTGACACGCAGGATTGTCGGTCTCGAACTCGAGGGAAATGCTATTCCGCGTCATGGATACCCTGTGGAAGTCGACGGAACTCAGGTAGGAGAGATCACTACGGGCTATCGCTCCATCTCGACCGGTAAAAGCGTGGCCATGGCCATGATCAATAAGCCCTACGACAAGCTGGGCACGGAAGTGGAGGTGCGTATCCGCCGAAAGACCTTCCCTGCCAAGGTCGTTAAGAAGCGTTTCTACGATAAGAACTATAAGAAATAACCAAACATATCAATAACGAAAATAAATCACAATAATATGGCTAATGTATTAGACGACCGCCGTTATGCGGAATCACACGAGTGGGTAAAGATTGACGGAGACATCGCGACAATCGGAATCTCTGATTATGCTCAGCACGCTCTGGGCGACATAGTATATGTCGACATGCCCGAAGTTGGCGATGAGATGAGCGCCGGCGACGTCTTCGGCGCCGTGGAGTCTGTGAAGGCTGCTTCCGACCTTATCTGTCCCGTATCGGGTGAGGTTGTGGAAATCAACGAAGAGCTCGAGGATGCTCCCGAGAAGGTTAACGCAGATGCGTTCAACACGTGGATTATCAAGGTGCGCATATCTGATGCCTCGGAATACGATGCACTGCTCGATGCAGCCGCTTATACTGAACTTTGCGAAAATGAGTAGTCGTTATATCCCCCACACTCCGGAAAATATACGCCATATGCTGGAGCGTATCGGAGTGAATAGTGTGGATGATCTCTACACGGATGTCCCGCAGGAGGTGATATTCAAGGGTGAATATGATCTTCCCGAGGGCATGTCGGAGATTGAGCTCCGCGAATGGTTCGACAAACTGGGCGCGCGCAACCGCAGCCTCACTGTGTTCGGTGGCCAGGGCGCCTACGACCATTATTCCCCTGCCGTGATCCCGCAGTTGCTCTCTCGCTCGGAATTTTACACGGCCTACACTCCTTACCAGCCTGAAATTTCCCAGGGTACGCTTCAGTATATCTTTGAATATCAGTCAATGATAAGCGAGCTCACCGGTCTGGAGGCGACAAATGCTTCGATGTACGACGGAGCGACCGCTACAGCCGAGGCTGCCTTCATGATGGTGGCCTCTGCGCGAAAGCGCAATGCAGTGCTTCTTTCGGCGACACTGGCTCCCCGAGTGGCGGAAGTAGTGCGAACGTATGCTAAATTTCATGGCGTTGAGATCCGTGAGATTCCTGAGAAGGATGGCGTGACTGATCTTGAGGCGCTTGCCTCTATGGTAGCGGCCGGTGATGTGGCAGGCGTAATCCTTCCTCAGCCCAACAAGTATGGTATAATCGAGGATTTCACCGGGGTAGCCGATATTATCCATGCGCAGAAGGCACTCTTTGCCATCAATGCGGATCCAAGTGCGCTCGCAGTGCTCCGCTCTCCCGCAGAGTGGGGTGCGGATATCGCGTGCGGTGACGGCCAGCCGTTGGGTATGCCGCTTATGTTCGGTGGTCCCTACCTCGGCTTCATGTCGTGCGGCAAGGCTAATCTGCGCAAGATGCCGGGCCGTGTGGTAGGTGCGACGAAAGATGCCTCCGGCAACCGCTGCTTCGTGCTCACCCTGCAGGCCCGCGAGCAACATATCCGTCGCGAGAAAGCGACAAGCAATATCTGCTCCAATCAGAGTCTGATGGCGCTTTACGCCACTATCTATATCGCACTTATGGGTGAGAAAGGTCTGCGTGAGGTCAACCTGCTCTCAGCCAACGGCGCTCATTATCTCTACAATCGCCTTATTGAAACCGGCAAGTTTACTCCGGCTTTCGATAAGCCCTTCCTTAAGGAATTCACCGTCCGCACAGATCTCGACATGGCGAAGATTAATCGCCGTCTGGCCGACAACGGCATCATGGGCGGAATTGAGTTGGGCAACGGTCTCGTATCGTTTGCCGTCACAGAGAAGCGTACAAAGGACGAAATCGACCGACTCATAACTTTAATGCTGGAGGACTGAAAAGATGAAGAACTACGATAAACTAATATTTGAGCTCTCGCGTCCAGGCCGTAAAGGCTATCAGTTGCCGGCCGATAAGTTTGACACGGATGGATTCGCCGCTATCCCCGCCGATCTTCTTCGCAAGGAGATGCCGGAACTGCCGGAAGTGAGTGAACTCGACGTGGTGAGACACTACACTAATATTTCCAATAAGAATTTCGGCGTTGACACGGGTTTTTACCCCCTCGGCAGCTGCACGATGAAGTATAATCCGAAGATCAACGAGGAGATTTCTGCTATGCCTCAGTTTGCGGGCCTGCATCCTCTTCAGGATGCCGAGACTGCACAGGGAGCACTCGAAGTCTACTATAATCTGCAGAAGGCACTCGCCAGTCTTTCCGGTCTGGCTGAGTTCACACTCAATCCTTATGCGGGAGCGCATGGTGAGCTTACGGGGCTGATGGTGATGCGTCAGTATCACGCATCGCGTGGCGACCATAAGCGCGCAAAGGTAATCGTGCCCGACACGGCGCACGGCACAAACCCTGCGTCGGCTATGGTTGCGGGCCTGGAAGTGGTGGAAGTGAAGTCGAAGCCAAATGGTTCGATTGATATCGAGGATCTCAAGCCGCTACTCGATGACACGGTTGCCGGCATCATGATGACCAACCCCAATACGGTCGGTATGTTCGAGACGGAGATTCTTGAGATTGCCGATCTCGTGCACAAGGCCGGGGGACTTCTCTATTATGACGGCGCCAACCTGAATCCTCTGTTGGGTAAGGTACGTCCCGGCGATATGGGCTTCGATATCATGCATATCAACCTTCACAAGACATTCTCCACGCCTCACGGAGGCGGTGGCCCGGGCTCCGGTCCCGTCGGAGTGGCCGAGCATCTTGTAGAATTCCTTCCGAATCCTCGCGTGAGAATCGCCGATGACGGCAAATTCTATGTCGATGCCGACGACCGCAGTCTCGGAAGCGTTTCTACATTCTTCGGTAACTTCGGAGTGATGCTTCGTGCGTACGCATACATCCTGACACTTGGCCGCGACAATATTGTGAATGTTGGCCCGATGGCAACGCTCAACGCCAACTACATAAAGGAATCTCTTAAGGATCTCTACAAACTCCCGATCGATGGCGTGTGCAAGCACGAGTTTGTGTTCGACGGTCTTGCCGATAAATCTACGGGTGTGACAACGCTCAATGTAGCTAAGCGCCTTCTTGATTTCGGTTTCCATGCGCCCACAATCTACTTCCCGCTCCTTTTCCACGAGTCGATGATGATCGAGCCCACGGAGACCGAGAGCCTTGAGACACTTGATGAGTTCATCGATGTGATGCGCAAGGTGGCTGAAGAGGCAAAGACAAATCCTGATTTACTCAAGCAGGCTCCCTTGACTACGATCATCTCTCATCCCGATGAGACGTCGGCAGCCAAGAATCCTATCCTGACTTACAAGGCTCTCAAAGAGGCCTGATAATCACTACGCTCCATTCCTGCCCTCCTACGGCGGGAATGGAGTTTTTATTTTTTTTCTTTATTTTCAACAGCAACTTATGGAAAAAGACCTACTCATAATCGGTGCGGGCCCGGGGGGATATGAAACGGCTCTCAGTGCGGCCGAGCGCGGAATGAGCGTGACGCTTATCAACGGCGGAAAACTCGGGGGCACTTGTCTGAACGCCGGTTGCATCCCTACGAAGTGCATGGTGAAGGATGCTGCCGTCGTGTCAGCCTGCAGGTCGTGCGAATTCGGTATCGCCGACGCCAATCTCACCATAGACTTCAATAAGGTAATCTCGCGCCGTGATGCCGTCGTGTCGCAGTTACGCGAAGGTATCGCCGGTCTCCTCGCTAAGGCAAAGGTTGAAGTGGTGGAGGGTATGGCCCGGTTTAAGGATGACCATACGGTCATTGTGTTTGACCATGAATACTCCGCTGAGAATATAATAATCGCCACCGGTTCGCAGTCAAAATCTGTAAATGCGGAAGGTGCTGACGCACCTTTCGTGATGGATTCCACTGCTATCCTGCAACTTGAGTATATTCCCGAAAGCCTCGTTATCGTCGGTGGGGGAGTGATAGGTCTCGAGTTTGCCTCCGTGTTCAATGCTTTCGGATCGGAAGTGACAGTGGTCGAATTCATGAAGAATATTGCTCCGACTTTTGATTCCGATATTTCTAAGCGTCTGAAGCAGGCCCTTGCCAAGAAAGGTGTGAAGATTATCACAGGGGCAGCCGTGAAAAAAATCGAGCAGACAGATGATTACCGCGTGCGCACCACATACGATCTTAAGGGGAAGGAAGAGACCGTAGAGTCTACCGATATCCTTATGGCTGTGGGCCGGAAGCCCAATGTAGAAGGTCTTGATCTTGAGAAAGCAGGCGTGGAGTATTCAGTCAGAGGTATTCCGGTGAATGAAGATATGCGTACTAATGTGGATCACATATATGCGATTGGTGACGTAAATGCTCGTCTGATGCTTGCACACGTGGCTTCATTCCAGGGGCAGCGTGCTCTGAATGCTATCCAGGGACTGACCGATGAAATCAACTTCGATGTAGTCCCGGCAGCACTCTTTACCGATCCCGAATGTGCGATGGCAGGCATGACCGAGGAGCAGTGCAAGGCCGAGGGTGTTGCCATAAAGATAGGAAAGAGCTTCTATCGCGCCAATGGAAAGGCACTCGCCGGAGGAGAATCGGAAGGATTATGCAAGCTGATATTCGATGCGGAGTCCGACCGTCTGATCGGTGCGCACATTATGGGCGCGGAGGCAGCTCTGCTCGCTCAGCAGTGTTGCGACTTCATCACTCTCGGCGTTACTCGCAAGCGCATTTCAGAAATAATTTTCGGCCATCCCACATTGAGTGAAGTGATCTTGAGCGCGGTTAACAGCGTGAAGTGACCCTTCCCAATAGAATAGAAAATAATCTGGCGCCTTATCGGAATGATTCACTTCCGCAAGCGCCGGATTATTTCTGCTATCCGGCTCAGAATCCTTAGGCTCCATTAAAATTTCTGATAGCTGTTAATTTCCAAACGTTGCTGTCGTCAGACCAGGAATGGATTTCCTGCTTTTTCTCTTCCGATAGTTGTCGGGGCGCCATGTCCGGGATAAACAACTGTATTCGGTGGGAGTGTCATAAGTTTAGTCTTTACGGCATTGATAAGCGTAGCGTGATTACCTCCCGGAAGATCGGTTCGTCCAACAGAACTCTCGAAAAGTGAGTCGCCCACGATGACGAATCCGTCGGCCTCGTCATAAAGGGCTATTCCTCCCGGAGAGTGTCCCGGCACATGGATCACCTTCAGCCGGCCATTCCCGACATTGATGACATCACCTTCATTCAGATACGACGATACTGACATTTCATCGATCTTCTCTGCAATGCCGAACATCTGAGCCTGCTCCCGAAGACGAGCACCGAGAAACTGATCGTCGGCATGCGCAAGAATAGGGGCGTCAAACATTTTCGAGGCTCGTTTATTGCCTATTGCATGATCAATGTGAAGATGCGTGTTGATCACATTCGTCACTTTCAGGCCGTTTCTTTTGATAAAGCCGGCCATAGCCGATTCCTCCTCATCATTAATCATCCCCGGGTCGATGATCACGGCCTTCTTACTATCCGGATCATACACCACATAGGTGTTGATGCCGAAAAGGCTGAATGTAAATATTGCTACTTTCATAGTATTCTTTTTTATTGGAGTCAATTTTTTATCCGATCTAAGTGCGCACAGGATTATTATTCCTGATTCTTCCATAGCTGCGGAAGCTGCCTGAGTTATCGCGACGTGTAAACGATCTTTTTCTCCTTGAAGAAATCCTCATTAAAATAATTGGAAACATCAACGATTTCAGTTTTGTTGCCCAAACTCTTAAGTTCTGACTGAAGATCACCCCCTTTTAATGTTATCAAACCGTTGGGAAGGGCGTTATGCTGCTCTTCCGATATGTTTTTCCTGCATATCTTAAGTAGTTCAGACTGGGGCATTACAGCGCGGCTCACTACGAAATCAAACTTATCCTTGCATTCCGCCACATCACCATGCTGGAAACTGACATTGGTCAGGCCGCATGCGGCCGCAATTTCCTGTGCAACCCTTATCTTTTTACCTGTACGGTCTACGAGATGAAAATGCACCTCGGAGAATAATGCAGCGAGAGGAATCCCCGGGAATCCACCCCCCGTGCCGAAATCAAGAACGCGGGTTCCGGGCGTGAATCTGATGAATTTGCCGATTGATAGAGAATGCAGGATATGATTCACCTCCAGATTCTCGATATCTTTCCGGGAGATTACATTGATTTTTGCATTCCATTCCGGATAAAGACGCATCATTGCAGCGAACTGT
This sequence comes from uncultured Muribaculaceae bacterium, assembly GCA_947178505.1. Taxonomy (GTDB): domain Bacteria; phylum Bacteroidota; class Bacteroidia; order Bacteroidales; family Muribaculaceae; genus Lepagella. The sequence continues at coordinate 20,447 of CAMWYR010000015.1, read as the reverse complement.
TCCCGCTGACGCTCTGTCAGTTCAGGGAAATATTGATCGATTTGCGGGGTCATACTATTATTTTCCATCATTCAAAGTTACAAAAAATAACTCATAATATTTGTTCACTGAAATTAAATTTTGTACCTTTGCGTAAATAAAAGGCCTTATAGGCATTCAACGTAAATTCTCAAAATTGTAAAAATGGAGTTAGAAGGAAAAATTATACAGGATCTTGGAATCCAGGAAGGGGTTTCCAAGGCAGGTAACGCCTGGAAAAAGCAGGAGTGGGTGCTTGAGACATTTGGTAATTATCCCCGTAAAGTTAAGTTTACGGTATTCGGCGACCGCCGCATCGAGGAGCTTCATATAGCTGCAGGGCAAAACGTGCGTCTTTCAGTCGATCTCGAAAGCCGCGAATTTAACGGTCGTTGGTACACCGACGTCAACGCGTTCGCCTGCACTCACCTTGACGGCACAATGCCTTCGATGGGTATGGGTCAGTCCGCTGCTTCCGCCTCTCCCGCTATGTCTCCCTTTAATCCGGCTCCCGCAGCGCCTGCAGCCCCCGCGGCTCCGGCATTCGGATCTGATAGCACTGACGATCTTCCCTTCTGATAAATTTTTGTCCAGATATCAGTTATGCTCCCGTCTAAAAAGGCGGGAGCTATCTTTTTATAGTGGAAAGTAGAGTGTCAGATAGGATTAATATTGCGGGGAAGAGGAGCTTAATAGGTATGAAAGAAGGGTATTAAGAAGAATTTCAGATCATATCCTGAATAGTATCGCTCGCGATGTGCAAAAAAATATGTTTTACAACATATGAATATTCTTAAAAATGCAATATATTGCATCTACGTGCAATATATTGCATTAAAACTGTACAGTTTAACATTTTTTCACAGTCAATTTATTTAAATTTTCGATTTTTGTTTTGCGTTAAGTATGATTTTTATTACTTTTGCATCGTTTTAGTTTATTCAATATGATATCTCAAAGCAGTAACGGAACTCACAAGGCTTCCGAAATCGCTCAGCAGGTTGACCTGTTGTTCGAGACAAGCTGGGAAGTATGTAATAAGGTTGGCGGCATCTACGCTGTCCTTTCGACTAAAGCTCGAGTGCTTAACGAGCAGTTCGGAGACAAGCTGGCATTCATCGGTCCTGATTTCTGGTCGGCCGAGAATCCCTCGCCTTACTTTAAGGAGCGTAAGACAATTCTCAAATCGGCCGCATCCAAGCTGGAACTCCCCTGGGGAATCACTATCCGCACCGGACGCTGGAATATTCCGGGTTCGCCGCAGGTGATTCTTGTTAATCCGGGTGATACGGCTAATCATCTGCCTGAAATCTATGCGCAGATGTGGGAACGCTTCGGTGTTGATTCTCTTCATGCCTATGGGGATTACGATGAATCTTGTGCTTTTTCTGTAGCAGCATCTATCGTAATAATGAAGCTCTCGGAATTCCTCAAGGTTGAGGCCGCACGCGTCATTGCTCATTTCGACGAGTGGACCACAGGCATGGGTCTTCTTTATACCAAGGCGCACAGCCCCAAAATCTCCACTATCTTTACTACCCACGCCACATGCATTGGCCGCAGTATCTGCGGTAACGGTAAGCCGCTTTACGATCAGTTCCATCACTACGATGGTGATCAGATGGCTCGCGAACTCAATATGGAGTCGAAACACTCCCTCGAGAAGCTCGCAGCTCATAATGCAGATTGTTTTACTACGGTCAGTAAGGTGACCGCCGCAGAATGTGCGCAACTTTTGCGCCGTCCGGTCGACGTTATCACTCCCAATGGTTTTGAACCCGATTTTGTGCCTAAAACGGTGAAATACAACCGCCTCCGTAAAGAGGGGCGTGCGCGTCTTCTCAGAATTGCAGAAGCTCTCACCGGTAAGAAATTCGGAGAATCGACTTTCCTTATCGCCACATCAGGGCGTCATGAATACCGGAATAAGGGTCTTGACCTTTTCCTCGACAGCGTAGCGGAAATCGACCGTCGCGTCCCGGCCGACCGTCAGGTCGTAGCCTTCATCCTTGTGCCCGGTTGGGTGAAATCTCCATCCGGCTCTCTCAGCAAGGCGCTTGAGAACGGTGAGAACGCGTTCGATCCAACATATCTAACTCACCGTCTCAACAATGAAGACTCTGACGAGGTGTGCGTGCGTATGCGTCAACTTAAGGATGCAGGTGCGCTCCGCAATGCAGAGGTGATTTATGTGCCCTGTTACCTTGACGGAGGCGACGGAATCGTGAATATTTCTTATTATGACATTCTGCCCGCTTTCGACCTTACGATTTTCCCCTCTTATTACGAGCCCTGGGGATATACTCCCCTCGAAAGCGTCGCTTTCGGCGTGCCAACTGTCACCGACAACAAAGCCGGTTTCGGTCAGTGGGTGCTCGATAACTTTGCCAACGGCATCGCAAACTGTGGTGTGATGGTTGTGGAGAGAAACGACTCCGATTATCATAATAGCCTCGATGAGATTGCCAAGGCAGCCGTGGCCTATGAGGCATCTGATGCAAGTACGCGTCTGATGGCCCGGAACAAGGCTTTCACTACGGCTTCAAAGACCGACTGGAAATTCTTTATCGAGCATTACGACCGCGCATTCCGTATCGCACTCGATCACAAGAAGTAAGCCGGACAGTAAAAAAATTAATAATCAACTAAATCATTTATAACTTCAACTATGAAACTTCAAGTCAGCAACACTAACCAGCCTTCGTGGCGTAGCGTTACTATCAGCGCAGAGATTCCTAAGGAACTCAAACCTCTTGAGGAAATGTCGAAGAATCTCTGGTGGGTGTGGAACAGCAAAGGTAAGAACCTCTTCCGTGAAATTGATCCGGATCTTTGGCGTAAGGTAGGTGAGAACCCCGTTATGCTTCTCCAGCAGCTCAGCTTCGAGCGTTACAAGGAGATCGTAGCTGACAAGGCTCTTATGAACGAGATCGCAGACACTTATCGTATGTTCAAGGACTATATGAAGGTGCCTTTCGATAAGTCAGTGCCCTCAGTCGCTTACTTCTCTATGGAGTATGGCCTTTGCAACTGTCTCAAGATTTATTCAGGTGGTCTCGGTGTGCTCGCCGGCGACTACATCAAGCAGGCTTCCGATAGCTGCGTAGATATGACGGCAGTCGGTTTCCTCTATAAATATGGCTATTTCTCTCAGTCGCTCTCTATCGACGGCCAGCAGATAGCCAATTACGAATCACAGAACTTCGATCAGCTTCCCATCGAGCACGTGCTCGAGGCTGACGGCACTCCTATGGTGCTCGAGGTGCCTTATCCCGGCCGCGTGGTTTATGCCAACGTATGGCGCGTGAATGTAGGTCGCATGAAGCTTTATCTGCTTGACACCGACCTCGATAAGAACTCTCAGTGGGATCGCGAGATCACTCACGCTCTCTACGGTGGCGACTGGGAAAACCGTATCAAGCAGGAGTATCTCCTCGGTATCGGAGGTATCCTGATGCTCAATAAGCTCGGCATCAAGACCGATCTCTACCACTGCAACGAAGGGCACGCTGCGCTTCTCAACCTCCAGCGTCTCGTTGACTACGTTCAGGGTGAGCATCTTCCCTTCAACGTGGCTCTCGAGCTCGTGCGTGCTTCTTCTCTCTATACTGTGCACACTCCCGTGCCCGCAGGTCACGACTACTTCGAGGAGTCTCTCTTTGGTAAGTATATGGGTGAATTCCCCGCTAAGCTCGGCATCTCTTGGAACGACCTTATGAATATGGGCCGTGAGAATCCCGACACTAACGAGCGCTTCTCAATGAGTGTGTTCGCACTCAACACTTGCCAGGAGGCTAACGGCGTAAGCTGGCTCCACGGTGAGGTGTCGAAGAAGATGTTCGCAGGTATCTGGAAGGGCTATGCTGCTGAGGAATCTCACGTAGGTTACGTCACCAACGGTGTGCATATGCCTACATGGGCTGCTACTGAGTGGAAAGACTTCTATGGCGAACACCTTAACCCCGAACTTTTCGCAAACCAGAGCGATCCCAAGATGTGGGAAAACATCTTCAATGTTGAGGATGAGGCTATCTGGAACATGCGAATGACGATGAAGAACAAGTTCATCAACTTCGTTAAGAAGGATTTCAAGGAGAAGTGGCTTAAGAATCAGGGTGATCCCACTGAGGTGCTAAAGATTGTTGATAAGATCAACCCCAACGCACTCATCATCGGTTTCGCTCGCCGTTTCGCTACTTACAAGCGTGCTCACCTCCTCTTCACCGATCTCGACCGTCTTGCCAAGATCGTGAACAATGAGAAATACCCCGTACAGTTCGTATTCTCTGGCAAGGCTCACCCCGCCGACGGTGCCGGTCAGGGTCTGATCAAGCGCATCACTGAGATCTCGAAGATGCCCCAGTTCTCCGGCAAGATCATCTTCCTCGAAGACTATAACATGATCGTGGCTAAGCGCCTCGTTTCAGGTGTGGATATCTGGCTCAACACTCCGACCCGTCCTCTCGAGGCATCCGGTACGTCGGGTGAGAAGGCGGAGATGAACGGTGTCCTCAACTTCTCAGTGCTCGACGGATGGTGGTACGAAGGTTACCGTCTTGCTGAAGATGCAGGTTGGGCTCTTACCGATAAGCGCACATATACCGATCAGGCTCAGCAGGATAAGCTCGATGCTGCTACTATCTACTCTATGCTTGAGAACGAGATCGTGCCTCTCTACTTCGCTAAGAATTCGAAGGGTTACTCACCTGAGTGGGTACAGTACATCAAGCGTTCGATCGGCCGTATCGCTCCTATCTTCACTATGAAGCGTCAGCTTGATGATTATATTTCCCGCTTCTACAAGCCCGAGGCAGCACGCTTCGCTAAGCTTGCAAAGGGCGACTACAAGCTCGCCCGTGAGATCGTTGACTGGAAGGAAGACTTCGTTTCCAAGTGGGATGGGGTTCAGGTAATCTCATGCGAATTCTCCGACGACTGCGCTACCAGCGGTGTATGCCGCTCAGGCGACCGATTCTCTGCGAAGGCAGTGATCAATACAAACGGTCTTGGTGATGGCCTCGGTGTTGAGCTCGTGGCTTACACTGATAAGGATGGCGAAAGCAAGTTCCTCCGTCGCGAAGATCTCAAGGTGGTTAACAAGGACGGTAACGTCTACACCTATGAGCTCAACGACACGCTCCACGAAGCCGGTATCTACCGCTACGCGTTCCGTATGTATCCCAAGAACGCTGAGCTTCCCCACCGTCAGGACTTCGCTTACGTACGCTGGTTCTAATTCCCTGAGAGATAATGATAAAAAGCGAATCGCAACTATGCGATTCGCTTTTTTATTGACCATTTGTTAAAATGTCATATTGGAAGGGGTGTCAATCTGACGGGCCTTCAGGACGCACAGCAGCAAGGCTCAGCACCCCCTCCCTTACCTCTACCTCGGCCTCGCCGCCATTTTTCAGGCTACCGAAGAGTATAGCACGCATCAGAAGAGGGTTGAGCGTCCCGGTGAGGACGCGTTCGATCTCACGCGCACCATATTCTCTCGTCACCCCCTTGCGAAGCAACCACTCCTCGGCCTCCGGGGTCAGCCGGAGGGTTACGCGCTTAGCTGCGAGCTTGTCGCTCAAAGCCAAAAGTTTCTTCTTGAGAATAAGACGGGCCATATGGAGATCCATATCGTTAAATATCACTGTGGCTGTCAATCGATTTAGAAATTCCGGCTTGAACGTTTTCTTCACCTGACGCATCATACCTTCTCCCGTCGTGGCCGTATTGCCGAATCCCATCCGTGTCTGTGAGGCATACTGTGCTCCTGCGTTTGAGGTCATGATGAGCACTACGTTACGGAAGTCTGCGCGATTACCCCGGTTGTCGGTCAGGCGCCCGTAATCCATCACCTGCAGCAGAATATTATAAATATCCGGATGAGCCTTCTCGATTTCGTCAAGGAGAAGTACGCAATCAGGATGCTTCCTAACAGCATCTGTAAGGAGACCCCCGTCATCATATCCTACGTATCCGGCCGGAGCCCCGATAAGTTTGGAGACCGTAAAGCGATCGGAATATTCACTCATGTCAAACCGTACCAGTTCGACACCGAGTTGCTTAGCCAGTACCTTCGCTACCTCGGTCTTGCCTACACCGGTTGGGCCGACAAACAGCAACGATGCAAGCGGCTTCGTCTCATCCGATAGTCCGGCCTTTGCCATCAGCACCGATTCTGTCACGACCTTCACTGCCTCATCCTGACCATATACCTGACTCAGAATCCGTTCGGCAAGATCGTTAAGTCCGGAGCCATCATCTTCTGTCGTCTCAGCGAGACGTTCCACCTTACATATCTGCGCGAGCAGATCTGAAATCAATGATTTTTCCACCCTCTTCGAGCCATCCGTCAGAGGATGAAGCTGACGGTAAGCCCCGGCTTCATCAATCAGATCAATCGCTTTATCCGGTAAATAGCGCTCGTGAAGGTGACGCGCCGATCCCCTGACTGCAAATTCAAGAGCATCAGGGGCATACGTCACGCCATGATGTGACTCATAGATAGGGGAGAGTTGCGTCACAATCTTGAGAGCCTCTTCCTCAGAAGGCTCTGCGATATCTATTTTCTGAAACCGCCGTGCAAGACTCCTGTTATGCTCGAAATATCTCTTATACTCGTCGTAGGTGGTGGCCCCGATGAATCTGAGTTTCCCATCCTCCAGGTAGGGTTTAAGTATATTTGAGGCATCAAGAGAACCCTGACCGGAAGATCCGGCCCCTACAATTGTATGAATCTCATCAATATAGATTATGGCATTCTTTTCCCCGGATGCTCCCTGCATAATTTTCTTCAGACGCTCCTCAAACTCTCCACGCATCTGTGCTCCTGCAATCACCGAACCCATGTTCATAAGATATATTCGGCTTCCCCGTAGAGTCTCCGGTACATTCCCCTCATTGATGAGGCGTGCGAGTCCATACACCAGAGCGGTCTTTCCGACACCCGGTTCACCAACATGAAGCGGATTATTCTTCTGCTTGCGGCATAACGTGCGTATCGTGCGTTCGAGTTCTTCCTCACGTCCGATGAGCGGATTCATCTCGTCAGCGATGTCGTTCAGACACACAACGAGACTTTTCCACTCTTCCTCCCCATTCTCGTTGCCCGATTCTTCGCTATCATCAGTTCCGGCCGGGTGGTGAGATGATTCTCCGAGTTGTGCAAGAAATTCACCCTTATTGTTGCATGATGCTTTTTTAAGTTCGTAAGCAGCTCTCGAATCGCTCAACTCAAATACATGACTCAGAAGATGTTGCAGTTCGATTTCCTCCCTGTTGGAATATATCGCAGTCTCAGATGCCTCTTCGAGCAACTCATGTGCCTGATCAGAAAATACCGGCTGAGTGTAAAACTCCTCCGGTACGATCTCGAGCTCCTCAAGGAATCCCTTCAGGGCTTCTTTCATTTCTTCAAGAGCATTCTTCTTGCCATTAAGACCGGCAATAGCATTCTGCAGTGGCGCCGTATCGAGAGCAAAATAGAGGATGTGCTCCGGTGTGACAAACTCATGCCTGTGCATGCCGGCATAATTTATGCTCTTCTTAAGGACATCTGCCAGCTCCTTAGAAACAATTATATCATCAGCCATTATTTCTTTACTCTTCTTTTTTATTAGGTTCTACTCCTTACGGGCGCCATCGTCAGTTTCAGCGGATAATTATTCTCGCGGGCTATACGGTGGGTGCGGTTCACCTTCGATAATGCGATATCGTAGGGATATTCACCCACCGTAGCCTTGCCCTTGAGATGCACCTTCATCATCAGATCTTCCGCCAGTGCATCGGTCTTGAAGAAAATGGCTTTCAGCACGTAGACCACAAAATCCATCGGCGTAAAATCATCATTGTGGAAAATTACCTTCCATTTCTTAGGTTCGGCAATCTCGGTCTTTGTTGTGGTGGCTATCTGAGAACTCTTTTGCTCCTGTGTCATAAAATCAGGAATGATTTATAATGAAGGTTTAGAGAGTAAATTCGAGCTGCATCTGCAATCTGTTGTCATGACCGCTGCCGGCATTCCAGGTCTTGCGGTAACCATAGAGATATTCAATGCCCACGGAGAAATAACTTGAGATGTTGTAGAATACGTTGGCGGCCGTGTAGAGACCATATTTATAATTATTCACGTTGCTGTTGGTAGAATCGGCATCGTGAGTAGCATAAGGTGAGACATCCCAGATACGCGCCTGAGAGAACATTAGGTTTGTCTGCCACTGCTTATTGAAATTGTAGGTCAGGCCTGCGAGCCAGCCCATCATCGGAGCAGCCTTCATCTTGCCCGGCTTGCTGTCGTCAGGCACATATGAGAGCGGCAGTCCTGCAAGGTCCTGTATATAGGCACCGATACCCTGACCATAATTTCCCTGAAGATAAATAGTCAAAGCGTCTGTAGGCATGATATTACCCGTAAGCGAAAGGCCCCAGCCCATTGTTGTGCGTTTCTTCTGGTCGAGGATATCACGATAGAATTTCGTGCGTATAAGTCCGGCGAGCTTGACACGTACATACTTATTGTCGGTGTATTGCACATACAGCGGAATATCAGGCACTGTCATACTGTAATAGGTAGGATCAACCACCTGCGCGCCTGCGATAGGGGTTCCTTGCCACGACTGATAGTCCTTGCCCAGGTAATAGCCCTGCGAAGAATAATAACTCGGCATATCGACACCCGCGGCGAAAGTGAAGCCTCCGAATGAGGGTGACTCATAGCTGATTTCGTTCACAGTCGTGCTGACCATCCCGTTCGGACCCTGAGGGTCGATCGTCGCCGGGCTGGAATCTCCGTCGGTGAAAAGAGAGGTCTTATAACCGGCTGACAGTCCGCGCCAAGTGAGGAAGGCCTTCTTCAGACGCATATTGTTGTTGTTGCCGTTCGTGCCGAACTTAAGGTAACCGGTAATCTGGTTATCTGTCCCTCCGAACCCAACCACCTGAAAATCGAAGTTGGCATTGAATGCATTGATAAAAAAGTCGGACTTTCCGCCTGCAGGAGCGGGCACCGGAATGGCAGAGGGCACGAAACTACTGCCGGCATTATCCTGGCGGTATAGATTGCTTCCCATATCCACGCCGATGATAGGATTGATCTGGGCGCCGATCGTCATCACGAAATTGTTATTCTGCGTGTGGATGGCAAAGTGGGGCACAGGTATGTCGTTAAGGCTACCGGGACGATCCTTCTCCAATATCTTATAGACAGTAGTATCCTGACTTGTTTTCACTATGGAGATATGATTTCCCGATTCATCAGTTGTGGAATTTTCCTTCAGATCCTGGGCATTTGCTCCGACTATGCCGACGCCGCCAAGAAGCAGAGCCGTACAGACTTTCCTTCCGTTGCCTACAGGAAAAAGAGTGTGCTTTTTCATATTTTAAGAGTTTTAGATATAATTAATATACAATCTAATCCCCTGTCATGTTCAGTTTCCCAATTATTTTTGTCGCCCTGCGCTGACGCATCAAGTAAAATGCTTATATTTGCGGGTCAAATTGAAAAAAATATAGCAATAATCAGTGAGTCCGTGGCGTAAGAGATTGTTAAGGACAAAACCTAAAATGACATCTTGACATCTTGACAATTTGACATCTAGACAAAATGACTAAATGACATTTTACAAATCATTTGAATCTGATAGTCCGAAATGAAGAAAGCGAATCCGAATCCGGATTCGCTTTCTGATGAGTGTAAGTGAGAATTATTGATATAATTCTCACGACACGTGTTGAGAAGAGGGGAAGAGAAGGTGAGGAGAGATGCAAGTTAGTGGTTATTCATCGGAATGCGACTCTGCGTATTCTTTCAGGAGTTTCTCCTGAACATCGCCCGGAACGAGTTCATAGCTTGCAAACTTCATTGAGAATGAGCTGCGACCGCCGGTGATAGAGCTCAGGGAAGTCGAATAACTTGACATTTCTTTCAGAGGAACCTTGGCATTGATTTTCTCGATACCGTTTTCCGACTCCATACCCATGATGATGCCGCGGCGACCCTGGAGATCACTCATCACATCGCCCATAGTGTCGGCAGGCGTCAGCACCTCAACATCGTATACGGGCTCAAGAATCTTGGGGTTCGCATTGCGGAAGGCTTCCGAGAATGCGTTACGGCCGGCGAGACGGAAGGAAATTTCATTGCTGTCGACAGGGTGCATCTTTCCGTCATAAATCATCACGCGCACGTCGCGGGCGTATGAACCCGTGAGAGGACCTTGCTCCATACGGTCCATCAGACCCTTTACGATCGCCGGAATAAAGCGCGCATCGATCGAGCCGCCGACTGTGCAGTCGTAGACCACGAGCTTACCTCCCCATTCGAGCGGAAGTTCTTGCTTATCGCGCACTTTGAGCTTATATTCCTGATTACCGAATTTGTAGCCTTCCGGTTCGGGCATACCCTCTGTGTAGGGCTCGATGATGAGGTGCACCTCACCGAACTGACCTGAACCTCCCGACTGCTTCTTATGACGGTAGTCGGCTCGCGCAGCCTTAGTGATGGTCTCGCGATAGGGGATACGCATCTCTTCAAACACGATGGGAAGTTTCTCATTATTCTCGATACGCCACTTCAGTGTGCGCAGGTGGAATTCACCCTGGCCCTTTACAAGCGTCTGCTTCAGTTCCTTGCTCTGCTCAACAACCCATGTCGGATCTTCCTCGCGCATGCGGGTGAGGATAGCTGCGAGCTTCTCGGCATCGCTCTCGGTCACCGGCTTGATAGCACGCACATATTTCGGTGCCGGATACTTGATGAAGTCAAACTGCCAGTCGCAACCCTTACCATCGAGCGTATTGCCCGTGCGCACATCCTTAAGCTTCACCGAAGCCCCGATATCACCCGCCTCAAGCGTGTCGATCGGGGTGCGGAGGTTTCCGCATACTGTGAATATCTGAGCAAGACGTTCCTTACCGCCACGTGTGGCATTTTCAAGATCAGCGCCTGCCTTGAGCGTGCCGCTCATAACCTTGAAATAACTAACCTCACCGATGTGCGGTTCAACAGATGTCTTGAAGAAGAACACCGACAGCGGACCATCGGCATCCGGCTTCACCTCCACGCCGGTCGTAGTGACGGGAGCAGGCATCTCATCCACAAAGGGACACACGTTGCCGAGGAATTCCATCAGACGGCGAACGCCCATATCCTTTGCGGCAGAAAGCACTACAACCGGATAGATCGAACGGTCGATCAGACCCTTTCGGATACCCAGACGAAGATCATCCTCCGTAAGGGGCTGGTCGTCGAAAAATTTCTCCATGAGGCTCTCGTCATTTTCAGCCGCTGCCTCGCGGAGCTTATGGTTAAGCTCGGTGGCCTTATCCATCTGATCAGCGGGGATCTCCGAGATAGTGGGTGTGCCGCCATCGGGACCCCATTCATACTTCTTCATAAGAAGCACGTCGATCATCGAATGGAAGCCGGGACCCGACTCGAGCGGATACTGGATCTCCACAACTTTGCTTCCGAACGTGTCGCGAAGCTGCTCGAGAGTATTCTCGAAATCAGCTTTCTCGGCGTCCATCTGGTTGATACCGAAAATCACCGGTTTCTTGAGCGCGGATGTCGTTCGGAAAATATTCTGAGTGCCCACCTCGACGCCATACTGTGCGTCAACGAGGATCAGACCCATGTCGCAGACTCCGAGAGCGGTATATGCGTTGCCTACGAAGTCTTCCGCTCCAGGGCAGTCGATGATGTTGAGCTTCTTGTTATTGAATTCAGCGTTAAACACTGTTGAGAAGACTGAATAGCCATATTCCTTTTCCACCGGGAAATAGTCGGAAACCGTGTTGCCGGCATCAACTGATCCGCGGCGTTTGATCACCCCGCACTCGTAAATCATTGACTCTGCGAGGGTGGTTTTACCCGAGCCCTTCGATCCGAGAAGGGCTATGTTCTTAATTTCGTTGGTTTTGTAAGTCTTCATACGTATCTGATTTTAAGAATGTCTTTGATATGGCTCCTTACTGAAAGAGCTTTGCTACGCGAGTTTCATGGTGACCCCGTAAGGCCTTTGTCGGTTTGCAGCCGCAATTTAGTTAATTTTGTCGAAAATCCAAGCCTCTCAATGTATGTTATGTAACATATTTGCAAAGTTTTTATTAATTTTGTAATGAACATTCCGCCGGATGCCTGACGCGCAAGGCGATTGGATATCCTTCTGCTCTTATTTTTTCCCTCAACTCGTCTGATATGCCCGGAGTCTACATTCACATCCCCTTTTGCCGAAGACGTTGCCTTTACTGCGATTTCTATTCAGTAGGGGAGCCTCTGGCACCCTGGACGCGATTTGTCGATTCTCTGCTGAGGGAGGCCACGGTCAGACTTCCCGATTTTATTAAGGATAATCCGGGGGACACCTACACCTTGTATATAGGAGGTGGCACACCCTCACTTATTCCTGAAGAGGAATTCCTTAGACTTACGGAGGGTATCAGGGCCCTCATGCCTGTGCCGGTGGAGTTCACAATCGAAGTGAATCCCGACGACGTGACTCCCTTGAAGGCCGACGTCTGGCAAAGAGCCGGAGTCAATCGGATCAGTATGGGCGTGCAGTCAATGATTGACGCCGAACTTCAGGCTGTCGGTCGCCGCCACTCGGCGGAGGATGCACGAAGCGCATATTCTATTTTAAGCGAAAGATTCGCTAATATAAGTCTCGACCTCATTTTCGGACTCCCGGGGCAGACCTTGGAGAGTCTGAGCCGTTCACTTGAGGAGATTATTGCCATGAAGCCGAAACACGTCTCTGTCTATTCATTGATGTATGAGGAGCGCTCTGCCCTGACACGTCTGCGCGATGCGGGGCGTATCGACGAATTGCCAGAGCAGTACTCGGTTGCGATGTTTAGGGTGATTAACGAGCAGTTGTCTGAGGCCGGTATCAGGAGATATGAGATATCAAACTATGCCATTCCGGGTTATGAGTCGCGCCATAACTCCGCTTATTGGCGCGGAGATGCCTATATTGGGTTGGGACCTGCCGCACATGGTTTTGACGGAAGAAATTTGCGCCGTGCCAATGCTGCCGATTTCCGGAAGTATATGCAGGCTGTCTCGGATGATTTTATTGATGAAGGCTCAGGGCTATTTGGCAATGAAATGCTTGATGAGGATGAACTCAGGGAGGAGATGATCATGACACGGTTGCGCACGACCGCGGGCCTTGATACTGAGGCCTTCAAGACGAGATTCGGTGAGCCGGCCTACCGTCGGCTGATGCGTGATGCCGACCGATGGATGAGGTCGGGGCGACTGACTATGGGATCAGGAAGTCATCTTACACTCACGGATGCGGGAGTGATGATTTCCGATGAGATCATCGCCGACCTTTTTTAGACGCGTTGCTTCTTTTGGTGGTCTTCTTTTTGCCCTTCCCCTTGTCGTTCGGCTTCTTTTGGGGTTTGATCTTGTTTTTACCGAGAAGAATATTCTTTACAGAACTTCCGGAATGAAACCGCGCGAGATCAACGCGCTCCGGAATCCCGTCGATGCGGCCTGTCTCTGAATATTGCCAGATAGTGTAAGTCCCTTTTCCCTTTATTGCCGGTTCTTTATAATGATAGCGGGCGATATAAAGCGGGTATTTATTGAGTTCGGGCGCACATATGTCATTATAATGACTGTTATGACTGTAAATCAGGGGGCGAACGCCGTAGTGGCGTTCCAGAAGATTGAGAAATACCTTAAGACTGTCGAGCACGGCACGACGTGACCGGCCGTCGGTAGTCTCAATATCGACCATCGGAATAAGATCCTGCTTCTTATCTCCGACGGTATTGACGAAATTCCGGAATTGCGCATGTGCCCCGCTTGTCATGCGGAAGAAATGATAGGAGCCTACCTTTAAGCCCTCCTTGCGTGCTTCCGTGATATTACGGGTGTAATCCTTATCTACATACCCGGCTCCTTCAGTAGCCTTTACGTAGACAAACAGTGGCTTGGATCCCTTTGCTACCTTTTTCCAATTGATTAGACCGTTGTGATGGCTTACATCTATACCGAATTTCTCGTTTCTCTTCTTTATCTGTACAGTTCCGGCTTTTTTTGTTGTGTTCTTGCTTTTGGCCGTCATATCGGCGCCGCAAACAAAGGCGACCGTCATGAAAACCGACAGCATCAGCCACCGAAATATAGATCTTGTCATAAAACTCAGGTTCAATAAATAGGAACACCGTTCCCGCGGTTATGGAAAGGAGTGAATGCCGGGATGCCCGGCGCGAATTGTAAAGTTAGCAAAAATTCCGAAATGGCGCAAATCTGTCATGAATAAGGGATCAGACATTAGTTAGGAGATGATTGATAGTTATTTATGTAATTTATTAAAAAAAGTAGGGAATTTTTAAGGCGGTTTGTGAGAAATTTATTAAATTTGCAATGTGGAAAGTGTTTTTTAACGCAGTTGATATGAATCACGACAATAAGCACATCTCTTTCACTAAAATGCATGGCGCCGGTAATGACTACATTTACATCGACGCTACCAAAGAAACCCCCTCAGACCTCCCTGCTTTAGCCATAAAGATGAGTGATGTCCACTTCGGCATCGGTTCTGACGGCCTCGTCGCAATAATGCTTTCCGACGTGGCCGATTTTCGTATGCGTATGTTTAATTCCGACGGCTCGGAAGCTGAAATGTGCGGAAACGCCACGCGTTGTATCGGAAAGTATGTCTACGAAAGAGGCCTTACCGATAAGACGGTAGTCACTCTTGAGACGCTCGCAGGCATCAAGGTGCTCAACCTTCATGTGCGCGACGGCGCGGTGGAGTCAGTGACTGTCGATATGGGAGCTCCGGTGCTCGATCCGGTTGCAGTGCCGGTGGCTTCAGCCGATCCTGAGCAACGAATCTCAGAACCGTTTGTTTGCAACGGTAAGGAATTCAGGATCACGGGCGTCAGTATGGGCAATCCCCACGGGGTCATTTTTGTAAATGAAATTACCGATGAACTCGTGCTTTGCGACGGTCCGAAACTGGAGGTTGCCGACATCTTTCCTAAGAAGGCCAACATTGAGTTTGCTCGCGTAGTCGATCCACAGACAATTGAAATGCGAGTGTGGGAGAGGGGCACCGGCGAGACTTTTGCCTGCGGCACAGGAGCCTGTGCAACTGCCGTGGCCGGAGTGCTGAATAATCTCACCGAGAATAAAGTCGATCTCCGTCTGCGTGGAGGCACACTCCAAATAGAATGGGATGAAAATACGGGCCATGTGCATATGACGGGGCCGGCAGAGTTTATCTGCGATGGAGTTTTTTATCTATAATCCTATTCTCCGGGGCTTACGAGCCTGCGGTTGAACTTTTAAATCAGAAGATAAATGAGAATCAACGATAATTTCGAAAAACTTCCGGAGTCATACCTGTTCTCGACGGTAGCCTCCAAATTGCGTGAATATAGGGAAAGTCATCCCGGAGTAGACGTGATCCGTATGGATATCGGCGACGTCACACTGCCTATCCCTCAGGCATCGATCAAGGCGATGCACCGTGCAGTTGATGATATGGCGGAGAAAACTTCATTTCATGGCTATGGCCCCGAGCAGGGCTACGACTTCCTGCGCAATGCAATTGCCGTAAACGCTTATGCTCAGCGCGGAATAGAAATCACCACTGATGAGATCTTTATTTCAGACGGTGCGAAATCCGACCTCGGTAATCTCGGAGATATATATGCGGAAGGTTCGGTGGTTGCCGTGGCTAATCCCGGTTATCCGGTTTATGTCGATTCAAACGTGATTGATGGTCGCGGCGGCACGTTAGTGGATGGTAAATGGAGTAATTTCGTCTATCTTGAATGCAACGAGGAGAATGGCTTCAAGCCGGTGCCTCCGGCTGAGCATGCCGACGTGATTTTCCTCTGTTCTCCGGCTAATCCTACCGGCGTGACGTTCACTAAGGCTGAGCTCAAGGCATGGGTTAACTACGCACTGGCTAATAACGCCGTGATAATCTACGACTCCGCATATTGCGCTTATATCACGGATCCTGAACTTCCCCATTCAATTTATGAAGTAGAAGGGGCTCGTGAATGTGCTATCGAGGTGAGGAGCTTTTCTAAGACCGCAGGATTTACCGGCCTCCGGTGCGGCTACACGGTGGTGCCCGCGTCGGTGTGCGGATTTGACGAGGCAGGAAATAAGGTATCGCTCCGTAAGCTCTGGCTCCGCCGCCAGACCACGAAGTTTAACGGCGCCAGCTACGTGATTCAGCGTGGTGCGGAAGCCCTCTACACATCCGACGGCAAAATACAGGTGCGTGAGAATGTAGGTTACTATCTGGAGAATGCACGTCTGATCCGTGAGACCATGTCAAAGGCAGGGTTCACGGTGTTCGGCGGTGATAACTCTCCTTACATATGGGTGAAGTCGCCCGACGGTGAATCGTCGTGGGATCTTTTCGACAAACTGCTGCACGAGGTCAATATCTCCTGCACTCCGGGTGTCGGATTCGGTTCGGCCGGAGAAGGCTACATCCGTCTAACCGGCTTCAACTCCAAGTCAAACACCGAGGAAGCGATGCGACGAATCATCGGCTTCTTTGCCGATAAGGCATAATCAAAGGGGGCCAAGCCCCCTTTTTTAATTGCTTTGTCATTAAGCATTATTTTACGTATATTCATTACTTATTCCATAATAAAGAATAATTATGTCAAATCTCAGATTCAAGAGTGTCGAGGAAGCTTCGGCACGCAAAGCTGTCAAGGTAGACCTTCCTAAGGAGCGTGTCGACGCCTACTATGGCAAGCAGGTGTTCAATCGTCAGCGTATGTTCGAGTATCTTCCGAAGGATACATACGAAAAGCTCGTTGATGCGATTGATAATCGCAAACCTCTGAGCCGTGAACTGGCCGACAGCGTAGCAGAGGGCATGAAGAGATGGGCCCTTGAGAATGGCGCCCGCCATTACACCCATTGGTTCCATCCCCTCACCGGAAGCACCGCCGAAAAACATGATGCCTTCATCGAGCACGACGGCAAGGGTGGTGTAGTGGAAAAATTTACCGGAAAGCTTCTCGTCCAGCAGGAGCCCGACGCGTCGTCATTCCCTAACGGCGGTATCCGCAACACTTTTGAAGCTCGTGGCTATTCCGCATGGGATATTTCATCGCCCGCATTTATCGTTGCCAATACACTCTGTATTCCTACCGTTTTCGTGTCTTACACCGGCGAGAGCCTCGATTATAAGACTCCGCTCCTGCGTTCGCTCAATAGCCTCGATAAGGCTGCGACGCGCGTGGCTCGCTTCTTCAACGATGACGTTAAGCATGTGATCTGCAACCTCGGCTGGGAGCAGGAATATTTCCTCGTAGATGAGGCACTCTATGACGCGCGTCCCGACCTCGTAATGACCGGCCGCACGCTCATGGGCCATGAATCGGCCAAGAATCAGCAGCTTGAAGACCATTATTTCGGTTCGATTCCGAGCCGTGTGGAGGCGTTCATGCTTGAGCTTGAACTAGAATGTCATAAACTGGGCATCCCTGCCAAAACCCGCCATAACGAGGTGGCTCCCAATCAGTTTGAGCTTGCCCCTATCTTTGAGGAGGCAAATCTCGCCAACGACCACAACCTCCTGCTCATGTCGGTGATCGAGGAAGTGGCTCGCCGTCATAACTTCCGCGTGCTTCTTCATGAGAAGCCCTTTGCTGGAATCAACGGATCAGGTAAACACAACAACTGGAGTCTCGGCACAGACACCGGCGTGCTTCTTTTCGCCCCCGGAAAGGATGAGCATGAGAACTTCCGTTTCGTCACATTTGTGGCCAACGTGATGGCTGCCGTGCATAAGCATAACGGTCTTCTGAAAGCCTCCATCATGAATGCCACCAATGCTCACCGTCTCGGTGCGAACGAGGCGCCCCCGGCCATTATCTCAATGTTCCTCGGTTCGGCGGTCAGCTCAATTCTTGACAAGGTTGAGAAAGCCGACAACATTAATAAGATAACAATCGACGGCAAGGAGACGATCACTCTCGATATTGCCCAGATTCCTGAACTTACCATCGATAACACCGACCGTAACCGCACAAGTCCGTTTGCTTTCACCGGCAACCGCTTTGAATACCGTGCTGTCGGTTCTTCTGCCAACAACGCATCGGCTCTTATCGCACTCAACAGTGCAGTGGCCGCCCAGCTTTCCGACTTTGCCGATGCCGTTGAGAAGCGTGTGGCTGAGGGTGAAGACCGCGACCTCGCCATCCTTGAGGAAGTGAAGAAGTTGCTCCGCGAATCTAAGGCTATTCACTTCGATGGAAACGGTTACAGTGAGGAATGGAAGCAGGAGGCCGCACGCCGCGGACTCGATGTTGAGACTTCAGCCCCCCTTATGTATGACCGTTATACGGATCCTGCGTCGGTTGAAATGTTCGAGAAGACGGGTGTGCTCAGCAAAAAGGAAATTGAGGCTCGCAACGAGGTGAAGTGGGAGATGTACACGAAGAAGATCCAGATCGAGAGCCGTGTGCTCGGTGATCTCGCCATCAACCATATCATCCCGGCAGCTGTGAGATATCAGTCTCTCCTGCTCGATAACGTATTCAAGATCCAGCAGCTCTTCAAGGGCTCGAAGGCCGATGCCATATCTGCCCAGGATCTCGCCAACATCGAGGCGATCAGCGACCACGTATCGGTTATCAAATCAAACGTGGAGAGTATGGTGAATGCGCGTAAACGTGCGAATCATCTCGATTCAGAGCGCGCCAAGGCAATTGCCTATCACGATGATGTTGTGCCCTTCATGGAGGAAATCCGCTACCATATCGACAAGCTCGAGCTGATGGTGGACAACGAAATCTGGCCTCTTCCCAAATATCGTGAGCTCCTCTTTATCCGTTGATTCTATCCGTAGAATCCCAATAAAAAAAGATGCCGGCAGAAATGTCGGCATCTTTTTTTATCAGGGTGATTTTTTTAGCATTCTCCACCGAGTGACTGAAAGATGGAGACTGAAAGTTCAATTACCGATCATAGCAACGGCTGAGTGATATTTTGCTATGTTACTTGCTTTCTTGATTGCTTTCCAGGCCTTCCGTCCGATTTCTTCTTCAGCATATTCCCAGAAGGGTTTGATCTTGGAAACGACCTGTGATTCGCCGCAAAGTGTCTCCGTATAGTGGCGGAGTAGAACGCGGTGGAAGTCGAGCATCTTCTCAAGTCGCTTTTCGCGTGTCCACTCTTCTCCTTCGCGAGTTTCGGCAAGTAATGACGGGCGTCCGAGCACCCCCCGGGCTGTCATGATTCCAGCCGCTTCAGTAAACTCCTCAGAGACCCCGGCGATATCCTCGGGGGTCTTTATCTCTCCGTTGAACACCACCGGATTCTTGCTTTCTGCCAGAATCTTTCTGAATTCATCGAGATTAAGTTCGCCCGAATATTGCTGGCGGGCCACGCGCGGATGCACATCCACATGGCGCAGGTCAAGAGCGTTAAGCACGGGCATTACGTTCTTCCATTCTTCCGGATTATCGAAACCGAGCCTCATCTTTACAGAGTAGGAGAGTGAAGGATATTTCTCAAGCGTATCCTGAAGACGGCTGATTTCGTCAATACTTTTCAGAAACCCGGCTCCGCGGCCTTTGCCTGTCTGCAGCGGGAAAGGGCATCCCATATTCAGGTTCACTCTTTCTGCCCCGTTCTCCTGCAGAGTCCCCAACAATATTTCAAGTTCTTCCATATCGCGGAAGATCACCTGCGGTTCGAGATCGGTGCCCTCATTTAGCGCTGACGTATAGTCTCGGAGGTCCTGCTTACGTAGTTTGCCGTGGTCGCAGCGTATGAAGGGGGTGAAGTATTTATTGTCGCCTCCATAGATGGCCTGATGGAAATGACGCCATGCAGCATCGGTATGACCCTGAACGGGGGCAATATATAGCTCTTTCATTCTATTATCTCTTTAAAATTTCTTGAGGAGAAAAAGATTATTCAATTTCATTAAAAGCGGTATGTGCACGAGTTTACTTTGCCGGAAGAAATGTGAATACCACGGCCCCCATCAGGCAGATGAAAGCTGCGAGATGATTCCATTGAAGTTTTTCACCCTGAAACAACCACATTGCGATTACGGTAAAGATTGTCAGGGAGATGACTTCCTGAATAATCTTCAGCTGAAACAGACTGAACGGGCCTCCGTTCTCTCGGAATCCCATGCGGTTGGCCGGTATCATAAAGCAGTATTCGAGCAGGGCGAGTCCCCACGACACCAGAATCACGACAATTAGCGGCCAGTTTTTCGCATGCCCGGAACTCTGCAGTTTAAGATGACCGTACCATGCGAACGTCATGAACACATTCGAAATGATAAGTAACAGAATAGTAATTAATCCACCTTTCATTGAAATGGAAATTTTAGACTTGCAAAATTAATCATTATTATCCGATTCGCCTAAAATCAAAGCCAAATCTCACGCTTTTTCATTACATTTAATATGGC
>CAMWYR010000014.1 GCA_947178505.1 uncultured Muribaculaceae bacterium | reverse complement strand
CGCCTCTCAGCACTCGCACCTGAAACGAGCGCGTCTACCATTCCGCCACCTGGGCCGGTGTGTCCGCTGCCGGGTCGTATGACGGCCAGCACGGTTGTCGTGTCGGGGTGAAAGGATTCGAACCTTCGACCCCCTGCTCCCAAAGCAGGTGCGCTAACCGGACTGCGCTACGCCCCGAAAGTTGCGCAAAGATAAGCCTTTTTTCTGAGTCTTACAAATTTTGTGGCCGTTTTAACTATTTTTTTGTGGTTGTTGCAGCTGAATTGCTTGTTCGGGGCGTATCGGCCGGGGCTTTCGGGCGCGTCAGCGCAGCTGATAGCCGGCCTTACGCATCAGTTTTTCTAATGTGGTGTAGTAACTGTCGGGCACGAGTAGGCGCCCTTCTTCGGCGAGCACTACGTGGGCGCGTATCTCGGGGTCGCGGCTGATGAAGTCGACGAGGCCGGGCGAAGCGGGATTGAGCTTTACCAGTACGTATCTCTCATTGTCGGGTAGGGTTGCATCGGCTCGGAGCATAGCTTCGTTGATCATATTGTCCCAGGGGCTGCCGGGGGCCGGCTTGAGCAGATTGCGCAGATTGTCGATACGCCTGAGGCTGTCGAGACGGTTTTCCGCCGACGCCACGAGTTGTGCCGCGGAGAAAAGATAACGGTTATTGCCGATCGGCTTTCCGGCGAGCTTTACGAAGATATCGGCCGGTGAGTCGGGATGGAGCACGGTGATGATCATGTTGCGGTCGTCGAGCTCTATATCGTTCTCGGCCTTTATTTCAAATTTTGGCCTGTAGGTCTTGTCGAGGCCGAATGCATACCTTCCGAGCGACGTAAGCCTTACGAACGACCGCTCCAGCAGCCCGTCGGAGCTCACAGGAGCATCCGGCTCCGGGGCGGCGATCTGAAGGAGTCCGGCGGCGACGAGCATCCGCAAATAGTTTCTGACGAACGGCCATGTGACGTCGGCCCACGGGCGTGGACGACGGCTTATAATATCGGAAATCATCGAGGGCATCGGCAGGTCGCTCCGGGATATGATGGAGAAAGCAGACGAATTCTGAGGGAAAAGTGGCACAAAAGTGCTGTAATTCGCATCCTTCCAAGCGTCGCTGGTCGTGTAAATTAGCTTGAAATTCTCAAGCGACATCCAGCCCTCGGCGGCCTGCGAAAGAAGTCGGTTGATATGGCGGGCGATGTGTGGTGCGAATGATTCGGTGGCGGCTCTCTTGTTTATGCCGTCGAAGTGGGGGAGCAGCACCTTGAAGACCGCCGCGCCGGGCGCCTTGAATAAATCATTGACCACATACTTTCCGAAACTCTCCACCGTCTCGTTAAGTTCACTTCTATTGCTATGCTTATGGAGCCGCGAGGATATGAATATCATTGCGATCAGCGCCTGCCGCGAGAGGGCCGTAGTGATGCCGTAGCCCGGAAATTCCACGAGGCTCAGCTTATTGCAGATCTGCTTCACCTTAGTCATCGACACGCTGCCCGATGCGCCGGTCACGTCCTTAGACATCGCAAAGGCATCGAGCATGGCGAGTTCGGAGCAGAGGTTCATCTCATAATTCTCCACCTTGCAGTTGTCGGGAAGCGTCTCCTCAATGCGGATTTTATTTAAATCTCCGGGTAAACTGAGGACCATCTCCTCACGCAGTAGCCCTGACATACGGATCCAGCAGTTGTCTTTCCTGAGGCGTCCCAAGTTATAACCGGTCAGTCCGTCAAATACCGACAAACCGGCCAGCAACGGATGCAAAAGATAATCCCGCTGCCAGTAGGAGGACGATTCTTCGAGCATAAAGGTAGTCTGCGTTCGTTTCTCAGCCTCAAGGAGCGACATTGATGGCTCGGTAAGCAATTCTTTCCAGATTTCCAGAAACTCGGGAGCCGAAGCCATCATTAGCTTGACCATATTGAATGGCATCGAATAAAAAGCCTTGAGCACCAGCTCGAGCTCGTTCTTCTTAAGCACGGCCGGGCCATCTGTCATCATCTTTGTGAAGAGCCTCACGGCCGTCTTATCCGAATTATCGAGCAGCCGGTAGGGCTGACGCCTGATATATTTGCATAGGTGCGAAGCGAACTTCACGAGCTGAGGCTTCTGAAAGTTAGCGGGCTTGATTAATCTCACGGAAGGATTCTCAAGCAGAAGCAGAGAAAGGTAGACCATAGTCGTCGGTAAATGGAGGGTATCGGGGTTAGGACAAAATGAAGTTAATATCTTCTTCGGAGAGATGCTTTCCCATCGAAGAGTCATCGCTTATGAGCGCATCAAAAAGTTCAGACTTCTGCTGCTGCAGCTGCCGGATCTTCTCCTCAATTGTGCCTTCGGTGATAAATGAAGTCGACACGACGGAGGCCTTCTGTCCGATGCGGTGGAGACGGTTTATGGCCTGCTCCTCGGCGGCCTTATTCCACCATGGCTCTACGATAAACACCGTGTCGGCGGCCGTCAGGTTCAGGCCGACTCCGCCAACCTTAAGCGTCATCAGGAGCACCATGCATTCCGGGTCAGACTGAAATCTCTCCACGATGCGCTTGCGCGCTGCAGCGGTGGTACTTCCGGTCATGGTCTCAAACTGAATGCCGAGTGCATTGAGGCGTTCGGCCACGATGTCGAGGCCCGCGATATAATTGAAGAATACGACGCACTTATGGTTGTTTCCGACTGTGTTGGAAAGATTTTCCACAAGTTCTTCTATCTTCGGCGACGCGATGCGGCCGTCGGTCAGGCTCTCGGGCACCGACGCGATGCGGCGCAACTCGTTAAGGGCCTGAAACATGACGAACTGCGACTTAGCCACGCCCGACTTACTGATAGTCTGCTCGATCTCCATCTTATAGGCCAGGCGCCGCTCGTTGTAGAAGCGGCGCTGCTCGGGCGACATCTCGACGTAGAGCGTGCGGTCGATACGCTCAGGAAGTTCCTTGAGCACATCGCGCTTCAGACGCCTGAGCACGAATGGGAAAATCTTGCGACGCAATGCCTCGGCTGCATCCTTATCGCCACCCTTCTGAATCGGGTAGGTATAGCGAGAGTTGAAATCATCAAACGTTCCGAACATCGTCGGGTTCAGGAACCGGAAGAGCGAATATAGTTCGGTGAGATTATTCTCCATCGGCGTTCCGGAGAGGGCGAGGCGGTGGCGGGCGGTGAGAAGCGTGACGGCCTGGGCCGTCTGCGAGGAGACATTCTTGATGTTCTGCGATTCGTCGAGAATCACATACTCAAACTCGATATCCTTGAGGCGCTCCACATCGTTGCGCACCATCGCATACGTGGTGAGCACCAGATCCGCCTCCCCGATCACGCGCATATCCCGGTCAGAGCCATAATACGTGGCCACACGTAGGCCCGGGGCGAACTTCGCACATTCCTTCTCCCAGTTGAAAAGAAGGCTGCGGGGCATCACTATCAGCGACGGACGCTCCGAGCCGGGATAGACGAGACTCAGCAGCGAAATCGTCTGCAGCGTCTTGCCGAGACCCATATCATCAGCCAGACACCCCCCCAGATTATTCTGCCGCAGATAGTCGAGCCATTTCACTCCTTGCTTCTGATAGTCGCGCAAACGCGCCTCTACCTTCACCGGAGGCATCTTCGCGCGGCTTAGCTTGTTGAAGCCCTCGTAGATCTTGCGGCTGCGGGCCGCGAAATCCCCCTTAATCTTCCCCTCGATCAGCTGCTCCACCTCCGGCAGGTCGAAAAACGACACCTTGATCTTGCCATCTTTCCTCCTGGCGTGGAATATGCGCTGCAGGCGCGAGATATACTTCGAGTCGATGATCGCACGGTTGCCGTCGGAAAGAAGCACGTAGCGGTTCTTACTGTACTGCTTCAGGAGGTCGGCAATAGAGAATCTGTCGCTGCCGATCTCCACATCGGCGCTCCCCTCGAGGAAGTCGATGCCGGACGATAACTTGAGATTGAGCTTCGGGGATGCGGGGGTCACCTTATATTCCTTCAGGCGTTCCGAACCGATAAGGCGGAATTCCTGCAGCACGTTGGCCAGATGATTAAGCAGGAACGGTGAGGCCGTCTCGGCCGGGATAATGAAGAATCTCTCTTCATTGAATATATCCTTACGGGCCTGGCGCGAGGGGGCTGAGGTGTGGATAATCTTCCGCAGCGACTCCTCATAACTGTCGAGATCAGGCTGCGAGATATCGCGCAGGGTCACCTGCTCCTCCTCGTCGACACTTGCGAGGCGCGTAAGCGTAAGATGCTCCATAGCCTCGTCGCTCAGGGAGTCAACGGTGGCGATCAGACGCAGATAGAGGGCCTTGTCGGGGGCGACTTTCTCAAGCACGATCGTAGGAATTGCCATAGCCGGATTAGGCGACATGCGTGCCTCCTTGCCGTTGAGTTCGATGGAGATATTATCGAAGAATGAAGCGAATAGCGATAGATAGATCTCGAGCTGATCACGGCTAACGGGCTCCAGGATAGTATGCACGGAAGTGAAGTTAGGGCCGACGTCAGGAATAGTACAGAGGCGGTCGGCTGCGAGCACGGCGGTCTCGGTGAGGAAAGTGAAGTCATCGGTCAGCGTATCGCCCGCGCGAAGCTGCAGACGGGGCGAGAGCTGCCGGACGTCGGGGTCGACATCCACAACGAGTACCACGCGGCAATATGCGTCGTCAAAAGTGATCTTCACGTCTCCCGGCCCCGTGATGTCGGCATCGCGGGGAAGCAAGTCGAGCAGATAGGGATGCTGTCGCAGCGACACGCCGTCATCTTCCGCCGCACCGAAACTGAAACTGAAAGGCGACGCAGCCTTACGGATGCGGCTCAGCTCGCGCAGAATGCGCTGATGGGTAGTGGGAAATGCATATTCAGGCAGTCCGGCTGTATCGGCCGATAGTAGGGGTTCACCTCCCTCATTGAAGCGTAGCAGGTAGCGGGGTGTGCGGGTATGGTCGTGGGCGCTCTGCCGCGAACTGATGGGAGTCAGGCGGTCAAGCCGTGCGAACGGGAGTGACGGTGCGGATAGCTCTTTATCTGACATCCTTAAGAAGTTCATAATAGCGGTTGAGAACGTCGTGGGCGGCGGTGAAGGAGGATTGCTCGTTGTTGAGCACGCGCAGCTCTTTCTGTTCGAGGAGCGCGCGGATCTCGGGCCGCATGTAGAAGTCGTTGCGCAACTGCTCGTTGATGGTCTCGAGCATCCAGTATTTGGCCTGCTCGTTGCGCTTCTTCTCGAAGTAGCCGTTGGCCTTTACGAAATCGAAATAGCGGTCGATCATTCCCCATACCTTGTCGACGTTGAGATCGTAGTAGCCGCTGTAGGTCACCACCTCGGGGCGCCAGCCGCTCGGCGTGGGCGGGAATAGATGGAGCGCGTTGCGGAACTGCGCGGCGGCGAGATTAGCGCGGTCCACGTTGTCGCCGTCGGCCTTATTGATCGCTATTCCGTCGGCCATCTCCATGATGCCTCGCTTAATGCCCTGGAGCTCATCGCCGGTGCCGGCGAGCTGGATGAGCAGGAAGAAGTCGACCATCGAGTGGACGGCCGTCTCCGACTGGCCGACGCCGACGGTCTCGACGAATATCGTGTCATAGCCTGCAGCCTCGCAGAGCACGATTGTCTCGCGCGTCTTGCGGGCGACTCCACCGAGCGAACCGGCCGAAGGGGAGGGGCGGATGAATGCAGAGGGGTGCTGCGAAAGTTTCTCCATCCGGGTCTTGTCGCCCAGGATGGAGCCTTGCGTGCGCTCGCTCGATGGGTCGATGGCGAGCACGGCGAGCTTGCCGCCGTCGCGGAGCACATGGAGACCGAATACATCGATTGAGGTGGATTTTCCGGCCCCGGGCACGCCCGTGATGCCGATGCGTCGCGAATGGCCCGAGTAGGGGAGACACTTCTCTATGACTTCCTGCGCGAGCTGCTGATGCTCGGGCACGGTCGACTCAATCAGCGTCACTGCCTGCCCCAACACGGCCGTATCGCCGTTGCGGATACCGGACACAAACTCATCGGCCGTGAGGCGGGCACGCCGTGCACGCGGACGGCGATAGGGGTTCACACTCGGTTGCGACTTGACTCCGCTGTTCACTTGGAGTCCTTTATAATCGGGATGGTTTTCGGGATGTTCCATGGCTTTTAGATAGATTTTAATGTAAGGATGAGGGCTTCTGTCATTCGGCCGCGAAGAGGGCTACGGGAATATCAAGCCGCGTGCGCAGCGGGTCGGAGGTCAGAAGTGTGATGGCATGGCGCGCGGCTCCGGGGGCGAGGCGCGCAGGATCAAGCGTCACCTTCACGCGGGCTCTCTTACCCTTCTTGATTCTCAAGGGGCCGGGCGCTACTTCAAGGGCCGGATGCGAGGGCACGATCCTGAAGATCTCAAGGTCGCCCTTGCCGGGATTGCGGATAATGAGTTCGGCAGTAAGAGTAGCGTCGCGACGGCTCACGGAGCCGAAGTCGAGCAGCGCGCTCTCCGGCTCGCACACAGGCTGCTGACGCCCGGCGGTGATGGCGAGACGCTCGGCATCCGGAAGCACAAACGCGCGCCAGGGAAGCGTGCCCGAATTGCCGGGGGTAGCGAACGTAATCGTGCCCTCCACGGGGCCGTAGGCGTCGCCCTTAGTCGGGTCGTAGGAGAGGGAGTAGGTGATGAGGTCGCCCGGGCCGGCATGTTCCACGGAGGGAGAGATCTTGAGTCCGGCTATGTCGGAACTCACCTGAGGCGTCACGGAGTCAGGCGAAAGCAGATAAGCATTCACGAATTTCACGGGTACGCGCCCGCGGGTGACGTCGCCCATATTCACGGCCACTTCCGACAGGCGGAGGTCGCCGGCTTCGAAGGGATAAAGCTGAGCCACCGATTGGGGCGTGCCGTAGACATTGCCGGTGATGCGGATGGAATGGCGCGTGCCGTCGGATAGTTGCACCTTCACCGACTTTTCAAAACGGCCGGGGCGCATGGCGGGGTCGTAGGTATAGGCCACGGTGGCGGTGTCGCCGGGAGCGACGGGGTCATCACTCCAGTCGGCACTCGTGCAGCCGCACGAGGGGCGCACGTTGAAGATCGAAACCGTGTCAGGGCCGAGGTTGACAAAGCGTGAGACGCCCGTCTTCGGTCCGGCCACTTCCTTCATCAGCCCGAAGTCATAATCCTTCTCAATCCATTCCACGCGGGCAATGGCGCAAAGCGCCGCGCCTGCGGTAAGAGAGGCCGCCAGCAACCGCCCCATAAAAGATGCGCTGCCCATCATCACTTATCGCGCACGATTGTGCCCGTAATCTTAAGTCTGACTTTCTTCTGCTTTCCGTTGGTCTGCACGGTGATGGTCTTCGAGAAGGGACTCGCCTGATATTTAGGATTGAAAGTCACCTTAATCTTACCCTTTGCTCCCGGAGCTACCGGCTTGAGCGGATACTCCGGCTTGGTGCAGCCGCAATCGGCGCGCGCATCAACAATCACGAGGTTGGCGTCGCCGGTATTGGTGAAGGTGAATTCATGGCTCACCGGGCCACCGTTTTCCGCCACCGCACCGAAATTATACGACGTCTTTTCAAACTCCGCAGAGGCTTGTTTCTTCTTCGCCACGGCCGCCACCGGAATCATCATCAGGAGGGCCACTATCAGGAATGCAATCTTCTTCATAGGAGATAAAAATTAAGGTGCTGCCCCGGCGGAAAACTCCCTCCCGCGGACCGCACTGCGATTATAACCACAAATTTAATGAATTTGCCTTTAAAAGCCAAACAATATCGGTGATAATAGCCGGAGCGGGCGCTCCGACAGTATATCGGTGAGGGCGAAGACTCACCGACGTGGATTGAGCCTAAAGGGAAAGCTTGTGTATCGCAAGATCCACATTACCGTTGGGGCGGAATGTGACTCCCTCGGCTCGCAGGAGCGCAGCCTGCGATGGCCAGTGGGGCGCACAGCGCCCCTGCGCGTTCACCACGCGATGACACGGCACATCATTGGCCGGGCCGATCATCCCGAGGATGCGGCCCACAAGGCGTGCACGCCCCGGCATGCCTGCCAGCGCAGCCACATCCCCGTAGGTCGACACGCGCCCGGCCGGTATCAGGCGCACTACCTCCTTCACCTCACGCGCAAAATCCAGATCCATATCTCACTGAGCTTCTATACTGAAGAATTTGAACTTCTGAATCCATATCCGCACGCGTCAGAGCGCCATCACGCGCTCATAAAGCTGCGATTCATGCAACTTGATGAACTCTCCCGACTTCAGCGAACGCACATACACCAGTTCCGGCTCAATATGCACGGCAACGGAACCATCGCTATTCTTGGTGATGTTATAGTCCTGCGGATTATATAGCCCCTTCAGTTTTGATAGCGACGACTTCAGCCGGCTGACTATCGGACGCCGGATGCCATCTACCGAGAGATCCGGAGTCATCTCCCTGTCGCCTCCGAACGTCTCGTAAATCAACTCATAACGTCGCTGGATCTTCTCCATCCTGCGGCTGTAGTCTTCCATCTCGCGCACTGACTTAGGCTGCTTGAAATTAAGACCCTCCGTGCCCTGACAGAGCAGCAGGGCATACAAAGCGCGCTCACGGCGGTTGAGCCCCGAGGCCTTCGTGTCGATATCCGGGAAAATGATATCCTCCTTATAGGGATCGATATGCACCGTGCTACGCTTATCGCGGCGCACGAGGAAGATATCAAGCAGCTGCTTGTAGAAGCCGTGGAAATGAAACTGGCGGTCGCGCTCCTCGGAAGTGCTCACCACAAACATATCCGACCTCAGCATCTCCGTAAAGCGATCCACAAACTCCTCCACGATTTCCATGATATTCCCCCCGACGCCGATTTTCAGATAATTTGCATAAGGAGTTTCGTCGACGAAGCTGTTGCCGATCTTCAGCAGCAGGGCAGGCTGCGTGTTGCGCAGTTCGGTGATGCCGCATTTATTGCAGAGCAGATCTTTGCAGAAGCGGTCGGTGGTCATCTCGGTGAGCGACTCGTAGATGCTGTCGAGGCCGCTCTCATTGATCGAGGGAGCCAGAAACGACAGGATATCCTTGAAAAGCTCAGGATCAGTATCGCGATAGTGGTCAATGATTCGGGGTATATACACAAAATGGAGTCCTACGAGCTG
This sequence comes from uncultured Muribaculaceae bacterium, assembly GCA_947178505.1. Lineage (GTDB taxonomy): Bacteria > Bacteroidota > Bacteroidia > Bacteroidales > Muribaculaceae > Lepagella. The sequence goes on along the minus strand of CAMWYR010000014.1, from coordinate 38,381 downwards.
AAGCTCCTTGAAAATCGAACGGTAGCGACACTCAATAGCCTCATTCACCTCCTCGTCGCGCTCGCTTTCAACATAAAGCACGGTACCTATATCGATATTAAACGATGCACGGGGAATTGATATCACTTCCCCCGTGAAGGAAGCCTCATGGCTCAGGGTGGCGATAAGCGCAATCATAAGCAATGCCTCGGAATGGGTGCAGAAGCCGTCGCTGACGGTCATTATGCGGCAATCGCCCAGAAGGTCGGAGGGAAGGCCGGGCATCCTGCAATTGCACACGATTGTCAGCGCGTCGGCAAATGAAATGCTCCGCGCCTCGACGCGTACATCGCGGTCGAGCACATATTTCTCACAAAGCTGCCGCCAGCAGCTCATCTCGCCCGTATCCACAATCCGGTCGGCCTTGATGAGATCGGCAAAAATGCGTGCCATAGCTGTCCTAATTCGTTTACGGATAGCCATAATCCCAATATTAATGGTTAAATATCAGTTCTTTACGAGCTGCACAACGATCAGTCTTCCTCCATCCTCACCCGAAAGCAGAATCTTACGGCCATCGGTGAGGGCCACAAATTCACCCGGCTTTATCCGGCGCTTCTGTGCCTCGGTCACATCCCACATGTCGGGCAGACTGCGGTTGATGAGAATCCAGTTGCCCTTATGGAAATGGAAATCGCCTACGGGCTTGCGGTCTTCCGGCTTCGTGCGCTCGTTGGGCGTAATGAAGCGATTGACATGCCACATATAGAGCGACTGCTTATCGTAGACCATCAGGCGGTTTTTCTCCGGGATGAATCTCCCCTTTGAGGGGGAATAATAAAGATTCAGCACGGGCAGCTGGCCATGGAACTCCGTTCCGCAGAAGGGGCAGCGGGGTTTGGTGGTATTGTCGAACACAAACCATTTCGCCTCGCAATCCGGGTTCTGACAGGGCTGCATGAGGTCGGTCGTGAGCACGAGAGCCGTTTCCCATTCATCGGCGGTAGGGCGCTTCTGCGGGTCATGCAGGCCGTCGATGAATGCGCGGTTGAAGAGTTCGGTCAGATAGGGGCCACACATGGTGTAGGGGCGTTTCGTCACGTCGCCCTGAGGCAGCTCCGATGGAGCCATATTGTCCACCTTCGGACGGTTACTTGCATCCGTAGGATGCTCCACGAAGAGCGCCTTCGCACCCATGGAGAGCTCCTCATCTTTCGCAGTGTCGAGGTCGTTGACCTTGCCTCCGCGCAGCGGATGGCGGTTGAGCAGATACATGTAGATCAGCACCGCCAGAGCGTGGCGGTCGGTCTGTATGCTGGGAAGTTTCTTTGCCGGGTCGCCGACCTTCAGGGCGCGCGTCTGCATCACCTCGGGAGCGATGAAATCGGGCGTGCCCACCACATCGGGCGGATACTTGCCCGGCACAACGAGGCCGTCGATATCAATCACCGATGCCCGGCCTGTCTCCGGATCTACAAGCACGTTCTTATACGAAAGGTCGGAATGCGCGAGGCCCGCGGCATGCATCCTGCGCACAGCCCGCGCTATCTGCAGACACATATGATAATGCGACAGCCACGTACCCTTCTGCTGCGGAGTCAGGAACTTATTGCGGAGCTTGGCCGAGGCGAACCATTTTCCTTCCTTCTCCTTACCCTTGAACATGCCGTCGCTGAAGAAGAAATGCTTCTGATAGGTCGGGCACACCACTCCCAGCTTTCCCTCCCACTCCACGAGCTTCGTGGGCCAGCAGAAAAGATTTTCCCAATAGTCTCCTCCCACCTGATTAAAGATCCGCTCGCGATATTTACCCACGATGTTCTGCAGGCGGTCTTTGGAATTGGCATCCTGCTTTGTGCGGAAGAATCCCACCACATAGCTCTTGTCGGGGCTGAAGTAGACATCCTTCATGGCGCCGCTACCGATCACCTCATCCACAAATTCCACCGTCGAGCCGTCAGTGGCCGTAAGTTTTATTGTCTTTGCCATAAGCCATAACTTATAAAGAGTGGTCAGTAAAGAATTGCGATCGTGCGGTCGTCATGATTTCCCGGGCTCCAGAAGTCGAGCCAGCCGAGCAGGCCGTCGGCCACCGCCTCACTGTCATCGCTTAGCGTCACGCCGGAGATGCCGTCGTCGGAGAAGCCGTCGCGCAGCTTACCGGCGAATTCTTCCCACTTTGAGTAGTCGCGCAGATTGAGGTCGGTCTCGAACATCGGGTCGGACACGCCATCGGTCATAAGGAAAAGGGCCGTGAAATCAGGCACGATCGTCATGCGCATCCTGCGCGCCACGATGTCGGGATCATGGAAAATCTCACGCATGGTGAGGAAGCGCGTCTGCCCTGAGAATTCCCCTTCGTCGGGGGTGCCGAGCAATTTTGCGGTGCCCGTCTCCGCGTCGTAGAGACACATCGCGCCGTCGCCCACCCAGAATGATGCGATGAACCATCCGAAGTCATAGCGCTTGCATATGGCGAACATCAGTGTGGTGGCGAAGTCGCGCATCTTCACCTCCTCATTGGCATCGGCCACATCGCGGATCGCCTCATGCGCCTTGAGGGCGCCGTTGTAGAGGATATGGATGAGGCGGCGCGTCACATCGGTGCGGTTTTCTTCCGAACTGTCGGCCTGATAGGCGCGAATCGCCTCCTCAAACTCCGGATTGTCGCGGAGCTGACCGCGACAGTAGTCCACCACCGTCTCGCAGGCAATCTCCGAACCCTTGCGCGAATATCTGGCGCTTCCGGCGCCGTCGGCCACGGTCAGAATGTACCAGTCAGACTCGTCGCAGTGACATAGGCCGAAATGGTCGTCGCGGGGCTTCCCTTCCTGGGCATGGCTGCGGCCGCGCTGGCTGACGGCCACCATATTCTTACGCGGTGCCTTCCCTTCGGCAGAAGCCACCTTCACATACTCCTTCGCACTGTCGGGCTTATAATAATGCACCTTCTCATTGGTCGGAATATTCTTCCAGAGGTCGCGCGGGTTGGGATTGAACGCCACCGGCACCACGAGTTCCGAGGCCGGCTCACCGGCCACCGTACGATAGCGCAGCGTCAGTTTGTAGTCGGTCACATTCATGGGCCGCCCCTTCAGGGCGAAGAGCCCGTCAGCCACCTGTTCGAGATGAAGGCCGGTATCCTCGGCACCCACAAGTTCTACGTCCGAGATCTCATCGGTAGGCAACGCGAACTCATAGTAATATTCCTTCTTTACTGTCCCGTTGGGGAAGCGCAAACCGAGATTTCTCACCCGGTTTTCTATCATTATTCTCTTATTCATTCTTTCTTCCCGGAAGCGGGTCCATTCGTTACACACTGCCCAATTCAGAAAATCCTGACGGTCGGAAGCGGGCACTCCGGCGCAGTCCATCGCGCGCTTAAGCAGCTGATCAAATCCGGCCTCCATATGGCGCCGGGAGGCAAGTCTCTGTTTACGGTTCATCTATATCTGATTCTTTGGAAGTTTCATTAGCAAGGGGGCCCGGAGGAGGGCTTCTTTCCGACACATAGGCTTATCCTAAGCCACGGCCGAGGTCAAAGCTGCCGCCGCCCGATGAGAGCGTACCTTCCTCGCCGCACCAGGGACACTTATTCGACACCTCAAACGCAGCGCACATAAGGCGCCCGCAGTTGCCGCATGTCACCACCGACAGCTCATTGCCGCAGCAAGGGCAGGATGATGTACCCCGTAACAGACTCGAATTAATCTGTGCGCTTTCTCCCGACGACAGTTGCTCATAACTCTCTCCGTCGATCGGATAGGCGTCAAGGATTCCATATTTCGCACCCTCCGGGAGCCGACGGTTGAGGAGTTCGGCGCGCACGTATTTCACGAGATAATGACTTTTCGTATTGCAGCAGCGCCCGTGAATCACCACGTAATTATCATCGGCCTGATGAGCGCCCGTCTCTTTTCCTCTTCCCTCACGCCTTATCTCTTCGGCATCAACTTTATCGAGGTTTATTCCGGCGGTGGGAGCGAGCTTGAGTCCGTCGCCATCCTGCTCAGCCACCGAGACGCTGGTATTGGCTATCGATGCCGTGACCCATTTGAAGAACTTGCTGAACGACTCCGTATCGGTCTCCTTAAGCAGAAGAATCTCATCCGTAATCTGCGCGAGAGTGAGCACATTGACGTTGTCGCCTATCGACACGGCCACAAGATTGCAGTGGCTGCGGTATTTCTCATTCCAGCGGCGGAAAGCAGCGGTGCAGTCGTCGGTGGGATTGCCGTCGGTGAAGATGAAGATGATCGGTTTCCAATCGCCTTTGATTTCACGAGTGGTCTTCTGCACGTTGCGGTCGATGTCGTCCATAAGCATCTCGAGACCGCGGGCGAGCGACGTGCCGCCGCCGATAGGGAACACCGGGGGATAGAACTTATATAGCTCCGTGAGGGGCACGAGGCATCTTGCCTTTCCGGCAAAAGCGATAATCGAGACCCATACGGTCTCAAGCGCGTACGGGTCGACGCGTAATGACTGGATGATGGTGCGCATGCCGTCCTGCACCTGTTCGATAGGCTGACCTACCATTGATTCCGACACATCAACGAGGAAATATACCGGGAGTCTACGCATGATATTGAGTATTAGTCAGATTAGTATAAGATGGTGAATGAGGAGCGAAGGAGAGTGTCAGAGAAGCACGTTGACCTCCGGCGGAGGCGGGGGAAGCTCAAGTTCGTCGGTTGCACCGACGCTGCGGTTGCCGAGAGCGATTGTGCTGCTTATCCATTTGAAAAACGACTTGAAGGAGGTGCTGTCGAGCGTATCGAGGGAGTAGACCTTGTCGGTAAGCAGTTTCAACGGCTCGGTGCGTGCCGTCATTCCGGCGGCGCAGGCAATGATGCCGGCGAATTTACGACGCTGCACCTCGGGAATCATCCGGTTGTAGAGCTGGATGTCGGAGGGCTTGCCGTCGGTCATGATGAAGAGCAGAGGCATCCAGTCGCCTTTGCGGCCTTCGGAGGTGAGGGTCACCTCCTGGTCTACTTTCCGGCACAGAAGTTCGAGGGCCGCGCCCGTATGGGTCGGCCCGCTCTCCGGAGTGTAGATGTCGGGGAGCTGCAGTTCGTCGATCGGCGTAAGGGGAAGCACCTGCTTCACCTCGCTGTCGAAAGTAATGATGCTGAGGCTCACGGTCTCCAGCGCATATGGTTCCTGCTTAAGCGAATTTATCATCGTCTCAAGCCCTACTTTTACAGACTCTATCGGCTCGCCGCGCATTGAGCCTGAAGTATCGATAAGAATATATACCGGAAGACGTCGCATATATGATGACAGGATTTATTTTATCACAAAAATATAAAAATAAATCCGCAATTCCAATCAGTTGCAACATATCTACGCAACATCCTATCGGAATGCCATAAATCACCGCAACATTACAGTCTTCCCGCACATGCAGCAAGCGCGATCAGAGCGGGGTGGACGTCTCTATGGCAGTAAGGGTGGCGAGGGCTTCCGACACGGTGGGGACGCCGGAGATGATCATGGCATGCACGGGAGCTGCTGACGCTGACGACTTGACGTCCTTGAGCTCACAACGGCGCGGATTTGCCTGCATGAAGGCGAGCACACGCCCGAACGCGGCCGAATTGTAATAGGCCCGGTTATCATCGCTCACGAAATAAAGACGCATCAGGCCATTCTTGAGGATGATGCGCTCGATGCCGAGACGCTTGGCGGCCATGCGCAGCGGAACGACCTTGATCAGTTCCTCGGTCACCTCCGGAATGGCGCCGAACCTGTCGCGCAGATGGCCGCGGAATTCCTCTATCTGCTCCGGGCGCTCCATGTTGTCAAGCCTACGGTAAAGAGATATACGCTCATTCTCCTGCGGCACATATTCGGGAGGCAACCGCAGCTCCAGATCGGAGTCGATCGTCACGTCGGCCACAAATTCATCAGCCGCTCCGGCACTCAGATCGGTAAACGTATCGGAGAATTCCTCTGTCTTAAGTTCAGTCACGGCCTCCTTCAGCACCTGCTGATAAGCCTCATAACCAAGATCGGCGATAAAACCTGACTGCTCCGAACCGAGAAGATTTCCTGCACCGCGGATGTCAAGGTCCTGCATCGCGATATGAATGCCCGACCCGAGGCCGGAGAAATTCTCAATCGCCTGCAGACGGCGGCGCGCCACCGGAGTAAGAGGCTTTCCGGGAGCAACAAGGAGGTAGCAGAACGCCTTGCGGTTGGAGCGCCCAACGCGCCCGCGCAACTGATGAAGCTCACTGAGCCCGAACCTGTCGGCATTATTCACCAGAATCGTATTCACGTTGGGCATGTCGATGCCGTTCTCCACAATCGTAGTGGAGAGCAACACGTCATAGTCGTGGTTGGAAAAATCGATGATCGCTTTCTCAAGCTGCTCCACCGGCATCTGGCCATGGGCCACCACTACCCGCACACCCGGCACCGTGCGCCGCAGCATCGCCTCTATGTCATAAAGATTCTCAATACGGTTGGAGACGAAAAACACCTGCCCGTTGCGCGAGATCTCAAATTCCACTGCTTCGCGCACCACATTCTCATCAAACGTCGAGACATTCGTCTGCACAGGCTGACGGTTGGCCGGGGGCGTATTGAGCGAACTCAGGTCGCGCGCGCCCATAAGTGAGAACTGAAGCGTGCGCGGAATCGGTGTCGCACTCATCGTCAGCGTATCGACGTTCACTTTCATCTGCTTCAGCTTCTCCTTGACGGCAACCCCGAATTTCTGCTCCTCATCAATGATAAGAAGACCCAGATCCTTGAACTTCACCGATTTACCGATAAGTTTATGCGTTCCCACAAGGATGTCAATCTTTCCCTCCTCCAGATCGGCGAGAATCTGCTTCACTTCCTTAGGCTTTTTAGCGCGCGACACGAACTCGACGCGCACCGGAAAATCCTTGAGACGCGAGGCGAACGTGTTATAATGCTGCATGGCCAGCACTGTAGTCGGCACGAGCACGGCTACCTGCTTTCCATCCGTGGCAGCCTTGAAGGCGGCGCGCACCGCAATCTCAGTCTTTCCGAACCCTACGTCGCCGCAGATAAGGCGGTCCATCGGCTTCTCCTGCTCCATATCGGCCTTTATGGCCTTCGTGGCCGCCAGCTGGTCGGGTGTGTCCTCATACATGAAGCTGGCCTCCAGCTCATGCTGCAGATAGGAATCGGGAGAGAAAGCGAATCCCTTCTCCATGCGGCGCCGCGCATAGAGCGCGATGAGTTCACGCGCCATATCCTTCATCTTGGCCTTCGTGCGCTCCTTCATACGGTTCCAGGCGCCCCCGCCGAGCTTGCTCACTTTCGGCGGAATGCCATCCTTGGCCCGATATTTCGATAGTTTGTGAAGCGCGTGAATCGACACCAGCACGAGATCATTATTCTGATAAAAGAGTTTTATCATCTCCTGCGGATTGCCGTTGACATCCGTGCGCACCAGTCCGCCGAAGCGGCCGATACCATGGTCGATATGCACGATGAAGTCGCCCGGTTCTATCTGATTGAGTTCCTTGAGCGAAAGGGCCATCTTTCCGGCCCGCGCTTTGTCCGACCGCAGGCTGTACTTATGGAACCGGTCGAATATCTGATGATCAGTGAAATAGCATGTCTTCGACACGTTGTCGACAAACCCTTCATGGATAGTGGAGCCTACCGGCGTAAACTGTATCTTATCCCCGCGGTCGTCGAAAATAGCACGCAGACGCTCGGTCTGAAAATCTGAGTCAGAGAGGATGAGTATCCGGTAGCCGTCGCGCAGGAAGGTGGAGAATGAATCGGCTATGAGATCGAAATTCTTATGATAGAGCGACTGCAGCCCCGTGTCAAACCGCATCACATACCCCTCGCTGCCGGGCGGAAGTGCCGGATTAGGACCATAACGCAGCTGACGCATACCCTCAAAGTCAGCGGCAAACTTAGCGGCATCCACCACCTTCTTCATCGAGTCGGGATCCCCCTCATCTGCGATAAGGGCCGAATCGGAAAATTCCTGCTCCGTCACTGCACGCACACGCTCCACGACGTAATCAGGCTCGCGGCACGCAATGACCGTACGGTCGCCCATATATTCGAGCAGTGATATGCCCGCCGACGTGTCTGAAGCCGACGGAGGCACCAGATCGGCCACTTTCACCTTCTCTTCCGAAAGCTGCGTCTCTACATTGAAAGCCCGGATGGAATCTATCTCATCATCAAAGAAATCTATTCGGAAAGGGAGTTCGCCGGCATAGGAGTAGACGTCGAGAATGGAGCCACGGCGTGCGAACTGACCCGGTTCGTAGACATATTCGACTGAATTGAAACCGAGGTCGACAAGCCGCTTCACCACGTCGCTCATCTCCACGCGCATCCCGGTCTTGAGTTGCAGCGTGGATTCGGCAACAACCGTCTTGTCGGCCACTTTCTCCGCCAGAGCCTCCGGGCAGGTCACCACACAGCGGAGCCCCGTGGCGTTGCGCAGGCGCGCAAGCACGTCGGTGCGTAGAATCTGCGACGGCGCGTCGGGCTGACCATATTTAATATCGCGCTTATAGCCGGAAGGGAAGATGGCCACAGCCTCTTCCCCTGCGATCGTACGGATATCATTATAGATGTAGCCGGCCTCTATAATATCATCGGCTACTATCAGGAGTGGAGCCGGCACTTTCGTAAGCGCGGCGAAGAGCATGGCCGGAGCGCTCCCGGTCAGTCCGGTGAGCACCATGCGGCGGGCCTTCTTGTCGGCAAGGAGCTTCTCGAGCCCCTTCACCACTGCCGACGAGGCGAAATAGCGGTCGGCTTCCTGAAGGGTCATCATTGGCGAAGCATTTCCTTATAGAGGGGCGATTCAAGGATCTTACGCGCCGCATCGTATGCCTTATCGGTACGGAGCATATAGCGGTTCTTCCCCCTGTCATAGTAATAGCGGCCCACGATCTCAGTGCCGAGATATTCCTCTATCTCACTGCGGTGAGTGTCGAGATCGCGATTAAGGTCGTGCACCAGAAGCTTCTGGAGCGTGTCGAATGCGGCCGATGTCTCATCTCCCATATATCCTTCATCGGAAGCGATCCGGCGCAACTGGCGCATCGCATCCTCCATCACGCGGTCGTATTTGAAACGCGCCGGATCAATCGATTTCTTGAAGTCATCGTAGATGGAATCAGTGATGGTGAATGTGGCTGCCGGCTCAATGGAGGGATGCTCGGCAGCAAACTTAGTGGCGTAATCAAAGCTCCAGTTGTCGCGCACCACGTTGTAGACCAGACGGCTTGGTGTGCCCCAGTCGATCACTGAGTCGGGGAGCAGACCGCCGCCGTCCCTGACGGTGCGGCCATGGAGAGTCTTATATACACGGGTGAGGCTGTCGGGAATGCGCGACACGGATCCATCGGCATTGCGATGGGTATAATCGAGTGCCTGCAGCAGGCGCCCGGAGGGAATATAATATTTCGCTACCGTCACCTTCAGCATGCCCTGATAGGGGAGCGGACGCGTAGACTGCACGAGTCCTTTTCCGAAGCTGCGCGAACCGACAAGCACACCGCGGTCGAGATCCTGGATCGCACCCGCGAGAATCTCGGAGGCCGAAGCCGAACCGCCGTCAATCAGTACGGCGAGGGGGATGTCGGGGAAGATCGGCGACTTCATGGTCTTGTATATCCGCTCCGCTGAGGCTTCACGGCCGCGCGTGCGCACAACTTCCGTCCCTTTCGGCACAAAATTACTGAGGATATCCACGGCACTCTCCACCAGACCGCCGCCGTTGCCTCGAAGATCGAGCACGATATTCTTCACCTGCGGGTTGGCCTTGAAATATTCGAGGGCCGCACGCACCTCGGCAGGCGACTTGTCGATAAAGGATGTGAGGCGGAGATAGCCGGTGTTGCCGTCGATCATATAGAAGGGCACCGAGGGCTGCTGGAGCAGCGCGCGTGTGAGCGTCACGTCAATAATCGAATCCTTGGCATAAGGGCGCTGCACGCGGAGCGACACCTGCGTGTTTGGGCGCCCGCGCAACACTTTCGTCACATCGGCCGACCGCTTATGCGACACGTCGATTGAATCCACGCGCAGGATATGGTCGCCGGCACGCAGCCCCGCCTTATAGGCCGGACTTCCCTCCATCGGCTCGGAGATATAGGTGGCGCTGTCGCGCTCAAGCAGATAGGCGCCGATGCCTCCGTACTCACCGGTAGTCATGGTCTGCACCTGCTCCTGTTCCTCGACGGGATAATATTCAGTATACGGGTCGACGGTGGCAAGGAGCGCGTCGATAGCTGCTCCGAACGCGCGTTCGGGAGCGATGGAGTCGACATAATTGTTCTGCAACTCGCGTACGATGGTGTTGAATGTAGTGAGGTTGCGCGACAGGGCCGTATCAGAACTGCGCTGCCCCGCAGCCCCAGTGGAGAGCGCTGTCGTAATGGCGCCGGCTGCGATAGCCAGAAGTAATTTTCTCATATTGATAGAACGCCTCAGTGCTTTATTATGTTGGATCAGAGGTGCCGACTTTGGGATGGGGATAGTCGAGGGTGTAGTGGAGACCGCGCGATTCCTTGCGCTCCAGGGCCTGACGCATCACGAGGTAGGCCACGTTGATTATGTTGCGCAACTCGCAGAGCTGACGGGAGGGCTTGGAGCGTCGGAATAGATCCTCGGTCTCGCGATATAGGATATCAAGGCGGTTCCATGCGCGCTTGAGGCGCAGGTCGCTGCGCACGATGCCCACGTAATAACTCATGATGTCGTTGACTTCCTTCTCGCTCTGCGTGATGAGCACCATCTCGTCGGGATGCTCTGTGCCCTCGTCGTTCCAGTCGGGCACGTCGTCGCGCCAGTCGTATCCGCCGATTACGGACTCGGCATGACGCTCGGCTGCATCGGCATAGACCACGGCCTCTATCAGCGAATTGGAGGCGAGGCGGTTGCCGCCATGAAGGCCCGTGCAACTGCATTCGCCTATAGCATAGAGGCGGCTGATTGAGCTTTCTCCGTTGAGATTCACCTTGATGCCACCGCAAAGGTAATGTGCGGCCGGGGCCACGGGAATATAGTCGCGGGTAATATCAATGCCCAGCGAGAGGCATTTTTCATAGATATTGGGGAAATGGCGGCGCGTCTCCTCGTGATTCTTATGAGTGACGTCGAGCCAGACGTGTGGCGCACCCGACTGCTTCATCTCCGAGTCGATGGCACGGGCTACGATATCGCGCGGAGCAAGCGAGAGGCGCGGGTCGTATTTATGCATGAATTCCTCACCGGCATAATTGCGGAGCACGGCGCCATAGCCGCGCATAGCCTCGGTGATGAGGAATGAGGGGCGGTCGCCGGGATGAAATAGGGCTGTGGGGTGGAACTGAATGAACTCCATATCGGCCACGGTGCCTTTGGCGCGGTAGACCATCGCGATTCCGTCGCCTGTAGCCACGAGCGGATTGGTTGTAGTGGAATAGACCGAACCGATGCCTCCGGTAGCCACGACCGTGACGCGGGCAAGGAATTTATCGACGCTTCCGGTGGCCTCGTCGAGCACGTAGGCGCCGTAGCATGTGATGTCGGGAGTGCGTCGCGTCACCACCACGCCGAGATGATGCTGCGTGATGATCTCCACTGCGAAGCGATGCTCGAACACATCTATGAACGGATTCTCCACCACACGGGCCATAAGGCTCTGCTGGATTTCGGCGCCGGTATTGTCGGCATGGTGAAGGATTCGGAATTCACTGTGTCCCCCCTCGCGATGCAGATCAAAAGTGCCGTCGTCCTTGCGGTCGAAACCGACACCCCAGTCAAGGAGTTCCTTTATCTGCGCAGGCGCATTGCGCACCACCTGCGCGACAGCCTCAGGATCCGACAGCCAGTCGCCGGCGATCATGGTGTCGCTGATGTGCTTGTCGAAGTCGTCGACCTCAAGATTCGTCACCGAGGCCACCCCTCCCTGGGCTAAGTTTGTATTTGCTTCTACAAGCGTGGATTTACAAATCAGCGCTACCTTATGGCCACGCCTTGCGGCCTTGAGCGCAAACGACATTCCGGCGATGCCGGAGCCGATCACAAGATAATCATATCTGTATGTCATGACAATAGATAGTTTCCGATAAAAAGCCTCTCTGACAGACAGAAAGCCTTTCCGACTGCAAATTTAGCGAAAAATGCAGCAACTCGCCCGCAAAATCCGACTAAATTTTTATTTCACGAGCTTATTGCGGGTGTCTGAGGGCGTCTCTCCGAAAGTCTCCCGATAGCATTTGGTGAAGTAAGCGGGAGTAGAGAAGCCTACGCCGTACGCAATCTCGGAAACCGACATCTCTGTCGTGAGCAGCATATGGCGGGCCTCCTTCAGGCGGACGTTACGGATAAGTTCGACGGGCGAGAAGTTGGTGAGGGCCTTTATCTTGCGGTAGAACTGCGAGCGTCCGAGCCCCATCTCGGCGGCAAGCGCATCGACATTGATTTCAGAATCACTGAGACGCTGATGAAGAATTTCAAGGAAGCGGTTATAGAATTCATTGTCAATTTCCCCGATCGGAAGCGGACGCGGGGAGGAAGCGTGGGCCTCTGTGGGCGTCACGGACTCTGCGGCGGCAGCCTGCGGGGCAGCCGAAACAGCCGTCGTCCGGTAAAGGTCGAGGATACGGCGCCGATTGGCTATCAGGCTCGCACACCTTGCCCTCAGCACTTCATTATTGAAAGGTTTCGACACGTAGCCGTCGGCCCCCGACTCATAGCCCTGCACGCGCTGCTCATCCATCGAGCAGGCGGTCAGCATAAGCACGGGCACATGCGATGTCGACACCTCCGACTTTATGCGGCGGCAACATTCAAGCCCATCCATTACCGGCATCATTACATCGCAGATGATCAGATCAGGCACATACTTGGCAGCCATCCTGACACCCTCCGCGCCGTTAGGCGCCGTAAGAATACGGTACTGATCCGCCAGCAGCGCGCCTATGAGCGCCTGGATATCGGCATTGTCGTCGATGACAAGAAGGAGCGGACGCGCATCCTCTCCGTCGGCCGCCGGCTGGGGCTGAGGAGCAGCAAGCTCATCGCGCTCGATGCGGTTGAGCTCCAGGCTAACATCGGCATCCGTAATATTCCCCTTTACTACTTCCGGCGCGGCCGCAACGTGAATCACCGGCACGCGCACGATGAAGCAGGAACCCTTCCCGGGCTCCGACTCAACCGAGATCGTGCCCCCGTGCATCTCAACGAACGCCTTCGCCAGCGACAAGCCGATGCCCGAACCGGTGGGATGCACCTTCTCGGTCTGGAAAAAGCGGTCAAATATGTTGCCTAGATCCTCCTCAGATATCCCTCGTCCGTTATCGGCGACCGATATCTCCAGATTTTCACCGGCAATCAATGTCTTCACATCGATGCGGCCGTTATCGGGAGTGTACTTGAAGGCATTGGAGAGCAGATTGAAATATACACGCTCAATCTTCTCCACATCCAGGCCGATATGCACGTCGGCCGGAATTGTATTATCAAGATTCAGCTTCATGTGGCGTGCCCGGGCAACAGTGCGGAATGCATCGGTCCAATCATTGAAAAGCTGACCGATGCTCACCTCCGTGGGATTGAAATGAAGATGTCCGCTCTCATATTTGCGGAAGTCGAGCACTTGGTTGATGAGCCTCTGAAGGATTCTCACATTCTTATGGGCAAGCGTGGCGAGCGAGCGCTCTGCGGGAGTGAGCCCTCCGGCATGCAACAGCTGCTTCACCGGCTCGGCGATAAGCGTCAGAGGCGTGCGGAGGTCATGGGAGACGTTGGTGAAGAACATCAGCTTGGCCTGCGTAGCCTGCTGCAGCTGAGCATTAAGCTGCACCTCATTGTCGCGCTGCACCTCAAGTTCATGATTCTTCTCTATAAGGAGTTTCTCCTGTTTCTGCTTGCCCCAGAAAGCGCGAAGGAAGAGCGCGAAGATAATGAAGAGAAGCAGAAGGAGAACGGCAAGCGAATAAAGAAAGACGGTCTGGATATTATGCACCCGCCAGTATTGGTCGATCTGCGATTTAAGATTCACCATATTTGCAGTCTCCTCGCTGAGGTTGCGCGCCTGCTGGAGGAGTATTGCAGCGTTGGATTCATCGATGGGCGAGGCGCCGTCGATCTCATTATGCTTCACATAATCGCGGCCGTTGAGAATATCAAGGGCCGTGCGCACGAGCTGATGGCCGGCGGTAGGGTAGATGAATGAGGCCGTCAGGTCTCCTTCGGCCACAGCCTTCATGCCGATCGTAGGCGCACCATCAACACCTATAACGTACATCGCGCGGCCGGCGCGGTCGGCTGCCTCACGGGCCGCAAGGGCCATACGGTCGTTGTGCGCATAGACGACGTTGGCTTCCGGGAATGTGGTGAACAGCGAATCCATGAGAGGAAGGGCCTCTTCGTAGGTCCAGTTGCCGATAGCGGATCCCACCGGCTCAACATCATCGAAATCCTTCACCCTCTTCATATATCCGTCATGGCGTCCCTGCGCCGGTGTCGATGCCGGATTTCCCAATAGTTCGACCACTTGCTTCCGCTCCACGGGGAGATGATGGATATATGACGCCACCTGCGCACCGATGCTGTCATTATCGGCGCCCTGAAAGGCAGTATAATTATCCGACGTCACCGAACGGTCGAACACGACCACCGGTATGCCGCGCCCCATTATCGAATCAATCGTCGGCGTGATGGCCTCCGCCTCATTGGGAGCCACCAGTATTATATCAAAGTCATTAGCGGCAAAATAACGAAGGTCGGATATCTGCTTTTCGTTCGTATCGTCGGCCGAACGGATCTCAACCTCAACATTATTATAGATTGCCTCGCGGTTGATCTCATCATTCATCTTCTGACGCCAGTCATCGTCAGAACATTGCGCGACGCCAATCTTTATAACAGGCTTCTTTCGGCATCCTCCGCTGCATAGAAGCAGTGCCGATGCGGCATATATAAGATATTTACAGAGTTTCATTGGCTGATGGTTCTAAGGATTGCAAAATAAACAAGGTAACAGGAATCGGAAACGCTCTACGAGTCTTTTCAGGAAGTGGTCGAGGGAAGCAGTTCAGGTGGAGAGTAGAAGATAGAGATGGAATAGTGCGATAGCGCCCGAGGCGGCTACATTGAGCGAATGTTTGGTGCCTTCCTGTGGAATCTCGAGCACATGATCGGCAATATCGACTATCCGCTGATCAACACCCTTCACCTCGTTGCCGACGACAAGCACCAACTTATGCTCATCAGGCGCTGCATAGGTCTGCAGCGGGATGCTGCCGTGGGTCTGTTCAAGCACGCAGATGGTCCAGCCGTCGCTTTGCAGCTGCTCCACGCAGGCCAGCACATCATCTGTATGCTCCCAGGCCACCGACTCCTCAGCGCCGAGAGCAGTCTTTGAAATCTCAGCGTGGGGCGGACAGCCCGAAATGCCTCCGAGGATCAGCCGCGACACCCGGAAAGCATCCGACGTGCGGAAAAGTGAACCTACGTTATGCATCGAGCGCACGTTGTCGACCACCACGATGAGCGGCAGTTTCTTCATCGCCCGATACTCCGCCGCGGTGCATCGCGTGAGCTCAACTATATTTTTTTTTGTGCGATCTGCTGATTCCATAGAAATATTTTAGCTATTCCGCGTAAGGTTACCTGGAAAGCTCAAGCATCCTTCGGATGGGGCGGATTGCCTTGGCCGCGATCTCTTCATCGACTATAATCTCAGGCTGCTCATCTCGCAGACAGGCTGCCACTTTCTCAAGAGTATTGAGTTTCATATAGTCGCATTCGTTGCACTGGCACTCCGAATCTTCTGCCGGCGCTGCGAGGAATGTCTTTTCCGGACACTTGCGGCGCATCTCGAAAAGAATTCCGCTCTCGGTGACAACGATATATTCCCCGGCCTCGTCTGCGGCGGCAAATTCCAGAAGGGCTGCCGTCGAGCCCACCTTGTCGGCGATCAGCTGCAGCGGCTTGCGGCACTCGGGATGCACGAGAATCTTCGCGCCGGGATGAGCCTCCTTCATGGCCTTGATTTTTTCGAGCGAGAAGCGGTCGTGCACATGGCAGGCGCCGGGCCAGAGAATCATGTCGCGGCCGGTCACGCTGTTGATGTAGCCACCCAGATTCTTATCGGGGCCGAAAATGATTTTCTCATCCTCTGGAAGCGACTCTATAATCTTGCGGGCATTGCCCGATGTGACCACTATATCGGTGTGGGCCTTTACGGCTGCGGAGGTGTTGACGTAGCTCACCACCGTGTAGTCGGGACGGGTCTCCACGAAGCGGGCGAACTCCTCAGCATCGCAACTGTCAGCAAGCGAGCATCCGGCGGACATGTCGGGCACGAGCACCTTCTTGCCGGGACAGAGTATCTTGGCGGTCTCACCCATGAAGTGCACACCGCACATCACTATGATATCCGCATCCGTGGCGGCTGCCTTCTGCGCAAGCGCCAGGGAGTCGCCGATGAAATCTGCTATTTCCTGGATCTCGTCGCGTTGGTAATAGTGAGCCATCACCAACGCGTTTTTCTCCTTCTTCAGGCATGCGATTTCTTCTTTGAGCGTGGTCAAATCGGTGTCCATTTTAATTTTTTTATTATGAGTTTAAAAAATTATAAATTATAAAAAAATAAACATCAACAACAATATAGCCTGTTGATAACCCCTAATAACTTTCCGTCCCTAAATTTGGATTTTTGAGTTATTGAATTTTTGAACCCGGTTATCTACAGTTGTCAACATTAATCATGGTTGAAAATCACGCTGATGGCATGCTTTGTCTACACGCTGTTGATAACTGCAAAGTTAATAAATTTCCTCCACAATGCTCTATAAAATCTGTCGAAAACAGGCCCTCCGGCTGTCGAAATAGGGTAAATAATTAGGCCTCACTATTCGAAAATTTTCTCTTGCGTATCTCAAGAACTCTATGTATAAGTGAATTATGCATATCTGCAAACTTTCAGCGATTTTGTTATCAAGAAGATTTGAACGCCTTTTCAACAGGGTTTTCAACAGAAAATACCCCCTTTATCAACAACTTTTCAACAGTTGCGGAGCCTCTCCGAGGGGAGTGGAGTGTAAAAAAATGCGCCACGGAAGTCGTGTGATTGACTTCCGCGGCGGTATGGGTTATGGGATATGTGCGGGCGTATCAGTGGGCGTCGAGCCAGTTGGTGGCTACGCCCGAGGAGGCGGTGAGCACGACCTTGCCGCTGTAGGCTTCCTGCATCCGGCGGCTCACGAGTTCCTGCATGATGCCCACTTCATTTTCGGGCACGTTGAAGTTGAGTTCGTCGTGTACCTGCATTATCATTTTCGACTTCAGACCGCGCTCCCGGATCTCGTCGGCGATGCGGATCATCGCAATCTTAATAATGTCGGCGGCGGTGCCCTGCAGGGGAGCGTTGATGGCATTGCGCTCGGCATAACCGCGCACCACCGGGTTGCGGCTGTTGATGTCGGGGAGCAGACGGCGGCGCCCCATACGGGTCTCCACATATCCGTGTTCGCGGGCTTTCTCGACGCTGTCGGCCATATATTTTCTTACGGTGGGGAAGGTCGCGAAATAGTTATCGATAATGTCCTTTGCCTCTCCCCGCGGTATGCCGAGGCGGGTGGAGAGTCCGAAGGCAGAGATGCCGTAGACAATGCCGAAGTTAGCGGTCTTGGCATTCCTGCGCTCATTCTCGGTCACTTCCCCGAGGGTCTTATGATAGATCTTGGAGGCCGTGATTCCGTGGATATCCTTTCCATGTCGGAAGGCATCGATCATAATGGGGTCGTTGCTGAAATCGGCAAGGAGACGGAGTTCGATCTGAGAGTAATCGGCCGAAAGGAACAGGCAACCCGGTTCGGCGATGAAGGCGCGGCGTATCTCGCGTCCCTCGTCATCGCGCACGGGTATGTTCTGCAGGTTGGGTGCCGAGGAGGAGAGGCGTCCGGTGGCCGTGACGGTCTGATTATAGTTGGTGTGCACGCGTCCTGTGGCCGGATTGATGGCAGCGGGCAGCGCCGTGAGGTAGGTGGTGAGGAGTTTCTTTAGCGCGCGGTATTCCATTATCTTGGCTACGATCGGATGCTTCGGCATCAGTTTCTCGAGCACATCCTCGCTGGTGGAATATTGTCCGGTCTTCGTTTTCTTGGCCTTCGGGTCGAGGGCGAGTACGTCAAAAAGCACTTCTCCGACCTTTGCCGGCGAACTGACATTGAATTCCATTCCTGCGAGAGCGAAGATATCCTTTTCGAGGGCCTCGAGACGCTTCATCATGTCCTCCTCTGCCTGGCGTAGGGCCTTGGTGTCGATCCTGACTCCGGTGAGTTCCATATCGGCGAGCACCCTGACGAGGGGCATTTCCACATCACGCAGGAGCGGGCCGAAGTCGTGGGTCTCAATTTCCTTCTCGAGGATGGGGGCGAGCCTGAGCGACATATCTGCCTGACGACAAGCCCAGAGTCCTATCTCTTCCATATCAGCGGCGAGTGAGAGTGTGGATTTCTTTCCGCGCCGTGAGGTAGTGGTCTTACTCGGGAAGGGGGTGCCCTCGACACCGAGATAAGTGGGAGCGAGGGCTTCGAGGGTGTGGCGCATTTCGGGCTGGAGAAGGTAGTGGGCCAGTGAGATGTCATAGAAATTACGCAGTGCGTCGGCATCGTCATTGCGGTGACGGGCAGCGATTACGTAGTCGCGCTTTGCATTGACCGACACCTTGCGTATATCTCCGCGGGCAAGCAGGTCGAGTATGGCTGCCGAGCCCTCGGCGTAGTCGGCGGGGATGAAGCGGGCGTATCCGTCGGGAAGCGCTACGGCAGTGCCTATCCATTCGGAGGTTGCGTCGTTCTCACCGTCGGCGAGGAGATATATGCCGCAGTCGGCATCGGGCAGGAGTCGGCGCTGGAGTGCATCAAGAGCGTTGCCTTCGCGGATTGTTGCATAGTCGAGGTTGGCCATGTCCATCTGCTGCGGCGGGGTGGCGGTGGAGGCCGTCGGTTCCTCATTTAAATCAAGGTTGTCGAAGAGAGATGGAGCAGCCGGACTCGGAGAGTCTTGCCGGTGGCCCGTCTTGTCGGCATTTGCCGATTCTGAAGGGCTCACTGTGCCTATGCCTTCATCGAGGCGTCGCGCCACGCGCCGGGCAAGCGACCGGAATTCGAGTTCGTCGAAAATAGCGAAGAGCTTGGAGCGGTCTACGGGTTGGCGCTTCAGTTGGTCGGGGGTAATTTCGACGGGTGCGTCGGTGCGGATTGTGGCCAGGAATCGTGAGAATTCGATCTGTTCCTTGTTTTCCTCCACTTTTTTCTTCAGGGCCCCCTTGAGGGAGTCGGTGTTGCGGAGGAGATTGTCGATATTTCCGAAATCGGAGATTAGTTTTACGGCTGTCTTCTCGCCCACGCCGGGGCAGCCGGGGATATTATCGATCTTATCACCCATCAGTGCCAGCAGGTCGATCACCTGCTCGGTGCGCTCGATACCGTAGCGTTCGCATACTTCCTTCTCGCCGCGGAGTTCGAAGTCCTGGCCGCGGTAGGATGGCTTGTATTGCAGGATTGATGGCGACACCAACTGACCGAAATCCTTGTCGGGGGTCATCATATACGTCACGAAGTCTTCCTTTTCGGCTTTCTTGGCGAGCGTTCCGATTACGTCGTCGGCCTCGAATCCCTCCACTTCGACGATGGGTATATTGTAGGCTTTTACAATCTCCTTAATAAAAGGGATTGAAAGTTTGATATCTTCGGGTGTGGCTGACCGCTCGGCCTTGTAGCCTTCGTATGCTTCGTTTCGGAAAGTTGGACCCTGCGGATCGAAGCAGACGGCAATGTGTGTGGGGTTTTCCTTACGGAGGAGTTCTTCGAGTGTATTCACAAAACCGAATATGGCCGACGTGTTGAATCCGGTCTGAGTGATTCGCGGCATTTTGATAAGTGCGTAATAAGCCCGGAAAATGAGGGCATAGGCATCGAGCAGGAAGAGCTTTTTCATATCGTATAGCAGGTGAGGTTTTACTTGGAGAAAAGGACGGAGCAGGAACACCGTCCTGATAGCGTCTCGCCCTTATATAAGGATAACGTATTTCAGGCCTGAATGGTAATTATGCCGGAATCCCCATGTCGTGAGATTGATAATATAAGGCTGACGGGGAATTGTGATGAGCATAAGGGAAGGGCTTTAGGGATTAAATAAAAATTTTTAGAAAAAATTAAGCAAATTGTTTGGTGGATAAAAATTTTTATTTATTTTTGCAATTGAAAATTAAAATTAATAAAAACAATGATAGAAATTAAAGAAAGAAATGAGTAAAAAATAAAGTAAAGTATGACGCTTTGCTAAAAAATATAATCAAAATCGGAATAAAAACGGGGAATTGTGGCAAAAAGAAAGTATTAAATAATAATAACTGTAAAATTAAAGAAAATAAGATAAAGGTTGTGGAAATTAACTTATAAAAATTAGGATTAAGGTGAATCTAAGTAAGACGCAAATTACCGGTTGTAAGTTAATAAATGGAAATGTGACGGGGCATCCGGATAGTAGAGGTTAGGAAGCCGGGTGTCTCGATGATTAGATAGATTTAAATGCGGATGGTTCCGGACGGAACCTTAGATTCAAGAAAGATTGTATATTCCTCAGAATATTACGATTTGATTCAACCTAATTTTAATTAGAGAGAGGCCGATCGAAGAGATTAGCCTCTCTTGCTTTTCTAATAATTAAGAAATTTTAGTGGATAGAGACTTAATGGATGGAGTCTTAATGAAATAACAAAAGTAACTGTATTTGATAACCGGTGTGTTTCCTGCTATATTGCCGAGCCTTCCTATGACCTAAGAGGTTCTGAACGTAGTGGTGAGATATCACCGATCCCCCTATTCTGTATTGAAGCGAAAATTCAAAATATGATAGATTATATGCTGAAAAAATATGTTTTTAAACATATTTTTTCTGGGCTAAATTAAAACTTTCAGCGATGAAGAGCGTTAATAAAGGGTAATCTGAATTTTACCTGAGCCCTTCTGCGGGCCTTGTCTTATCCATATTCACGAGGTCTCAGCGGAGGACTCACCGAGGTAGGATTCATAAATATTGATGATTATGAAAACAATGATTAAGAAAATCGTGAAGTCTTACTTCACCCATTGCGCAGAAGCTTACGATTCAATCGCGTGAGCGATGGGAATCTGGTAGGGCGAGCGCATTCCACTACCTCTTTATTTATTGAAAACGAATCAATCTACAAGAAAAAGGATGCTTCAGTCATTTTGAAGCATCCTTTTTCAGTGTCTTGAGTATGTGGGAATAATTACCAGGGAGCGTAGCTTATGCGGCGGTAGGCATAAGTGTCAAGGCCTCCGTTGGGGCTGACCCACTGCAGCCAGAGCGTATTGAAGCGGTCGCTGAACCAATAGACCGAAGTGAGCGGCGCAGAATACTGATACTGGATATTGAGCTGATAATTAGAGGAAGTGTAACCCTCCTGCGCCCAGTAACGGAGCTTCTCGGTCTCGCGGTAGCCCTGATCGTAGTAGTAATAGAGCCCGCGGCCGTTGCCGTCAAAATAAAGAAAATTCGTATTGTAGTTAGAAACGGCATATCCGTTCACCTCAACCAGCTGCCAGAAGCCCGTGAGATTGGGATCGCGATACGACCAGCCGTAGCCCGGATCATCCCACCATACAGTGCTACTTGTACAGTTGGTCAAGCCTATCAGCGAAAGGAGAGCAACGATACCTACCATCGCGTACTTACGGAAAAGTGTCTTCATAATCATCGAATTAAGGGTGGATGTATAGTGGAATTAAAACTCGGTGAAGGTGAGAGGGAGAAGGGAAGCGACCGATGGAATCACGTACACTCCGTTTTCTCCATATAATACAACCTCAATAGGGCCGAATTTGTTCTCATACTCCATCAAAGCCTGGCGGCAAGCGCCGCAGGGACTGATCGGATTTTTCTGAAACTTTCCATCGGTTGCGGCGGCGATGGCGATTCTCTTCATGGCTACGCCCGGATGGAGAGCTCCAGCCTGATAGCAGGCGGTGCGTTCGGCGCAGATACCCGACGGGTAGGCCGCGTTCTCCTGATTCGCACCCCTCACGATCGTGCCGTCTTCAAGCAGGATAGCCGCCCCCACGTTGAAATTGGAGTAAGGGGCATAGCTGCCGGCGGTCATCTCCTTTGCCGCGTCAATGAGGCGGCGCACGTCGGTCGGAAGTTCGGCATAGTCATATTCACGGTAGGAAGTGGTGATGGTGTGTTCGCGCATGGTGAAAAGGCTTTATTATTCTGATTTATCTGCATTGGAATCCGCGGGTGCGGAAGCGCTTGAGGAGTCTGTCTTGTTATGACTGTGGTCGTAGATGTATTCGGGCGATGATTTACGGTTCACTGCGATATATCCGGCTGAGAAAAGACCGAGCACCACGAGCCATGCTGCCTGGCAACTCCACATCACCATAGCGAATGCGGCGCCTTCAGTGTTGTTGATGCCGTAGAGGGAGAGGGCGAACATCACGGCGAGATTCCACGGGCCCAGGCCGCCGTTGCTCGGTATTGCCATTGAGTAAGAACCGAAGATGAACACCACGAGGCCCGGTATGAGGCCTAACGCCATGCCTGGTTCGGTCACCAACGTACGAGTGAACGGGAAGGCCTGAAACATCACGTAGGTTTCAAGGAAATAGCAGGTCCAGATGCCGAGTGTGAGGAAGACGTAGGCGAGGCGCCCCTTCATTGTGAAGAGCACCCTGAAGCCATCCCAGATCATTTTCAGTCCGCCATCCATCTTGCGCACCCATTTATAGTGCCGCATGTAATGGCATACGATCCAGAAGATTGTGATGAAGGCGAAAATACCCGCCCAGAGTATCCAGTTGGAGATCACCGACTCAATGTCGCGGCCTACGCTGTAATGGTCCATGAACTCGACAAGGGCAGGATGGGCCACAATGAGTGCGACGGCCGTGAGGCACATGACGACAACGGCGTCAGATCCTCGGTCGCCGATATCGGTGCCTATCACTGTGGAGAGAGGCACGTGTTCGCTCCGGCTGATGAAGAGGCAGCGCCATGCTTCGCCGAGCCGCGGGAAAATGAGGTTGAGGGCGTATGCGCCGAAAATCGAGACGGATTCTTTTGTGGCGGTCATGCGGGGCACGCCTGCGGCGCGGAGCTGGATGCCCCAGCGCACACCGCGCGTGATATGCGATAGAGTGGTGATCGCCATCATCACTATTACCCACCAGAAATTACATTCCCGGCGCACAATATCCATCACTTCGTGGAAATTGACTTTATTAAACAGCCACACGATGAGTGCCACCGATATAGCTACCGGTAGCAGATAGTCGAGGATCTTCGATATGACATCCCATATTTTATGCCAGTCGGTTTTCCGAGCCGGCGTCTGCACATGTTGATTAGACTCCATAATTCGGTTGCTTTTGAATTAAAGCCGCGCATGAGACTCTAAAATATCCGTAGACCGGAAGGCCTCTGAAATTACAACCTGTCAGAAGTAAAATTTGTTGAATTCTCTTGCAATTTTTGATTTCTCCTTATTTCACCTTGACTATTTCGAAATGCAGTCCGCGGTTTTCTTTTCTGAAACGTTGCGATGGTGTCTCATCTTCCTTCACGCGACCATATTCAGCTTCATATTTACGCAGGAGACTATCCCAGATTCTTTCCAGCCCGTCTTCTGTCTGATAATTCTCAGAATTAGTTACTATGTTTTGAAAAAGACTGTACGCCGATCGGATATTTGGGAGTTGCCTTGGCGTTCCGGGTATTTGGGTGGTCAGATGGAGTCGTGCGGAGCGGCAGCGACAGCAGATTTTTCGGTTGCCGGAGTCTCGATTGGCTCAGTAGCAGGCTGCGCATCAGATCCCGGATCGATGAGGAGTTCATCGATATTTCCGTCGCCCTCCTCTTGTGAGTTATCTTCCTCCACGGCGGGAGCCGGAGCATCGCTCTGGTAAGTGAAGATAGGTTCCTCCACAATATATGCCTCGGGCGCCTTCACCGTATCGGCGGCCGGATTATAGCGGGCGTTCGGTTTGAGAATCTCCGAATTGAGCGTTGTCAGCATCATCAGCAGCCCGAAGATAAAGAAAAGTACACAGCTCACCAGCAGTAGCGTGTCGACCCCGAGGAAGTGAGGCGTACGTTTGAGTGAATTCTCACCCAGAGAGGCGCGCTTCAGCAGCGCGATGATCGGAGTGATGGAGAAGGCAGCCCATACACAGCCCACCACGATAGTGGCCGTAACGCCCGCCTCCGGACCGATGATACCTATCTGGCCCATCATTATCCCCGCGATACCGATTGTCACAATCAGCCATGCCGCAAGACTCATCAGCGCATAGCCCATCGACTCATGAGCCGTAAAATTGGCATAGCGATGGAAGAACGGACGGATAAAGTAGGCTTCGAAATATCCGTCGTAAGTGCGTTGTGGGTTCGCGAAGGGGCTGAGATTCATGTCGGTTAGCGTTTCTGACGCAAATATATAAAAATCTCGCAAAATAGGCAAAAAAATAAAATGAAGACTCCGGCCGCGAATTGCTTCATGGCCGGAGTCTGCTTTTATGAAATCCTATGATTATTCTCCCTTGATTTCAGGAGGAAGGATGGGCATCGCGCCTTTCTGAGTGCATACGAAGGCCGACGTGTTGACCGCGCAGCGGTGAGCCTCAGGCACACTCTTGCCCTTGAGGATGCTCGCTACGAAAGCAGCCGTGAACGAGTCGCCGGCACCTACCGTATCAGCAACCTCCACCACCGGAGTGGGCTGGAACGAAACGTTGCCCGGAGTGAACACGTAGCTGCCGTTGATGCCGCACGTGAGGATGAGCATCTTTAGATTATACTTGCCCAGAAGAATCCAGCACTTATCCTGAAGATCGATGCCGGGATAACCGAACATACGGCTTACCGTTACGAGTTCTTCGTCGTTGATCTTCAGTACGTTGCATTTCTCCATTGATTCCGTCAGAATCTCCTTCGTGTAGAATCCCTGACGCAGGTTAACGTCGAACACGATGAGCGTGTCGTTGTTCTTAGGCATCTCGTCAAGAAATTTGTTGATTGTCTCGCGCGACACGATGTTGCGCTGAGCCAGCGACCCGAAGCAGACGGCACGGGCATTATGGGCGATGGTCTTCAGATCATCAGTCCAGGGAATATTATCCCAGGCCACATTTTCCTTGATATCATACTGCGGCACGCCGGCTGCGTCGAGCTCTACCTGCACCGTGCCCGTAGCGTAGGGCACCGTGTCAAGCTTATGGTTGAGACCCTTGGAAATAAAGTTTTCCTTGATTTCATGGCCGAGCGTATCGTTGCCTACTGCCGAGATGGCGAGGCCGGGGAGGCCGAATTGCGACACGTGATATGCGAAATTGGCGGGCGCACCACCGATTTTCTTACCTTCGGGAAGGACGTCCCACAGGGCTTCACCCATACCGACGACCACATTCTTAAGATTCTTCATATTGAGTTTTTTCTTTAGTTTCAGATTAGATTGATCAGATTATTTACCCTCTTTTTTGATAAAGGAAGTATAGAGAGCGAGATATGCGACTCCGGCAGTCATCACGGCCACAGCGCCTGCCACGCCCATACTCTCCTGCGCGAAGCCCATGCAGAGAGGGAACACGGTGCCCCCGATAAGGCCCATGATCATAAGGCCCGACACTTCATTCTTTTCGCGGGGCTGACGGTTGAGAGCCTGTGCGAACACTACGGAGAAGATATTGGAGTTGCCGAAGCCGATGCAGGCGATTGCAGCGAGCACCACAAACTGTGTGTTGCCGGCGAAAAGGCCGATCATGCCGAGAAGCATCGCAGCGACACTGATGGCGAAGAACACCTTGGCCGACATACGCGCCAGAAGATAAGAGCCGAGAAGGCAGCCCCCGGTGCGGAAGTAAAAATAGATCTGCGTGCCTATTACGGCGTCGGCCGTGGAGAGTCCGAAACGCTCGATAAGGATCTGCGGAGCGTAGGTGTTGGTGCCCACGTCGATACCTACGTGACACATGATGCCGATGAAGCAGAGCGCCACGAACGGAATGGCAAGGAGTTTTACGCATTCTACGACGCCTGTCACCTTGTCAGGCTGTTCCTCCCTGATCGGAGTCATTCCCAGGAAGAGAATAGAGATGACGCACATCACGGCGAAGATGGGGAATACAACTCTCCAGCCCAGGCCGAAGCTCGGAAGGATAGCCGCCGCGCCCCAGGCCATAAGGTAAGGAGCAAGAAGAGAAGCAAGCGCCTTGACGAACTGGCCGAACGTAAGGGTTGAGGCAAGTTTCGAGGGATTGATCAGACCCGACACGAGAGGATTGAGCGAGGTCTGCATCACGGCGTTACCGATGCCGAGCAGCGAGAAGGCCGTCAGCATGGTCCAGTATGAATCGTCGCAGATCGGAATGATAAGCGATACGAGCGTGAGTATCAGAGAGAAGAGAACTGTCTTCTTGCGGCCGATCTTATTCATCAGGATGCCCGTGGGCACCGAAAAAATAAGAAACCAGAAGAACACCAGCGAGGGGATGAATCCGGCCTGAGAGGCCGATAGGCCGAGGTCTTCCTTCACAAAGTTGGTGGCCGAGCCCACAAGGTCGACGAAACCCATTGAGAAGAAGCAGAACATCACGGGCACGATCTGCATGAATGCGGAAGGCTGCCGGGAGTTGATTGCTTTTGCTGATTCCATGATCTTACAGATAGGTGGATTAGGTATTTATTTTCTGTTGATTGAATATACTTTGAGGCTGTTGAGAGTGGCCTTGCCTTCGGGAGAGGATATGGCGATATTCAGGTAGGGCTCGTTGGGGAAGACGAGATTGGTCATCACGAAGCGGCCATCGTTGCCGAACACTTCCACGCTTGAGCGGTCGATGAATATGCGGAGCGTGATCTTGCCATCCTTCTCATAGGTGGGAGTCACGGTCACAGCCGGGAACTGGGCGCTGAAGTCGGAGATACCGGCCTGCGTGCGGTCGAAGCTGAGCGTGCGTTCCTTAGCATCATATTTCATAACTACTTTCTCTCCCTTGGAGTTGGAGAGGGTAAGATCTACCGTAGAGTTCTTTGAAGCCTCGAAAGATGCAAGAATCTCGCAGAGACCCTCAGTCGACTCGGGGAGTCTGAACTGGAGCGGGGTAGTGCCGAGGGTAGATTTCAGGGCATCCACCACGACGTCGCCACGGAGCTGCTCGAGTTCGGCCACGGGCTCGCTGGCAAGATAGATCTGGCCGTCGCCCCCACGGAAAAGCTTCATCTCACGCGGAAGCGTGTTGGCGCTGCGGAACTGCCGGGTAGGCACCTCTGCGGCATATTCCCAGTTTGACATCCAGCCCACTACGACGCGGCGGTTGTCGGGAGCATCACTCCAGCTCACTGTGGCATAATGATCCTTGCCATAGTCCATCCACTTCGTCGGCACCTTGCCCTGAGCGTCGGTGTCGACCTTGAAGGTCTTTCCGTCGAAGTCGCCCACGAAATACTGTGCGGCCGAGCCTCCGAAAGGTCCGTCGGGGTTGATGTTGCAGATGAGCACCCACTTCTTGGTCTTCGTGCCCTCCACGGGAAGTTCGAACAGGTCGGGGCATTCCCACACGCCTCCCTGCGCACCGAGACCTTTACCGAACGCGCTCTCGAGCGTCCATTCCTTCATGTCGGGCGAGGAGAAGATAAGCATCTCATGCTCAAGGGCATGCGCAATCAGAAGATTCCATTTGCCCGTCTTCTCATTCCAGAAGAAATTGGGGTCGCGGGCTTCCGAATCAAGGGTCAGCGTCGGATTTCCTTCATATTTCACGAAAGTATGACCGTCGTCGGTGCTCGACGCGAGGCTCTGGATCTGGCTCTTAGCAGCCGAAGTGTACATTGCGAGCACCGCATTCTCACCGAAACCGGCCGTATTATTGGGGTCGACAGCGCAACTGCCGCTGAAAATGTAGCCGAGACCGTCGGGTTCCACAGCGAGGCCGTCAAATTCCCAGTCAACGAGATTCTCGCTCACTGCGTGGCCCCAGCTGAGGTTCTGCCATCTCGATCCGTAGGGATTCCACTGATAATAGAGATGCCATTTGCCATCCTTATAGAACATGCCGTTGGGGTCGTTCATCCATCCCCATTCCGGAGAATGGTGGTAGGAGGGGCGGAATTTAGTCTCTTTATTCGAAGAATCATACGAATCGCTCACCTCCATGGCTTTCCAGCAGATATCGCCGCTTGCTTCGCGCACCGAGCTGCGGCCCTGCGGAGTCTCGATATTGAGCACCACGTTCTTTCCCTTATATGGAGTGAGGTCGAAAGGCACGGTCACATCCGTCTTTGATTTGGCAAGCCGGGCATAGAAGGTCTTTACAAGCTTATTATCCACGATGACATCGATTTTGGCATCATCCACCGTGTCCTGTATAGGAAGCAACAGAAAATTGCCGTCGCCTGTGATACGCACGAGTGTGTTGTCTACGCCAAGGTGTTCTACCTTGATGCCGTTGTCGGCGAGAGCTGAAGTCGAGAGCATGCAGCCGGCGGCCGACATAAGAAGAAGTTTCCTGAAAGTATTCATAGGTAAATGGAATTGATTTTTAAGGATTATATGAGGATGGGAGGAGATGATTCGGTTGCAAATCTACTATAATTAGAGATTTACGGATATAACAAATTAGACAATTTATATCACGAATGATGCATAACGCCATAATTGACATCAGATGCGCTTAAATTATAACTTGTCAGCATAGGGCGCCGGGAGTCGCTGTCGTGTGGTTTCAGAGGCCGGGGAGGGAGCCGGAATCGGGAGAAACCGGAGGGCGATGGCTAGCGCAACTTCCGGAATTAAAAAAATTTCACATCCGGGCCGCGGATAGTATGATAAATCGTGCATTCGGTATCTTAAAACGTGCATATACATAAATTTTATATCGGAGGCAACGAAATTATAACAATGATATTTAGAATAAAGATAATTTTGCGGCATAAAACTTCACAATCAACTAACAACCAAAAAATCAAAAGCATGAAAAGATCAATTCTCAGTGCGTTTCTGCTCTGCCTGATGGCCGTAGTGGCTCATGCGCAGAATCTGACCGTGCATGGCACGGTGGTTTCTCGCCAGGATGGAGAGCCTCTGATTGGAGCGACGGTAATGTCGGATGCTACCAAGAAGGGTGTTGCCACCGACCTCGACGGTAACTTTGAAATCACCGTTCCTGAAGGGAGTAACCTTACGGTGACATATGTCGGTTATAATCCGACTACTCTGAAGGCTCACCCGACAATGGAAATCTATCTCGATGAAAACTCAGCCGTACTTAATGAAGTGGTCGTAGTGGGCTACCAGACGGTCCGTAAGGCCGACCTTACAGGAGCGGTTTCGGTGATGAACATGAAGGAGCCTCTGTCGGAGAACTCCGGTAACATTCTTTCGTCGATGTCGGGTAAGATGCCCGGTGTCAACGTTGTTCCTTCGGCAGAGCCGGGCGCTACGGGTTCGATCCGTATCCGCGGTATGGCCTCGGCCAACTCGGGCAATGATCCTCTTTATATAGTCGATGGCGTGCCCACCGATAATATCAACATCATCAACCCTGCCGATATCGAGACAATGCAGGTGCTCAAGGATGCTGCCTCGGCATCTATCTATGGTTCGCGCGCAGCCAACGGCGTCGTGATCATCACTACCAAGCATGGCAAGGGCGACCGCCTCTCAATCAACGTGAACTACGCGATCTCAGCTCAGACTGTCGCAAAGACCTATAAGCTTCTGAACGCGCAGCAGTGGGGCGACCTCTTCTGGACGGCATCCCGCAATGCAGGAATCGATCCGGGCCTCAATGCAGGTGCGTCCGCAATCTATGGCAACGGTGCAACCCCCGTGATACAGGAATACATCGCAGGTAATCCGAACTTCCCTTCCACCGATACTGACTGGCAGGATCAGATCTACCGCACAGCCTGGGCCAACAATCTCACGGCTTCTATCGCCAACAACACTGAGAAAGGTTCCGTGCTCTTCTCTCTCAACTATCTCAACCAGACCGGTAACCTCGAGACTTCTTTCTACCGTCGATATTCAGCACGTCTGAACTCACGTTTCGACTTCAACAAGTATATCACCGTCGGTGAGAACCTCCTTATCGCCAACTGGAAGCAGCAGGGTGCCGAGGTCTATGGTGCACGTGGTATCCCGGCGCTCGCCATCCAGGCACATCCGGCACTTCCCGTCACCGGTCTCAACGGCGAATGGACCAATCCCTTCCAGCTCGTTTCCAACGATAAGCAGAATCCCGTGCAGCTTCTCCAGAACGCAAAGGACAACAACCACAGCAACTGGCGAATCCTCGGCAACGCATTCCTCGAAATCAAGCCTATCGACGGCCTTTCGATCAAGACGAACCTCGGTATCGAACACAGTCAGTACTTCAACGTCGACCTCGGCCGTCGTGTAAATCCCGACGATGTCAACTCCGTATCCTCAGCATATGGTGAGGGCGACACCTGGACTTGGACCAACACCGCCAACTACGTTAAGACCTTCAACGAGAAGCATCATCTGAACGCCCTGATCGGTACGGAGGCAATCTCCTATAACTTCCGCGACCTCAGCGGCAGCCGCCAGGACTATATGTTCGAAGACACCGACTTCATGCAGGTGGGCGCAGGCACAGGCAATCAGTATTCAGGTGGCGGCCGCAGCCAGTGGAGCGTGTTCTCACTCTTCGCCAAGGCCGACTATAATTTCGAGGACCGTTACCTCGTGTCAGCAACAATCCGCCGCGACGAAAACTCCCGCTTCGCCAAGAAGCACCGCGCAGGTATCTTCCCCGCCGCATCGGTTGCATGGCGTCCCTCCGCAGAGCCTTTCTGGCCTAAGAACGATGCTGTGACCGACCTTAAGGTGCGCTACTCATGGGGTCAGAACGGTAACGCCAACATCCCCTCGCTTTACCCGACTTACTCTACCTACGTATACGACAGCGGTAACGCCGGTTACGACATCACCGGTTCGAACTCTACGGTGACTCCCGGTATCATCATCGCAGCCACCGGTAACCCCGACCTGAAGTGGGAGACCACAACCCAGAACAATATCGGTCTTGACATCCAGTTCCTCAGCGGCCGTCTCAACCTTACAGCCGACTATTACGTGAAGACCACCTACGACATGCTCACCATCCCGCCGGCACTTGCAGTGGCAGGTCAGAACGCCGACATGTGGATGAACACCGGTAAGATGCGCAACAACGGTTGGGAACTCTCTCTCGGCTATAACAGCCCGACTTACGGCGACTTCTCATGGAGCGGTTCAGTAAACGTCGCTCAGTACCGCAATAAGCTCATCAAGCTCAACAACCGTCAGGAATTCGTTGACGGCCCTTACGGCTCACGCCTGATGCCGGGCCAGCCGATGGGTGTGATCTGGGGCTATGTATGCGACGGTATCTTCCAGAATAATGCTGAGGTGGCCAATCATGCTCAGCAGGTGGGCGCCGCTCCCGGCCGCCTTATCTACCGCGACCTCAACGGCGACGGCCAGATCAACGATGCCGACCGCTGCATCATCGGTAACCCCAACCCCGATCTGACTCTCGGTCTCAACCTCGCTCTCCGGTACAAGGCTTTCACGCTCGATATGTTCTTCTCAGGCGACTTCGGTTATGACATCGTCAACGACATGCGCAACCAACTCTGCCTCATGAGCACCTCCAACACGCTCACCAACCGCGGCCGCGACCTGCTCAACGCATGGACTCCCGAGAACACCAACACCAACGTGCCCGCCGTCTCTACCGACAACTCCAACATGGAAGACCGCATCTCAAGCTGGAACGTCGACAACGGCAGCTATTTCAAGATGAAGTACATCAAGCTTTCATACACTCTTCCCGAGCGTGTGGCCAAGGCAATCGGCGGTCAGAGCATCGACGTGTTCGGCCAGGTTGAGAATGTATTCACCGCCACCAACTTCAAGGGTCTCGATCCCGAACTCCTCCCCGGCACGTATGGCGTGCGCGTGGAAGATGGCGGCTGGATCCGTCCGCGCACATTCACTCTCGGCGTTAACTTCTCATTCTAATCCCTTTTACTCAGAAACACAATGAAGACTTTCAAGCAATATATCAGAAGCGCTGCTTACGCAGCTGCCACAGGAGCACTTGCTATGGGCGCTACCTCGTGCGACAGCATGCTCGACACGAAGCCCTGCGGCGTGTTCTCGCCCGACCAGATCGGTAACGATGAGGCCCTCGACCTTATGGTGTCGGCTTATGCAACTCTCCCCAACCACTATTTCGGCAACAACGAATCGTTCGCCGGCCCGATCAACAACTGGGTGATCGACGTGCGTTCGGATGATGCCCTCAAGGGTGGCGACGGTATCTCGATGGAGAATAACATCCACCAGCTCGAGATCGGCAATATCCAGAACTCCAACGCAACGCTTGATTTCAAATGGCGTAACAATATGTTCAGCGTCGCACGCTGCAACACTGCCATCCGCGCCATCCGCGATGCCGGCAACCTCTCCGAGCGGGAAGCCGCCTCATACATCGCTGAGATGAAGACCCTCCGCGCATACTACAACTTCGATATGTACCGTCTGTTCCAGAAGTATCCCTACATCACGGAAGACGATGACCCCTCTACCGTACGCGCCGATCGTTACACGCGCGAGCAGATGTACGACATGATCCTCGAGGATCTCAAGGAGGCCTATACCCTGCTTCCCGAGCGTCAGCAGCAGGTTGGCCGCTTCAACAAATATGTGGCTGCCGCGCTTGTAGCCAAGGTCGCTATCTTCAACAGCAGATGGGACGACGTGGAGACCTACAGCAACTACGTGATTTCTTCAGGCGCATATCAGCTCTATCCCAACTACGGCGACATCTCGAAGCCCGAGATGAACAACACCTACGAGTCAATCATGGCCGTGCAGTTCTCTTCCGCCAACTCTCCGGCACAGTATAACTTCAACAACTGTATCAACTGCACCTACAACTTCCTCGATCCCGACCATACCACAACGGCTTACGGCAACGGCGACGACTTTTATCTCGCCTCTCAGGATCTCGTGAATGCCTTCCGCACAGATGCCCAGGGCCTTCCTTATCTTGACGGCACTCAGAATTCGGAAGACATCAATTCAGCCGACTATGCCGGCAATGTCGATCCGCGTCTTGACTTCACTCTCGGCCGCATAGGCATGCCCTGGAGAGGTTATGAATACACGGAGCACTGGTGCCGCGACCTTGCTCTCTACGGCCAGTATTCGGGCAAGAAGCCTTATCCCTCTCCCGACAGCCAGTATGTGGAGAAGGGTATCGTGCCCTGGGGTGCAAGCTCGCTCAACTACATTATCATCCGCTATGCCGACGTGCTCCTGATGAAGGCTGAGTCGCTCATCGAGCAGAACAAGGATCTTGAGCAGGCCCGCAACCTCATCAATCAGGTGCGTGCGAAGGCTGCCCGCTCAATCGATCCCTCCTACACTCCGGTCGACCTCGACCCGACTAAGGCTAATTATGCCGTTGGTCAGTATCCCTCTTCGGGCTGGAATCAGGACTATGCCCGCCGCGCCGTGCGCCACGAGCGTCGCGTGGAGCTCGCTATGGAAGGCCACCGCTGGTTTGACCTCCTCCGCTGGGGCAACATAATCGAGACCATGACGAAGTATTATCAGTTCGAATCGGCTTATCAGCCCTACTACTCGACTGCAAGCCTCTCTCAGGACGAACTCTACTTCCCCGTGCCCCTCAGCCAGCTCGATAACGGCGGCGACCTTTACAAATAATCCCAACCTTCAAAATTACTACTTAACCGATGAAAATCTTTTTCAAACATATCGCATGCGCCGCAGCAGTCGTTTCGATGACTCTCAGCTCCTGCTCCGAATATACTCCGAAGGGTTATGAGCATGTGCCCGATCTGCCCACCGCTCAGAATCTTCAGGCTTCTGTCACGGGCCATACCATCAACGTGACCTGGCAACTTCCCGCTGCTTCCGACATCACCGATGTGCTCTTCATCCTCAATGCGAAGACCGATGAGCCCGTAAGCCTCGGCCCCACGGCCACAAGCTATACGATCAAGGGTCAGCAGCTCGGCGTCGAAGGCCTCTACACGGTGAAGATCTGCTATGACGAGAAGTATGTGTCTGATGGCGTATCCACCACCTGCACTCTTCCCGACGAGCAGCTTGCCGGCGTGACCAACCTCACGCTCTCTACAGAAGGCCGTAAGGTGACGCTTAACTGGACCGCTCCAGCCTCAAACGAAGTGACAGGCTACCGTGTGACTACCAACGGTGACGAAGCTTCAGCAATGCTTATCGACGATGCCTCCACCACGAGCGTCACGCTGAAGGCTCAGCCAATGGATGTCGACCTTACTTATGATGTGCAGGCGATGTATGACACATATTATCCCTCTGTGTCTGCGACTGTTTCCACCAAGATTCCTTACATCGCTCCTAAGGTGGGCTACGTGATGACTGCACCTTCCATCTCGGCTCTTCCCGATGATGATGAGCGCGCTGCGGCTGCCTGGTTCGTGCAGCAGCCTGACTGCGATCTCATTCAGGCTGCCGACCTCGCCTCTGTCGATCCCGAGACTTATGCAGTGCTCTGGATTGAGATCGACCGTGTAGGTCTCGAGTTGGGTTGGCAGAACCTTCCCGA
Source organism: uncultured Muribaculaceae bacterium (assembly GCA_947178505.1). Taxonomy (GTDB): domain Bacteria; phylum Bacteroidota; class Bacteroidia; order Bacteroidales; family Muribaculaceae; genus Lepagella. Next base: position 3,726 of record CAMWYR010000014.1, on the reverse strand, counting down.
GGAGATCTCTTCGCCCGCTGCGATTGAGGCCCTCAAGCAGTATTCTGCAAATGGCGGTAGCCTCTATCTCGCCAATATGGCCACTCAGCTCACCGTGCCCCTCGGCTTTGTGCCCGACAACATGGCTCCGACCGTGTATGGCAATGGCAACGGTGGCTCAGGCGATGATGTATGGGTAATCAACCCGTTCCTAGGCGTTGACTTCATGAATGGCGGCGACCAGGGTTACTATGACCGCAGCACGCATGCTATCTTCAAAGACCTCACTCTCGAAGATCCCAACGGATACGGCTACCTAAACCTCCCGCTTATCGGTCCCGGCGTGCGTGAGGACCACAACTGCATGTGGGATTGCAATATTTATGGCAGAGGTGACTACAAGGATGTGATTGCCAACTTCGAAGCTACCACCGGCTCGCTTGTACTTGCGACCTGGGGCCACGTGCGCGACCACTGTGTGGCAGGGATGGTTGACTTCTTCGCTACTACTACCCACGGTCGTTGCGTGGCAAATGGTCTCGCTGCTTACGAATGGAACCAGAACTCTGGTCCCAACCCGTACCAGCATAACATCGAGCAGCTCACCACAAACATCCTTAATTATCTTAAGTAATAGTTTTTGGGTAAAATAGATTGATTGGCCGCGGGGTGTCCGTTGAGGGTGTCTCGCGGTTTTTTATCTATAATATATTATCTTCTACTGCGTTATTATATCGGTCCTGATTAACTGCTTTTCAGCCGGTAGAATAATGTTAAACTATTTTCCTGGTATTATTTCCTGACAATCTATATGAATAAGACTCTACTCCTTATAGCAGCGGCCGGCGTGGCCGGACTGTCTGCGCATGGAGCCAAGGTGCTTCATGTAAATATGGAGCCTGCCTCGCGCGATTTCGTAAAGGAATCCGTCGGAGGTTCCAATCTGTTCCTCAATTCTATATTTGAGCCTGAGACTCCGGCGGGTGCCGTCGGTAAGGCTCTCCGCTTCGACGGCTACACTTCTTATATTCAGGGGACAGTGCAGGCCGGAAAGACGGAGTCGCCGGCATTGAGCGTAACGCTCTGGGTGGCTCCGGAGACATATCCCGTTGTTGAACTTGACACCCCTACCTCTCAGAAGATCACCCTTGCAGGCACTTACGATGAGGCTGCCCGCAAGGGGTGGCGTCTGGCCCTCGGTTATGACGGCAAGTATGCTTTCGAGGGCTTCTCGGGAGGGTGGCCGGTGAAAGTAGAGGCTTCCGACCTCCTTCCAACTTATGAATGGAGCAAGCTGACGGTGGTGGCTGATGCCGCCACAAAGTTCGTTACGCTTTACCGCAACGGTCAGCAGGTAGGACAGGCCAAGTGCATGGGCCCGATTGAGAATAGCGCCACGAAGCTTACCATCGGTAAGGATGCCGCCAACAAGAGTGTGGATGCCTTCGCAATCAACACGTTCAATGGTTTGATGGATGATCTTGAGGTGTATGACCATGCTCTGGATAGCAACGCGATCGCCGCCTGCACGCCTGAGAATGAGGCCGATCTCACGGTGCCCGAATCGCGTTATGCCGCTCAGAAGATGCGCCCGCGCTTTCACGGGATGCCGGCTACGGCCTGGACCAATGAGTGCCACGGTATGACCTACAGCAACGGGCGCTATCACCTCTTTTTCCAGAAGAACGCCAACGGGCCTTACATGACGCGCCTTCATTGGGGCCATATCTCGTCGGCTGATCTTCTCGATTGGCGCGAGGAACGCATTGCGATTGCCCCGAGCGAGAAATATGATATCAAGGGGTGCTGGAGCGGTGCCGTTGTGACCGACGATGTGCTCACCGGCGGCTCACCGGCGGCAATCTATACTGCCGTCGACTACGAGAAGGCCCGCATCTGCATGGCCACGCCTGATGATGCCGATCTTCTCCGCTGGACGAAGTCGGCTTCCAATCCGCTCATCAACGGTCGCCCCGCCGGCCTAAGCGATGATTTCCGTGACCCTTATTTCTTCCGCAATGGCGACAACGCCTATATCATCGTGGGTTCATCTAAGAATGGAAAGGGTGTCTGCACGCTTCACCGTATGAATCCCGCGACAAAGACTTTCTCCAACGACGGCTCTATCTTCTTCATCGCTCCCGACGCGGCGAAGCATGGTACTTTCTGGGAGATGCCCAATGTAACTCGGATGCCCGATGGCCGCTGGCTTTTCACCGTCACTCCGCTCGGCACGTCGGAGGGAGTGAAGTGTCTTTACTGGGTGGGCGCCATCAAGGCCGACGGCACGTTCCGCCCCGAAGGAGAGGCACGCACGTTTGAGCTGAACTCACGCGATGGCTTCGGTCTGCTGTCGCCCACAATCTATCAGCACGACGGGAAGACGATTGCCATGGGTATCGTGCCCGACAAGCTGGGTGGAGCTGATAACTACGCGCTCGGCTGGGCACACTGCTATTCGCTCCCGCGCGAGCTTTCGCTTTCTGCCGACGGCGTTCTGCTCCAGAAGCCTTGCTCCACAGTAGCCGGAATGCGCACCGACAAGGCTTTCAGTGAGGGGGCAAAAGAACTCAACGGCACGCTCGAACTGAATGGTGTCGAAGGTCGTCAGGTTGAGGTGAAGGCCAACTTCACGGTCGGCAATACGCCCATCGGTGTGAAGATTTTCCGCGACGGAACGATCACTTATAATCCTGCCACCGGCATCCTCACCGCCGATTTCACCGGCATCAGCCGCCTCGACAATGACGGCTGGTCATATAAGGGTCTCTACACGATGACACTTCCCGAAAAACCGGCTGTCGGCACCGAGATGACGATAGATATTTTCGTCGATGGCTCTATTGTCGACATCTTTATCAACGATAAGTATGCGCAGTCTATACGCCTTTTCGCCAAAGATTCAGTTGAGGAGAGTTATGCGGTATTCTCCAACGGCCCGGTACAACTCAATAGTGTCAAGGCGTGGGAGCTTGACGCACGCGCCGGTGGCGCCGGACTCAGCGATATCCTTGACGAACCGGAAGAGTCCGCCAATGGAGACATCTACGATCTCCACGGGCGTCTCGTGGCCCGCGGAGGCGACAATGTTGCGCTCGACTCAGGCATCTACATAAGGAACGGCAAGAAGATAATGATTCGCTGATTCATCCCTCCTTGCCAAACGTAAAGAGGTCATGTCCGGTGCTGGGCATGACCTCTTGATGTTTGTAATATGAAATAATGTTGAGAAATGATCTATTGCCAGATACAACTTGTCTCAGTGACAATCTTGCTCAGAGTCGGAATTTTTGCGGTTATAAGGCAATACATCACGAAGTACCCATCTAGATGAATTTCATTTCCTACATACAATATTTGTCTTACAATATATTCGACAGCTTCTCTCTTGTACAGACTGCTTTCTATTCTCTCCAGATTGTAAAACAACCTGAATTTAATTACCAATAGGCTGGAAGTGATAAAATCTATATCTTGTAATTCAGGTCGCTCTGCAATTATTTTGGAAGGTACGAGTTGATATAGCTCGGTTTCTGAATTTATGACATACTCTTCGTTCATTCCCGTAGGGATGGATATGATTGAAGAATCGGTCATCGGTGTCACGACAAAGGCAGTCTGGCTATATATATCAACCGGGGTCGGGGATTGAATATGAGGCTCCCGGTAGCAGGAAGTCAACAGTGCGCATACCGCCATCATAAGGACGCAAGCCGACTTTTTGTAAAGACTTGATAGATTCATAGG
>CAMWYR010000013.1 GCA_947178505.1 uncultured Muribaculaceae bacterium | reverse complement strand
AAGAAATGCCAGGATTATTAGGAAAGAAAATCGGAATGACATCCGTTTTCAGTGCCGACGGAAAGAACATTCCGTGCACTGTTATCGAAGTAGGTCCTTGCGTGGTTACGCAGATCAAGACTGTCGAGACCGACGGTTATGAGGCTGTGCAGGTAGGCTTCCAGGAAGCTAAGGAAAAGCACATTAACAAGCCCCAGGCCGGTCACTTCAAGAAGGCAGGCGTAGCTCCGCAGCGACACTTGGCCGAGTTCAAGACATTTGAGACTCTCCCCGCGCTGGGCGAGACGCTTACGGTCGACCTCTTCCAGGAGGGTGGCTTCGTAGACGTTGTCGGCACATCAAAGGGTAAGGGTTTCCAGGGCGTTGTGAAGCGTCACGGCTTCGGCGGCGTCGGTCAGGCCACTCACGGTCAGCACAACCGTCTCCGCGCGCCCGGTTCAATCGGCGCCTGCTCGTACCCCGCTAAGGTGTTCAAAGGCCTTCGCATGGCCGGCCAGATGGGCAACGAGCGCGTCACTGTACAGAATCTCCAGGTGATTAAAGTGCTTCCCGAGCACAATTTGTTAATGATTAAGGGTTCGGTTCCCGGCCCCAAAGGTTCAATCGTAATTGTTGAGAAGTAATGGAAGTAGCAGTATTCAACATCAAAGGTGAAGATACAGGACGTAAAGTCAATCTGAACGAAGAGGTGTTCGGTCGCAATCTGACCGAGGGCAATGCTGAGCACACCCTTTACCTCGACATCAAGCAGTATCTCGGCAACCAGCGTCAGGGCACTCACAAGAGCAAGGAGCGCAGCGAGGTGTCTTACTCTACGCGCAAGATCGGACGTCAGAAGGGTGGCGGCGGCGCTCGTCGCGGCGACCTCAACTCTCCGGTGCTCTATCACGGTGGTCGCGTGTTCGGTCCCCGTCCCCGCGATTATCGCAGTAAACTCAATAAGAAAATGAAGAGCCTCGCACGTAAGATCGCTCTTACTTCGCGCTTGAACGACAACAAGATCATCGTTGTCGAGAACTTCACTTTCGAGCAGCCCCGCACTAAGTCGTACATGGAGCTCGCCAAGAACTTCAAGCTCGCCGACAAGAAGACTCTTCTTGTATTTGCGGCTCCCGACAACAACGTGCTCCTCTCGGTGCGCAATGTGCCCAACGCGCTGATGGCTCAGGCTATCGACCTCAATGCCTTCACCGTGCTCAACACAGACGCAATCCTTCTGACTGAAGACAGCGTCGCAGTCATTAACGATTTCAAATAAGGAGACAACACAAGATGGATATTCAAATCAAACCGATCGTGACTGAAAAGGCAACGGCATACGCTGAGAAGCAGAACCGCTACACTTTCGCCGTATCTCCCGCAGCCAATAAGTTTCAGATCAAGGATATTGTGGAAAAGCTCTACAATGTCCGCGTCGACAAAGTGAATATTGCCAACTACGCCGGCAAGCGCAAGCAGCGCTACACTAAGGGCGGAATCATCCGCGGCCGTCGCGACGCCTTCAAGAAGGCATACGTCACAGTGGCAGAAGGACAGAAGATTGACTATTACAGCAACATCTAAAAGAAATGGCAGTAAGAAAATTTAAGCCCACTACGCCTGGGCAAAGACACAAGGTTATTGGTGTGTTCAAAGGACAAATCACTGCTACCACACCAGAAAAGTCTCTTACAGTCGGCAAGCGTTCGACAGGCGGTCGTAACTCTTCGGGTCATCTTTCGACCCGCTATCGCGGAGGCGGCCATAAGAGAAAATTGCGTCTCATCGACTTTAAGCGAATCAACGACAATGTGCCCGCTACCGTAAAGAGCATCGAGTACGATCCTAACCGTTCGGCCCGCATCGCGCTCCTTTACTATGCTGACGGTTCGAAGGCATATATGATCGCCCCCAACGGCCTCGAGGTAGGTCAGGTGGTAGTGAGCGGCGCTGACGTTGCCCCCGAAGTGGGCAACTGCCTCCCGCTCGCTAAGATTCCCGTCGGTACGCTGATCCATTGTATCGAGCTCCGTCCCGGTCAGGGCGCCAGCATGGCCCGCTCAGCCGGTACGTTCGCTCAGCTCACCTCGCGTGAAGGTGATTACGCGATCATCAAATTACCTTCAGGAGAAACTCGCAAGGTGCTTCTCACCTGCCGCGCTACTATCGGCGTTGTCGGCAACTCCGACCACGCTCTCGAGCGCAGCGGTAAGGCCGGCCGCAGCCGCTGGCTCGGTCGCCGCCCCCACAACCGTGGTGTCGTAATGAACCCTGTCGATCACCCCATGGGTGGTGGTGAAGGCCGTCAGTCAGGTGGTCATCCCCGTTCGCGTACAGGTCTTTACGCTAAGGGCCTCAAGACTCGCTCACCCAAGAAGCACTCTTCGAAGTATATCATTGAAAGAAGGAAAAAATAATTTGATTAACAGACACTATTATGAGTCGATCGCTTAAAAAAGGACCCTTCATTTCCGTAAAGCTCGAGAAGAAGGTCGCAGCTATGGAGGAAAGCGGCAAGAAGAATGTCATCAAGACCTGGAGCCGCGCTTCCATGATCTCTCCCGACTTCGTGGGACACACTTTCGCTGTCCACAACGGCAATAAGTTCATCCCCGTTTACGTGACCGAGAATATGGTCGGCCACAAGCTCGGCGAGTTTGCTCCCACGCGCACATTCCGCGGCCATGGCGGCAACAAGAAGAAATAATCGTCCTTATCATTCATTCACGATTTAAACACTATCATATACAATGGGTTTAAGAAAAAGAAAAGCAGCCGATGCGCTTAAAGAGGCCCGCAAGAGCGAATATTTCGCTATCCTGCGCAATGTGCCCTCTTCGCCCAGAAAAATGCGTCTCGTCGTTGACATGATCCGCGGCGTTGAGGCTTTCAAGGCACTCGGCATCCTCAAATTCTCCAATAAGGAGGCTTCTCGCAAGGTGGAGAAACTCCTCCGTTCGGCTATCGCCAACTGGGAACAGAAAAACGAGCGCAAGGCTGAGTCCGGCGAGCTCTATGTGAAGACTATCTTCGTTGACGCAGCTCCCATGCTCAAGCGCATGCGTCCCGCTCCCCAGGGCCGCGGTTACCGTATCCGCAAACGCTCCAACCACGTCACAATCTTCGTTGACACTATTAATAAATCAAACGACTAAGCAAGATGGGACAGAAAGTTAATCCAATCAGCAACCGCCTCGGCGTGATCCGCGGCTGGGACTCTAACTGGTATGGTGGTAAGAAGTACGGCGAGACTCTTCTCGAAGACTCTAAGATCCGTAAGTACCTCCACACTCGTCTTGCTAAGGCAAGCGTGTCGCGCATCATCATCGAGCGCACTCTCAAGATGGCCACCGTCACTATCGCTACCTCTCGCCCCGGTATGATCATCGGTAAAGGTGGTAAGGACGTAGATGCCCTCAAGGAGGAACTCAAGAAAGTGACCGACAAGGAAGTGCAGATCAACATTCACGAGATCAAGCGTCCGGAACTCGACGCTGAGATCGTGGCTACAAATATCGCACGTCAGATCGAGAACAAGGTGGCTTACCGCCGTGCTGTCAAGATGGCTATCGCAGCTACGATGCGTATGGGCGCCGAGGGTATCAAGGTGCAGGTGAGCGGTCGTCTCAACGGCGCCGAAATGGCTCGTTCGGAGATGTTCAAGGAAGGACGTACGCCCCTCCACACGCTCCGTGCTGATATCGACTATGCTCTCGTTGAGGCTCACACTAAAGTCGGCGTTGTCGGCGTTAAGGTATGGATCTGCCGCGGTGAGGTCTACGGTAAGAAGGAGTTAACTCCGACCTACGTAGCCGGCCAGAAGGAGCCCGGAGGCCGTCAGCGTGAAGGCCGCAAGGGTGGTTTCCGCAACAAGAAGAATAACAACCGTTAAAAACAGCTCAGATAATGTTACAGCCTAAAAAGACAAAATTCCGCCGTTCGCAAAAAGGCCGCATGAAAGGTGAGGCACAGCGTGGAAATCAGCTGGCTTTCGGTTCGTTCGGTATCAAGACTCTCGATGCAAAGTGGATCACCGGCCGTCAGATTGAAGCCGCCCGTATCGCCCTCACGCGCTACATGCAGCGTCAGGGTCAGGTATGGATCCGCATCTTCCCTGATAAGCCTATCACCAAAAAGCCTGCAGAGGTGCGAATGGGTAAAGGTAAGGGTAACCCCGAAGGATTCGTGGCTCCCGTCACTCCGGGCCGCATCCTGATCGAGATCGACGGTGTGCCTTATGATGTGGCAAAAGAGGCTCTCCGCCTTGCTGCTCAGAAGCTTCCGGTGCTTACGAAATTCATCGTGCGCCGCGACTATGATCCCTCGCAGAACGTTTAAAAACGCGAAAAATAGCGAAAAAACACTTCAAGATTGAAATTTTTTCCAATCTTTGCACAATATTTAGGGAAAATTTCGGTTCAACTAACGGGAGACCAGCGAAAGCCGGCCTCCCGGTTGGGCCGGAATGGGCCCTAAATGTGTATTTAAAGAAATGAGAGAAAATCTCACTTGATAAATATAATCATAAATGAAAAAGGAAGAAATCAAGGAATTAAGCATTCAGGAATTGCAGGCACAGATAGAGGCTGCAGAGAAGGCTTATCGTGAATTGAAAGTAGCGCACGCGATATCTCCCTCGGACAATCCGGCCAAGATCACAAAAGACCGCCGTGATATCGCCCGTCTGAAGACAGTGTTGCGCCAGAAGGAAATCGCCGCCGAAAAGGAGGCTGCTTCCAAGTAATTAACCCCAAAGACTATCTGAAAAATGGAAGAACAGAAGAGACATCTTAGAAAAGAGAGAATCGGGGTTGTTTCGAGCAACAAGTGCGACAAGACCATCACGGTCGAGATCAAATGGAAGGAGAAACACCCTATCTACGGTAAATTCGTCAACAAGACAAAGAAGTATCACGCGCACGACGAGAACAATGAGTGCTCTGTAGGCGACACTGTACGCCTTATGGAGACCCGCCCTCTGAGCAAGACAAAGAGATGGAGACTCGTTGAAATCATCGAAAAAGTTAAGTAATCATGATACAGACAGAATCACGTTTAACAGTGGCAGACAACTCCGGTGCTAAGGAAGTGCTCTGCATTCACGTGCTCGGCGGCACCGGCCGTCGCTATGCAAGTGTCGGTGATGTAATCGTAGTGACAGTGAAAAGCACAATTCCCTCTTCCGACGTGAAGAAGGGTACGGTTTCAAAGGCTGTGGTAGTGCGCACGAAGAAGGAAATCCGCCGTCCGGACGGTAGCTATATCCGTTTCGACGACAACGCCTGCGTGCTTCTCAACAACGCCGGTGAAATCCGCGGCACCCGTATCTTCGGCCCTGTGGCCCGCGAGCTCCGCAACACCAACATGAAGATCGTGTCGCTCGCACCCGAGGTGCTCTAATCACTTACTTCTACTAACAGTCTTAGACAATTTAACAAAAATGGCAAAATTCCATATCAAGAAGGGAGACACAGTCTTCGTCAATGCCGGTGACGACAAGGGCAAGACTGGCCGCGTCCTCGAGGTGCAGGTGAAGAAGTGCCGCGCCATCGTGGAGGGCATCAACATTGTCTCCAAAAGCACAAAGCCGAATGCCAAGTATCCCCAGGGTGGTATCGTAAAGATCGAGGCACCGGTGCATATTTCAAACCTTAACGTGGTAGACCCGAAGACGGGCAAACCCACCCGTATCGGCCGCCGTCGCAACGAGAACGGCAAGCTGGTGCGTTACGCTAAAAAATCAGGAGAGGAGATTAAGTAATGGCAGAGACTACACTTTCCAAGCAATACAAGGAGAAAATCGTTCCCGAGCTCACTGAAGAGTTCAAGTATTCAACTCCCATGCAGGTCCCCCGCCTCGAGAAGATCGTGATCAATCAGGGTCTTGGCGGAGCAACCCAGGATAAGAAGATCATCGAGACTGCACTCAACGAGCTGACTGCAATCACTGGTCAGAAGGCTGTGCCCACCCTCTCCAAGAAGGATATCTCGAACTTCAAGCTTCGTAAGAAGATGCCTATCGGCGCGATGGTGACTCTCCGTCGCGAGAAGATGTATGAGTTCCTGGAACGTCTCGTGCGCGTGGCTCTGCCCCGTATCCGCGACTTCAAGGGAATCAACTCCAAGCTCGATGGCCGCGGCAACTATACGCTCGGTATCACTGAGCAGATCATCTTCCCCGAGATCAACATCGATAACGTTCCCAAGCTTCAGGGTATGAACATCACTTTCGTGACTTCTGCCGACACTGACGAGGAAGGTTTCGCACTGCTTAAGAAATTCGGTTTACCCTTTAAACACGAGAAATAAGACATATGGCTAAAGAATCAATGAAGGCTCGCGAGGTAAAGCGTCAGCGCCTTGTTGCCAAATACGCAGAGAAGAAGGCTGCTCTCAAGAAGGCTGCTCTAGCAGACGCTGACGGCAACATCGACTACGAAGCGCTCACCAAGCTGCAGAAGCTCCCGAAGAACGCTTCGCGCGTGCGTCTCCACAATCGTTGCGAGCTCACAGGCCGTCCGAAAGGATATATGCGTCAGTTCGGCATCTCGCGTATCCAGTTCCGCGAAATGGCGTCTGCAGGCCTTATCCCCGGCGTTAAGAAGGCAAGCTGGTAAGCTGCTTCCCCTCCGGGGGCCGGGGGCTTCCCCGGCGGAGATATCGCGCCGGGACCCTTACTTACAGACACTTTCATCTGTTTTAAATATTGTTCAGCATCGGTCTGAATCAATTTAATCAACAAAAAAATGACTGATCCAATCGCAGATTATCTGACAAGACTCAGGAACGCCATCATGGCAGGCCACCGCGTGGTTGAGGTTCCGACGTCTAAAATGAAAAGGGAAATCACTAAGATCCTTTTCGACCAGGGCTACATCCTGAACTACAAGTTCGTGGAAAACGACGGCCCCAAGGGCACTATCAAGATCGCCCTTAAGTATGATCCGGCTGACAAGGTGTGTGCAATCAAGAACCTGCACCGCATCTCTCGTCCGGGTCTGCGCCAGTATACCGGCTATAAAGATATGCCCCGCGTGCTCAACGGCCTCGGCATCGCAATCCTCTCTACTTCTCAGGGTGTGATGACCAACAAGGAAGCCAAGGAGCGCAAGATCGGTGGCGAAGTATTGTGTTACGTTTATTAATCAGGGAGGGAATAGAAATGTCAAGAATAGGTAAATCACCGATCGCAATCCCTGCCGGCGTAACCGTACAGGTAAAAGACAATAAAGTGACCGTGAAAGGTCCGAAGGGAGAGCTCTCTCAGGAAGTGAACCCCAATATCGAGGTAAAGGTAGAGGATGGTCACATAGTTGTGACCCGTCCGAACGACGAGCGTGAGAACCGCGCTATGCATGGTCTTTACCGTGCGCTTATCCACAATATGGTGGTTGGCGTGTCGGAAGGCTATAAGAAGGAGATGGAACTCGTCGGCGTCGGCTACCGTGCCACTTCTTCGGGTCAGGTGCTCGAACTCGCTTTAGGATATTCACACGCTATCTTCATCAAGCTTCCCAAGGAAGTGAAGGTTGAGGCCAAGACTGAGCGAAACAAGAACCCGCTCATCATCCTCGAGAGCTCCGACAAGCAGCTTCTCGGCCAGGTGTGCGCCAAGATTCGTTCGCTCCGCAAGCCCGAGCCTTACAAGGGAAAAGGTATCAAGTTTGTTGGCGAGGTTATCCGTCGCAAGTCAGGAAAGTCGGCTAACGCCAAATAAAATCTAAAGCATTATGGTATCTAAGATAGCAAGAAGAAATAAAATCAAGACCCGCATCCGCGGGAAAATCTCGGGCACCGCACAGCGTCCCCGCATGAGCGTCTACCGCTCAAACAAGGCGATCTACGTGCAGGTGATCGACGACCTCGCAGGCGTGACGCTTGCCGCTGCTTCATCTAAGGGTCTCGAAGGAGGCACTAAAACAGAAATCGCAGCCAAGGTTGGCGAGGCGATTGCAAAGAAAGCCGCAGAGAAGGGCATCACTGAGGTGGTGTTCGACCGTAACGGTTATCTCTATCACGGACGTGTTAAATCATTGGCAGACGCAGCCCGCCAGGGTGGTCTTAAATTCTAATAGAAATCATGGCAAAGAACAATAAGGTAAAATCGACCAACGATCTCGAACTCCAGGACCGCCTTGTAGCCATCAACCGTGTAACTAAGGTGACCAAAGGTGGCCGCGCATTCAGCTTCGCAGCCATTGTGGTTGTAGGTAATGGCGACGGTGTAATCGGCTGGGGCCTCGGTAAAGCCAATGAAGTCACTGCAGCTATCGCCAAGGGCGTTGAGACTGCCAAGAAGAATCTTATCAAGGTGCCCGTGTACAAAGGCACGATTCCCCACGAGGTGTCTGCCAAGTTCGGCGGTTCACGCATCTTCCTCAAGCCTGCTTCTGAAGGTACGGGAGTAAAGGCCGGTGGTGCAATGCGTGCAGTGCTTGAGAGTGTGGGCATCACCGACGTGCTCGCAAAGTCGAAGGGTTCATCCAACCCCCACAACCTTGTGAAGGCTACTATCGCCGCTCTCGACGAGCTCCGCTCGCCGGCTCAGGTGGCTCAGAACCGTGGCATCAGCGTCGAAAAAGTGTTTAACGGCAAATAATCAGCGAAATGGCTAAGATTCAAATCACCCAGATAAAGAGCCGTATCAACGCGCCCAAGGTGCAGAAGGCTACCCTCGACGCGCTCGGCTTGCACAAAATGAACCATAGCGTGGTTAAAGAGGACACTCCCGACATCCTCGGTATGGTCAAGAGGGTTCATCATTTAGTTAAAGTGACTCAACTCTAAAGCAGACGATCGAAATGGAATTACATAATTTACAGCCTGCCGTTGGCAGCAATAAGAAAACCAAGAGAATCGGCCGAGGCACCGGTTCAGGTTACGGTGGCACATCTACCCGCGGTCACAAGGGTGCTAAATCCCGCTCGGGCTACAAGCACAAGGTTGGCTTCGAAGGTGGTCAGATGCCCCTTCAGCGTCGCGTGCCCAAGTTCGGTTTCAAGAACATTAACCGCGTAGAATACAAGGCGATCAATCTCGATGCCCTTGAGGCTCTCGCAGCCAACGGCGCGACTAAGGTCACAGTTGAGGATCTTCGCAACGCCGGACTCGTAGCCAAGAAGGCACTCGTAAAGATTCTTGGAAACGGCGCGCTCAGCCATGCTCTTGAAGTCGAGGCTAATGCCTTCTCAAAGGCAGCCGAGGACGCGATCGTCAAGGCCGGTGGCTCTGTAGTCAAAAAATAATTGTAGAACACAATGGGATTTACTAAAACGATAAAAAACATCTGGAGCGTTGAGGATCTCCGCAAGCGCATCGGCATCACGCTGCTGCTTGTGGTCATCTACCGCTTCGGGTGCTACGTGGTCTTGCCGGGAATCAATCCCGACGAGCTGCTGGCACTGAAGAATTTCACTGCCGACGGGCTTATGCAGCTGCTCGATATGTTCTCGGGCGGTGCATTCTCTCAGGCGTCTATTTTCGCACTTGGAATCATGCCCTACATCACGGCCTCGATCGTGATCCAGCTTCTCGGCATGGTGCTCCCCGCGTTTCAGAAACTGCAGCGTGAGGGCGAGAGCGGACGCATGAAAATCAATCAGTATACCCGCTGGCTCACGGTAGTGATTCTCGTGCTGCAAGGTCCGGCTTATCTGATGAATCTCAAGTATCAGGTTCAGGCAGCCGGAGGCCACGTTGAATTAGGTTTCTGGACCATAGTGTTCATGACTATCGTCCTCGCGGCAGGCTCCATGTTCATCATGTGGCTCGGCGAGCGTATCGACCAGAAGGGTGTGGGCAACGGTATCTCGTTCATCATCCTTATCGGTATCATCGCCCGTCTTCCCGAGGCTTTCATTCAGGAATTCACTGGTCGCCTTCTTAACAGCGCCGGCGGTGGTCTGGTGCTCTTCCTTGTGGAGATCATCATCCTGCTCGCCGTTATCGCCGGTGCGGTGCTGCTCGTGCAGGGCACGCGCAACGTCCCGGTGCAGTATGCAAAGAAGGTCGTGGGCAACAAGCAGTATGGCGGTGCCCGTCAGTTCATTCCCCTCAAGGTGAATGCTGCCGGCGTTATGCCCATCATCTTCGCGCAGGCGATCATGTTCATTCCTATCACACTTGTCGGCTTCAGCAAGCGAACCGGTGGTTTCTTCGGAGCCATGACCGATATGTATGGTTTCTGGTACAATTTCGTGTACTTCATCATGATTGTGGCCTTCACATATTTCTATACTGCAATCACAGTGCGCCCCGCGCAGATGGCTGAGGACATGAAGCGTAACAACGGCTTCATCCCCGGCATCAAGCCCGGCAAGCCCACCGTGGAGTATCTTGACTCGATCATGTCAAGAATCACGCTGCCCGGATCAATCTTCCTCGGCATCGTGGCCATTCTCCCTGCGATTGCACACGTGTGTGGCCTCAACCGTAATTTCGCCTCATTCTTCGGCGGAACTTCACTGCTCATCCTTGTGGGCGTGATTCTCGACACTCTGCGCATTGTAGAGGGCCATCTGATCATGCACAAGTATGACGGTCTGATGAAGCACGGCCGTATCAAGGGCCGCACATCGGGTAACAGTGCTTTCTAAATTCTTAGAGTTGCAAGCAAGAAAATGATCTATATCAAGACACCTGAGGAAATCGAACTCACGCGCAAGGCCTGCGATCTCTGCAGCCGCACGCTTGGCGAAGTGGCCCGCTGGGTCGCTCCCGGCGTCACTACGCGTCGTCTTGACACCATAGCAAGAGAGTTTATCCTCGACAACGGGGGTAAACCCGCTTGCCTCGGTTATCACGGTTTCCCGGGCACTCTCTGCATCGAGGTGAATGAGACGGTCGTTCACGGTTTCCCTTCCGGATATACTTTGAAGGAGGGCGATATTGTGGGCACCGACTGTGTCGTTGAGCTCAACGGCTTCCACGGCGACAGCTGCTACACATTTGCCGTCGGCGAGATAGATCCCAAGACCGAGCGTCTGCTCGACATCACCTTCGAGTCTCTTTATGTCGGCATCGAGATGGCTGTTGCAGGCAACAGGGTAGGGGATATCTCGAATGCCGTGCAGAGATTCTGTGAGAGCAACGGCTACAGCGTGGTGCGCGAGATGTGCGGCCACGGAATAGGACGGAGCATGCATGAGGATCCGGAGGTGCCCAATTACGGACGCCGCGGCACGGGCCCGGTGCTTCATGACGGGATGCTTATCTGCATTGAGCCGATGATCAACCTCGGAAGCAAGAACATTGTGATCGAATCCAACGGCTGGGAGTGCCGCACGCGCGACCGCAAGCCCTCTGCTCATTACGAGCACACGATTCTGATCAACGGAGATGAGCCCGAGATCCTCACTACCTTCGACTATATCGAGGCTGCCCTCGAACAGAAGGCTTGATGATAGAAACACATTGCACAACAAAAAAGACAAAAGAAAAGACTACTATGGCTAAGCAAGCTGCAATCGAACAAGACGGTGTCATTCTCGAAGCGTTATCCAACGCTATGTTCAAGGTCGAACTTCAGAACGGCCATGAGATAACTGCTCATATTTCGGGCAAGATGAGAATGCACTACATCAAGATTCTTCCCGGCGATAAGGTAAAGGTCGAGATGTCGCCCTACGACCTGAGCAAGGGACGAATTTCATTCAGATACAAATAAAACAAAACCCCGATATGAAAGTAAGAGCATCAGTCAAAAAGCGCACTCCCGACAGCAAGATCGTACGCCGGAAGGGTAGATTATACGTAATCAACAAGAAAAATCCAAAATTTAAACAGCGTCAAGGATAATTTTATTACCTTTGCAAAAAATTACGAAAAAGCAATATGGCAGTAAGAATTGTCGGCGTAGATTTGCCGCAGAATAAAAGAGGAGAGATAGCGTTGACCTATATCTTCGGAATCGGCCGCAGCGCAGCCAAGTCTATCCTTGACAAGGCAGGCGTAGACCGCGATATCAAAGTGCAGGACTGGACAGACGATCAGGCAGCAGCCGTTCGTGAAGTGATCCAGCGCGAACACAAGGTAGAGGGTGACCTCCGCACAGAAATCCAGCTCAATATCAAGCGTCTGATGGACATCGGCTGCTACCGTGGCATCCGTCATCGTCTTGGTCTTCCGGTGCGTGGCCAGAGCACAAAGAACAATGCCCGCACGCGCAAGGGCCGCAAGAAAACAGTCGCTAACAAGAAGAAAGCTACAAAATAATCAAATAAAAAATGGCAAAAAAGACAGTCGCAGCAAAAAAGAGGAATGTCAAGGTTGGCGCAAGTGGCCAGCTGCATGTGCATAGCTCTTTCAACAACATCATTGTGTGTCTCGCCAATGAGGAAGGTCAGGTCATCTCCTGGTCTTCAGCCGGCAAGATGGGCTTCAGAGGCTCAAAGAAGAACACACCCTACGCAGCCCAGATGGCAGCGCAAGATTGCGCCAAGGTCGCTTACGACCTCGGCCTGCGCAAGGTCAAGGCATATGTGAAGGGTCCGGGTAACGGCCGCGAGGCTGCCATCCGTTTCGTTCACCAGAGCGGTATCGAAGTGACAGAAATCGTTGACGTTACTCCGCTTCCGCACAACGGTTGCCGTCCTCCCAAGAGAAGAAGAGTCTAACTCCAACCGTAACTCTGATAAAAGCAAACGCAAATTGCAACATCAGCCGGCCGACTGCCCTGAATGCGAAAAGACCGTCACATACACTTTCTCTCGACGGTCGCGGCTGTCGCTAAGGGGCTTCGTCGCCGACGACCAAAAAAGAAAAAATAATGGCAAGATACACAGGACCGAAAACAAAAATCGCGCGTAAGTTTGGTGAGCCCATCTTTGGCGAGGATAAGGTTTTTGCACGCAGAAACTATCCCCCGGGCCAGCATGGTCAGAACCGCAGAAAGAAAACTTCTGAGTATGGCACCCAGCTTCGCGAAAAGCAGAAAGCTAAATACACTTACGGAGTGCTCGAGCGTCAGTTCCGCAATCTGTTCGAGAAAGCAGCCCGCACCAAGGGTATCACCGGTGAGGTGCTTCTCCAGCTCCTCGAGAGCCGTCTCGACAATGTGGTTTACCGTCTCGGTCTGGCTCCCAGCCGTCCGGCTGCCCGCCAGCTCGTGCTCCACAAGCACATCAACGTCAACGGCAAGAACGTGAATATTCCTTCATATCGCGTAATGCCCGGCGACGTCATCACTGTGCGTGAGAAGTCTAAGTCGCTTGAGGTGATCGCCGACTGCGTGGCCGGCTTCAACCACAGCAAATATCCATGGATCGAGTGGGATGAATCTATCAAGGGCGGCAAGTTCCTTCACCTCCCCCAGCGTGAGGATATCCCCGAGACGATCAAGGAGCAGCTCATCGTCGAGCTCTATTCTAAATAATAAAATCTAAGACAGCCATGCCTATATTAGCATTTCAGAAACCCGAAAAGGTTATCATGCTCGAGGACGCCGGTTCGTTCGGCAAGTTCGAATTCCGTCCTCTTGAGCCTGGATACGGCCTGACGCTTGGCAATGCCCTCCGACGCGTGCTCCTTTCTTCGCTCGGCGGCTTCGCCATCAACTCTATCCGTATCAGCGGGGTCGCCCACGAGCTTGATACCATCCCCGGTGTCAAGGAGGACGTAACCAATATCATCCTCAATCTTAAGCAGATCCGGTTCAAGCAGACAACCGAAGACCACAACGCCGAAACTGCAAAGGTGAAAGTGGAGGGCAAAGAAGTCTTTACGGCTGGTGACTTAGGTCAGGTTCTCTCAGGATTCGAGGTGCTTAATCCCGACCTCGTGATCTGCCATATCGATCCCGATTTCGGCTTCGAGATGGAATATTCGATCAACAAGGGTCGCGGTTGGGTGCCTGCAGATGAGAATCGCGAAATGCTCGCCGGATCTCCCGCCGACACTATCGCTATCGACTCTATCTACACGCCCATCAAGAACGTGAAGTATTTTGTCGAAAACTATCGCGTCGAGCAGAAGACCGACTACGAGAAGCTCATTATCGAAGTCACCACCGACGGCTCGATTCTCCCCAAGGAAGCCCTTAAGGAGGCCGCCACTATTCTCATGCAGCATTTCGCTATGTTCAGCGATGAGAAAATCACTCTCGAGACTCCCCAGACTGATGCTCCCGAGGAATTCGATGAGGAACTGCTGCACACTCGCCAGCTGCTCAAGAGTAAGCTTGTCGACATGGACCTATCGGTCCGTGCGCTCAACTGCCTCAAGAGCGCCGAGGTTGAGACTCTGGGCGAGCTCGTGGTCTTCAACAAGAACGATCTCCTTAAGTTCAGAAACTTCGGAAAGAAATCTCTCTCCGAGCTCGATGAGCTCCTTGAGAAGTTGAATCTTTCCTTTGGAATGGATATTTCTAAATATAAATTAGACAAAGACTAAATCCCACAATGAGACACAATAAGAAATTCAACCACCTTAGCCGTAAGAAAGGCCATCGCGAGGCCCTTCTGGCAAATATGGCGATTTCTCTTATCGAGCATAAGAGAATCTTCACCACTATTGCCAAGGCAAAGGCTCTCCGCGTTTACACGGAGCCCCTGGTGACACGCGCTAAGAAAGACGATACTCAGAACCGCCGTATCGTGTTCAGCTACCTCCAGAACAAGGAGGCCGTTAAAGAACTCTTCGGCCCCATCTCTGAGAAGGTCGCAAACCGCCCCGGCGGTTACCTCCGCATCCTTAAGACCGGCCACCGTCTCGGTGACAACGCTGAGATGGCAATGATAGAGTTTGTTGACTTCAACGAGGCTGCGATCGCTGACAACGCTCCCAAAAAGGCTGCCCGCACCCGCCGCTCCCGCTCGAAGAAGGCCGCTCCCGCAGCAGCGGAGACTACAGCAGCTCCCGTTGCTGAGGCTCCTGCCGCTGAGGCTCCCACAGCTGAGTAATCTGATATCAGCATAACAAAAAAGGGTGTACCGGAGGGTACACCTTTTTTTATATCCCTTTCTCAACAGTTTTAAGGGCTCTCAGAGCCTTTTATAGTATCGGAGAGAAGAGACGCACCACCGACTCAAGCGTGCGCTGAAGAAGAGGCCTCTGTCTCCATGACGTCGACGTCACTTTCGTGCATTTCTGCATGTCGTCGAAAAAGATCTCTCGCATCCGGGCGTTTACCCCCCGGTCGTAGATGAAGAGATTGCACTCGAAATTATTCTCGAAGCTGCGGAAATCAAAATTAGTCGAGCCGGCCGTCACGAGATTGTCATCAATAATCATGCACTTCGCGTGAAGCATCCCCGGATTATAGAGATAGACCTTAATTCCTGCCCTCAGGCACTGCGTGATATAGGAGAATGAAGCGTAACGCAGCATCAGCGAGTCGCTGCGGCGCGGAATCATGATACGGACGTCTATTTTCGACAGTGCGGCAGCCTCCAGCGCATGGCGGAGGGCATCGGTCGGAAGGAAATATGGGGTCTGGATATAGATGCTCTTCGTCGCCGAACTGATAGCCTTCAGGAAGCAGAGAGCCAGATTATCCCACGAACTGAGCGGCCCCGAGCCTACAAGTTGCATGCCGAGTTCGTTATGAATGGAATTCTCCCGCCTGCTGTCGGGGTAGCGGAGCGGCTTATCCTGATTGCGGAAATTCCAGTCGACTACAAATGAAAAGAGAAGGGAATCCACAATCTCGCCCTGAACGCGGAAATGCGTGTCGCGCCAGCCCCAGCCCTTCGAAGCGCGGTGCACATACCGGTCGGCGATATTCATGCCTCCGATATATCCTATGCGGCCGTCGATGATTACAAGTTTGCGGTGGTTGCGCCAGTTGACACGGTTCGCAAACTGCGGGAATGTAACCCTGAAGAACGGGTGAGTCTCCACGCCCGCTGAATTCATCATCTTGAAAAATCTATTTCGCGCGGAGAAGCTTCCCACATGGTCGTAGATCACTTTCACCTCGACGCCCTCACGCGCCTTCTGCATCAGAATCTCCGCTATCTCGTGCCCCAGCGTATCGTCGAGAAAGATGTAATACTGCAGGAAAATCGAATGTTCCGCTGCCAGAAGATCCCGCTTCAGGGCCGTGAACTTATCTTCCCCGTTAGTGAAGATCTCGATCTCATTATTCACTGTGTAGAAGGATGACGAAACATTACGCGCCAGCTTTATCAGGTTTCTGTCGGCACGCGAGAGGCTAAGCTTATTAAGGTCGATATGGCGCACGGACATCGACGTCATTATCCTCCGCTTATTCATCCGCGAAATCATATGCTGCCCCCTGAGACTGCGCCCGAAAAAAGCATAGAACACCAAACCAATCCCGGGCAGAAAAATCAATGCCAGCACCCACGCGAGGCTCCGGATGGGATTACGGTTCTCCTTCAGCACCACTATCACACAGCTGATGATGATGAACGCATAAAAAAGAATGAAGACGAAATTGGACCACCAGTATAAACGCGTCATGACACTTCCTGATTATAATTAATATTCGACTCTAACGGAGTGACGGCAGTTCATTCCTCAGCCGATTGTAATCTCCGTTTCACATCTCTCAGTGCGGATAGCCGTCGGGATATTGTTTCAGATACTCTTTCGCGGCCACCTCTAGGTCATCATACCATTCCTGACCGAAGCGTGCAACTAACGGCTCCTTCAGAAATTCATAGGCTCTGACGCCAAGTTTCTTTCCGAGGGCCTCGGCGGGACGACATATTTTCCACCGGTGCATATTCACGGCCGTAAAGCCGGAATACTCCTTCAACCGCACAGGATAAAGACGGCATGAGATCGGCTTCACATCGGCGATCCGGCCCTCGCGAAAAGCCTTCTCGAGGGCACAGAGGCACTTGCCCCCCGGCGCATAGCACGTGAAGACACAGTCGCGCCCATCCACAATCTGCGTCACCTCGTCGCCATCCGGGTCGACATAGCTCGAGCCTTCCTCCTCTATCGCCTTGACAGCCCGCGGAGCAAGCTCATCAATTACTTCCGGAATCACCTTCTCAATCTTCTCCGCCTCTCCGGGTGCAAGCGGGGCGCCCGCATCGCCGTCGACACAGCACTGTCCCAGACAGGCGTCGAGATCGCATGCGAAATAGCGTTCAACGAGGTCGAGCGACACAAGCGTATCCTTTATCTGTAGCATATTAAATTGATTTTCATATATTGAAATTACTGCCGTCTGCCTCACATTCCTGTGACGGTGCGGAATCCCACCAGACGGTCGCCGCGAGCTCCAGGCGGACGGTAGAATACCTCTACGGAGTACTCATTATCCGTCTCATACTTATTTCCCTCAATCAGCGACGGCGACGGGGCGGCAACCGATCCCACAGGCCGAGCCACATACTGATAATTATAAGCCCCCTGCTTCAGCGGTATCTCCAGCACATAGCCTCCCGCAGCGGAGTCGTAGGTCATCCGGTTGGTCCGGTCATACAGACCGTGCGTGAACTCCCCGTCGACAAAAAGCTCAAGCGCCGGATTCTCCTCCGCGTTAAGCAGGAAATGCACCGTGATATAGTCGGCGCCCAGATCGGAGTCGGTGGAATTATATTCCCTTATGATGAACCGACCATGCTGCGTGCGGTCGAAAGAATATTCCGAGTCGCGGCGCTCGCTGTCAGGCTTGAGCCACACGTGATAGTTAGTGCCCATGAAGCGTAGCGAATCCACGTGCATCCCCGCGAAATTATTACTCGTCGACTCAAAGCGCCGGTATTCATTTGATGCCGGGAAAATAAGATCGTTAAGATGTTCATATACAGCCTGCTGTCCGTTAAGACGCAGAGGAGAGCGAACGATTCGCCGTGTGTCGGCACGGTCGTTCTGCGTCACATATACTATCAGATCCTGATAGGGATTGATATTTCCCAATGCCGAGAAATCTGCAGTGAACGCCAGTTGCTGCCATTCAGAATTATGTCCCATATCGGTGCGCGACGTTATGGAGCCGAAAGAGTTCGCACCGTTTTCCGACACCTGGAAGCGGCATTGAAGCAGAGTCTCATCGGGCTCATCCGGGTCATACACCTGCAGAAGATAATTCCCCGAATGCATGATCCGCATATCATCGTTAGGGAGGGTAATCATATAATTCACGTAATGCACATACGTGGCCCGTGAGAAAGCATAATCTTCGATACGCGCCGAGTTGAAGCCGTCGACATATTCCGATTCGCTCAACCGCGACGGCTGCCAGTCGGCATTGCAATGGATCAGCCTGTATTCGAGATAACTGTTATCTTCTCCGATCTCATCAAATTTTATATAGAGGCGGTCGTCCGTACCGATGCGGATCACAGGAGGCGACATGAAGTTATCCACCACGGCCGCCTTTAGCGTGCGCATCCGCGGCGAGAAGATGCGCGTGGCGGTGTCTTCAGCGCAGAAGCAATTCGTGCAAGCCGACATTACAAGCAGAAGAATTATAATGAATTTCTTCATAATCAGCGGTTGAATAAGATGAATTAATTGCGGTGCGGCTCACCATTCCACAGGAGTCTTCCCGTGGGCGATGAGATACTCATTGGCCTTTGAGAAATGGCGGTTGCCGAAAAAGCCCCGGTGAGCCGAGAGGGGAGAGGGATGGGCGGAGGTCAGCACGAGATGCCGGTTGCGGTCGATGAAAGCACCTTTCTTGATCGCGTGGCTTCCCCAGAGGATAAAAACGAGGTTCGCGCGCTCCTCGGCAAGCTTGCGCACGGCCGCGTCAGTGAGATACTGCCAGCCGATATCGGCGTGCGACTGCGGCTGATGCTCCCTCACCGTAAGCGAACTGTTGAGCAGGAGCACGCCCTGTCGCGCCCAGCGCGTCAGATCGCCGTCAGCCGGAATCGGCGCCCCTGTGTCGTCGCTCACCTCCTTGAAGATGTTTCGCAACGACGGAGGGAATGCCACTCCCTTATCTACCGAAAATGAGAGTCCGTTGGCCTGCCCGGGACCATGATACGGATCCTGGCCGATAATCACCACTTTCGTCTCCTCAAACGGAGAGGCATCGAAGGCGGCGAAGATTTTTCCTGCGGGTGGGTACACGGTCACCGCAGGATTGGCATACTCGCGCCTCACCACTTCCGACAGCTGTTTAAAATAAGGTTTCTCAAACTCGTCGGCAAGTGCTCTTTTCCATCCCGCTTCGATTCTGACCTCTTTTGTCGCGCTCATTAAGAAAATTTTTCTTCAAAGATAGTGATAAAAAACGAAAAAAGCGTTATCTTTGCATTCAAAATCAACCGGCTACCCGTCAGCGTTGATTGATATGTTCCCATAGTTCAATGGATAGAATATCGGATTCCGGTTCCGACGATTGGGGTTCGACTCCCCATGGTAATACAAAGAGACTGCCCAATCGGCTGTACATTAGCCGATTGGGCAGTCTCTTTCTTTCTTTATTTGTGAGCGATGGATGACCCCGGCCCGGAGCCGCCGGGGTCAGTATGTATGCAGTTTATTTGCGTGCGAGAATCAGGGCTGAATAGGCCGGGATGGTCATCTTGCCCCCCTTGGTGGTGCCCAGGTCGCCGGCAGGAGAGATCTTGCCGTCGGCTGCGACAATCATCCAGTCGCCTTTCTTCACGTCGACAGTGCGGGCTTCCGATGCGCCGTTGAGAATCACCTTGATCTCATCCCACTCATCGCCGTTGGCATGGTTGGTCAGGGAGTAGGAGATGAGATTGGGAGTTTTCTTAGAGTCAATCTTGTCAAACTTAAGATGCTTCGCAATATCGGCTGCCGTGGTCATGCGGAAGGCCGGATGGCTCTTGCGCAGTTCGATGAGTCCTTTATAATAGTCGAAAAGATCGTGGTACTTAGCCTTCTGGCTCCAGTCGATGGCATTGATCGAATCGGGGCTCTTATAGGAATTGTGTACGCCCTTCTTATCGCGGAACACTTCCTCCCCGGCAAACATAAAGGGCGTACCCTGCGACGTGAACACGATTGTCTGCGCCAGTTTAGCGGCTTCAAGCATATTCTCCTCCGGTTCGCCGGCCATTGAGCGGCGAAGTTTGTCGGTAAGAGTCAGGTCGTCGTGGCAAGACACGTAGTTGACGATCATCTCAGGCGACATTGCGTAGGCAAACTTTGAATTATTACCCTTCTTAAAGTCTACCTGAGGATGAGGTGTAGCCGCCACGATACCGATTTTCACGGTCTCCTCATTGCCGGGTTTGCCCGTAGCGAAGCCGCGGTCGTCAGCATTTGTATAGTGACCCTTCACGGCATCACGGATATCATCAGAGAATACGGCGATATTCTCCATCTTGCTCACATTCTCCTTAAGCGCGCGCCGCTCGGGCTGGAGAGGAGAGTCACCGGCTGTCCATCCTTCGCCGTAGACGAAGATTGAGGGATTGATTTTCTTGAGTTCTGCGGCCACCTGATTCATCGTCTCCGTGTCGTGGATAGCCATCAGGTCGAAGCGGAAGCCATCAATATGATACTCGTCTGCCCAATATTTCGTGGAGTTGACGATATAGTCGCGCATCTGGGCGAGGTCGGAGGCAGTCTCATTTCCGCAGCCTGATGCGTCGGAATAGCGGCCGTCGTCCCAATGGCGGTGATAGTAGCCGGGAGCGGTGAGCTCGAAGTTGGAATTGTCATTTTCGGCCGTGTGGTTATAGACCACGTCCATCACCACGCCGATCCCTGCGTCATGGAGGGCCTTGATCATCTCCTTCATCTCGCGCACGCGCGTGGCGGGAGCCGACGGATTAGTCGAATAGCTGCCCTCGGGCGCATTATAGTTCAGCGGGTCATAACCCCAGTTGTAGGTGTTGTTCTGGAGATTCATCTCATCCACCGAATTATAATCGTAGGAGGGCAGGATGTGCACGTGCGTGACGCCAAGTTCCTTCAGATGGTCGATGCCGGTCGCCAGCCCCTCGGGCGAGAGCGTGCCGTGCTCGGTGAGGGCGAGAAACTTACCCTTGTTGGCGATGCCCGAAGAGGGATGCATCGACATGTCGCGGTGGTGCATCTCGTAGAGTACCACATCGGTGAAGTTCTTCACTTCCGGGCCCTTATCGGCTGCCCAGCCCTCGGGGTCGGTGGAGGCGAAATCGATGATAGCGGCGCGGCTGCCGTTGACGCCTACAGCCTTAGCCCATACGCCGGGAGTTTCGGCGAGCCACTTGCCGTCGCTATTGATCTGGAAAGTATAGAACTTGCCGTAAAGCTTCTCGGGCACAGATGCGCTCCACGTGCCCGTGGCAGCGTCAAACTTCATCGGGATCACCTGGAAGGGCTTGCCGGTGTGGCCGTTATCATAAAGATTCACGCGGGCTTCCTTTGCCTTGGGGCTCCAGAGGCGGAAGTGTGTGCCTGATGCGTCTACGCTAAGCTCAAGATCATTGCCGTTGTAGGTTGGCCAGCTGATGAACTGTGCATCATAGGTGCTGTTGGTCTGCGCCCAAAGCATAGGAGCGCAGCTGCATGTCAGCAACGTGGCTGCCATAATAAGAGATTTTCGTGGATTCATATTTATAGGTAAATAGTTGATTTATTTTTCCATAATATATCAGCTTCAGAGCGCTTACACTTTCTTCAGCACGCGGGGCACGAGGTCGCGCTCAGTTGTGCCGAATCTCACGCGGTAGGAGCGGGCGGCCGGATCGAACGAAACGATTGTGCCCCGGCCGAACACGCGGTGTTCCACTTCCGTGCCGGGAGGCATCGGCGCATTATCGCCCTCGCCTAACTCGGCATTGAGCAGCGACACCATATTGCGCGTGCCCTCAAAGAGCGACGGATCAGGATTTCCCTCCACCGTGAGCAGCACGTCGGGAATCTCCGAGATGAATCTCGACGGATACTTCAGCGCTCCGTTATCATTCATATATCCCTCCGCCTCCGAGAGATAAAGCATTGATCGTGCACGCGTTACGGCCACATACATCAGCCGTCGCTCCTCTTCCTCGCCATCCTTGCGACGTTCGCGGATCGAGCGGTGATTGGGAAAGATGCCCTCCGTCAGACCGGTGACGAACACGGTGGGAAATTCCAGCCCCTTCGACTGGTGGATCGTCATCATGCGCACCTTATCCTTATCCACCATTGCGTCGCCGTTGGTGTAGAGGGCGATTTCCTGCAGATAGGCATCGAGGGCGCGGTCGTCGTCATCATCGCGCGAGAGCTCGAACTCACGCATCGAGTTGATGAGCTCGGCGATATTCTCCAGCCGGTCCTCACGCTCGTCCATTCGGTAGAGATCGGCCAATCCGCTCTCGATGAGCACCTTGTCAGTGAGTTCGGACACCGGCATCGTGACCGCCATCTCGCGCCAGCGGTCAATGCTTTCAATAAAAGACTTAATCGCCGAACGGGCGAAGTCGCCTTCATCGGAAGCGTTTCTGAGGGTACGCATCAGCGGAACGCCAATTGCCTCCGCCTTCTCGCGCAGTCGCGCCATGGAGGTGCGCCCGAATTTCCGCGCCGGAAGATTGATGATGCGTGCGAAGGCCATGTCGTCATGGTCGGAGGCGATGAGCCGCAGATAGCAGATCACATCCTTTATCTCCTTTCGCTCGAAGAATTTCACGCCGCCCCAGACGCTGTAGGGTATCTTACGCCGCAGAAGCTGCTGCTCGAGCTGCCGCGAGAGAAACGAACTGCGGTAGAGCACGGCGAAGTCTTTCGCCGGTTCGCCCTCGGAAATTCCCTGCTGTATAGTATCGGCGATAAACTCCGCCTCCTCTTTCTCGGAGCGGGCATGGCGGTAGACGGCACGCCGCTCGTTGAGCTTCATGGTGTAGAGCTCCTTGGGAACGCGGTTCTTATTATTCGCAATAATACTGTTGGCGATCTCAAGAATATCCGGGGTCGACCTGTAATTCTCATTAAGAATAATGTCGGTCGATGCTTTAAAGTTCACGAATATTCCGGGATTTGCACCGCGCCATTCATATATGGCCTGGTCGGGATCTCCCACCACGAAAAGATTGCCGTGGTGCGAGGCAAGGATATTGAGCAGTTTCCAGTCGTCGGCCGAGCAGTCTTGCACTTCGTCGACCATTATATAGTTGAGCTTGTCGGTCCAGTAGCGTCGCGCATCCTCGAAATGATTGAGGATATAGATTGTGAAATAGATAAGGTCGTCGTAGTCGAGGGCATAATGCTTGAGCTGCAGGCGCATGTACCTTACTTGCGCATCGGGACATTCCGGCGAACTGGCCGGGAGCAGGTGGCGCTGGATGTATGCATCGATATTGTAGCCTTTAAGGGCAGCCACATTGGTCAGGAAGCGCTCGGTAGTGAGTTTGCGGCGGTCGATTCCGAACTCCTCCATCGCCTGCTTGGCCAGCATCTTGGCATCCTCCTCATCGATCACGGTGAAATTCTTTGGATAGCCGATGCGGTAGATCTCGCGGCGCAGGAATTTGACGCAGAAGCTGTGGATGGTGCAGATAAAGTCGTTGACCGAGCCTCTGTCGACCATGCGCGCGATACGGTGTTTCATCTCCTGGGCCGCCTTGTTGGTGAAGGTAAGGCATAAGATATTGCCCGGTGAGATGCCGAGGTCGTTGACGAGAAATGCGTATCTGTGGGCAAGCACGCGGGTCTTGCCCGAACCGGCGCCTGCCACGACCCGCACGCGTCCCTCCGAGGCTTCTACGGCCTCCAGCTGACGAGAATTGAGTGTAACTGACGGGTTTGTGCTTTCCTGACTCATTTTTCAGTAATGGTTGTTGAAGCGGGCCTTATGATCAGATGTTCATATTCTCGGGCACGGAGAAGATGTATCTTGCGGCCTTCTTATAAGTCGGGTCCGGATAATGGTTTGCCTTGATGAGCATCGAGATGAGGCGACAGATGAGGAGCCCGCTCTCGGGGTGAGTGAGGATGTTGTTATATTCCACGAAATCTGCCATGATGTGCGGGTCGTCGATGGTCTTCGACTGGATATCGTGGATTGTGATGACGAAGTCAATGCGGCGGTCGGGCGTGCGGCGTGCGGTGAGCGACACTCTGTCGGATGGCGAGAGTTTGGCGCCCTCGATGAGTAGATGGGCGATAATCAGGCTGATACACTCCTGATCGGTCTCGAAGCTGAAGTCGTCGTCAGGGAATTCATATTCATAAATACCGAAATCATCGGCGAGATGTCTTACGCGGCCCTCGATCTGGCGTAGGGTAGAGTCGATAGAGCAATGCTGCACATATTTGCGGCGGGCGCGGCGGCCGAATGAGGCGATATAGAGAAGGTCGTTGATGATGCTCTCCGTCATGAACACGGAGATATCTTTGTGGCCATATTTCTTGAGTCGCTTTTTCCACGGAAGAGGTTTGGCGCGGTCGCTGCTGAGCATCGGGTCGAACTCCTGCGCATAATCGTAATAGACAGCATCATGCACCAGGCATCGCTCCTGATGGATGCTGTCGACGATATGTCCCATCGTAGCGGCGTTGCGCACGAATTTCGTCCAGTGGTAGAGGGCGAGCACGACGATGATGAGCACGAGCACGAAAGCGGCTGTCACGAAAGTCATCATGCGTCGGGCTGAATTCAGCTCTTCGTCGCGGTTCTCTATTTCGAGTTCGGCATTGCGTGATTTTAGTTCGGCAACATCATATTTGATCTGGAGTTCCTTATATTTGTTGGTGGCCTGCGTGCGGTTAAGTTCTTCAAGCAGGGAGTTATATTCCGACAGCGCTGCCATTTTCGTGGCGCTGTCGCCGGTGTGTTCAGCCGCTGAGATAAGATTCTCGAGCAGCTGCTTGCGGGTCTGCGAACTGATTTTCTCGGAATTGAGCAATTCCTTGATTTTGGGTTTGGCCGAGTTGTAGTCGCCCTTTGCGATGTAGTAGTATGCGTAGAACCGGGGTTCTTTCCGCATGTCGGAAGCCACTTCCGGATCCCTCTTCGCCAGTTCGAGCGATTTCTGATAGAGATCGTCTATTTCCGCAGGAGTGAGGCCCTTATAGTTGCGGAGCATGCGGCGGTAAATGATATACCGGCTCACATCGTAGTTGCGGTATTCGCGTCCCTTGGAGGCATAATGTTTCTCAAGTTCATCGACCACCCGAAGCAGTTTGCGGTCGGCCTCTACGGCCTTGCGGTGGTCGCCGGCATCGGAATAAATATTGGCCACGCCGGCATAGACGCTGTTCTTTATTGCGTAGAGCTTTATGTAGGGCTTGTTGATTTCATTGTAGAGCTTGTCTACGTATGTCTTCAGCATATCGCCCGACGCGTCATTGCTCAGATAGTTCACGAGCGTATAGAGGGCGAGGAGTTTTGCATGTTGGGGGGAGTAATCGGCAATATCCTCATTCTGGAGCGGAGAATGCGCCACGGGGAGGTCGTCGGCAATTGCGAGCAGATCAATTATTCGTTTCTGGCGCGTGGCCTCATCCTCATACCGGCTGTTCTGCACGAGCTGATCCATCGTGAGAAAGAGACGCGTCTCGTCGCGTTCCTGCGACTGGGGGAGGGCGAGGGCCTTCTTCTGGAGGTTGGCCATAAATGCCGAGTCTCTTCTGCACTGCGACATAATGCGCAGCACGTCGAGTGCAGGACCCGGGCGTCCTATCCGGACGCAGATGTCATATATCTTTTCGCCGATCCGGATGCGTTCTGATTTAGGTGACAGGTCGAGCGCGTTATAGAGGATGCGCAATGAATCCGTCGGTGTAGTGGCCGTTTTCAGTTCTGATTCTATTCGCTTCGCCTCTTTCAGTTTGTCAAAATCCTGAGCCGAGGCGGTCAAGGTGGTCAGCAGCATCATCAGCGAGGCTGCCAATAAGAAAATTTTATTCATGTCAGAGAGGTTATGCATGCTTAGCGTGTCAGAAATTCCGCAGGGTTGCGGAGCCTGTTGTTTTAACTCTCAAAGATAATTCTTTTTGCCCAATTTAGCAAAACTTTATTAAAAAATCGATGGCTTTTTATAAATATGATACTTCAGGGCTTCCGAGTCCGTTGAAGAATTAGGGAAATACTCTATTATCCAACATTATCGCGGGGTGTCTTTTTCATCGCTCCGATTAGACTCATGCTTTACGCATCATGAAATCAAGATCTATCATAATTTATTCAATCATTGCAATATGTGCCCTTCTCGGCCGCGTTGCGCCAGCCTTTGGTTCGTCATCGCAGGCTGTCGCTGCGGAGTCGCAGGAGGAGGAAGTCTTCTATTACCCATCCATCCTGTTGCTGGAGGATGATGATGAGATTGCGGCGCTTGAGGCAACGGGCGTCATCATCTGGTACCGGCGAGCCGATATGGCTCTTGCTCTTGTGCCCGAGGAGGCACTGGACCGGGTGTCGGCCCGTACGGCCGACAGTGGGGGTGCACGACGCGTTCGAAAGCCGCGCCGTGCCGTGCCGGTAATGGATGTGGCGAAGCAATGGTTTGAGGCCGACGCACTCCATACCGGCGCCGGACTTCCGGCCGCATACGCGGGCCGCGGAGTGGTGGTCGGCTTCTGCGATATGGCGTTCGACCCTAATCATATCAATTTCAGGGATGCCGACGGGAAGAGTAGAGTGAAGAAACTCGTGAACATCACCGAGAACCGCGGCTTGCGGACCATTCTGGAGAGTCCCGAGGAGATTGCCGCGTGGACCACTGATAATTCCGATGCATACCATGCCACGCACGTGGCCGGAATCATGGCCGGAGGTTATGCGCCGGGCGGTTATTCCGGAATGGCGCCGGAGGCGGAGATCGTGGCGGCCACATGTCAGTTTTATGACATGGGCATCCTGGCCTCATGCGAGGAGATCCTGGAGTATGGCCGGCGGGTCGGCCGCCCGGTGGTAATCAATCTGTCGCTCGGTTCGTATAACGGGCCTCACGACGGCACATCGCTCTTCTGCCGTTATCTGGATCTGATTGCCCGGGAGGCGGTGGTGTGCATAGCGGCCGGAAATGCCGGCGACAGCAGGGTTTCGTATCAGGTCGACTTCACTGAGGAGAGTCCGATGCAGGGAGTCTATCTGAGTGGCAACGACTGGATTCATTATGATATTCAGGGCTTTACCGACGTCTGGAGCCGGGATGTGCGTCAGGTGGATGTGCGCTTCTCGGTCTTCGACGGCGATACGCGCCGCGTGGTCTATACGTCGCCCGTCACTTCGCTCGTGCCGGGTGAGCGTGTGCTTGTGGCCTCGGGCGCCGATCCGGATATGGCTGCCTATATGGCGGGCGAGGTGTGGGCTGAAGGGAGAATCGATGCGCTCAACGGCCGCTGGGTCACCGAAATAGAATATCACACCGTGTCGGTTGCCTCCGCCACTGCTTCCGAGGGTCGCTGGGCACGCTATTACCCGGCACTGGAATTTTCGGCCGCCCCCGGGGTGCACGCCGATATCCACGCCGACGGGCAATATTCTTTCTTCAATGCGATGCCGGGATATACGGCTCCCGGCAACGACCTGTCGGTGAGCGACATAGCGACAGGCGAGAATGTGATTGTGGTGGGTATGTATAATAATAAGAACCGCCTTCCGACGCTCGGAGGCACCGACCGTGTGTTCTCGTTCGAACCTTTTACGGTGAATGCCGGGTCAGGCTACGGCGTTCTCGCTGACGGCCGTGTGCTCCCGCATACCGTGGCTCCGGGCGGAGGCATCGTTTCCTCGTGCAATCGTTATTACAACCTTGCGCATCCGGAGAATTTAGGAAAGATGCATGCCGTAGCTGAGGTGGATGGTGAGAAGTATTACTGGGCGAGCGACGCGGGCACGTCAATGGCAACGCCGTACGTGGCGGGTGCCGTGGCCACATGGTTGGAGGCGCTTCCGGGGCTCACGCCCGCTGAAATCCGCGCGGCGATTGCAGCCACCAATTTCCGCGACTATCCCGATCCGCTCAATCCGCGACATGGCGACGGCTGGTTCCGTCCGGTGGAGGGACTGCAATATCTGCTTGCCTCAACGGGAATCACCGTGGGAAGCGTGGAGAGCGGCGCTATGACGCTCCGCCTTGAGGGCGATGAGGCAGTCGTGCTCAATCCTCGTGGAGAGGCGTTCGGTTATGAGATTTACTCGGCGGATGGTAGGCGGGTAGCGGGAGGTAGTGCTGATGGCCCGGTTGTGCGAATCAATATCGCGTCGCTTCCTAAGGGGCTCTATGTGCTGAGTGCCGTTTCGGGTAGCGATAAGGGCGCCGTTAAGTTTATGCGCTGAAGGCATTCCCGGGCGGAAGCCTCATTGCGGCTGGACGGAGTATTTATTTCTGCACGTTAGCCCGGTTGAATTCATCGAGCAGGCGGCGTGTCTCCTCCTCAAATTCCCGGGCGGCAGGCGTGTCGGGAATGATTGGGCGGTGTTCAAGTCGGCGGGTGAGCATTTCCCCCTTGCGCAGGCGCTCGAGGCCCTCGGAGTCGAGGAAAGTGCCGCAGAATTTCTCCCAGATATATTCCACGGCCTGTTCGGAGGGGTGGACGAGGTCGTTTGCGTAGAAGCGGTAGTCGCGCAGATCATCGCAGAGAATCTCGTAGGCGGGAAAATAATGCGCCCCTTCAGTGCGGGTGCAGATTTCTTCGGTCGCGAGCAGCAGGATCGACTTGGATAGTGCGTTTTCGTGGAGGCCGTCGCGGATATGGCGCACGGGGCTGACGGTGAAGATGATCTCCAATCGGGGATAACGCTCGCGGAGCCGCGGGATAAGCGAGAGCCAAGCAGCGGTGATGTCGGCTGTGCTTATGCGCCGGCGTTCGAAAAGTCTCTGTGGCTGCTTGTGGCAGTTGGCCACGACGTTATTGGGAGCGGCCGCCAGAAAGTAGCACCAGGCGGTCCCGAACGTCACGCATAGCCGGCGCCCTTCGTTGAGGAGCATGCGCATCCGCGATGTAATGTCGTTGAAACGGGCGAGGCATTCCTCTTCGGAGCGAGCGGATAAGGCCGAATCGAACAACCATGAGTGCCATACGCCTCCGGCATTGAAGAGAGATTTGCGGAACTCCGCCTCGGGCGATTCCGTGAGCAGGGTCAGTTCGAGCACGCGCGCGATCGAGAGGGGATTGAAGAGCACTCCGGCGGGATTGGCTGCCTCCCAGCGGGCGCGCTGCATGCGACGCGCCATGTTGTCGGCAAAGCAGGAACCGGTGAGGAGCAGCGGCGCCGCAGGCGATAGGATCAGGGAGTGGCGCGGCGGGATATATTCGGTGCGGAATTTCATTTTGCTTTATTCTATCCTTCAATTTTCCATTTCCGGAACTCATTAAGGAAATTAGGGGTGAAGAGGCCGGGATTGGCTTCTATTTCCTCTCGGGTCCACCATCGGCCGCCATCGAGTTCGTCTGACGGCACGACGGCCGACGTGTCGCTGATGCGCGTGCGGAAACTGGTTACGAACTCTCTTTCACGGTCGCTCTCAAATACGTATGAGCCGATCAGTTCGGGTTCGAAACCGGTGATTCCCAATTCTTCGCGTGCCTCGCGGCGGAGTGCTTCGTCGGTCGTCTCGCCATAGTCAACGTGGCCTCCGACGGCCGTGTCCCACTTGTCGGGCTGGATATCCTTCCATGCGGGGCGATGCTGAAGGAAAATGCGTCCGTCGGAATCAATTACGTGCAGATGCACCACCGGGTGGAGCAGCATGCTTCCGCCATGACATTCACCCCGAGTAGCGCGGCCTATCACGCACCCCGTCTCATCCACCACCGGAAATAATTCCTTGCTATTATCCTGTCTCATACTCAACTTCACTTGTAGATTATGGAACTATCCCTATTCAGCAGAGATTCCGTTTATGCAAAAATACAAAAAAATCTCCATCCGTCAATAGGTCGTCGACCTATAACCAACAGGAGTCGCAATGTGTTTGAAGGAGTAGGGACGCATTCCGCTACTCCACCACTTTCCCGCGCCATGTTTGGAAATAACTGTGTCTTTATTATTGCTTTACAACTTAGGTTCCATCCACTAAAAGAGAAGCGGGAGGAGGAAGAATAGTCATCAGTAGAAATCAATCTCAACTTCTTGATGAACTGTAATAAGTTCTGGTCTATACGACTCTACACATTGATCCCCGGACATTAAACTGTTGGATATTTTCTGAAGTTTAGTTATATTTGCAATTCGGGGGCGCCAAGTGACGCTGAATGTCGCCTCTCAGCGCCCTAAACTGCTTTAATAACTCTGATATATGAAAAACTTCAGGAAGATAACCGCTATCGCACTGGGTGCGCTCGCATGTGCCGGCGCCGCTTTCGGTGCTGCCAATCAATCGAAACAGTCCGTGAAGGTCGAACCCCCTTACTGGTGGGTGGGTATGGCCAACGATACGCTGCAGCTCATGGTGAATGCCCCCGGTATCGCCAAGGCCGACTTTTCCATCAGCTACCCCGGCGTCGCCCTCGACCGTCAGGTGGCGCTCGATTCCGAAAACTATAAATTCCTCTATCTCGTGATTTCTCCCGACACACGCCCGGGAGAAGTGACAATAGATTATCGCCTCGACGGTAAGAAACGCAAATTCTCCTACGAACTCCGCAAGCGCGACAAAAGCGGCGAGGAATATACCGGATTCGACGCCGGCGATGTGCTCTATCTCCTCATGCCCGACCGCTTCGCCAAAGGATTGGACGACAAGGATATAAATCTTAAGGGCCTTGATTATCCCGTTGGCGCCGACCGTAATAATCCCAACGGACGGCACGGTGGCGACATGCGCGGCATCCGCAACCACCTCGACTATATCGACTCGCTCGGCGTCACGGCAATCTGGGTCTGCCCCGTGTTGGAAAACGACATGCCCGGTGGCAGCTATCATGGTTACGCCACCACTGACTACTACAGCATCGACCCCCGTTTCGGCTCGAACAGCGAATGGAACGCGCTCATCTCCGATGCACACGACCGCGGACTCAAGGTCGTAATGGACATGATCTTCAATCACAGCGGCTCCAATCATCCCTGGATGAAGGATGCCCCGTCGAAAGACTGGTATAATCATCCCGAAGGCGATGAGATGACCAACTACCGCCTTACGACTGTACACGACCCCTACGTGTCGGACTACGATCTCGACCACACGGTGAATGCTTGGTTCGTTCCGTCGATGCCCGACCTCAATCAGCGCAATCCCTATCTGATGAAATATCTCACCCAGAATTCAATCTGGTGGATCGAGTCGTCGAAGATCGACGGTATCCGCATGGACACCTATCCTTACGCCGATATGCGCGCCATGTCGCAGTGGGCGGCCGACGTGCTCAAGGAATATCCCAATTTCAACATCGTGGGAGAGTGCTGGTATGCCAACGAGGCCGGCTCGGCGTTCTGGCAGAGCGGCAACAAGCTCAATCCCCTCGACACGCATCTTCCCACCGTGATGGACTTCTGGAATATCCTCAACGGACGCAAGGCTTTCTCCGACGACACCACGCCCTGGGGCGGACTGAATGCCGTCTACGATCACCTCTCCAACGACTTCCTCTTCCCCAATCCCCAGAAAATCCTCACCTTCCTCGACAACCACGACACCGACCGCTTCCTCGCTGAAATGCCCGATTCTCTCGATCAGTGGAAGCAGGCGGTGGCTTTCTTGCTCACCTCGCGCGGCATTCCGCAGATATATTACGGCACCGAACTCCTGATGAACGGTTCGAAAGAGGGTAGCGACGGCTACGTGCGCCGTGATATGACGGGCGGTTTCCCGGGTGATGAGGGGAATGTCTTCACCGCCGAAGGTCGCACCGACCTTCAGAACGAAGCGTGGGATTATCTTTCGAAGATTCTCAACTGGCGCCGTTCGGAGGCAAGAGACGTGATGGCCAACGGCTCGCTGAAACATTTCATGCCTCAGAACGGTCTCTACGTCTACCGCCGCAAGCTCGGCGACAAGGAAGTGGTGGTGATTCTCAACGGTCGCGACGTGCCCAATACGGCCACGATGGAGCGCACTCTCGAAATCATGCCTTACGGCACGCGTCTGCACGACATCATATCCGGCCACGACGTAGAGATTACGGAAGAAATGACTTTCGCACCGCGTCAGGTCATGATCCTCCAGAACTGGTAAATCGCAAATCCCTCCGCCTATGGCAGCCAACTCCTTCCGCCCCGCACTCCGGCAACGCATCCGGAATCTTGTGACCCGCTATCTGCGCTGGCAGAACGCCAATATGTCAGAAAGCGTGGTGCTGATTCTTATCGCCCTCATCATCGGCATACTCACCGGTTGCGCCGCCGCCGTGCTGAAGCGGCTGGTTAAGATGCTTAATGAGGCATTGCTGTGGGGGGTATCGTCAGAAGGACTCGAATGGAGATTGCTCGTGCTGCCGCTCGCCGGAGTACTAATCACGAGTATCTTCCAGCGCTACGTGGTGCGGGGAAGTGTGGCGCAGGGCACGAAGATCATCCGCGACACCATCGCCTCAGGGTCGGGGCGGCTGAGTCTGTTGACTGCCTTTAATTCAGTGATAGGCTGTTCGCTCACCATGGGTTTCGGGGCCTCGGGCGGAACGGAGGGCCCCACAGCCCTTGCCGGGTCTGCCCTCGCAAGTAACGTCGGCCGGTTTTTCCGCCTGCCCCCGGTGTGGTCGAAACTACTCGTCGCCATTGGTGGCGGAGCAGGAATAGCTGCTATATTCAAGTCGCCGATGGGGGGTGTGCTTTTCACATTGGAGGTGCTGCAGATGCATCTTACCACACTCTCCGTGATTGCGCTGATAATCGCATGCTTGTTCGCGTCGTCGACGGCCTATCTGCTTAGCGACTTCTCGTTCGACATAGAGTTCTGGCGCCAGATGCCGATGGAGCCCTCCACACTCGGTTGGGTGGCGCTGCTCGGCGTGTTTTGCGGCTTCTACTCAATCTATTACAACTATACCAAGGCCCGGTGTCAGAAATATTTCATGGCAATTCGCAATCCCTGGATCGGAGCCCTTTCCACGGGACTGGTCCTGTCGGTGTGCATCTTCCTCTTTCCTGCTCTTTTCGGAGAAGGCTTCGGAGTGCTCGAGTCGCTGGTTAACGGTACGGAATATCGGTTTGCGCGAAGCGGCATTCTCTCCTTATTTAGCGGGTCATGGGTGATATTCGCGGCAGTCGGAGCACTGCTCCTGCTCAAGGGAATATTGGTGGCCGCCTCTTACAGTAACGGTGGTGTGGCCGGTGATTTCGTGCCCACATTCTATGCCGGGGCTATGGCCGGATTCCTCTTTGGCGTGTTGCTCAATCAGTGTTTCGGCGTTGAGATATCGGAATGGTACTGTGCGCTGATCGGAATGGGATGTGTGATGGCGGGCACGATCCATGCCCCTCTTATGGCTATATTTATCCTCTGCGAGACCACCAATACTTACGGTTACATCTTCCCCTATCTCATCGCTATATTTATATCTTATGCCATTGTAGAGATCTTCACCCCTAAATCGTGGCGTGGAGATGCGTCGCACGATGATATAGAGTCGCTCCTGAAGGATAATCCGAAACTTGGTCTGAAATCGCGCATCTGAACGTGGAGCACAGTCGCGTCAAGTCTACCAGCTGAGGTAATAGGCTACGGGATCGAACGTGACGGTAAAGGGTGTGCCCGGCCTTTTGGGACTGTCGGCACTCCGCTCGTAGACAAATGATTTCTGTCGGTCCCAACTCGGAATTTCGGCCATACGTGTCTCTCCCGGTGGCACCGCGCACCGCAGGCTGTAATAACGCTTGTGAAGCTGGCGTCCGTCGGGCATACGGTAGTCAATATAGAGACTGATTCCCGTGAGCATGCGATCGGTGTTGTTGGTTATGAAGAAGGTTTCCACCGCGCTCGTACGGGGCTTATCGTAGCCGGAGAATCTCACCTGCTCAAGCCTGTAACCGTTATTGCAATCCTCACACTGCGAAGCCACCATAAAGCTTCCGCGGGCCATTTCTTCTTCCGCGTCGTCTCCTGCCCCGGAGGCTAAGGCCTCACGGCTGCTTCCCTTTTTTGTATCGACTTTGAGGGTGTAGCCCTTACGCCGGGCATCGCAGGGCATTGAGGCAAGCTGGAGCGACAGTGCAGCCATCGCAATAATGTAGAATTTTCTTTTCATACAGGCATTTCTTGAGTCGGGATGAAACATTAAGGAATCCTCCTTACAGATAATCGGGCTGTCTTCGCGTGGAGGGGTAGACACGGATCATTCCTTTCGGCAAATTCTCCAGTGGATCTTTCCATGAGAGATTGATCATCTTCCAGAAAGAGGGGAGAATCCACCATCCGCGCAAGCCGAACTTTATTTTACGGCCTTTCACCACAATTGCCGAATCATTTTCCACGAGCTGCGCCATGCACTTCGTCAGTTGCCCCCCTTCCTTCCCCAGCCATCGACTGCACAGATTCATCTCAAATTTATCCGCCGCTGCCGATTCCTGCACATAGCCGATGATTTCCCCCGGATGCAGTCGCGTATCAGGGGTGTCGGCTACGACAATATCATAGCGGTGGGCCACCGGACTGCGGCGGATCAGCACAATGGTCTGATCATCGGGAAATTCCCATAATCCTTCCACGCGATGCAGCATTGTGGTCGCGCACCATTCGCGAGCCGCAGCGATATCCGTGACGGCTGTAATCGAATGTGCTCCAGTTAGTTCACTCAGGGTCCCCTCCCCGTTGGCGGGTATCGTAGTGCCCGATGTCGCAAGCATCAGAAGAGGGATAATCCATAATTTACGCGGGCGTGCGCTCATTGCCGATGAAGGATAAGGGGATGATAATTATTTGGTCGAGAATGTATAGCTTATGCCGACGCTTAGGATCTCCTTCAGCATCAGTTTGCCCCAGTTATGGTCGATCGATGAATCGGCGGAAGTATCGTAACGCAGATGGGCGTAGATCTGCGTGGAGAATATGCGTGAGAACTGGAAGTTAATCGTATTTTCCCAGTCGGTCTGCAGGGTCGAGTAGTCGGTGAAGAGGAAGAGGCGTGTAGTATAGGTGGTATTGCCCCACAGCTGAGCCACGAAATTCACTTCGGCATTGCTACCGATCTCATTTATCCAACGGCGCCCGGTCTTGATGCCGAACTGAGTCGGATCGATATTGCGGTCAAGGCAGGTCTTCAGATTATATGAAATAGGGGCTATCGAGGCCGAGAATGTCAGGGTTTTCTTGGCATTCTGCTTCGAGTAGGTCATACCGACTCCGACGTTGTACTCACCCGGAGAAAGAAACGATGCGCTGCGTGTGGGTGAATTGGCCGGATAGCTGTTGAAGAACTGCGTCTTAAACTGCATCGTGAGCGAATAGTACCAGTTATACCACGCTTTATAACCTGTCTTAAGGTTCCATTGGAAGAGGTCCTGGGCGATATTGTAACGGTGATATTCGTCGTCAGGCGTGGAATTGGCCGCCAGTTTGTATGAGAGGGTGCTCTGGAACATCGCCTTAGGATAATACACCTGGTTCAGCTGCACGTCCCAAAGCAGCGTCCCGAAGAAGGCAAGATGACTCGTACCTCCCTGGTACCAGTTGCCCGACACATATGCCTGCGATAGCTGCAGGGCGATATTGAACTGATGAATCCAGTTGATTCGGCCCCCGTTGGCATGCACGGGAAGATTCTCCGTCGGCTGGAGCGTCGGCAGGTTCAGTCGCTTCAGATAACCGGTGAAAGAGAAATCCTCTTCCGGTAGCCGCGGGGGCACCGGCAGATCCCAATAGGCATACTGGATAAGCGACGGATCATCGATCATCTGCGCGTAAATGAAATCTTCCTGAAAGCGATAGGCGTCGAGCGAGCGGCGCAGCCAGTCGGGCGTTACCGAACCGAAAGCCACACTAAGTTCCTCACGCGACGGCACGTCGGAGGTCACCGGAAGCTCGGGCGGCAGTATTGGGGCGTCAGTATCCTCACTCAGGCTCTCTTCCGTTTCAAACCGGAGTGTGAGCAAAGAGTCGCGGAGCTCGCGTGCCGGCTTTTCAATCCATATATCGTGCGCTACTTCCGTAGCCACTCCGGCATCCGGGAATGAAGTGTAACGTGGATTATGTGCCAGATGGCGGTAGCCTGAAAACACGCGCGGAAAGAACGTCTTGTTTACAGGAGTCACATAGATATCCCCGTCAAGGTCTGGAAATTCCTCACTCATCATGTCGAGCAGGCTCGCACTGCGGAGTGAGTCTGCCCTGAGAGAATCGGGAGTCAGGACAGTGGAATTTACGCCGGCTCCGGTCTCTTCCTCCCCGAGGTAGGGCCGGGGAAACTGCGGGTAAGCTGATGCAAACCCGGCGGAGGCGAGCATAGAAATATAAATCAGTGGCTTCAGATGTCTCATTATAATGCAAATCAATTGGTTTGCAATATTTTGTCATATTCGCTTCCTTCGATGATCCTGAGTGCTTCCCTGAATATGGGGTCATACTGATTGAACACGCGGAAGTACGTGGCCTGGTCGTAGACGTCGCGACCGATGAGAGCCTTTATCTGCATGCGGAAGAGCGGAGCACTTACGGCTGCCTGCTCCGCATTAGGCTCGACTCCTTCAGTCTCGGCGAGGGCATAGAGGTCGGCGAGCATAGCGTCGGTCACTTCAAAACCCTCGGCATACTGCGCATCGGTCTTAAATCGCTTCTTTATTTCCTTGCGGTGCTGATCGACGTAGCGAATCACATATTGGTTGAGAGCACCCTTGGCGATCACGTCGCGGTAGTAGTTGGTGAAGTTGGCGGTGTCGAGCGGCACGAATACGTCGGGCGAGATGCCTCCGCCACCATAAATCTCGCGGCCCAGCCTGAGGGTGCTGACCTTCAGGGAATCGATATATTTAATTGAGTCGGCGTGCATTAGCTCGCCGCTGTTGAAGCGGTCGATTATGTCGTGGCGGTAGCCGTCGGTGTCGCCTTTCGTGTAGGGCTTCTGGATATCACGGCCCGTAGGTGTATAATAATGGGCCACGGTCAGGCGCATCATCGAGCCGTCGGGGAAGGGAATCGGACGTTGCACAAGGCCCTTTCCGAATGTGCGCCGGCCGACGATCACTCCGCGGTCCCAGTCCTGCACGGCGCCCGAGGTGATTTCTGACGCACTGGCGCTGTATTGGTTGACCATCACCACCAGGCGCCCGTCTTTGAAGAGCGGAGTGCGCGATTTCGGGTGGGCGCGGAAATAATGGATAGGAGAGCGGCGTCCTTCAGTATAGACGGCCGTATTGCCGGGATCGAGTAGCTCGCCCAGGATGTCGACTGCGGCATTCAGATATCCTCCGCCATTATCCACGAGATCGAGGATGAGGCGCTCCATACCCTGCTTTTTAAGCTCTTTGACCGCTTCTATGAATTCATCGCCCGTTTCGGCGGCGAATTTATTCACGCGTATGTAGCCCGTGCCGGGAGCTGCCATATAGGCGGCGTCTATGCTGTAGATGGGAATGTCGGCGCGTGTCAGACGGAAGTCAACTGAATCAGTCTTACCTCCCGAGCGACGCAGCACGCGCAGGTCGACTTTGGTGCCCTTCGGCCCCCGAAGACGCTTCATTATGTCAGAATTCTTCATCTTCACGCCGGCGATTGAAGTGTCGTTGACGGTGATTATGCGGTCGCCGGCATGGATTCCGGCACGCTCCGACGGACCTCCGGCAACGGTGGAGATGACGTAGAGTGTGTCCTTGTTCATATTGAACGTGATGCCGATGCCGCTGAAATTGCCGTTGAGCGGCTCGTTCATCTCGCGGGTTTCCTCCGCATTCGAATAGGCCGAATGCGGATCGAGCTCCTCGAGCATGCTCTTGATGGCTGTCTCCACGATGCGGTCTTCATCGACGCTGTCAACGTAAAGATCGGCGATTGCAGATTCGGCCCAGCCCAATTTCTGATGGGGTGCGAGAATATTTGATTTGGCCAGCAACGAGCATACCGCCGTCACGCCAAGGAGAAGATAAATGAATTTGCGCATAAAATATAAAGAGATAAAAATAAGGTAATTGTCTGATTGAGCATCAGGCGCCGATGGTCGTGGCCGCTGATTGTCAGGGGAGATAGGGGGAGGCGTCGGCACCATGGGCAATCAGCTCACGCACCATACTGCCCGACACGTAACTCAGCTCCGGGAGGGCGGGCAGCAGGATGGTCTCGATGCCCGACAGCTTCAGGTTGACGTCGGCAAGATTTCGCTCATACTCGAAATCGGCCACCGAGCGCACGCCTCTCACCATGAAGTCAGCGCCGCATTCGCGGGCGAAGTCGGTAGTGAGGCCGGAATACTGCACCACCGTCACGGCCGGATTATCGGCATATAGCTCCTTTACGCGGGCAATACGCGAGATGGCGCCCGGATCGGACTTGCTGATGTTGACGCCGAAGCCTATCACGAGCCGGTCGGCAAGTTTCAGTGCCCTGTCGGCTATTGACTTATGGCCCGTCGTGAACGGATTGAACGTGCCCGCAAAGAGGGCTGTCTTATATTTCGGAGTCATCTTCAATCACAAGATTATCAATGATGAAGTTCTGGCGTTCCATAGTGTTCTTGCCGCAGTAGAATTCGAGTAGGGAGTCGGGGGCATCCTCCTTACGCAGTTTCACCTGCTCAAGACGCATTTCCGGACCGATGAACTCCGCGAACTCCGCATCGTTGATCTCACCGAGACCCTTGAATCGCGTGATTTCCGCGCTGGCGCCGAAATGGGCGATCGCGGCCTCGCGTTCCTCGTCGCTGTAGCAGTAGATCGTGTCTTTCTTGCCGTTATCCTCCTCCTCTTTCTTGCGCTTCTTGCTCTTCGAGCGGCGCACGGAATTCTTGTCGCGCACGCGGAAGAGGGGAGTCTGGAGAATATAGACGTGACCTTTCTTCACGAGATCGGGGAAGAACATCAGGAAAAACGTGAGCATCAGCAACCGGATGTGCATACCGTCGACATCGGCATCCGTCGCGATTATCACTTTGTTATAGCGCAGACCCTCAATGCCCTCCTCAATGTTGAGGGCCGCCTGAAGCAGGTTGAACTCATCGTTCTTATAGACGACTTCCTGCGTCATCCCGTAGGAATTCAGCGGCTTACCGCGCAGCGAGAACACAGCCTGCGTCTCGGCGTTGCGCACTTTGGTGATGGTGCCCGATGCCGAGTCTCCCTCCGTGATGAAGATTGCGGTGTCCTCGCGCGGATCATCCTGAAGGTCACCTTCCTTGCTCTTTTTCTGCTTGAGCACGTCGTTGTAATGGATGCGGCAGTCGCGTAGCTTGCGGTTGTGCAGGCTCACTTTCTTCGCCTTCTCACGGGCCAGCTTGGCCACTCCGGCCATCGACTTCCGTTCTTTCTCCGACTGGGATATCTTCTGAAGCATCGCCTCAGCCACGTCGGTGTGCTTATGAAGGTAGTCGTCGAGTTCCTTCTTAAGAAAATCACCCACAAACTTATTGACTGTCAGCGGGCTGTCGGGCGCCACTTCCTTACTGCCCAGTTTCGTCTTCGTCTGCGACTCGAACACCGGTTCCTGAATACGCACGCTCACGGCCGCGACCATACCGTTGCGGATATCCGAAAACTCATAGCCTTTCCCGGAAAACTCCTTGATAGTGCGGCTCACGTGCTCGCGGAAGGCCGTGAGATGCGTGCCGCCCTGCGTGGTGTGCTGGCCGTTGACAAATGAATAATACTCCTCGCCGTTCTGGTCGGTGTGCGTGAGCACCACTTCTATGTCCTCTCCCTTCAGATGAATGATGGGGTAGAGGGGCTCGGCAGTCATATTATCTTTCAGCAGGTCGAGAAGTCCGTGGCGCGAAAGATATTTCTTCCCGTTATAGAAAATCTGGAGGCCCGAGTTGAGATAGGTGTAATGCTCCACCATCGTCTCCACTGTCTCCGGATTGAACTTGAAATTCTGGAAGAGCGTATTGTCGGGCTTGAACCGCACGTAGGTGCCGTTGGCTTCATCCGTATCGGTAGGTTCCGACTGGGAGATGAGCTCTCCCTTCTCAAATTCGACCGTCACTTTCTTCCCGTCGCGCACGGAGGATACCGTGCAGCGTTCCGAAAGGGCGTTCACAGCCTTCAGACCCACACCGTTCAGACCAACCGACTTCTTGAAGTTCTTGTCGTCAAACTTACCGCCCGTGTTGATTTCCGAAGCGACATTCTTCACCTTTCCCAACGGAATGCCGCGTCCGAAGTCGCGCACGCACACTTCCCCGTCGTCGGAAAGGGAGATGTCGATGCGTGAACCCATACCCATGTTGAATTCGTCGATCGAGTTGTCAACCACCTCCTTCACAAGGATATAGATACCGTCGTCGGTGTGCGAGCCGTCGCCAAGCTTACCGATGTACATACCCGGTCGGCGCCGGATATGCTCGTTCCAGCTCAGTGTCTGGATGGCATCATCCGTATAGCTTCCGGCGGTCGAACTATTCTCCGGCCGGATAATCAGGCCCTCGGCCTCTGTCTCTATGTCGTTATTGTCGTTGTTGTCGTTGAAAAGGTCGTTCATGTCAGAAAGTCACTATCTGTCACAAAATTAAAAATAATTGTTCAAATATCCAACTCAGAGCGTCGGAAATCGTCGGTTTTCCCGCTGCTGTCTACGCGGCAGGGGTGTGTGGCAAGCGCAAGCATCTCGTTGTCGCCGGCCGAATTTCCGTAGGCCCATATCAGGGCCTCCCGATCGTCGCCGATTAGTTCTCTTATCCTGCGTGCTTTCTCCGGCCCGAGGCAGTTGGGCTTAAGAAATTTTCCCGTCAGCAATCCATCGGAGTCATCGGCTAATTCGGTGGCTAATACGCAATTAATTCCGTGGCGCCGGGCCCATGGCTCTATCCAGTCGCGCAGGCTCGCCGAAACTATCGCCACCCTGTCGCCACGACTTATGTGTCCCTTCATCCGCTCCATCACCGGCCCGTTGAGATCCTTCTCTATCTCATAGGCAAAACGTTCGCCCTGCTCCCTTAGCCATTCGTGGCTCTTTCCCTTGAAAAGTGCTGCGATAAGTCTTTCTTTGGCCTTTC
The DNA here is from genome assembly GCA_947178505.1 of uncultured Muribaculaceae bacterium. GTDB lineage: Bacteria > Bacteroidota > Bacteroidia > Bacteroidales > Muribaculaceae > Lepagella. Next base: position 8,444 of record CAMWYR010000013.1, on the reverse strand, counting down.
CTCCCGGAATAATACCAACCTGCCACCCTATCAGCCACGGCAAACATCTGATTAAGGCCATACCCACCCGACGGCGCCCCGTACAGAAGACGCAGAAACGCATAAACGAGTCGTGGCGTGTAAGCGTACCGTCGAAATCGAAAAATGCATATCTTGCATCAGGTTGATTCATAGTATATTGAATATAGTTATCAACAGGCTGTTAATAAAGTATGATGGCGAAGGAAAAGATCCATAGAAGGATGCATCCTCGGATGAAACGGTCGTGAAGCAGGATGCGGGTAGGACTCCCGCTTCGGCTCTCCACAATCGCGAGTTGCAGATATCGAAGCACGCCCGCCGTCACAAAGATTGCCGTCACGAAGAGATATTCAGTGTGAAGACGCTCCATTACATCGGCCGAGAGACAGTACATCAGGTAGCACACGATCACTATCGCCCCCAGCACGCCGAGGGCTGCGTTGATGAAGGTCAGGTTATAGGCTGTGACGTTATGCCGTATCTCCCGACGCCCCTGCCGCTCATATATCAGCACGTCGTCGCGGCGCTTCCCGAGCGCGAGGAAGAGGGCCAGAAGGTAGGTCATCACCATTATCCAGGGCGACAGCGGGATAGCGCAGGCAATGCCTCCGGCGAGTAACCGCAGTTCGAACCCTATGGCTACGCAGTTAACGTCGACTATTGCAAATTGTTTAAGTTTAAGGCAATAGGTGATGTTGAGCAGTAGGTATGTTCCGAGTATGATCTCTACCGGCACTCTGACTCCCTCCGGAAGAAAGAGGGGGATGAGAAGGCTGGCCGCAATCAATATTACTGTCGCTGCAAGAGCTGTAGGTTTTCCTATGGATCCCGACGCCACGGGGCGCAGCCGTTTCTGCGGATGATGGCGGTCGGCCTCAGCGTCAATCATATCGTTGAGACAATAGATGCCGGAGGCTGCCGCGCAGAAGGCCGCCAGCACGACCGTCGCTGCGAGCCAGCAGGGTGCGTCAAAGAGCCGCCCTCCGAAGAAGAGGGGCGCGTAGACAAGCAGGTTCTTCACCCACTGGGCGGGACGTATCAGCTGTATGAGGGCTCTTATCATTATGTGGCGTGTGGCGAAAAGAGGGGGCGGGTAATGGGAGAATCAGGGACTTCCCTGAAATATAGTGCAAAATTAGCGATTTCTGTCTGTTCGGGCAAAGATTAGAATATAATTATTATCTTTGCAGAGCCGCAAGTGCAGATAAACGCAAAAAGTGACTATGGTAACCGAAGATAAACTTAGTGCGCCGATGCGCGTCGATGCTCTGGCCCGCGCAATCGAGCGTAGGCTCGCCCCGCTCTACGGAGAAGGGGAGGCGAAGGCTATGACCAGGCTGATTTTTCATAAACTGAAGGGCTGGTCGGTGACTGATATGGTCATAAACGGCGATAGGGAGGCCTCGGATCTTCTGATCTCTGATGTCAGCGATGTGCTGACACGCATCCTGGCCGGGGAGCCTATCCAGTACGTACTCGGGGAGGCCCGTTTCTACGGGCTCGATCTGCACGTGACGCCGGCAGTGCTTATCCCGCGTCCTGAAACGGAGGAACTCGTCGAACTGATTGTGCATCGCAATCCGCAGACCGACCTGCGCGTGCTTGATGTCGGCACGGGTTCCGGTGCAATCGCGATAGCGCTATCGCGCAATCTTCATTTCCCCGATGTGTCGGCGCTCGATGTGTCGGCTGAGGCGCTGGCTGTGGCCAAGGAGAATGCCAGTCGTCTATATGCACGGATTAATTTCATCCATGCCGATGTGTTCGAGTGGACCCCCGCGCCTGATTCATTCGATATAATCGTTAGCAACCCTCCCTATATCGCTGAGAGTGAGAAAAAAGAGATGGAGCGCCACGTGCTCGACCATGAGCCGTCACTGGCCCTGTTCGTGAGCGATGAGGATCCGCTGGTCTACTACCGCCGTATCGCCACTCTGGGGCTTGAGGCTCTCACGTCGGGCGGACATCTATATTTTGAGATAAATCCTCTTTTTGCCGACACTCTGCGGAGCATGCTCTCGGGAATGGGCTATGAGGAAGTGGAAGTGCTTGATGATATTTCGCACAGGAAGCGGTTCGCAACTGCCCGAAAACCGCTGAAATCCTGAAAAGATGACCGGTATGGAGGAAAGAAAAGATAAGAAGGGCGCAAGGAGGGAGGAGGTGTCGCCGCTGAAGGCCGCGCTGCTGCGTATGGCCGACCTTTGTGCGCAGTCGGAGCAATGTGCTTTCGACATCACCAAAAAACTTAGACTCAAGGGCTTCACTGAAGAGGAGGCGTCGAAGGTCGTGTCGGTGCTCGAGAAGCGCCGGTTTATCGACGCGGCCCGCTTTGCGCGCGCATTTGCATCCGACAAACTCCGCTTCGCAGGTTGGGGGAGGGTGAAGATACGCGCCGGACTGGCCGCCAGGCACATTCCGGAGGAGCATATCAGCGAGGCTCTTCAGGCTCTTGACCCTGATGAATACGGGCGAATCTTGCTTCAGCGGGCGGCGGCGAAGGCCCGCAGGCTCGACCTTGATGATTATAATGAGCGAATGAAACTGATGCGCCACCTCGTGAGCCGCGGTTTCACCCCGGGCGAGTGCTCTGAGGCGCTCAGGCAGCTCCGCCGCCTTAAAAATGAAGAGTGATGATCACCCACGACTCCCCGATATTCCATTGGTTTGATGCCCTTTTCCCGCGCACATGTCACATATGCGCCGCCCCGTTGCCCCCGGATGTGAGATGCGTCTGCCGGAAATGCCGTGCCGAACTCCCCCGCACCAACTTCCACCGCGTCCCCGACAATGCCATGGAACGCCGCTTCATGGGGCGCTTCCCTTTCGAGCGGGCCACAGGTTTCTTTTTCTATTCGCGTGAGTCGGCTTTGTCGGTGCTTATCCAGGATTTCAAGTACCGTCGTTTCCCGGGCGTGGCGCGCGAACTCGGACGCCTCGTGGCCTCCGAACTCTACACGACTCCCTTCTTCAACGGCGTCGACATCATCCTGCCCGTGCCGCTTCACTGGCGAAAACTCATCAGGCGCGGTTACAACCAGAGCCACGAGATTGCCCGCGGCATTTCGGAAGTGACAGGCATCCCGGTGGGCGACCAGCTATATGCCCTGCATCATCACCGCACGCAGACCTCCCTCTCGCAGCAACAGAGGCTCCTCAACACGCAGGGAATTTTCGCCGTGCGTCATCCTGAGCAGATAAGCGGAAAGGGGGTGCTTATTGTCGACGACGTGTGCACCACCGGCGCCACTGTCTCTTCCGCTGCCGGAGCCGTGGCTCAGGCAATAGGCTCCGGGCGCCTCTCAATCCTTACGCTCGGTGTTACTTTCTGACCTTCCGCGCCTCTGCGCTCCGTGGTGAGGGGCTGTAAGGCCGCTAATGGGCAAAAAATAATTGATAAATTTAATTTTGCTTCAATATTTCCGCCTCGGAATTTGTTTTTTTATCGTATGGGATGTAAATTTGCAGTTTAAAGTAGAGACTGCTGCCGACGGTGATTGCCCGTGCTGTTGCCTGAGGCTCCATGAAATACATGTTATTATGAAAAAGTCCGATCGTATTCTCGCAGATAAACTTCTCGAGATTTCCGCAGTTAAACTTCAGCCTGAACTCCCCTTCGTGTGGGGCTCCGGATGGAATTCTCCGATATATAATGACAACCGCCGGATTCTCTCCTATCCCGACGTGCGCAACTACGTTAAGGTGGAGCTCGCGAAGACCGTGCTGGAATGTTACCCGGAAGTCAATACGCTTGCGGCCGTGTCGGTTGCGGCAATTCCGTTCGGCACGATGGTGGCCGACGTGCTGGGCATTCCGTTCGTATATATCCGTTCCACCCCTAAAGACCATGGCCTGGAGAATCAGATAGAAGGTGATCTGCAGGTGGGCCGAAAGGTGGTGATGATTGAGGATATCGTCGCTACCGGAGGAGGCTCGATCCGTGGCGCCGAGGCTATCCGCTTCAACGCCTGCGACGTGCTGGGCGGCGTCTGCGTGTTTGATTATGAATTCCCGGCGGCCGTGAAGCGCCTGCGCGACGCCAATATCGAGATGCATCCGCTCTGCACCTACGATACGCTCGTGGAAGCGGCTATCGAGGTGAAATATATCCATCCCTCGCAGGAGGGCACCCTCAAGAACTGGCGGAAGGATCCGGCAAACTGGGTTCCGGAGAACTGATCGTCCGGCGCCTGCGGGATGACGGGGGAGTGGGGTGAACTCTAAAACGTTATCAGATATGGCAAACTATAAAAGTGAGAATGTGACTCTCGGCGCCTCTGCCGAGAAAGTATTTACGCGTCTTTCCAATCTGGAGGGCTTCGGCGATCTGCTGCAGCGAGTGCCCGCCGACCAGATTCCCGCCGACCAGCGCGGCATGCTGGAGCAGGTGAAGGTTACGGCCGACACTATCAGTTTCCCGGGCGGCCCGGTAGGCGATATCACTCTCGTCGTGACTGAGCGCGTTGATCCTACGCTCATCCGTCTTGAAGGGCAGGGCACTCCTGTGCCCATGGGTATGGCCTTGCATATCACTCCCATCAACGATGAGGCTTGCGAGGCATACGTCGACATCGACGTCAAGGTGCCGATGATGCTTGCCCCGCTGATCGGCGGCACTATCCAGAAAATGGCTGATCAGTTCGGCCGGATGCTCCGCCAGATTCCCTTCGATTGATTCTGCCTTTGATCGACTTTATGCGGCAGGTTCTCGGTTCTAAAGTAATTCAACGTCTCCGGCGCGCGGCTGTAGGTCTGTGTGCCATGATTGCCGTATCCTTATCCGTAGCCCTCATCACGGCATGCAATACGGTTGATGAGTCGCGCATTCCGTCGGTCAGTGTCAACCTGAACCTCGCATCGGCCTCGCTCTGGGATACATACGGAGTCTCCGCTTTCGGCGACTCCAGGATATTCATCCGCCCGCTCGGCGAACCCCGCAATTTCCCCTATACCGGCAAAACCGCCACCGGCTACGGGGGCCTGCTGATCGTGAGCGGTATGAATCCGTTCACGCTCGAAGCCGGCGTGCCTATGGCCTACGACCTTAGCTGCCCGGTGGAGTGCAAGCCCGACATCCGCGTGGCGATGAAGGCCGGTGAGGCCCTTCCTTATGCCGAATGCCCTAAGTGCGGCTCGACTTACGACGTTGTGGAGCGTGCCGGAAGCCCGACCTCCGGCCCGGCGCTGCAGCACAAGTATGGCCTCCGGAGGTATGAGGTGCGCGCCGGTGCATACGGCGGTTATATCTTCTCTAATTATTAATCACACACACGGCCTCTGAGATGGATTTTCTTGAAGGACTCCTGTACATAATCTGGCGAGGAATCGCGATCGGTGTCATTATTTCGGCGCCTATGGGTCCCGTCGGTATTCTATGTGTGCAGCGCACTCTCGAAAAAGGGCGTCGCGTCGGACTTCTAACCGGTGTGGGCGCGGCTGTCTCCGACCTTTTCTATTGTCTGCTCACCGGGTTCGGCCTCTCATTTATCGAGGAATTCCTTAAGGAGAATCAGAACGTCATCCAGATTGTCGGCAGTGTGGTGCTGGTTGTGTTCGGCGTCTATCTTTTCCGCTCGAATCCGGCGCGCACGCTCAAGAAGCCGGGTGAGGAGCGCGACTCGGGAGGCAAGACCATCCTGAGCGGTTTCCTGTTCACTTTCTCCAATCCGCTGATTATCTTCCTCATTATCGGCCTTTTCGCCCGATTCAATTTTCTCCTTCCCGAGATCACGTTCATCCATTATATCATAGGCTTCATCGCCATAATAGCGGGCGCGCTGATGTGGTGGTGGGTAGTGACATTCTTTGTCGATAAGGTTCGGTCGCATTTCAACTTGCGGTCGATGTGGCTTATCAATAAGATCACGGGTGGCATCATTATGATATTCGCACTGGTGGGTGTTATCACGGCTGTGACGGGTATGGTATCGGCTGCGGAGCGAACGCCCGTATGCCTCAACTCGCGCCGCGGATTCGGCAGCCTCGCTCCCGACGGTGGTTCCTCTCCGGCAGAACCCCTCAAGATAGTGGCCGATTCTTCCGACACGGCCGTCAGATTCCTCCCTCTCGATCAGGCAGAGGATTTCATCATTTCTATGCGGGTGGCCAACCTCCATAATGCCTCGGGAAAGCGCTATCCGGTAGTGCGGCCTGATGGAGGCAGCGGTCGTCAGCCACATATCCCGTGGGGATTGCTCCTCTGCAGTGGCGATGAAACGATGAGGATAACATTCCGCACCCTCAATGATCCGTATGATGATGTGAGGGATGGTGTGCTGGAGGTGTCGCTGCATACTGATAGGGCTGACGATGTGCCGGTGCCCGACCAGAAATGGCTGATCACCGATGGCGTTGATTTCTTCACCGGAGAGAATGCCTTCCGTCTTATCCGCCGCGACGGTATGGTGACGCTCCTTGCCGGTAACCGCCACTATGATTCTGTGATAGATGCAATGCCGGCCGTAGCACCGGATTCGGTTGGGATATGGGTGGCCCCTGGTGGCTGCATCTTGCTCGACGACATTGTGCTCGAAACGCAGGGTCGGGCCGGGCGTGAAGCCGGGGGAGAGGCATGGACTCCGGATCGTCTGAAAGCTTATCTGCGGCGTTCGGCTGATGCTGCGGAGGGCTACTGGCAGGTGTTCGACCGTCAGCTTGACGACAATTCGTTGCGCTGCGGAGGAGCCTACACGCTGGCGTGCGTGCGGAGTGCGGAGGGTGGTTATGATTTCCTCTATGTCGGCGGTGCCCGCATAAATGCTCCGGAATGGACTCACGGGCGCCTTAAGGCCCGGTTTGCGCCCACAGGGTTCGGCGACGTGTTCGACGTGACCTGGTTCGACCCGCAGGGTCATGAGATCTCAGGCGAGATCAAGGCTCAGAGGGAAAAGGATATAATGACACTCCATTTTCCTGATCATTCCTCGACACTCAGGCTCCGTAAAATCAGAAATTCACTCTCAACTCACGATACAGATGACACAGCCCATGTCCTGGCACCGGCTGATTTGCGATAAACGTCTCGGCCTGGAGGAGTTTCACGACCCCCGGCGTCAGACGCGCTCTGACTTTCAGCGCGACTATGACCGCCTGATATTCTCGTCGCCCTTCCGCCGCCTTCAGAATAAGACGCAGGTGTTCCCGCTTCCGGGCAGTATCTTCGTGCATAACCGGCTCACGCATTCGCTGGAGGTGTCGTCGGTGGGCCGTTCGCTTGCCCATGAGGTGGCGCTGAGGCTGAAGGAGAAGTGGCCCGAAGAGGACCTCCACCGGAAATTTGACGACCTGCGCGACATTGTGGCCGCAGCCTGTCTCTGCCACGACCTCGGGAATCCGCCATTCGGCCATTCGGGGGAGAAGACCATCGCTACTTATTTCAGTGAGGGGGAGGGTGAGAAGCTGCGTCATCTCTTCACCGATCGTCAATGGGCCGACCTGGTGAATTTCGAAGGTAACGCAAATTCGTTCCGTCTGCTCACACATCAGTTCAAGGGGCGTCGCGACGGCGGAATGGCAATGACTTATTCCACGCTCGCGGCGATCGTGAAATATCCTTACACGTCGCTCCACGCCGGCGCGAAGGGTAAGTTCGGTTTCTTCGAGAGTGAGGAGGAGATCTACCGCCGTGTCGCTGCCCAGCTCGGTATTCCGGAGCTTTCGCCGGGGCGTTTCGCACGCCATCCGCTCGTATACATCCTGGAGGCCGCGGATGATATCTGCTATCAGATCATGGATATCGAGGATGCCCACAAGCTCGGTATTCTCTCCACTTCCGAGGTGAAGGAGCGCTTCATAGGATTTTTCGACCCCTCGGAGCATCCGCGCCTGGAGTCGACCATGCAGAGGCTCTCCGATCCGAATGAGCAGATCGCCTATCTGCGCTCGGGCGTGGTGGGGCAGCTGGTGGAGAATTGTGCGGAGGCTTTCATAGCCAATGAGGATGCCATATTGCGTGGCGAATTCGAGGGTTCGCTCGTGCGAGCGCTTCCGGAGCGGTTGCGCAAGGCCTACGACGCTTGCTCTGCCACGGCCTGGGACCGTATCTACTGCTCGCCGAAGGTTGTCGATATCGAACTTGCCGGCAACCGCATCATCTCCTTCCTTATGCAGACGCTCGTGGAGGCCGTCATGCACCCTGAGCGTAATTATTCCTCGTTGCTGCTCAACGTGATTCCTCAGCAGTACGACGCCCGTTCCGAATCTCCCTACGGGCGAATTCAGTCGGTGCTCGACCACGTGTCGGGCATGACCGACGTCTATGCCCTCGATCTCTACCGAAAACTGAACGGACATTCCTTGCCCGCCGTCTGATCCCCCCTCCCCAACCTTGATTTGTTATGCACGTCGCCGAGCCCACGCGCCGGGGCGTGAGCTGGGATGCGGGCGTAGGCGGGCGAGAAGGGGGGGGGGGGGGGGGGGGGGGG
>CAMWYR010000012.1 GCA_947178505.1 uncultured Muribaculaceae bacterium | reverse complement strand
ATGATATCCGGCCTTATTCAGTAATGTTATTTTCTGATTTTTAAGGAATACCGGATTTACAGGTCTTCCTCCTGGTCGGGCACTACACGCCAGTTGTTGATGTAGATGCAGAGCGTTTTGTCCCACTTGTTATTGTGGTCGAGGAAGAACACTACGTGGTATTCATCCTGACGGTCAAGATATTCCTGATCAGACATATGGGAGTAACTGTCGCCCTTGCTTGCGGCCAGATACTTGCGCAGGGGAATGTCGATAATCTTATCTCTATCCTCTCCGTGATATACCCGGAGGCGCATGTCCTCATTCTCCATGATGCGGGAAATGGAATGTTCGGCCACGACCCCTGTGACTTTAGTCTGCACTTTATTCAGGCTGCGGGTAAGCCGGCCCATATCACCCTCCTCATCGGTAGTGAAGAAGCGCTTGGCAAAGCAATGAGATTTATGGCGAGCAAAGGGGATAGGCATATTGTCGTGTGCCAGGCGGCTGTTGTCTGCCTCAATCTCAAAATGAAACTGGTCGGGATCCAGCTCGCTGCCGTCGACATTATTGAGCATCACCTGCACGTGGTTGGTGTCTTTCACCAGACGGAGATTATGCACCTTGAATTGTCCCGGTTCGAGCACGAGCTTCTCATCCGCGCCGTGGAAAAGACGGTCAAGTTTCTTATCGTGATATAAGTTGTCGTCGCTTGCGCGCGTGAGTTTAAGATGCTGTTTAAGTTCCTCCTTAGCCAGGCTGTAATCCATATTGATGCGCTGGAGTTCAAAACTGCCTTGATCGCTTGTGCCGGCCCAGGCTATGATGTGGTATGTGCCGGGATCAACGGGTAGCTGCACTGTATAGTTTGAGGCACGAAGTTCATCACCTTTGAGCAGTCCGCTCTCCCACACCAGATTGCCGCGCTCATCGAAGAGGTAGATGTTGGCTTCCTCTACTTCTGCAGCCGTGGCATCTGCATTCTTGAGGTTGTAATCATAGTTGAGATGCACGAAATAGCAGGGCTGCAAATCATCTTCATATACGAGAGAGCAACTGCTGAGTGTCATAAGCAGAGCCGTAAGCATGACTGCCATGTAACGGCCGAACGCAGCGTTGCCTATATTGATTTTTATCTTCATTGCAGAGTGGCGTTGAATTTTCACTTTAATTTTATTGGTGACCGGGCGCCTGTATCAGAGGCGCCCGGCCTATATTGTCGCCTCGGTGTGCCGGAGCAGCCCTTGGCTCAGAGTGGGTTCCACACCCTTGTTTGTTATCAGAGATCTACCCCCTGGGTCGGCACCACGCGCCAGTTGAGCACGTTAACCTTGTAGCCGATGAAGTAGTCCTTGATTTTCTTGTTGGGCACGATGGGATGGTCGAGATTCTCAATACCGGTGCCCAGACCTTCAATCTTATTTACCAGAATATTGTAAGTGTGGTTGCGCACAATACCGTACTGACCTACCTTCACGTTGTCGTAGTCGCCGAACGTGCCGCCGGGGCGGAGGTGGCGCACCGGAATGTTGAAGAACGCATGACCGGTGTTATAAGCCTCGGCATAACCCTGAGTAAATACAAGGCGCTGGTTAACAAGGAGGCGGCTTACCGCAGCAGTATCGTCGGCTGTCGCTTCGTCTCTGATGTAGCGATACTTGCCTTCGTCAGTCACGTAGGTGAGGCGATACGACTTGCCGTCGGTTCCGGTTACTCGGTAATTGCCCGACGCATCTTTAGTCAGTTTGCTATTGAGCTGAAGGGCCACATAGCGCTCGTTGACTTTCTGCGAGCCGCGAACGTCGGCTTCGGGGTGCTTCACCTCAAACACGGAACTGGGGCTTACCAACCACTTGTCGTTGACAGTCTTGCCTACAGCCACGTGAGTTGCCTTTGTCACGTCGGAAGGATCAGTTTCATCGGGGATCTCGACAAGCACCTTAAAGTTGGTAGATGCCATGACATCTACGATGGAGATAATCTTCTCATTGTTCTTGGCCTTGGCAAAGGCATCCGTGAAATAGATCGAAGGAATCAGTTGGCCGTTGACGTATGTTCCTGAGTAATTGTAGAATGTAGGAGTGCTTCCGTCGGCATCCTTCACAACGTTTCCGTCAAGTTTGAGGTTGTACTGACCCACTACCACTACCGAAGGAAGAGCCGCCGGGATATTCTCGTTGGCACCCTGAAGAGCAGCGGAGCCTACGGTGTTCTCGCGCACATACTTGGTCTCTCCTGATTTCCAGCCGGCTTCCACAATCTCGTTGTAGCTCTTATATCTCAGAGTATAGTCCTGACCTTCTGTCGCACGCATGTCAAGCACGTCGTCGCTCACCTGCGGATAGGAAGTTGAGAAATATCCCGGAGAGCAAGCCCAGTAACTACGGAAATAGTTGGGATTGTTCCAGATCCAGTTGTTGCCTGAAATATTATTGGCGCCAAGCACCTCAATCATCCTGTCGTAGGTAAGGTTGAATGCACCGTAGCCGCCGGTCTCGTTGTCAGCCTGCTCACGGTAGTTCTTGGTCAGGAAGTAGGCCTTCTCATCGGCGTTCAGAGTCCAGTATTCGGGCTCGAAGCTCAGTGTGAAGTCGTTGCCGGATTTCACATCGGAGATAGCAGAGGCATCCGCGCCGGTGAACGTAAGCTTAGAGCCCACGCGCTCTACGTAGATCTCCACAGCCGGATTATTGGCAGCATCTTCTTTGCTGTCAACGAGGGCGGTGACCGGTACCGGAGTTGCGCGCACAAGCACGTTATTGCCATCCTGATAGATATCGTTGCCGTAGTAAACGGAGTTGTTCATCGGGAAGCGCTTTACGCCGCCGGTCTCTTTATACACTTCTGACGTGCGCAGATTGCTTTCAAGTTCCTGAAGGCTGTTGTTTCTGATGTAGTCAGCACTGAAGGGGTTTACGTAACACATTACGTAGGCGGGAATACCCTCACCCTTGTTGAGGTCGACCTGCACCACGGTCTGATAGAACTGGTTGATGTTCATATCACCGGTGGAATTCCAACCGTTGTTGTCTTTTGTATCCACTCTGATCACACCGCCGTTGGGCGAACCGTTTGCAGTGATGTTGCCATTCGAATCGTAGAACACAAGATAAATCTCGTCTACCGTGTTTTCTTCTTTTGTACCGTTGTCAAAATCGGAAGCCTCGGAGCCGCTTGCCCCACTTCTGGTAGCATCGTTATGGCCTGAAATGGACACTTTCATATAGCAGGTTCTGTCTACCTCAAGAATGCTGTCATTGGGAAGTTCGGGGGCATCTGAAGTACAGGCTGAAGCAACAAGTGCTAAAGCGCCTGCCAGTCCGTACATAATTTTCTTCATGATTCTGTTATGAATTTTGGTTGTGTATTTCTATTTAATCTTAGTGTGTCGGCTTTCGCATTTCAAAAGCCCGTTTTTTATAAGTACATCGTAAGCTTCTTAAGATACCTTTCCGGCGATCCGAATGATAACAACAATATTCAGGTGAAGCTGATAGCTGGAAAATAATTAACGTGATTGTTTGATAATTAAACGATTCTATAAGTGTGGCTACTAATTCTGTTTTTAATAATCATTGCGCCGAAACGGGCACCGAATAGTGATTGAATAATTCCTGTAAAAAAATATATAGAAAATTGTAATATCTTGAAGTGTTTTTCTCTATTGTGTCAGAGTGAAAAGTGTAAGTTCTGACGAACCTCAATTCAATAATTGATCATTTCGGCTGCAAAGATACAAAAAAGTATTCGGATTTCACACACTTTGTGCGTTAAAATAAGTTATAATATCATAAAACCGCCGAAATTCCATAAAAATAAACCTTCCCAACATAAAGAATCCTCTCTTATTACGTATTTATTCCATTTTTATTGTTTATTTGCCCGTTTTGCTCCTTAATTTCTTCAGGAAGCCAAACTTTCAGGCTGCCCCTCGTCTGCGGTAAATTCTACATACATAGAGAGAGAACTGATTATCAATTTTTTACAAATCTCCTACACAAATCTTTCTTTCTAAAGAAAAAATGGCCAAAATCTTCCTTTCTAAAGAAGAATACAATTTTAGAGGCGGAGTCGTGCGGCCGGGGGAACGGAATCGCGATGATGGTGAAGGTTTTTAGGGACTAACGCTCTTTTTTTCACTTTTTTTGGCTAATTTTGCAGTTGGAGTGAATATCATACGAGACAGACACGTCGCCTGAGCCTCACTCTTCTAAACTCTTACGAATGAAAGAACTTTTCCTTTTCCTGAAACGCTACGCCGGTCCCTACCGGCGAGATATCGTGCTGAGCGTGGTCTTCAACTTCCTGACCGCATTCTTCACCCTCTTCTCCTTCGCCTTCATCATTCCTATCCTCCAGATGCTTTTCGGCATGGACACCACCGAATATCATCTCATGGAGGGCTGGGGCGTCGACGCCATCAAGAATAATTTCTACTTCTACATGTCGGAGCTCATCAAGGAGCATGGCCCGTCGTTCACGCTCGCCTTCCTGGGCGTGCTGCTCGTGGTGACGACGCTCATCAAGGTGATGACCGCATACCTCAGCGAATACTTCACCATCCCGCTGCAGAACGGCGTCGTGCGCGACATCCGCCGCGAGATGTACGACAAGATCGTGACGCTCCCCATCGGCTTCTTCACCAACGAGCGCAAGGGCGACATCATGGCCCGCCTCTCGGGCGACGTGCAGGAAGTGCAGAACTCCGTGATGGCCTCCCTCTTCTCGCTCGTGAAATATCCCATCATGATCATCGCCTGCCTCGGCATGATGCTCGTGGTAAGCTGGAAACTGACTATCTTCGTCTTCATTATGCTGCCGATTGTCGGCGGCGTCATGGGCATGGTTGGAAAGAAACTCAAGGCCAAGTCGCTTGCCTCGCAGAATAAATGGGGCGAGATCCTCTCCAATACGGAGGAGACGATCGGCGGCCTGCGCGTGATCAAGGCCTTCAATGCTGAGAAGACGATGGAGCGCCGTTTCGACCGCCAGACCCAGGAATTTTTCCGGATAAACAACAGCGTGAGCCGCCGCACGGCCCTCGCCCACCCCATGAGCGAATTCCTCGGCACGACGGCCGTGGCCATCATCCTATGGTTCGGAGGCAGCCTCATCCTGTCCAACAATTCTGACATTGACGCTCCGTCGTTCATCTACTATATGGTGATGTTCTACAGCCTCATCAACCCGGCCAAAGACCTGTCGAAAGTATCATATACCGTTCGTAAGGGTATGGCGGCCAAGGAGCGCATCGACAAGATTCTTGAGGCCGTCAACCCCATCGCCGATCCGGAAAGTCCGAGCGAGCTTCCCACAGATTCCGCGCGCAAGAGCAGCGTCGAACTCCGCAACGTCTCATTCGGCTACACGCCCGAGCACGATGTGCTGCGCGACATCACGCTGCGCGTGGAGCCGGGGCAGACAGTGGCAATCGTAGGCCAGTCAGGCTCAGGCAAATCAACCCTCGTCGACCTGATCCCGAGGTTTTGGGAAGTGGAGCGGGGCGAGATACTGGTCGACGGCATCAACATCAAGGACCTGCGCGTCAAGGATCTGCGCTCGCTGATGGGCAATGTGAATCAGGAAGCGATCCTCTTCAACGACACGATCTTCAACAACATCGCATTCGGTGTGGAGAATGCCACGCCGGAGCAGGTGGTGGCCGCAGCGCGCATTGCTAACGCCCACGACTTCATTATGGAGACAGAAGAGGGCTATCAGACCATGATCGGCGACCGGGGCTGCCGTCTCTCCGGAGGCCAGCGTCAGAGGATAAGCATCGCTCGCGCAATTCTTAAAGATCCCGCAATCCTCATTCTCGATGAGGCCACATCGGCCCTCGACACCGAGAGCGAACGCCTCGTGCAGGAAGCTCTCGAAAAACTGATGAAAGACCGCACCACCATAGTGATCGCACACCGGCTCTCGACCATCACCAATGCCGACCGCATATGCGTGCTAAGCGACGGCGAGATCGCCGAGATCGGCACGCACGACGAACTGATGGCACGAGGCGGCATCTACAAGCGTCTCGTCGACATGCAGAATATCAATATGGGCTGAGTCAGACAGCAGCTTTTTTTAATCCGTAAACCCGAATCCGATGAATCTCGAAAAAGATCACGATACCAGACCCTCTACTCCCGGGACGACACCTTCCTCTCCTGAGCCGACAACTCAATCTCCAGAGTCTGAATCTCCTTCCACACAGCCGACTCCCCCTTCTCCCAAGCGCGACTTCGGAGTCGAGGAGGAATGGGCGGAAACATTGGGAATGAGTTTTGATCCCGAAGAAGCCGAGCGGCGTTCGGCGCCTGTGCCCCCTCCTTTCCGACCCCGGCAGCAGGGCCCCGGCATGCCCCTTCCCGGGCAGCAGCCGGCCGACCGGCAACCCCGACCGGATAAACTGCCCCCGATCCGCCCTGAAGTTATGCCCAAGACATTCCTCGTATGGTCGATTCTCGCTACAATCTGCTGCTGTCTGCCGGCCGGTATCGTCGCGATAATCTTCAGTGCGTCGGTAAGTTCGAAATATTACGCGGCTGATTATGAGGGCGCTCGCCGTGCCTCACGGAATGCAGAGATCTGGATCATTGTCTCGATCGTGGCAGGCATCATCACCAACGCCCTTTACCTGCCGCTCACTCTGCTGATGCCGCAATGAGCGAGGGCAGTCGCGCAGCCATAGCGGCCGCCATCTCGGTGGTGGTCGTGCTGATCGGGGTGCTCTACTTCATCTTCGACCCGGCCGACTCGGCGCTGGCACCGAAGTGCATCTTTCACTCCCTCACAGGGTGGGACTGCCCCGGATGCGGAAGTCAGCGGATGCTACATGCGCTCCTCCACGGCGACCTCCGGGGCGCCTGGCACGCCAACGCGTTCCTGCTCTGCGCCTCGCCGCTTCTGGCGCTGATGATATTCTCCGCATTGTTCCGCACGCGGCTTCCGCGCCTCTATAACATCCTCAATTCCGTGCCCTCAATAATCATCGTGTCGGCGTCCCTGACAGCCTGGACCATCCTGCGCAATCTCTGATGGCCGTCCCGACCCCCTGAATTTCACTGCAATTATGTCGCCACTTTTCATCATCGGATATATGGCCTGCGGCAAGACCACGTTCGGGCGGGCCCTTGCGCGCGCTACGGGGCGCCGGCTGATCGACCTCGACTTCTTTATCGAGCAAAGGTTCCACCGCACTATCCCGCAGATCTTCACGGAGCGAGGCGAGGAGGGCTTCCGCCGGCTGGAGACGGCTATGCTGCAGGAGGTGGGCGAATTTGATGATGTGATAATCGCGTGCGGCGGAGGCACGCCATGCTTCGGTGATAATCTCGACTATATGCTCGGGCGCGGTACGGTTCTGTTTCTCGAGGCATCGGAAGGCCGCATAATCGAGCGCATCATCGCCAACAGTTCGCGTCGCCCGCTGATGGCGGGGAAGAAGCCCGATGAGATTGCGGAGGCAGTCGGTGAAGGGCTTGCCGCACGGATGCCCTTCTATCGCCGCGCACATATATGCTTCAACGGCGATCGGCTCGAAGACCGACGCCAGATCGACGACACCGTACGCACATTTCTCGAAGCACATCCCGAACTCGCCTGAGAGCGCCCGGACACTCGCCGTTATACGTCCGCTGCCCGCTGCCTGACAGGTGCCGGGGCGCCGGCGGAAGCAAAGTAACATCAACTAATTTTTCTTTTTTTAGATTTTTTTATTAACTTTGCTTCTGAAGGGAGACATAATTGTCTCCGATTAACCTCAACACCCACCACCATGACTCCTAACATCGCTTCAGTTCCGGAGGTAGAACCCCGGTTGACAGATCTCGAAACAATGCCCCGCTCACTACATCTCGGGCTGCTCGGAAATTATGCCGACACCGACGAGACGCGCTTCTTCCTCACGCCGGAGGCGTGCGGCCTTCTGACATCGGCGGGCATACGCATCTCGATGGAAGCTGGTGCGGGAGTCGACATCAGTTTCTCCGACGCGACGTATGCCGAATATGGCGTGCGGATCGTGACGCGTGAGGAGGCGCTCCGCGCGCCGGTGGTGCTTTCCTATCAGCCTCTTCGCCCTAAGGATATAAAGAAAATGAACCCTCATTCGGCACTGCTCTGTATGATGGACAACGGCCTCTTTGACCAGGCCGTGATCAAGGCCCTCCTGGAGCGCCAGATCTCGTGCGGATGTTTCGACAACATGGTGTCGCATCATGACGTAGAGATCTTCGCCGACATCATCGACGAAATCGACGGTCGCGGCGCTATCATCTATGCGCAGGAGGCCCTCTCCTATCTCGGAGGCGGCAAGGGCGTGCTGCTTGCCGGGGTGGCGGGTATCAACCCGTGCGAGGTGCTCATCATCGGCTGCGGCAATGAATGTATCGCCGCCGCGAACGCCGCTGCCGGCGCAGGCGCCAAGGTAGTGATCATGGACAACGATGTGTCGGCGCTCCATCTCATGCGCTCAAGCTGCTCATACCCGGTAGAGCTCATCTGCATTCATCCGCGCGTGCTGACAAACCGCGTCAAGACGGCCGACGTTATCATCACGAGCAATACGAGCCGCCAGTTCGAGTTCCCGAAGAGCCTCAATTCGTCGCTTAAAGACAGTGTCTACGTGCTCGATCTCAATGAATCGCACCCGTCTATCTCGTTCCCGCGCACGGTGGCGATGGCACTTTCCAATCCGCTGGGAAATTTCTTCAATGAGATGGTGATAAAGGATGGCTTCGACAATATGATGAAGACCACGCCGGGCATGCAGAGCGGCATGGTGACCTACAACGGCAAGCTCGTGGATAAGCTCATCGGCGCCTACGTAGGGATGCCGAGCATTGATATAAGGGTAATGCTCTCAACCTCCAACTGATTTACACTCGGTAACCGACCCCCCGCGTCCGGTGTCGGCCGAAACCATCTATGAGCGAAAAGCCGACATTAATCCATCTGATTTCAAGCAACCGCTGGGGCGGCGCGCAACGCTACGCGCTCGATATCTGCTGTCATTACCATTCGCTGGGGTGGGATGTGACGGCCGTGACGCGCGATGCCAAGGTGATCGACGACCGGTTCCGCAAGGCAGGCATTCCGTTGCTTCATGCCCCGTTGCGGGGCTTTTTCGACCCGGCCTCGGCTTTCCTGCTTGCACGCAGGCTGCGCTCCGTGGGGCGCAACAACGGCTATATACATGTGCACCGCTATCGCGACGCCTTCACTGCGCTGCTCGCCAAGCGCATCGCCAAGCGGCCTGACATACGCGTGATTTCCACGCGCCATAACGTGCGCCCGGGGCGCAACTCATGGCTTTTCCGTCGCATCTATGATAAGATTAACGCCCACCTCTTCGTGTCGCGCACGGCTTTCGATCGTTTCCGGGCTCCATGGCCGGAACGCCTGCCTATGCGCGTGAGCACGGTGCATATCCTCCTCAACAGCATCAATATCCCCTATTCGCTGCCGCAGCGGCCCCCTGAGAAGGGGCCGGTGTTCGCCATTTATTTGGGCCCGGTGGTGAAGGGCAAGGGGATTGAGTCAATCATTGACGCGCTCCCTTCTTTGCGCGGGCACCGCCTGCGCCTCCGGATTGCCGGTCAGGGCAATCCGGACTATCTTGACACGCTACGGCGCCGCGCGCTTGCCCGTAACGTGATGGAAATGATCGACTGGCGCAACGATGGCGAGGCTCCCGACGAGATGATCGTGCAGTCGCATTTCGCCGTGCTCCCCTCCGTGGAGCGCGAGGGCTTTGGCCTGTCAAATCTACGCGTCATGGCGGCGGGACGCCCGCAGATTTGCTCCACCAACGGGGCGCAGCCCGAATACCTTGAAGATGGCACCACGGCCATATTCGTTTCACCGGCCAGTGCCACAGAACTTGCCGACGCCATGCGACGCCTCGCCACCGACCCCAACCTCCGCCACGACATGGGCCTCGAGGCCTTCAGCCGCTACGCAAACCATCTCTCCTGGGCCTCCTTCATCCCCCGCCTCACCAAAATCTACCGTACCTGCTGACGCCGCGGGATTCCTGATGAATCAATTCGCCTGAGACACGCTCTGTGCAACCCTGCCAATTTTTTAAGTGGCGGGTGAATATAAGGGGCAATAAATTGTTATAGCAATATGATTCCACCCGCTCTTACCATTGCTTACCAGAGAACCGCTCTGAAGCATTTGGAATGCCTGCGCCATTGCCGGCAGGCCGAGAAAGGGTATGCCATAATACTTATGGTAGCCCTATTTCTGCTTTCGGGCTGTAATCATAAAGAGCTGGTCTATCCCGAACAACTTTGCCTTGTCAACGTGCGCTTTAACTGGGAAAAGGCTGAGGGTGCGGATCCTAAAGGCATGACCCTGCTTTTTTATCCGCAGGACGAACACGGAGAATTCTGGAGATTCGAGATTCCCGGACGCAACGGAGGCCCGGTGGAACTAACCCAAGGGCGCTATTCACTGATTGCCGTCAACAATGACCTTCCCGGCATCATGCTTACCGACCTACCCTATTCCGAAGCCTCCCTGACCGCACTGGAAGCTTTGAGAAGCGTGAAATATACCGTACCGACCGGAATGCCTTACGTCGGAATTGTAGAGCCGCTTGACGTGTATCCCGGAGCAGTCAGCTATCCATCGCAATCCGACGGTGCATTCGACACTTCAACAGTAGTTTGCCCACCCGACTCGGCCGCCACGATATTCAATCTCAGCGTGGAGGAAATCGAGGGGCTCGAGCGAGTGCGCACCGTTGACGCCGTGCTGGAAGGCTGCGCGGAGGGAGTCAGGCTACCGACGCTCTCCCCCATAGGATCTGACGTATCCACGCTGTTCGAGCTTGATATCAACACCTCCGGCAACCGGGCTTC
This sequence comes from uncultured Muribaculaceae bacterium, assembly GCA_947178505.1. Lineage (GTDB taxonomy): Bacteria > Bacteroidota > Bacteroidia > Bacteroidales > Muribaculaceae > Lepagella. The sequence goes on along the minus strand of CAMWYR010000012.1, from coordinate 38,742 downwards.
CGGCGCCACATCCGGCTTTCTGAACGACCCGGCCTCAGCGGCCTACTCGGTAACGCTCCGGTTTCACTACTACGCCGGTGGAGGGTATGAAAAAAAATTTGATGTTACACAACAGGTGCTGAACTCTCCCCGTGTCCACAATGTTTACCTAAATATAAATGGGCTTTCCCTCCCACAGGAGCCTGCTGACGACCCTAATGAAGTCGGGCTGAAGGTAGATGTTGACGGATGGAGCGTATTGCAGATCGATATTAATTCCTGAATAATAAAAAAACCACTGATATGAGAATATTCCATTTGCTTTTCAGCGTACTTGCTGTCTCTGCCGTGACGCTGACTGCCTGCTCGGCAGACGATCATTCAACAGAGCCCACCAACTCCTCCGGCAACCGTCAGATACGCTTCGCAGCTGCTACGGATCTCACCCGTGGAGACCTCACTACAAACAATCTGAATGCATTTAACGTGTACGCCTATACCGGTTCGGCCACGCATCCCACCGTGTTCATGAACAACGTGACGGTAACTAAGAATGCCACTAACGTATGGACATATTCGCCCGTGAAATACTGGCCGGCACATGAGGCCGTGGATTTCTATGCATTTGCTCCGAGCGACTGGCTCGGCTCCGCAACTCCGATTATGCCGGTGCCCTATGACAATATTGAAGGTCTCACTGACCTCATATATGCCGTCAGTCCCAATCTGACGGGCTACAGCGACTCGCCCAACGCCCAGGTGCTCTTTAATTTCCGCCACGCACTCGCGAAGGTAAGCGTAAAGCTCAGTTCTACAAATCCCGATATTCAGGTAAGGGTCTCCAACGTGGTTATCGCCAACATTTCCACGAGGGGCAACTTCCATTTCCCGGCACTCTCCACAGCCGGCTCCGTCACCCCCAACAGCACGGGCTACTGGAATGACCTTAACACCCCGTATGTCTACATGTACCATATGGCGCAGTCGCCCGAAGATGTGATTATCCTTTCCAGCACTCCCAATGACCTCAGCGATCCCGACGCAATCTTCGGAGGCCCGAAATATATGATTCCCCAGAGGCTGATATGGAATAACAACGGATCAGGCTCGGATACATATCTGACCGTGATGTGCAGCGTATATGATGCTCACACCGGCACCAAGATATGGCCTAACGCCAACACTCCGAATGAAAATGTTGTTGAAGGCAGCACATTCGGCGACGGTCTGCTGAAATTTCCCCTCTCCACAACCTCATTCAATGAATGGCAGGCCGGCAATCACTACATCTACAGCGTTGTCATCAACTCAAACAGCGAGATGGGAGCAATTGAATTCGGCGATCCTTCCGTAGATACTTACGTAGATATCGATGTCAACTACCATTGATAGCTACCTACCGCCCGCCCGGTAGGACGGAGATAATATCAAAGGCATAAAATAAGCCGCCGCCCCGCGTCTGCTGCGGAGCGGCGGCTATTCTATTGCCGTATATGCCGACTCCCCGAAGGGAGCGGATGGTTTATCAGTCCATCTTTATGAAAGCCGGTATCCAGGCGCTTACAGAGACATTCCCGCTTACATTGCCGCCATTGATAAGGTCGACTCCGGTGCCTCCGATCGACACGTTGGCATCAGTCGAACTGAAAATAACAACGACCTTATTGCCCGTTTCGGCGTCGGTCTTGGTGATGATCTCAGTGTTATTGCCCTGCTGACGGCGCTCAACTCTGCCGCGCCACAGCGCCGGATTCTCGCCGCGGGCCTTGAACACCTTAGCCACATAGTCGTGCACCATCTGCTCATTGGCGTTGAAGCCAGTGAGGCGTCCCGACGTGCGGGCCTTATTGTCATTATAGCCGTTGCCGCTCTTATCTCCGATCTCGTCGCCATAGTATGTACAGGTCGGACCGCTATAGGCAGCCACAGCCGCATGACGCGTCATAAGCTCCTTAGGCCGGCTGCCGATATCTACGAAGTCGCCTACTCGCGCCACATCGTGATTACTGAGGAACACCGTTGGATTCACACCCGCATCACGATACCCTCTGGAAGCCGCATCATTCGACAGGAACCAGCCGATGGAGCCGACCCCCGAACTGAGATTCACCAGATTATCCTTACCGTCAAAGTCCATCACGCTCTTAAGGCCATCCTGCTGCGTGGTGGTGATATTGCCGGCAGAAGTCCAGTCTTCGCCCACCATATAGGCAAGCGTGCCCCATTGCTCGCCGCGGGCCTTACGTTCTGCGGCTACTTTCTCTACTTCCTCACGCAGTTCTTTCCAGTAATTATGGCCTCCCTGGTAAGCCTGATAACACTGGTCGAGACGCCAGCCGTCAACACCGCGCTCCATCCAGTAACGCACCACTTCCTTGAAGTAGTCGAGCGAACCGGGATAGACGATATTGCCCGACTCCGTGCCGCGAACGTTGGGCGTATTGTCGCGCGTGGTTATGTATTTTCCGTTGGGCGAAGCTGTGCTGACACCTCCATGATGACCGAATACGCCGTCAAGAATCACGTATATGCCGCGGTCGTGGGCCTCACGGATAAGCTCGTCAAACTCCGCTTCCGTACCGAATTTGGGGTCTACCTTGAAATAGTTGGTGCAGAAATAGCCGGTGGCCTGAAGTTTCTCACCGCCGAGGCCGTTGGTCGAGTCGAATATCGGAGTCATCCAGATGGCGTTCATACCCAGCTCCTTGATATAGTCGAGCGAGTTGATGATGCCGCGCAGGTTGCCGTTCTTGCGATGACCCTCGGGGCCCCACATATCGCTGTAGCCGCTTGCGCCGCCCTCACCATGCTGGAATGAGCCGACCATGATCTGATAGATCGAAAGCTCGCGCCAGTCGCCGGTGAGCGTATAGGAAGGAGTGCTGTCGTCGCGTGTGAAGGTCGTGCTGAATTCAGCGGAGCCTACGGCATTGGAGGCAGTCACGGAAAGCAGGCCGCTCGCTCCTGACGCCAGATAATCGGAGACGCTCAGGCTGTTGGAGCCGTTACTGAGATGAAGAGGCGTGCCGTTGAACGAGCCGCTGATCGAAGTCGCGCCATTATTGATCGTCACGACAATTGTGGAGCCCCCTCTCACAGTACCCGAGGCAGGACTCACCTCGATTTCCGGTCGCTGAGGACCGTAGGTTACGAGCGAATGAGAGCCATCGGCCTTATAGGTGTGCTTGTTGGCAAACTCCAGATCGCGCCCCCCTGCCTTATCTCCATCATTATGTGAGCCCCAGCTGATGATGATCTGGTCAGGCATCGGCTTTCCTTCGGGGAGGGCCCAGTAATATTTGCCGTTCTTCGTCGTCATCCGGTCGCCGGGCCAGTTGCCTGAGGCAGTGCAGTTCTGCTCTGAATTATTCCAAGCCCATACAGCCACGTCGGTCTTCGACATATCGTCGAAGTAGATATAGACCTCATCCTCATCGATGGGATCGTCGCCCCCTCCGCCCTGCTGACGGGTGTAGGTGAATGTCTGCACGTTGGAGCCTCCCTCATTCTCCACATAGGTGGAGAGAGTGGTGGTCTCAGTGAAGGTGAGGGCTGAAGTGTAGACGGGAGATGAGGCCGTAGCCGTGCCCGTGGTCGAATAATGGATATCGGTTCCGGCCGGGAGGACGCTGAGGCTTACGGTGACATTGTCGATGAACGAGCCGCCGTTGGGGTTGGCGGTCACGACGGGACGTGACGGACGGGGAGGCACGGGACCGTTGCCCATCGTGCCATATTCTTCGATGAGCATCACGGGGCCGGAGGCGGCCATGGTGACTGTGCCGCCGCTTACGGTGGCTGTGTTATCGGTGTTGTAGCCATCCATCACGCGGGTGCCGTCGGGGAATGCCCCGCCGACCTTGAGCGTATAAGTCTGACCCTCGCGGGTGTCAAGCTTGATGGCCACTGCGTTGGAATAGCCGTTTTCTGAGAATTTACGGATATATACACCGTCGGTAACGGTCTGCGAACCGGCACCGACAGCCGGGTTACGGCGGCGGAACTGTCCGACTTTCTGCCAGTGCTTGTTTACGTCGTTATCCTCGGCATTCCAGTTGAAGTCTCCTCGTGTGACCATACCCGGGTCGCCGGCTCCGCTCACAGCGGGACGCGCCGTCTCATCGCCATAATAGATCTGAGCGCCGCCGGGGCAGAGCAGGAGCATCGTGCCCACGTTCTTCTGATCGCCGGGACGGTGAAGACCGGTGTCATGGCTCGACACATAGTTGAGCACCTGACGGCCGTTGCTGCCGTTGCAGAAGTTGGCATAATAAGACCAGTCGTTAACGGAGGGAGTACGGCCTGAGCCACCCTCTGTGCCGTTGAAGGCAAAATTGATCATTGAGTCGAAACCACCCTGAGTGAAGTAGCCCGTGTCGCCGTGATCCCAGCCCCAGGCCTCACCGGTCATCCAGAAGTCGTCGGTCCAGCCGCGGGCATATTCATCCGCGCGCTCGGATGCACGCCAGCGGGCGAGCGCCTGCTTGCAGGCGTTCTTGAGCTGATTCCAGCGGTTGAACTCAACATGCTTCGCTGTGTCGCAGCGGAAGCCGTCGATACCGAAGTATTCCACCCATCCGGCGAGCCAGCTGATCACGTAGTCGGCCGGAGCTCCCTTGCCGCTCACGCGCCAGTCGTCAAGGTTGGGCAGGCGGTAGAGGTCGTAGTCGCCCCCCTTCTCCGCATTCCATTTCGTCTGCAGGAACTGAGGGATATCGACTGAGGCGGTGCGTTCGGTCACGACGTCGGGAAGGCCCGCGAGCGACATTGTCTTGTCATCGCCGCCGGGCACAACGAAGCCGTACTGGCTACCCCAGCTGCGGTCGCCGAAGGCACGTACCCACGGGCCCCACCAGTTGCCCCACTTGCCGGCGTTGACGGCATTGAAGCTTACGCTGTTGCTTGAGCTCCACATCGAGTAAGGGGCTGAATTAGGCACCCAACCGGCCACGGGCGAGCCGTTGAAATTACCGAAATCGTAGTCGACGCAGTCGTCAAGTGTCGAATAGCCGGTATGGTTGAGCACAATGTCCATTACGACGCGGATGCCGCGACGATGAGCCTCCGTGACGAAGTTACGCATATCTTCGATCGTGCCCATGTTGCGGTCCATGAAGGTCCAGTCGAGCGTATAGTAGCCATGGAAGGCATAGTGGGGGAAGGCATCATCCTTACCGCCCGTCCAGCCGTGCATCTGCTCGTAGGGAGCAGTGATCCAGATGGCGTTCACGCCGAGCTTGTCGAGGTAGTCGAGCTTTTCGGTAAGGCCCTTGATGTCGCCGCCATGGAATGTCGCCACGTCGGAGCCGCCTGCGTTCTTATGGCGGTGATAGCTCTCGTCGTTGGAGGGATCACCGTTGTAGAAGCGGTCGGTAATGACGAAATACATGTTGGCGTTCTTCCACGTGAAGTAATCCTGCCGCACCACCTCGGGCGTGGTCACCTTGATAGTGTATACCTTCGTGTCATCGCCATCTTTAACGGTGTAGGTGATGATGTTCTCACCGGCCGTGAGTGAGCCGAGGGAGTGGTTGGTGTAGTGGTTGCCGTTGATGGTGATGTCGACGATTGCATCGGCCGATGTCGGCGCCGCTGAGAATGTGGCGATGGAAGAGGCTTCCTCTCCGAGTTCGACTTCGTAGTTAGTAGTGGCCTTATTGAAGCCTGTCAGTATGTTTTCTCCGCCAATCTTTATCTCAAGGCGATTGAGCGTGGCGTCTGACGCCGCCGACGCGCCCGGGCACCCTGCGAACATTGCGAGGGTAAGGCCAAGCGTTGATAAGGCACGGCGTGTGTTATTGTGAATATTCATTGTTATTGTCCGGGAATTTGAATGATAATACGGCTGCCCCGTCAGATGCAGCTTCCGGGGCGCGGGAAATTACTTCTTGATAATCTTAAACAGGATTTCCTGTCCGTTGCCGTCGGCTACGCGGAGCAGGTAAAGTCCGGGCCGTGCGGCGCTGAGATCAACGGAAGTTTCCGTCGCATGGTCGCCGTTGCCGGCAATCAGGATAGCGCCGTCAAGCGAATAGACGCTGTAGCCGGCTATGCCGTTGGCTGAGCGCATGAGGAGGGGGCCGGCAGTCGGATTGGGACCGACGGTAAGCGACCCGTCTGCGGCCGTCACCGCATCAACGCCCACACTCGTGATATAGAATTCCTCGGATAAGGGAGTATGCTGATTCTCCATAGCCTGAAGGGCCGGATATTCTTTGTTCATATCGTTGCGCCATTCCCAGATGTCGTCGAAGTCCCAGCCTGTGAGGGTCTGGAAGTTCTCTTTGTTCTTGAGGTCTTTGGAGCTGTATGTCTCGGCGTGGTCGCCGTGGAGCGTCCAGGTGGAGTGCACGGCGGGAATATCGTTCCAGCTGAGATTCCCGTCGCCGTCGTTCTGCGGATTGTTGTTACCGCCGAATCGGGCCACGAAATCGTTGCGGCCGTTTATTGAGCCATTGAGCGCGACTGAGTTGCGCACGCTGCCATAGTTGGCGCCCACGAGGCCACCCACGTAGTCATGGCCTTCCACAGCCCCGGCGGCATAGGCGTTCTGCACCAGTCCGGCGTTCTTACCCACGAGGCCGCCGGTAGCATAGTCGCCGGGATTGCTTACGGATGCGCCCGAGTAGCAGTTGCTGATCGTTCCAGCCACATTCTCACCGACGAGTCCGCCGACGCTGATTGAGGAGCCGGTCACGCTGCCGGTCGAGAAGCAGCGGCTTACGGTGCCGCTCTGAAGGAGGCCTGCGAGCAGACCGACATAAGTCGTGCCCCTGACTTCGCCGGCAATTACGCCGAGATTGCTGATTTCGCCGCCGTCAACGACTCCGAAGAGTCCGGTGGCATCCCCGATGTTACTGCCGGTAAGGTTGAGATTCTTGATAGAGTGGCCTGCGCCGTTGAAGTTACCACGGAAGGGAGCCGATTTCGTACCGATGGTCGACGTGAGGACCGACGCATCAATATCGGCACCAAGTTCGGTGTAGCACCCGGTTGCCCAGTCGCCCGGCGTAAGGCTGTAGGATTTCAGATCGTCGGCTGTCTTGAGGATGAAGGGTGAGTCGGCTGTGCCTTCACCGCCTGAATAGGCATCCCTTCGCCCCTGCACCACTTCGATGAAGAGGTCATCGGTCTGGTCTCCCCTCGAGTTCTTGGCGATGAAACCCAGTTTGGTAAGACTTTCGAGCTCTGAGTCGTTCATCCCGTAGAATTCCTGGATATTACTGATATTCAGCACATATGCCCCATTCTCGGAAGAGAATCTGAACTTCGGCTGATGCACGTCGTTCCATCCCCAGGGAGACTTCTCCATACCCGACGTGACATACCATGAGTAACAATAGACCTCGCTTCCGAGATCCTGGCCGGTGATCCGGATCACAAGCGGCTTATTGCTGACCGCCGGCGATGGATCTGACGTTATCTGCGCGCCGTATGCGTCGGCAAAGGCCAAGGGCAGCAACGCCATCAACGAATAAATTAATTTTTTCATTCGCATCAACGATGATTTTAAGATAAACAGTTATTTCACAATGCAAGAGATGATTCGCGATGCAAGAGGAAACCGAATCACTGAAACATTCTTTCACTTCACAAAATTACTCCAATTTACCTTAACCTCCAATTATAAAACTATGTTCTGCAACACATTCTGCCTCCACCAGCCCTCGCCGGTCCCGGATGGAGATTAGCCGGTTTATGTCCAAACTGACGGCTCCGGGGCGCGATGGAGAGGTTTTACTTGATTTTTTCAGCCGTTATTTGTAATTTTACAAAAAATATAACCGACAACGTGGAAAAAGATTCAAAAATATATGTGGCCGGCCACCGCGGTATGGTCGGTTCGGCTATCGTAAGGGAACTCCGACGCCAGGGGTTCAATAATATAATCACGCGCACACACGCCGAGCTCGACCTCATCAATCAGCAGGCGGTGAATGATTTCTTCGCTGCCGAGAAGCCGGAATATGTATTCCTGGCCGCGGCCAAGGTGGGCGGCATCGTGGCGAATCAGTCGGCACTGGCCGATTTCATGTACGATAATATGATGCTGGAGATGAACGTCATCAACGCCGCCTGGCGCAATGGCGTCAGGAAACTCGAATTTCTCGGCTCGTCGTGCATTTATCCCCGCATGGCCCCGCAGCCTATGCCAGAATCTTGCCTGCTGACTTCCGCTCTCGAAAAGACCAACGAGGCATATGCGCTTGCCAAAATTTCCGGACTGAAATATTGCGAATATCTCAACCGACAGTATGGCACGGACTATATTTCCGTGATGCCCACCAACTTATACGGTCCCAACGACAATTACCACCCCACGCACTCACACGTGCTCCCGGCCCTTATCCGCCGCTTCCATGAAGCCAAGGCAGAAGGCCGCGACAGCGTGACATGCTGGGGCGACGGCTCCCCGCTGCGTGAATTCCTCTACGTCGACGACCTCGCAAATCTCTGCGTATTCCTGATGCAGAATTATTCAGGCAACGAAACCGTGAACGCCGGCACCGGCAAGGAGCTCTCCATCCGCGAGCTCACCGAACTCGTTGCCAAGGTCGTAGGCTACGAGGGACGCATCGAATGGGACACCACCAAACCGAACGGTACTCCCCGCAAGCTTCTTGATGTGTCTAAGGCCACCGCCTTAGGCTGGACCTACAGCACCGAACTCGAAGAGGGCATACGGTTATCCTACGCCGACTTCCTTAATAATCCTATGCGCGCAGAACGCTGACCCCTTCCGCACCGCCTCAAATCAAAGCCTCGCCTTCACCTTGATCGACAGTGAAAAAAAATATCTTCCGGCAGAACCGATAGCGGCGTGGACCGCCTTCGCCATCCTGCTTGCCTGCTACTGGCTGACGGTGGCACCGACCGTGTCGTTCTGGGACTGCCCGGAATACGTATCAGCGGCTTACCTGCTTGAAGTGGGCCACCCGCCCGGCAATCCGGTGTGGATGCTCGCCGAGCGTATGGTGACGCTCTTCGTGCCCCCGCAATATGCGGCCCTCGCCGTGAATCTGTCGTCAGGCCTGTTTACCGCCTTCGCTGCATTCTTTCTCGCCAAGACCATCTTCCGCGTGGCTCTCTGGGTGCTTCTCAAGCTCCCCCGCCGGCATATTCCGGCTCCGTTGGCGGCCGGAGGCGCCGCTCTCACCGGCGCACTGATTTTCGGGCTGTGCGACTCCGTGTGGTACTCGGCCGTTGAAGCCGAGGTCTACGCGATGTCGCTCTTCATGACCTCGCTCTGCATCTGGCTCATGGCCAAGTGGGCCGGCACGCGCAACCGTGGCGAGTCGTGGCGGCTGCTCGTGCTGATCGCCTATCTGTTCGGCCTAAGCATCGGCATCCACCAGCTGAACCTTCTCTGCATTCCTGCGCTCGCAATGATATGGGCCGTGAGACGCGGCATACGCTCCACAGGCAAAATGGCCCTCATCTTCCTCTTCTCACTCATCGCCGTGGGATGCGTGCTGGTGGGGATGATGCCGAGTACGATCGCCCTCGCCGCCCGCTTTGAACTCCTTGCCGTCAACACGTTAGGCCTTCCGACGCTTTCGGGCGTAGCCATCTACGTGGCGCTGCTCGGCACCTCACTGATCATCGCCCTCTTCGCTGTGGGCCATCAGCCGCGACGCGGTCTTATGGCTGCAGCCTGTTTCCCGGCGATTTTCCTCTCGGGCTTATTCATCATCTCAGATCATTTCGCCGTCGGCGCAGTCATTTCGGCTCTGGCGGCGGTGCTGCTCGTGAGCGGAGTGAACTTCCAGGCGCGGCGCCTCTATCTCGCCATCTGGATGCTGGCCATGTTGCTTACCGGCTATTCAGCCTACGCCATCATCCCGATCCGCGGCCATATTCCCTCACCGGCCAACAATGTGATGCCCGGCGACCCGTTCAGTTTCGCGGCCTATCAGAGTCGCGAGCAATATGGCGCGAAACCTCTTCTTTACGGGCCCACACCCTTCAGCCGTAATCTTTTGCGCGAGCGGTTCGATTCAGCAGGACGTGCAAAATACGACACGTATTATTTCGACTATTCCGACCCGATTTATGTGCGCGCACAGGAGGGGGGGCGTCTGCGCACCTGCACACCCGGGCTCACGCCTGAAGACACTATGGTTAACTCCCGCATCCTCGACCGCATGGCCCGCGGGCGCAATGAGGGATATCTGATCAAGGGCCGTAGGGCCAGACCCCGCACGACCCCGGAACTCGACATGTGGTTCCCGCGCATCACGAGCCACCGGCCCGACCATCTCAGAAGTTATGCGGAATGGATCGGAATGGACACGTCCACGATGACTCGTGTGAACGCTTCGGAAGTGGTCGACACGGCCGGCAACCCGCAAGGACGGCTCCACGCCGACGGCTCGCGCAGGAATACAGTCAATTACCGCCCGACATATCTGCAGAATCTGCAGTGGCTCACGGCCTATCAGTCGTATTACATGTACTGGCGCTATCTGCTCTGGAATTTCGTGGGGCGGCAGAACGACCGCCCGGGGCAAGGCGAGGTGCAGCACGGCAACTTCATCACGGGCTTCACTCCGCTCGACAATGCGATGCTCGGTGCGGAAGATTCGCTCCCGGATGTGGCCGGGAAGAAGAATAAGGGCAGAAATGTCTATTTCGCGCTGCCGTTGCTGCTCGGCGTCATAGGCATCTTCTGGTTGCTTAAATCGGGGCGCCGCGGCAAGCAGACATGCGCGCTCACGGCCATCCTCTTCGTAATGACCGGACTCGCCATCACCGTCTATCTCAATCAGGACCCCGGCGAGGCGCGCGAACGCGACTATTCGTTCTTGGGTTCCTATCTCGCATTCGCAATTTGGGTGGGCTTCGGAGGCATCATGATCGCCCGCCGTTTCCGCTCCGTCTATGGTTTTGCGATTCCTCTGGCAGTAGCGGCCTGGATGGGCATCGAGAATTTTGATGATCACGACCGCAGCAACCGCTTTGCGGCCCGCTATTTCGCCCATAATATTCTCAATTCGGTAGAGCGTGACGCAATTATTTTTGTCAACGGAGATAATTATACTTTCCCCTTGTGGTATGCTCAGGAGGTGGAGGGGATCCGCACTGACGTCAGGATTGTGAATCTGGCCTATCTGCAGACACCCGTCTATGCCGCCAACCAGCGGCTGGCGTGGCGCGATGCGGCGCCTGTGCCGACCACGCTTACACACGGCGACGTGGTGTGGGGCGCATTCAGCCGCGTTGGCCTCAACCGGGAATCCGTCGATACGCTCCCTGCTACGGAGGCCCTGCGCCGTCTTCGCGAAAGTCAGAATCAGAGATTCGCGTGCCGCTACGTCACGCTTCCGGTAAGCCGGGATTCGCTCATCACGTTCGATCTCTGCAACCTCTCTCAGAATGGTGGCCGCAACGTCGATTTCGGAAGGCTTATGATATTTGATATCGTGGCCACAGGCGCAGCGTCGGAAATTCCGCGACCCGTCTACTGGCTTGCGGCGCTCGGCGCCGACAAGCGCATCGGGCTGAAAGATGTGATGTCGCCCTGGCTGTTCGGTTACCGTTTCGGTCTCATCAGCGCTCAGGAAGCCGACTCGCTTATGGCGGAGGCTGTCGGGAGGTTTCATCCGCTGAATCCGCCCGGCAAACCGGTCTATATGGATTACGCACCCTCGACGATGACGTCGACGCAGCGCGGTCCGCTTACGGCGGCAGCCCGCCGCCTTCTGGAGCATGGGCGCACTCAGGAGGGAGCCGAGGCGTTGCGAATGGCTGATGTGTTGCTCGGGGAGTCGGCTGATTCCTACATGCCGATAATTTTCGGTGATTCACTTTTCCACGTGCGCCGTGAACTTGTGCGGGCGCTCGCGCAATGCGCCGATTCGTTAAGACAGCGGGCTGCAGATTCCACCTTATCGCGCGCAGACAGAGCCTATCTCCAGGCCCGGGCCATCGAGTTTGAGGCCCGCAGCCGTCATCACCATACGGCCGACACCCTCCGCACCAATGCCTGGCGCCGCTACCGCCGGAGTCTTCCCCCTCGCCTCCGCTCCAAGATGGCACCCATCTACTGATTTCCTCCTTCCTCTCTTATTCAGGAAGCGCCAGATCCGGCAGTCGCCATATTGCATAGAGCGGCAAGATGCCGATCACGCGCCTGACAGGTTGTTGCGAGTCATCCTTCTCGGATATCTCCAGCATTCCGAAATTCTCCAGCGAACTGCGTATGCCTGCTGCAATATTCTTCTTATTCATGAAAACCCGCAGGCTCTTCATTTTACCTGTTGTGCCGGCTTTCACCTCAATCGGGACGCAACAGGCGTTTTTCGCTATTACATATTCTACCTCCGACGTGGCATTTCTCTCCAGATTCTCCCAATAAAACAAGTCATATCGGCTCTGAGGATTGGAAGATTTCAGGAGTTCAAGCCCCACGGTCAGTTCAGTCACTATACCTTTATTCACCAGTTCAGGCGCCTCTCCAGAAAGGATGAGTCGGGTCAGTTGCCTATCGTCATCATAATTCATCGCCAATACCCGAAGGAGCAACCCGGTGTCGAGATAGTCGTATCTCATAAATTTTGGATTAATCTGCGCTCCTAAAGGAAGTCCGTTGGCGGCAGACATCTGCACAGGTATGATTATGCCGGCATCACGGAGCAATCTCAACGCCTCCTTGACTTCCTCGGCCTTGTATCCTCCATCGACCTTGCTATAGACAAACTTTTGTCCAGACTGACGCGCTACAGCCGCCACAGTATTACGAAGCACCTGCGGGTCAACTTTTTTGGCATACTTAGCGAAATCATCATAATAGCTCTGCAGGATATCATTTTGTTCATCCTGACACGCTGAATAATCCTGAGTTTCAACCCAAGCTCCCACACTGGCGGGCATTCCCCCGACCATCAGAAACGAGCGGAATTCCGAAACTATCCCTGCATGTAGGCTGGCATCCAGCGGATGAGTCCAATCGGCTCGCTTGATTTCCTCTACCCACATCTCCTTTCCCCGCGCCAGCAGGAACTCCTTAAACGACATTGGATACATGAACATAGACCTGACTCTTCCGACCCCGTATGAAGGCATCTCATTCAATGCGAATTCCAGAAGCGATCCTGCCGCTACGACATGCAGCTCGGGGTAGTTCTCCTTAAAAAACCATAGACTCTTCAATGCCGCCGGACAATTCTGAATTTCATCAATAAAGAGTAAGGTCTCTCCCGGTATTACACGCACACTATGCAACACCCCCAGACGCTGACTTAATTCCCTTACATCTGAAATTTCCTCAAAGAGATTGCACAGATCCTTTTCCCGCTCAAGATTAATCTCCAGAAAATACGTAAAAGTTTCTCCAAGATGTCTTATTGTCCGGGATTTTCCAACCTGCCGGGCGCCACGCACAATCAGTGGTTTACGATGCGGAGACACCTTCCATTTCAGAAGATCTGCGTCTATTGTTCTTGCAAAATACGCCATGACTTATCACTTAAATTATATTGCAAAGATAATCAATATTTTAGATAAAGTCCAAAGGAATAATCATTAAAATTTAGATAAAATCCAAAGGAATAATCATTAAAATTTAGATAAAATCCAAAGGAATAATAGACCTATTTCAGACAAAATCCAAAGGAATCAGTAATTGCAGGGGCAATAGATGGAGGTGAGAAACGGGAGAAGTTGTGCGGGGTCGGAGGGAAGTGAGTACTCCTGCACGGGCTCGCCGGGCGCCTCGATCAACACGAATGAAATCTCTCCCGCACGACGGTTTTTCTTGTCGTGGGCCATCAGCGCGATCACTCGCGCACACTCCTCGGCCGTGAGCGACAGTGCCTGATAATATCTGTCGAGAATTTTGGTTTTGTAATCGTCCCGCACGCTCGGATCGAGCCCTGCATACCGTTCGCTTAGAATAAGCGCTGCAAGAATCCCATGCGCCACTGCCGCGCCATGACTCAGCGGATACTCTCCGGCCGCCGTGACCATCTCAAGCGCGTGGCCCACCGTATGACCGAGATTCAGTATGCGGCGCAAGCCCTGCTCGCGGGGATCAAGCCGGACAATCCTCGCCTTCGCCTCCGCCGCATTCCGCATCGCCCGACCCATCAGCGAGGCGTCGGCGAGCGCATCCCCATTCAGGAGCGCGCCATACAGCCCCGCATCCGTAAGCAGGGCCATCTTCACCACTTCCCCAAACCCCGACAGGAGTTCAGCCTCAGGGAGCGTCTGAAGGAATTCTTCTGATATAACTACCGCCTCCGGCATGGCGAAAACGCCGATTTCATTCTTTAGGTCCTCGAAATCAATGCCCGTCTTACCTCCGATAGCGGCATCGGCCGCAGCCAGCAACGTAGTGGCTACATTCACGGCCCGCATTCCACGCTTGAACGTGGCTGCAACGAATCCTCCCAGATCCGACACCACTCCCCCGCCGACATTGACCAGCACCGACCGGCGCGTGGCTCCTGCATTAACCAGACGACGCCATATCGACACCGCTCCCTCGAGCGTCTTACTTCCCTCGCCCGGGGCAATCACGATATGCTCCCCGGCTGGCACAAGCCGCGCAGCCAAAGACGCAACATTACTGTCGGTGAGCACAAACACCCGGTCGGCATCCAGCCGCTCAAGCAGCGAGGTTAAGGCTTCAGCCGGTGCGCTGCTATAGATTATCTCCCCCTTCATAACATTACTTTCTCGCGAGCAACGCCTCAAGATAATCTGCAAACTCCTCCATCGAACTGAAAATAAGATCGGCGCCCTCCTTCTCGAAGGCCTCACGCGGGATAGGTCCCGTAGTGACTGCTATAGTAAACGCGCCGGCGGCCTTCCCTGCTCTCACGCCGAGGGGAGCATTCTCAATCACAATTGCCTCGGCCGGGGTGACGCCCGCCTTCTGCGCCCCCTTCAGGTAAGGCTCAGGGTCAGGCTTGCCGTGAGTCACGTCATAGGCCGTCACGCGACAATCAGCCGGAAACGCCCCCGGATAATCACGGTCGAGCGCCGTGAGCAGACTGTTTTGACCACTCCCCGTGACGAGCACCCGCGTCAGACCCCCCTTCTCGAGCGCCGCAAGCATCCGCGCCGCTCCAGGCATCTGCGGGGCAGGCCCCCACTCTCGGAACCGACGGCTCTTGTCGGCATAGAGTTGCGTTGCGCGCTCATCGCTAACACCATGCCCGAACTCCCGGCGCATCAGCAGATCAATCGTGGCCTTCCCCGTCATCCCTTCATAGAGATAGAACTCCTCGCGGGTACAACCCACCCCGAGCGAGTCCATCATCCCTTTCCACGCCAGCGTATGGCCCGGCATCGAATCATACAGCACGCCGTCCATGTCGATCAGGGCCGCCCTGCGGCCTTCAAAAATATTTTCCATAATTGCATTCCGGTTGCATCGGATCCCGGAGCCAAGAAGAAATTCAGCAATCGCCGGCAGTCAGAAATCCGCGCATTCACCTTTACAAACGCATCAATCGCAGGAAGCGGATATATGCAGATGCAAAAACGTTGAAAAAAGTTGAGACATCTGCTCAGTTTTTTGTAATTTTGCAACATGAAACGCATAGATGCACTCTTACCTATGGCGCTCCTTCTGGCGCTGATAGCCGGTTCGTGCGGGGGCGACCCCCGCACCGTCCGCAACGACTCGGACACCCCGGCGCCCGCCCCCTGGGATTTACTTGAAGAAGGAGAGTTGCCTCCACGTGGCGCCGATCCGCGTCCCGAAGACACTGCCTGGGTAGTGGAAGGATACACGGCTCCGGCCTCCGATTCCGCCACAGACGAGGAATCTCTCCCCGAAGCAGATGAAGGAGATGCAAACTATGCGGCTGATTCCGTGCAGCCGGCAAATCTCGGCCGCTTCCGCGGCCTCGGCCGCCTCGCTGATGTGTTCAACGACTCCAACAAATACCAGTATGCCGCGGGAAGCCGAATCGGAATAGATCCGATCTCCTCGCTCGCCGACGCATACTACCTGAAGCGTCCGATGGTGAAGATCAAGACCAACAAGTTGTATCACGTGGAGCCGCTCACACACTCGGTGCCATACCTCGTGCCCGAGGCAGCGGCCCTGCTCGAGACCATCGGCCGCAACTTTCACGACTCCCTCGCCAAGCGTGGCATCACGGGCCATAACTTCCGCGTCACCAGTGTGCTGCGTACGGCTCAGAGCGTCAAGAAACTCAGACGCATCAACCGCAATGCCACCGATTCATCCACCCATAAACTGGGCACTACGTTCGACATCTCATACGCGCGCTTCGACCACGACGGCACATCACCGCGCCACAGCGACGAGGAACTGAAGTATATTCTCGCCGAAGTGCTTCGCGATCTCCGCGCACGCAATAAATGCATGGTGAAATTCGAGCGCAAATCTCCATGTTTCCACATCACGGCCACCGGATATTAACATTTTTTGTGGCTATCCGCAGGCTGCCGGCATAACCTTTATGCCTCTTCTTTTGTTTCACTATAAAGACTTCCTACAGACCTGCTGCGTGTGGCTCCGGGATTGCAGGAAGAAAGAGTGGCCGCCCCGGCGGCTCCTCCTGATGTATAACCCGAATTCCGACATTTTTAAAGAATTATCAAACACACAGATTATGGATAAATTAAGCTACGCATGGGGCATCGCGATGGGTCGCCAGCTCCAGGGCATGGGTATGAAAGACCTCAATATCGATGACTTCAAAGACGGCGTGAAGGCTGCTGTCGAAGGCTCCGAACTCGCAATCTCTCCCGAAGAGGCTCAGAAGCTCATTCAGGATTATCTCAACGACCTCCAGGCCAAGGCTGAAGAGGCAGCAAAGTCCGTCGGAAAGAAATTTCTTGAGGAGAACAAACTTAACGAGAAGGTGCAGGAGACATCATCCGGCCTCCAGTATGTTGTAGAGAAAGAGGGAGACGGCGCTCAGCCTACAGCCGAGGATGAAGTTACTGTACATTATACCGGCAAACTTCTTGACGGCACTGTATTCGACTCAAGCGTAAACCGCGGCGAGCCCGCCACATTCCCGCTCAACCGCGTGATTCCGGGATGGACCGAGGGCGTACAGCTGATGAAGGAAGGCTCGAAATATACATTCTTCATTCCCTCCGACCTCGCTTACGGCGCACAGGGCGTGCCCGGAGCAATTCCTCCCCACTCCACTCTCATCTTTGAAGTGGAGCTGCTCAAAGTGGTTAAAAAATAAGCATTACGCGTAATGAAGAAATTTGCAAGATTCTCATCTCTGCTCGGCGCAGCGGCGATGCTCTTCGGCTTCGCTTCCTGCGGCAATAAGTCGGCACAGGCAGCCGATGCAGCCGCCGACTCAATCTCCGAGGAAATCGAAAACACAGCTGCCGCTCCTGAGGCCACAGACTCTCTGGCCGCCATCTTTCTCAACCCCGGGAAGAAAAGCGATGTCGCCACCGACTCCACATATGCCGTGACCGAATCGGGTCTCAAGTATATGGTGATGCGCGAGGGCAACGGCATCAGCCCGAAAGCTACCGATCAGGTTACCGTGCATTATGAGGGCCGTCTTCCCAACGGCACCGTGTTCGACTCAAGCTACTCGCGCGGCGAGCCTACCTCATTCCCGCTCAACCGCGTCATTCCGGGCTGGACCGAAGGCCTTCAGCTCATGAAGGAAGGTGGTATGGCAGTGTTCTACATTCCGTCCGACCTCGCCTATGGCCCGCAGGGCACTCCGGGCGGCCCGATCGGCCCCAATCAGGACCTGCTCTTCACCGTCGAATTAATCAAAGTGAATTGATTATAAAAATCAAAATGGATAAATATTCCCTAAAGACAATCGCCGCGGCCGTGGTCGCGACGATTGTCGTGTCTATATCCCTAACTTCATGCGAGGGGCGCCGGATGTCGAACATGGAGCCCAACGGCGAGACTGTCGACGTGGTAATCGAGAAGCCCTTGCCTAACGATTCTGTTGTGATTTTATGAAATTTCTCCACTCTTTCCTGCTTGCGGCCGTTGCGCTGCTCGCTGTCGGTTGCGACTCCGACAAACCCCTGAAGCTTTCGGAAATCAAAAATGCTACAGCGGCCGACTCATTGTTCTATTACCTCGTGCAGCTCCGTGCCCACGACTATTGGGAAGAGGCCGAGAAAGATACCACCCTGCGCAATGCGAAAGCACGCGAAAGATACATCAAGGGGGTGAAGGCCGGGTTCGATGCCATCACCGACGAGGATAAGGCCTACAATATGGGAGTAGAACGAGGCATGCGCATGGCAATCAACATGCACAGGTTCGAAAACATGTATGACATCCGGATCGACCCCGACCTTCTCGTGCCCGCCTTTAAGGAGGGACTGCGTGACCATGCGGAGATTCCCGAACTGGAATATCAGGATGCCTTCTACCGAATTATCAACCAGCTGCAGGCCCGCCAGCGCGAACGCGACCATAAGAAGGCGCAGACCACACTCATCGAACTGGCCCGCAGCCAGCATCTCTCGAAGATATCATCCGTGCTCTACTACAAGATTATAAAGAAAGGTGAGGGTAATTACCCGAGTTTCGGCGATACGATGGATGTCGTAGTGAACTTCGAGCGTGCCGACGGGCAGGATCTCGTAGTGCCATACACGGGGCTGGCCACCATCGGCGCTCCCGGTTCGCCGGAAGTGCTCAACAACGCCTTCCTCCGCATGAATAAAGGAAGCGTGGCGATGTTCGCCACGACGGCCGAGGAAGTGTTCGGAGCGCGCACATCCATCATGGGCCTCAAGCCGGAGGATACCATACTCATCTACATAACCCTCAACGGAATAGTCAATCCCGGCGCGGAGACTTCCGCTACCCCGACCGACTCTATCAAGTTATGAATGTAAGACCGAAAAAGAACCTCGGACAGCATTTCCTCAACGATGAGCACATCGCCTCGGAAATCGCCGCCACAATCTCCAGGGCTCAGCTCCCCGAAGATGCGAAAAAATATGCTGATATCCCTGTGCTGGAGATTGGTCCGGGAATGGGGGTGCTCTCTAAATATCTGCTTGAGACAGGACGTGAAGTCAAGGCTGTCGAACTCGATTCTGAATCAGTGGAATTTCTGGCGAAGCTCTATCCTCAGCTGCCGGTGACCGAAGCCGACTTCCTGCGGCTCAATCTTGCGGATATCTATCCCGGAGAGTTCGCGCTGATCGGCAACTATCCCTACAACATCTCATCGCAGATCTTCTTCAAGGTGCTCGACAACATCGACCGCATCCCTGTAGTGGCGGGTATGCTTCAGAAAGAAGTCGCGGAGCGCATCTGCTCGCGCCCGGGCTCGAAAGTCTACGGCATTCTCTCGGTACTGCTGCAGGCGTGGTACGACTGCGAATATCTCTTCAACGTCGATCCGAGCGTGTTCACTCCGCCTCCGAAAGTGACGAGCGGAGTGCTGCGTCTGACGCGAAACTCACGCACAGAACTCGGCTGCGACCCGGTATTCTTCAAGAAGGTCGTCAAGACAGCCTTCGGCCAGCGCCGCAAGACACTGCGCAACTCACTGGCCCCGATGATTCAGCCCGACAGCGCCGCGCTCGGATCAAGATTCATGTCGGAGCGTCCCGAACGGCTCTCTGTCGAAGATTTCATAGAGCTCACCAATCTGCTCAAGCCGCAGGCGTAATGACTGCAACCTCCGGCCCGCCCCGGAGATTTTCCTGACCTCAGCACGGGGCAGACATTTCTGCCCCGTGATAATTTACTCTGACATCATGAAGCATTTTCTATCTATCATTCTCATTATGACGGCCCTCGTCACGGCAGGCCGCGCCTCGGCTGCCGATTTCAAAGTGACTCCGCTCGGACGCGCCCTCTTTGACGCCGCCGTCTACGCCCCCTCCGACTCGGCATTCCGGCCTGGCGTGGCAATCCCCGACGTGCGCCTCGGCGCCAAGATATCCTACGGCGACCTTGACGGCCGCGTGGAGTTTTCCTATCGCTTCGGAAAGCTTTATCTTGCCGACATGTGCCTGCAATGGAACATCAATAAGAATTCCTTCCTTAAGGGAGGCTTCTTCATCCATGAGTTCGGACTCCAGTGTGCTACGGGCGCAGCCCATAAGATAAGCATGGAGGAGCCAATCGCCCAGACAGCATTCGGCGAGCTCCGTCTCTTAGGCGCTATGTACGTATGGGAAAATGCGAAATTTCATTTCGCCGGCTCACTCTTCGCGCAGCCTGAGGCCTCAGTGCTCCATGCCAATCAGCTGGGCAACACCGGATTCGGAGCAGCCACCCGCTTCGCCTGGCATCCCGTCACCCGCCCCGGACGCATCTTCCAGATCGGACTTTCGGCCCTCGGACAGTCGCCCGACTACGCCGGCAACCGAAAGAATCCCGTGACAGACTTCGCGGCCCGCTATCCTACCCGCGTAAGCGACGTATCGCTCGCCAGAACCTCTATCGACTCCACGGCCTCGATATTCAAGTTTTCTCCCGAACTTCTTCTCGCTCACGGCCGCTTCGCAGCTGAGGCTCAGTTCTACTACGCCGTCGTGGGACGACGCCATAACCTTCCGACATTTCACGGCACAGGCGGCTACGTGATGGGGCGCGTGCTCCTCAACCGGGGGGCGAAATATAGTTATTCGCCTTCGATGGCATCGCTTGCCAATCCTCCGGCCAAGAGCTGGGAACTCGTGGCCGGCTATAGTTTCGTCGACCTCAACAGCGACCATGCACGGATATTCGGCGGCTTCGCCAACTCGGCCAACCTGACGCTCAGCTACTACATCAATAAATATTTCACCTGGCGCTTCAACTACACCTACGCCAACCGTCGCGGCACGCATGGCCTCGAAGCCTCACACGCCAACATTTTCCAGACGCGCATCCAGTTCGTGTTCTGAGGCTCAATCCACTAAAATTTCTTAATGCCGCGCGGCGTCATGCCGCAGCGATGATGTAAAAAGAAAAAGGTCGACTCACGTCGACCTTATTTCTTAATTTAAAACAACAATAACAACTTTTTCAGAACGCTTATAGCAGTTTACCTAAGAGGTAACTATATTTTTAATCAGTAATTCAAATCTTACATCACTAAAACACGCCCGGCGGATAAAAAGTTTTTACGGGTAAAAAAATTTTTCATAAATTTGTAGACGTGGTGCTCCGGGCGCCCGAAAGAAATAAAGAGCCTGCAATATGAGAGATCTGATCAACCGCTACGTATGGATAGTGGATACGCTGACACGATATGACCGCCTCACGCGCGAGGAGCTCAACGAGCTCTGGAAACGCTCAGCCTATGGCGACGGCAACGGCATGCCGGCGCGCACATTCTATTATTACAGACGGGGCATAGAGCAGAATTTTCATATCGACATCCTCTGCGACAAGGCAGGGCGCTATTATATCGATCCTGAGCAGCGGAAGGAACGCGCCAGCCTCACCGAATGGCTTCTTGAGTCGCATGCCGCCAACACGGCTATGAAAGACTCCTCTATTCCGGCCGAACGCATATCGCTCGAGGATGTGCCATCGGCCCGTGAGTATCTTCCCATCGTGCTCGGCGCTATTGGAGATGCCTCAAAACTCAAATTCACCTACGCCGGCTTCTCGCGCACGCTACCCGAAGAGAACATTCTGTTTCACCCCTACTTCGTGAAGCGCTATAAGCAGCGGTGGTACATGATCGGACGCAAGGAGAAAGGGGGCGACATCCGCACCTACGCGCTCGACCGTGTGAAAAAGATGGTGACGCTCGCAGATAAGTTCGAGATGCCCGAACTTACGCCCGAACCCTTCTTCTCAAATCTCATCGGAATCACCGACTCAAAAGCCCCGGTGCGCACCGTGCGCATACTCACCACCCCCCGGCAGGCGAAATATTTCCGCGCCCTCCCCTTCCATTCCACTCAGGAGGAAGAAATCAATGATAAGTATTCAATCTTCTCCTATCGCCTCAAGATCAATTATGAACTCGTGCACGAACTGCTCAGTTACGGCAACGCGCTCAAGGTGCTCGAACCGCGCGAACTCGTCACGATGATATGCGACGAACTCCGCTCGACAGTGGCCCTTTATGACAATCCCGACCTGCTGCCCGGCTGAGGTGACAGAAACAATCAAGGCCTCCGGCGCGTTTTTAAATCAGAAATACTAAAACCCATAGCTATGGCAGATTCAAATTTCATAGACTACGTCAAGATACTTTGCAGAAGCGGTAAGGGAGGAGCCGGAAGCCGCCACTATCACCGCGCCAAATATATACCCAAGGGAGGTCCCGACGGAGGCGACGGGGGGCGCGGAGGCCATATCATATTGCGTGGCAACCGCCATCTTTGGACTCTCCTCCCGCTCCGTTACCAGCGTCATATATTCGCCACCGACGGCGAGAGCGGCGGCGCAGGCCGCAGCCACGGCCGCGACGGGGAAGACCGTATTATCGAGGTGCCGGTAGGGACGGCTGTTTTCGACGCCGAAACGGGCGACTTCCTATGCGAGATCACCGAAGACGGCCAGGAAATCAATCTGCTCCGGGGCGGAAAGGGAGGCCTCGGCAACGTGCATTTCGCCACCTCCACCAACCGCGCTCCCCGCTATGCTCAGCCCGGCCAGCCGGCGATCGAGAAGGCCGTCGTGCTCGAACTGAAACTTCTCGGAGATGTCGGTCTCGTCGGATTCCCCAATGCCGGGAAGTCTACTCTCCTCTCATCAATGTCGGCCGCCAAACCCAAGATCGCCGACTATCCCTTCACCACAATGGAGCCCTCGCTGGGCATCGTCGACTACCGCGGCTCGCAGTCGTTCGTGATGGCTGATATCCCCGGCATCATCGAGGGAGCCTCGGAAGGCAAGGGACTCGGTCTCCGCTTCCTCCGCCATATCGAGCGCAACGCCGTGCTCCTCTTCATGGTGCCCGCCGACTCCGATGATATCAGGGCCGACTATGAGATATTGCTCCGTGAACTTCATGAATTCAATCCCGAACTGTCGGATAAGAGCCGCGTGCTGGCAATCTCCAAATCGGATATGCTCGATGATGAGCTCCGCGAGGAAATAGCAAAGACGCTTCCCGACGACGTGCCCACGCTCTTTATCTCCGCTGTGACCGGACAGGGACTTACCGAACTGAAGGATGTGCTCTGGCGGGAGATCAATTCGGAAGAGAACAAGAATAATTTCACCATTACCCACCGCAAGCTCGACCCGCGCCACAGAGTCGAGGAGGAAGACAACTTCATCTTCGAACTTCCCGAACCTGAGGAAGACGACTTCGCCGGCTACACTGACGAAGATTGGGAAGATGAGTTCTGGGATGAAGAGTCGTCGGTGAACCCCGATAAATAAGCAGGCGCCGATGGAGGGTCCGTTAAAGATCGACCTGCGCCGCATAGTCAGGGAGAGGGGCATGAAGGTGCCCTCGGCAGTGGTGGCGCTTATCGAGCGCATTATCTGCCAGAAGCAGCTCAACGAAATGCTTGAGTATGCCTATCCGGCGGAGGGGGCAGCCTTCGCGGAGCGCATATACACGCATCTCGACCTCACGCTGACCGTGGAAGGCGAGGAGAATATTCCCCCGTCGGGGCGCTTCGTATTCGCATCGAATCACCCGCTCGGGGGGCTCGACGGCATCGGGCTGGTGAAGGTGTTGGGCGCGAGGTATGGCGACGACGGTATCCGCGTGCTTGTCAACGACATGCTGATGAATGTGGAGCCGCTGAAGAAGGTGTTTCTTCCTGTCAATAAATTCGGGGCGCAAGGGCGTGAGGCAACCAAGGCAATCAATGCGGCCTATGCTTCCGACCGTCAGATAGTGATGTTTCCGGCAGGCCTCGTATCGCGTCTTCACGACGACCGGGGCATCCGCGATCTCGAATGGCAGAAATCATTCGTAGCCAAGGCCATAGAGACAGGGCGTCTTATTATTCCCGTACGGTTCGAAGGGCTCAACCGGCGCCGGTTCTACCGGTTGGCCCGGTGGCGGCGCCGGTTCGGCATCAAATTCAATATCGAGCAGATTTTCCTCCCCTCGGAGGTATGTGCCTCCCGCGGCCGCAGCTATAGGATCAGATTCCTGCCTCCGGTAGATCCGGCGGCCCTCGCCGGGCAGGGCATGACGCCACGCGAGATCGCCGCCCGCGTGCGCGAAATCAGCAACCCTATAGTTTAGAGCCTCATAATTTGCGTATTATCATATTTCTGACTAAATTTGCACACGGTTTAGTAGGCCGGACATCCGCCGAGTCTTCACGACAGCGCGCGGAGGCCCGGTCATTGTGTACGACACGTTAATTTAAATCGTTGGTAAGCAAGTGAATACAAAGTACATCTTCGTCACCGGAGGCGTTGTTTCCTCTCTCGGCAAGGGAATTATCTCAAGTTCATTAGCGCGTCTTCTCCTCAGTCGCGGCTATCGGGTCACCATCCAGAAATTCGACCCTTACATCAACATCGACCCCGGCACGCTCAATCCCTACGAGCACGGAGAATGTTACGTAACTGATGACGGCCATGAGGCCGATCTCGACTTAGGGCACTACGAACGCTTCACGGACATCCGCACCTCGCGGGCAAACAATGTGACCACCGGACGGATCTATCAGACGGTCATCGACAAGGAGCGGCGCGGCGACTACCTCGGCAAGACCGTGCAGATCATCCCCCATATCACTGATGAAATCAAGCGCAACGTCAAACTGCTCGGTAAGACAGGCGACTATGACTTTGTAATCACCGAAATCGGAGGCACCGTAGGCGACATCGAATCGACACCTTTCCTCGAGGCCGTGCGCCAGCTCAAGTGGGAACTCGGACGCGACGCGCTCTTCATCCATCTCACCTACGTGCCCTATCTCCACGCAGCGAAAGAACTGAAGACAAAACCGACGCAGCACTCCGTGAAGCTCCTTCAGAGCGTCGGCATCCAGCCCGATATCCTCGTGCTCCGCACTGAGAAAGAGATTCCGGCCTCGATGCTCCGCAAGGTGGGACAGTTCTGCAACGTCGCCCCGGAGGCGGTGATCCAGAGTCTCGACCAGCCCACGATCTATCAAGTGCCCCTGCGCATGCACGAGCAACATCTCGACGACATCGTGATCAGGCTCACGGATGCGGATCCCACACCCCGGCCCGACCTCACGCGCTGGAACAATTATCTCCACAAGCTCTCTACGGCCGAGAAGGTTGTCACCATCGGCCTCGTCGGCAAATACGTTGAGTTGCAGGATGCCTACAAATCCATCTCGGAGAGCCTGATGCAGTCGGCCACTCATCTCGACCATAAGGTGAAAGTGGTCTACATTCACTCCGAGAAGCTCACTGAGGAGAATGTGGAGGAGCGTCTGAAGGATATGGACGGCGTAGTGATAGCACCCGGCTTCGGCCAGCGCGGAATCGAGGGTAAGTTCGTGGCGCTCAAGTGGTGTCGCGAGCATGATGTGCCGACATTCGGCATCTGTCTCGGAATGCAGTGCATGGTGATTGAGTTCGCACGCAACGTGATGGGCCTCGCCGACGCCAACTCCACCGAGATGGACACTAAGACGCCTCATAATGTTATCGACCTGATGGAGGAGCAGAAATCGATCTCCAACATGGGAGGCACGATGCGTCTGGGCGCCTACAAGTGCCGCCTGCGTCCCGGCTCGAAAGTGGCCGAGGCCTACGGCGATACGGAAATCATGGAGCGCCATCGCCACAGATTTGAATTTAATGAAGACTACCGCACCCGGTTTGAGGAAGCCGGCATGCAATGTGTCGGAGAAAATCCCGAGACTCATCTTGTGGAGGTGGTGGAGATCCCCGGCAAGCGGTGGTTCATCGGCACGCAATATCATCCGGAATACCGCTCGACAGTGCTTCACCCCAACCCGATTTTCCTCTCATTCGTAAAGGCGGCCATCGCCTACAGCGACGAGAAGGCCTCGAAATGAAACTGCGCCTTCGGGCACCTAACCCTTACGTAATCTAACATCCCAACAACTGAAAATGGATAAAAACACCCTTAACGGCCTGGTGCTGATGGTGGCGGTCTTTCTTCTGTTCACATGGCTCGCGCCCAAGAACAAGGAAGCCCAGCCTGACGCCGAGAGCCCTGACGTAACCACCGAAACCCCGGTGGCCACCACAGTTGATGCCCTCACTCCGTCGGAGAAGTCGTGGCTGATCCAGAATATCACTGCCCAGGGCACGGTGCATGTGTCGGAAGACGGCACCCGCTCCTACTCGATCAACGATAACGGCATGAATCTGACGCTGACCGGCGACTCCGTAACCGGCACCGTAACAGTGAGCGGACGCAACCTCAACTGGGCCGATGTCGTGGCGGGCGACACCTCCAAGATGTCCGTGGCAGAGCAGCGCCAGGCTATCGCGCTCGTGCGCTCCGCTTCTGAATCTCTCGGCAAGTTCGGCCGCTTCGCCACATTCCTTTCCGGCACAGAGCAGAAAGTGAGCCTCGAGAATGATGTGCTCGCGCTCGAACTCAACTCCAAGTCGGGATCCATCACCCGCGCCGAACTGAAGAAATATGACACCGAGTATTCTTCCGACGAGTCGAAGAAGTCGAAGCGGAAAGTCGTGATTTTCGAGGGCGATAAGAATACGTTCAACTTCCAGCTTCCCCTGCCGCAGCCGGTGGAAACGGCCGATCTATACTTCACGCCTAAGAAACTCAACGACTCCACAGTGCTGATGAGTCTCGATCTGGCCGACAACGCCTACTGGGGAATCGAATATACGCTCCCTAAGGGTGAGTCTTACATCGTGAAGATGCGCATCGTGCAGTCGAATATGGCCCGGCTGGTGCAGTCAAACAACCGCAACCTCGGTTTCTCTTGGACACAGGATCTGCACCGTCAGGAGCAGGGGCGCATGTTCGAGGAGCGCAATTCGGGCCTCTACTATAAATTCGCCGGCGGCTCAGTGGAGCATCTGAGCGAGAATAAAAATGATTCTGAGGAGCGCAAGTCGAAGATCCGCTGGATCGGATTCAAAAATCAGTTCTTCTCTTCGGTCATTATCGCCGACCGTCCGTTCAATACGGCTGATTTCCAGTCGACCGTGCTGGAAGGCTCCGATTATCTCAAGAGCTTTGAGGCTCAGGCAATAAGCAACGACTATAACTGGAACGCCGAGAATCCGGCGAACTTCTCTCTCTTCATCGGCCCCAATCTCTATCCGATGCTTTCCGAACTGAACACATCGGTGATGCCCGACGAAGATCTGAATCTCACCAAGCTCGTGCCGCTCGGCTGGGCCCTCTTCCGCTGGATCAACACGCTGATCGTGATTCCGGTGTTCTCGTTCCTGGGATCGTTCATCTCCAACTACGGCATAATCATCCTGTTGCTTACGATCTTCATCAAGATCATTCTCTTCCCGCTCACGTATAAGTCTTATCGCAGCCAGGCCGTGATGCGTCTCCTGGCGCCCGATATCAAGGCTATCAACGACAAATATCCGGGCAGCCAGAACGCGCTTGTGCGCCAGCAGAAGACAATGGCCCTCTACTCACAGGCCGGCGCCAACCCGATGTCGGGATGTCTGCCGATGCTCCTGCAGATGCCGGTGCTCATCGCGATGTTCGCTTTCTTCCCCTCGGCAATCGAGCTGCGCGGAGAAAGCTTCCTCTGGGCCCACGACCTCTCGGCCCCCGATGCCATCGTATCGTGGAGCACGTACATTCCGATCATCACTCCCTACTTCGGCAATCATATCTCACTCTTCTGTCTGCTGATGACGGTGACCAACATCCTCTACACCTACCTCAACTCGCAGAGCCAGAGCAATTCGATGCCGGGTATGAAGGTGATGATGTACCTGATGCCGGTGTTCTTCATGGTATTCTTCAATAACTATGCCGCCGGCCTCTCCTACTATTACTTCCTGTCGCTGCTGATCACCATCATCCAGACCTATGCGTTCCGCTTCTTCATCAAGGAAGATGCAATACGTGCCAAGATGAAGGAGAATGCCAAGAAGCCTAAGAAGAAATCAGGCTTCATGGCCCGCATGGAGGAGCTTCAGAAGCAGCAGCAGGCGATGCTCCGCGAGCAAGAGAAGCAAAAGGGCAAGAAGCGCTGATACGGCATTAGCCGCAGCGCGAACTCAAGGGAAATAAACCGACAGCGCCGTGAAACAGTTACGAGCCATCCGGGTGCTCATGGGAGCGCTCTTCCTTCTGGGCGTGGCAGTGTGTCTGCTCTTAGGGACACATGTCCACCCGATGGCACGCATGGCCGGCGCAGTCCAGATATTGGTCTCGGCCTCGGCGGTATCCGCCGGGGTCGCCCTTTTCTGGCTGGCCGTGACGTTCGTGTTCGGGCGCCTTTATTGCGCCTCAGTGTGCCCGGTAGGAGTGCTGTCGGATATATTCCTTCGGGTGCGCCGTCGCATTCCTCGGCTCAACAGACCATTCACATTTCGCGCGCGCTCACGACTTGATGTGCCGTTGCTGTGGATTTACGTAGTGTGTGTGATGGTAGGGCTCTCCGTAGTAGTGTTTGCCGTTCAGCCCTACAACATCGCGCGCAACATGGCGTCGGCAATGCGTCCGGCGCTTACGGAAGCCACGTGGGGCACCCTCGGGCTCGGAGCCGCAGTGGGCATAGCCACCGGAGTGGTGAGCTTCATAATCATCGCCGTCACGTCGGTGCTGCGCGGCCGCGAGTTCTGCACGCGCTGGTGCCCTCTGGGCACGGCCCTGGGCATCGTGCAGGAGCGTGCGCTTATGCATATCGAATTCGACCCCGACCGCTGCCGCAGCTGCGGCCTCTGCGAGGCGCGCTGCCGCGCGCAGGCCATCAAGATGGTGAGCCGCTATGTCGATCAGACGCGATGCGTCAGATGTTTCGACTGCGTGGCCGACTGCCCTAACGGAGCCATTAAATATCAGTTAAACCGCAACCGGCCCGCATCTCCGCTGATGCGCAAGGTCGGATCAAAACAATGAAGCGCGTCAGCTTCCATAAATCATGAAACAATATCTGAATCTCCTGCGCCACATCCTTGACAACGGCGTGCGGAAAGACGACCGGACCGGCACGGGCACGATCTCGACGTTCGGCTATCAGATGCGCTTCAATCTCGAGGAGGGATTCCCGCTCGTCACCACGAAGAAGGTGCATCTTAAAAGTATTATCCACGAATTGCTCTGGTTTCTGCAGGGGGACACCAACGTGGGCTATCTTCAGGAGAACGGCGTGCGCATCTGGAATGAATGGGCTGATGCCGACGGTTCCCTGGGTCACATCTACGGCTATCAGTGGCGTTCATGGCCCGACTATAACGGCGGGAGCATAGATCAGATATCGCGCGCGGTGGAGGATATCCGCAATAATCCGGATTCGCGCCGTATAATCGTAAGCGCCTGGAACGTGGCCGATCTCGACAACATGAACCTTCCGCCGTGTCACGCCTTTTTCCAGTTTTACGTGTCGGAGGGGCGGCTTTCGTGTCAGCTCTATCAGCGGAGCGGCGACAGTTTCCTGGGGGTGCCCTTCAACATCGCGAGCTATGCTCTGCTGACGATGATGATGGCGCAGGTGTGCGGCCTTCGTCCGGGTGAGTTCATCCATACGCTCGGTGACGCGCATATTTATACGAATCATCTCGACCAGGTGCACGAACAGTTGTCGCGCGAGCCGCGTGCGCTTCCCCGCATGGTGATAAATCCGGAGGTGAAATCAATATTTGATTTCAAATACGATGACTTCCGGCTTGAGGACTACGATCCACACCCTGCGATCCGCGGGCAGGTATCGGTGTGACCTCCGTCTACCGGCCGACAGCAGCCCCGCGGGGCCGCACGACACAATAAAAACGGCTCCCGGATGTGATGCACATCCGGGAGCCTGCATTTAGATATTTTCAGAAACTATTATTTCTTCTCACTCTTGAGAATATCGCGGATTTCGGTGAGGAGCACCTCTTCCTTAGTAGGCTCGGGAGCGGGAGCCTCTTCCTCAACCTTCTCTTCCTTCTTCATAAACTTCATAGTGTAGCGGAGAGCGATGAAGATACAGAATGCGATGATGAAGAAGTCGACGATGTTCTGGATGAACATACCATAGTTGAAAGTGACAGCCTCACGGATCACCTCACCTGTGGCCTGATCGATTTCCTCGGGTTTGAGCACGGTCTTGAGATCGGTGAAATTGGCCGAGCCTGTGCAGAGCGCCACGACCGGCATGATGATGTCGTTGACCAGAGAAGTCACGATCTTACCGAACGCACCGCCGATGATCACACCGATTGCCATATCGATGACATTCCCCTTAAGGGCAAACGCCTTAAAATCTTCAATGAATTTTCCCATGAGTGAATCTAATTTTTTGTTAATATGGATGATTATTTGCGATTTTTTTGTTAAATTTGCAACCTAAACAATCGGCAGAATTGTTAATAGGATGACTCCTTATTAACATTGAGGGCGCCCATAAAAGTTCGCTCCTCCTCCAAAAAAATTTGAGGCATCCCGTCGCGGGGCCTCGGCACGGAGCTGCAACAGTCGTGGAAATAGTAGATAATCAAAAGTTTAACCCTTATTAATAAATAAAATCAAAAAGTAATGACAAAGATTGGTATTAACGGATTTGGCCGTATCGGTCGTTTCGTTTTCCGCGCCTCTACTAAGAGAGACGATCTCGAGGTTGTAGCAATCAACGACCTCCTTCCCGTAGACTATATGGCATACATGCTTAAGTATGACACAATGCACGGTCGTTTCGACGGCACTGTAGACTACGATATGGAGAAGAGCCTCCTCATCGTCAACGGCAAGCCCATCCGCGTTACTGCATGCCGCGACCCGAAGGAAATCGCATGGGGTGAGGCTGGCGCAGAATACGTAGTTGAGTCTACCGGTCTCTTCCTTACCAAAGAAAAGGCTCAGGCTCACCTCGAGGCTGGCGCTAAGTACGTGGTAATGTCGGCTCCCTCGAAAGACGATACCCCCATGTTCGTTTGCGGTGTGAACCTCGAAAGCTATGTGCCCGGCACTCAGATTGTCAGCAACGCATCTTGCACCACCAACTGTCTTGCTCCTCTCGCAAAGGTTCTCCACGAGAACTTCGGCATCAAGGAGGGTCTTATGACTACAGTTCACTCCACAACAGCTACTCAGAAGACTGTTGATGGTCCTTCTATGAAAGACTGGCGCGGTGGCCGTGCAGCTTCTGCCAACATCATCCCCTCTTCTACAGGCGCTGCTAAGGCTGTGGGCAAGGTTATCCCCGAGCTTAACGGCAAGCTTACAGGTATCTCTATGCGTGTCCCCACTCTCGATGTTTCTGTTGTTGACCTTACCTGCAACCTCGAGAAGCCCGCTACTAAGGAAGATATCTGCCGCGTAATGAAGGCTGCTGCTGAAGGCGAACTCAAGGGCGTGCTCGGCTACACTGAGGATGCTGTCGTTTCAAGCGACTTCCTCGGCTGCCCCCTCACTTCTATCTTCGACGCTAACGCCGGTGTTTACCTGACTGACAACTTCGTTAAGGTTGTGTCTTGGTATGACAACGAGATCGGCTACTCTAACAAGGTGCTCGACCTCATCGCATACATGAAGAAAGTAAACGGCTAATATGCCTGCTGCCGACTCTGTCGGCGTCAATAAAAAAGAAGATGTGTCAGCGACACATCTTCTTTTTTATTGATAATTAATATCCCTGATTATTTCTCCCGCCGTCGGCCCAATCAAAGGGCATCGGGATTAATGTCGGAGTAGGGAGCGTCGGAGTTAAGCACGTCGAGCGAACGTGCATCCTTCACTTCAGTGACGAGCACGCTCCTGATGCTCTTGAGCGCGTCAGCATTAAACTCATCATAATTGGCGGCTTCTGCCGGATCCACTTCCTCTACTTTCATTGACGAATAGAAGGGAAGCGCCTCTATTTCAGGAAACTTTACTTTGAGATAGGTCTTTACGTTTTCCTCTACCGCCTTAAGGTCTTTCTCACTGCTCTCGATTGAAGGAACACGATATTTCGCGCTGTCACCGAAAGAAATAACTACTGTCTTTTTCATAATTTATAAGATTAATATCGTATATTCAAGACCTGCTTTTGCAGGTTTAAAGGGTGCGGCGCAGCTCTAATCCATTAATCAGCATATTATTGACCATGCTTCATTGGTCGCGCCGGCCTTTATTTTTATAACCGATAGGAGTAGGTTGCGGTTCGTTTGAAAAAAAAATTGTAAATTTGCGGTATGAAATCTGATGAAGTATCCGCGCCCCGGAGGCGAATGACGCTGCGGAAGGCTGAGAAACTGCGGCACCGCACGCTTGTCGACGGCTTATTTGCCGGCGGCCGGACGCTTTATGACTATCCCCTGCGCGCCACCTGGAAGATCCTCAGCCGTGAGGAGATGCAGAAGAGTTTCCGTAACGGTATCCCGGCACACGTGGCTCCGCTGCAGATGCTCATCACTGTTCCGAAGAAAAAGATCCGCCATGCCGTCGACCGCGTGCGCATCCGCCGACGCATCCGCGAGGCCTACCGCCTCAACCGGCTCCCGCTTCTCGAGACGCTCAACGAGCATCCCGGCACATATCTGCAGATCGGCTTCATCTGGCTTCATAAGGAGGAGATGGACTATGCCGCTATTGAGAAAAAGATGAAGCGAATCATTGAAAACCTACAGAAATGCGTTGGCTCCTCACACTCCTGATACGCTTCTACCAGCTCTGCATCTCCCCCCATTTCCCGGCGGCGTGCCGCTACACGCCCACCTGCAGCCAATATGCCATCGAGGCGATCCGCATCCATGGCGCCCTGCGCGGCTCATGGCTGGCCATCCGGCGCATCTGCCGATGCCATCCCTGGGGCGGTCACGGCTATGACCCGGTGCCCCCAAAACGCAGGAAGTGAGGCCGGGGCTGAACGCACTGCAAAACATTCATTGCTCGCAACTTGTTATACAATTATAATTTTTAGGTCAGTTTAACCCTGTTCCATATTGCTCTTGCCGGGCCTCAGGCCCTATTTGCTCCTGCTTTGGAATGCTTTTAATCAGTTGAATTATGAAAATTTTAGACATTCACACTCACCATTCCGTGCCCCAGCCTCACGGCGTGATCAATATCCGCGTGCGCTGCGAGACGGAGGGCTACGTGCTTCACCCTGAACAATATTATTCGGTAGGCATCCATCCCTGGGACACAAGCGCCGCCGAAATCGAAGAAAAATATGAGATGCTCGACACGCTCGCCGCGCAGCCTGAGGTAGTGGCCATCGGCGAGGCCGGCATCGATCTCAATATCGGAGGCCCGCTCTTCCGCCAGCTCAACGTGTTCCGTCATAATGTGGAACTTTCCGAGCGGCTCCGAAAGCCCCTCATCATCCACGATGTGAAGGCTCACGACATCATCATCGGCGCTCGCCGTGACCTGCAGCCGGCGCAGCCCTGGGCCATACATGGTTTCCGACAGAAACCGGAAGTGGCCGCCATGATGCTGCGCGCCGGGCTGTTCATATCCTTCGGAGCTGAGTTCAACCCCGAGACCCTCAAGGCAATGCCCGCCGACCGCATTCTCGCCGAGACTGACGAGTCGGAACTTACCATCGAGGAAATCATCGCACGCCTCTCGCAGACTCGCGGTGAAGACCTTACCGACATCATCGCCGACAATAGTCGTCGATTCCTCGGCAAATAAACAGGCATACGTTTACGTTATGCAATTAAGAATAGTCCTGCCACACCGCCACAGCGTTGCGGCAGTGACTGTATGTAAATAGGTAAATATGAAATATTCTCTGACAGTCGCTCTTCTGGCCGCAATGTCGGCTCTGAGCGCCACAGCCCAGGCGCCCGACCTCGGGCCTGATCTCGGTCCCGATCTAAGCAGCCCGGCAGTTGCTGAAACGTCAGCCCCGGTGGCCGTGCAGCCCGATGCCGGGCAGGAGTTCGTCTCAACTGATTTCTGCGGCTTCACTTTTGAAGTGCCCGCAGGAACGATTATCGAAAAGGGCTCGCAGCTTGTCGGCAAATTCCCCGACGGCACTTTCGGCATCTCCATGTCCAACTCCAACCAGCCCTCAAAGCAGAAATTCGCCTACGAGCTCTGCCGCCGCAATGCCGACTATATGCGCCTCAAGAACGCCGTGGTGGAGAAGGTGAAGTTCGGTAGCGCCAAGGGGGCGAAAGCTGTCGGCGAACTGGAGGGTAAGAAGGTCACCATTCTCGTGCTCCCCTACGACAACTCAGAGATGACCACCGTGATCCTCGCCACGCCCAACCGCAATGACTGGGTGAACCATTTCCTGCAGACGCTTAAGAAATAGGCGGCGCGCAGCAATTCGATATATATCTGATGAACAAACTGAAACTTCTCCTTCTTACGCTGCTCACGGGGGCCGTGAGCTTACCGGCGCCCGCACTTACCCTTGAAAAGATCCGCTACGGCGATTTCTCAAGCTGGGTAACGCGCCATCTCACCGAATCGAAGGCCATCGGGGGCAAAAAGAAGACAATCTATGCCGTGGGCCCCACGCAGACGATCGAAGGCAATAAGCCCTACGTGGCGAAGGGAGGGTCTCCCTGGGCATCGAGCAATGTCTATGCCCGCGTGTCGGGAATCACTAAGGCCTCCAACACTGTCGAGCCCGTCGTCGTGAACGGCAATATGATGGCCAAACTCTCCACTATAATGGAGCATGTGAAGGTGCTGGGCATCATCAATATGGACGTGATGGTGACGGGCACTCTCTTCCTGGGCCGCATAAATGAGCCTATATCCACCACCAAGAGCCCCTACACGAAGATGGAGATGGGCATCCCTTATACGAAACGCCCCAAGGCCCTCGTGTTTGACTATAAGGTGGATATGCCCAATGTCAACACCCGCGTGAAATCCACCGGTTTCGGCTCGAAGAAGACCCTCTCGGGCCGCGATCAGGCGGAAGTCTACGTGCTGCTTCAGAAGCGCTGGGAAGATGAGAAAGGAAATATCCATGCATTGCGCGTAGGCACGGGCCGCGAGCGCTACAGCAAGTCGGTGCCTCTCACGAAAGGACATCAGCTTCCCATCCACTACGGCGACATAACCGGCAAACCATTCTATAAGCCCTATATGGGTCTGCTCAACGGCGCTAAGGCTTACCACGCCTATAACTCCAAGGGGAAGCTCGTGCCCGTGCAGGAAGAGGGCTGGGCACCGGCCGACGCCACGCCGACCCACGTGCTCGTGATGGCCTCCACCACCTGCGGCGAGGCTTTCATCGGCACGGAAGGCCTCACGATGTATGTCGACAACTTCGCCTTCGGCTTCTGAGCATATCCGCTATTATCAAATATTATTTATCTAAAACGTAAACCCTTATGCGTCTGGCAATCATAGGCTATGGCAAGATGGGCCATATCATAGAGCGAATCGCGCGCGAACGCGGCAATGAAATTACATGCATCATCGATACACATAATCCGGAGGAATTTGATTCCGAGGCTTTCCACTCGTCGGATGCTGCGATTGAATTCTCCGTGCCCACGTCGGCGGTAGCGAATATCGAACGCTGCTTCCGCGCCGGCGTGCCCGCGGTGAGCGGCACGACAGGGTGGACTGCCGAACTCCCGCGACTCCGCCGGGAGTGCGAGGAGGGCCGCGGAACGCTGCTCCATGCCTCCAACTTCTCTATCGGCGTCAATATATTCATGGCCGTCAACAGATATCTGGCTGATATCATGAATAAGTTTCCGCAGTATGCTCCCTTCCTCACCGAGACGCATCATATCCATAAGCTCGATCATCCGTCGGGCACGGCCATCACGCTGGCTGATGATCTCGTGAGCCATACCGACCGTATCGACCGCTGGGCCGAACCGGAGACCGGTATGCCCATCACGCCCGATATGCTGACCGTAAACCATATCCGTCATGGCGAGGTGCCGGGCATCCACACCATCACCTGGGATTCTCCCGTTGATGAGATAGTGATAACTCATTCGGCGAAGAGCCGCGACGGCTTCGCCCTCGGAGCCGTGATTGCTGCCGAGTGGCTTGCCGGCAAGAAGGGTTTCTTCACCATCTCGGAGATGCTGGGTCAGATCACCTCCCTCCCCATTTTCTAATTCAACGGCAATGACAGACTCCAGTAAAATCACTCCCCCCGAAATAAAAGAGCATTCTCTCAAGAACGTTGGCCCCGAAAAGTCGCTGCGGGGGCGCCTGCGCGCCGTGAAGCCCACGCGCTGGGTGCGCTTCGGCATCGTCTCGCTCATCTTCCTGACGTGGGTCGTGCTCATGGGTAATCCCTGGCTGCTGCTCCTGTGGCTGCTGCTTATTGACATATACCTCACGGGCTACATCCCCTTCACATGGTGGAAGAAGAAGACGGGGGCCACACGCACTGTCATGGCCTGGGTGGATGCGATCGTGTATGCGCTCATCCTCATCTATTTCATCTTCGCCTTCATCGGCCAGCAGTACGAGATTCCCTCGTCGAGCCTTGAGAAGTCGCTGCTCGTCGGCGACCGTCTCTGGGTCGACAAGACCGTATATGGCGCACGCGTGCCTCAGACCCCGATTCACTTCCCGCTCGCGCAGCATACGCTCCCTTTCCTCAACACGAAGAGCTACGTGGAAAATCCCCAGCTTGAATATCACCGCATGCCGGGACGCCGCGGCATCGAGCGCGGGGATATCGTGGTGTTCAACTATCCTCAGGGCGACACGGTGGCTCTCGGGCGCCCTAACGATGACTACTACATGATGGCCTGGCGCATCGAGCAGGAAGGGGGAGGCGACGGGCGGAAGTATATCGCCTCGCATCCCGGCACGTTCGGGCAGGTGGTGTGGCGTCCGGTCGACCGCCGCGAGAACTACGTGAAGCGTGCGATCGGCCTCCCGGGCGAACGCCTGCGCATCTCCAACGACTCGATATTCATTAACGGCAGCTATATCGCCGAGCCTGAACATGTGCAGTTCAACTACATTGTGCCGGTAAGCGGACCGATCGCACCGGAGAAATGGCTTGAGCTCGGAGTGCGTGCCGACGACCACCGCTTCGAACCGCTCCGCAACGAACCGGGCGGCTATTCGTTCTACGACGTGCCCCTCACGCGCGAGATGAAGGCCGAGGTGGAGAAGTGGCCCGAGGTGATCGCCCCGCTACGACTCGAACGCGAATCAGGCCTCTACGACCTCGGTGGAGTGTTCCCGCTCGGCAACGATTACGGCTGGACGCGCCCCGATATGGGCGAGTTCTGGATTCCGAAACGTGGTTCGACGCTCCATCTCACCCTCGATAACCTCCCGATCTATGAGCGTGCCATCCGCGTCTATGAGGACAACGACCTCTCCGTGCGCGACGGCAAGATCTACATTAATGGCGAGCAGACCGATTACTACACGTTCAAGCTCGATTACTACTGGATGATGGGCGACAACCGCGATCGCTCTGCCGATTCCCGCTACTGGGGATTCGTGCCCGAGGATCATATCGTGGGTTCACCGGTGTTCATCATTCTCTCGCTCGATCAGGAGCGCTCGCTCTCCGACGGCAAGATCCGCTGGGACCGCATTCTGCGTAATCCCAACCCGGATAAGTCGGGAGGAAAATGGCCCGCTGAATAACCACTCTCTAATTCTACTCCGTATGCTGACCCCCTTCACCATCACCCCCGGCTGGCTTGACAGCTATCTGAAGAGCCGGCAGGACGGCACCCCCGACAGGGAAGCCCGGGTGGGTGCCTGCGTGGCGGCAGGGACGACCGGCAAATCTTTCGCACGTTGCCGGATTGCGTCGGGCGGCCTTACGGTGCCGGTGGAGGGAGGAGCGCATGCGCTCAAGTCGGCACGTCCGGGCAGCCCTTTCGACCCGCCGCTCTCCGACCACGGCAAATGGCGTCGCGAGCATCTCGGCGCGTGGCACGCCACTTACAGCCGTACTCCCTATTTTGCACATCTGATGCCGGATATAGAGCAGGTATATGCCGCCTCAGAAATGCCGGAGGAGACTGTAGCTGAGGGCGCAGTCTCGTCTGGTGGAATTTCCACGCTGGAGGAATTCAATTCGGCGTTGCTCGGAGTCGTGCTCTCCTGGCTCGACACCGATGCACTGCGCACCGATCCGCGCATCCACCGAAGGATGCACCCGGAGATCACCCTATTGGTTGAAGATGACCTATCCATCTTCGACCTGCTCTTCCGGATCGGCCCCGACGCACTGTTTGCCCTCAATCCGTAAATTCTAAATCCATAACTTTTTCCCGCTTAATCAAGTGTCAAGAATCAGAATTCTCATATTTGCGACATTGCTTCTCGGCTTTCTCTCCGTCAGGGCCCAGTCGGAGGGGGAACTCTCCACGCCTGTGCGCGCGTATGAGGGTTTCACCCGCTTCGTCGATGAATATGGCGACACGGTGAGGATGTACTATATCAAGAACATCACGGTCTATCCGCCGATGAAGTTCAAGAATAAGAAAGAGGAGGAATTCTACTGGCGCACGGTGAGGGATGTGAAGAAGACGCTCCCCTACGCGAAATTAGCCTTCTCAACGCTCTGCGAGACGTATGAATATATCCAGACCATTCCCGACAAGAAAACGCGCGAGGCCCACCTAAAACGCCTTGAGAAGGATATTTTCGAACAGTACAAGCCGGTGGTGAAGAAGATGACGAAGAGTCAGGGCAAGGTGATGCTGAAGCTCATCAACCGCGAGACCGACCAGACGTCGTTCAACATCGTGAAGGCTTTCTTGGGGAGTTTCCGTGCCGGGTTCTGGCAAACTTTCGGCCGCTTCTTCGGTATGAACATGAAAGCCGGATTCCATCCCGACAAGAACCGCGAGGATGCCATCATCGACCGGATAGCGACGCTCGTGGAGCAGGG
>CAMWYR010000011.1 GCA_947178505.1 uncultured Muribaculaceae bacterium | reverse complement strand
GCGGGAAAATAAAATTTCACCATCATTTCCCTATCCCCGCACCGTCGGAGAGGCCGGCACAAGGCGTATCTGAAATAGTCATACCGATAATTGAAGTTGATTCCTTACCAGTTTCCAATAATGACCTTTTAGCGATACTAGTTCGGAATGCGTTCCCATTTCTGCAATTCGCCCGTCTTTTATAAAAACAATTTTATCCGCATCTTGAACTGTGCTTAAGCGATGGGCTGCAATAACAATTGTTTTTCCCTTTCCAATTGAATTAATGTTTGACACAATGCATTTCTCATTATTCGCATCTAAAGAGGAAGTTGCTTCATCTAAAAACAATAAATCCGGATCTTTGTACAGTGCACGGGCAATCATAAGTCTTTGTTTTTGACCACCACTCATTTCTATTCCCGCTACGCCAATCTTGGTATAAATATTCATTGGCAAGGATTCCACGAATGTTTTTAGACCAACAATTTCCAAAAGATATAGAGCTTTATCTAAATTCGGCTTATTCTCCGATAAGGATATATTTTCTAAAATCGAACCTGAGAAAATTTTTGCTTCCTGCATTACAACTCCACAATGGTTTAACCATTCCTGGTTATCAATATCTCTGACATTATATCCACTTAGAGTCAGAATTCCTTTTTGAGGAACATAAAACCCTAACATGAGTTTTATTAAAGTTGATTTTCCACAACCACTCTCACCGACCAAAGCTATAACTTCACCCTTTTCAACAGTAAGATTAAAGTCATTTATCACAAAGGGGGACCCAGCGCCAGCATATTTAAAACTAACATTTTCAAACACAACGGACGCTTCCAAGAACTTTTCATTCCCCCTTAGTTCAGTATCATCGTGTATTACATCATCAATTCTCTGATAGGATAACAATGCATCCTGAAGATTACTCATGGAAGAACCTAAAGTAGTAAAGGGTTGTGATAAACGCCCCGTAATATATCCTAAGGTCATTAAGGCCCCAATGGTTAAATCACCGTAAATTACCATGGTTGCACCTACTCCTGTAACCAATAAATCCTTAATACGAGCAATTATAGAGTGTCCTCCACTTTGAGCCACACTAACCCATGCGGATTGCATCGATAATTGATTGATGTTTTTTTGAGTAGCTTTCCATTTACTTATTCTTGATGACTCAGCATTATTAACCTTTAGATCTGCCATTCCATTAGTCAACTCATATGCATGATTCCTATTTTCTGAGGAATTTGTGAAATACGCATAATCCAATGTTTTTCGTTTGTTAAGAAACAATGTGTTCCAACCGACTTCTAATAAGGACATGAAAATGAATATGAAAAATATGGACACGCTATAGTGGAATAAAAGGACTGAGAATACAATGATGGACAGCACCATTATAAACATCGTATTGGGAAAAGTAAGTAGAAAATCTTTTATTCTGGACTGGTCACTTATCTTTTGAACAAAGTCAGAACTAACCTTCTTATCAAAAAAAGAAAGCGGAAATTTTGACAGCCTCTCAAGAAATGTATTTACCATTTCAATATGAATTCCTAACCCTGTTCTGGTTAAAATCAAATCCATTCCACTTGAAGCAACCAATCCCCCAATCGAGACACCCAATTGCCCAAGCAATAGAAGAACGACTAAATTTATATCTTTTAATCCAATACCATCATCAATAGTTTTCTTTAACAATAACGGAATTGCAAAATCTGCTGCCATTATACCTATTGTGATTAATAACGCTATGATAAACTTTACTTGATGAATTTTAAAAAACTGAGAAAGATAACAAAAAAATTGCTTGAGGTTATTTTCCTTTGGGAATTGGGTAGCATTAAATTGCTCGGATGGTTCGATTAACACCGCCAAACCGGTATTTTGCCCCTCTGGTATCCAATATTTACAAAAATCATTTTCAAGGTATGTCAATTTACCTTGTGCTGGATCTGCTATATAATATTTTTTTGATTTTGAATTATATTTATAAAGAACAACGAAATGCCGCTGTTGCCAAAACAGTATCGCAGGAAGAGGCATATTTTCAATCTGCTCGGCAGATATTTGAACCGCTACAGAATCTAGTCCAATTTTTTGACAACATAATGTCATATCTTTGATAGACATTCCAAGTCTATTAAGATCGGAGATACTATGAAGATAACGGATGGGGACGCTTGCACCATAAAATTTTGCAATCATACGGATACAGGTCAAACCACAGTCGGAATGTTCGATTTGTCGGTAACATTTAAACATAGTGATATTATTTCGTTTGTAAAATACTGGTTGTTACAGATTCAGGTCCGTTTATATCGATTCTATTATCAACTTTTTTCCCATACCCGAAAGTATATGTAAGATTAACTGAAAATGTTCTCCCAGTTTCGAAATAACTTTTCTTGGTAACATAATTGGGTGAAGTATAATGAATCCAGCTCTCGCGTTTATTATTGAATAAATCTTCAATCCTAAAATTAAAATAGAAATTATTGGACCCATAAGTTAAAGCCAGATTCCAATTATCATGTTTCCACGATTTCTCCATTCCGGATACACTCAAATCTTTATATGGACCTTCATACCACAACTCCACTCTGAAATTACTTATTGTATAATCTGCACTTCCCGACAAGGTAAAATGATTGAATGTATCCTGATATGCCCCTCTGACATAGGTATGATACCATTGAGGAGAAATACCAATCGAGAAGTTATCATCGAAAAAAGAACCTCGAACCTCCACATTGGCTCTTATATTATCCGAAGGCTCTGCATTTATAATCTCTTTTAGCAAACCTCCCGCTTCTATTGATGCGGGAAAATATCTTGAGATTATGGTATTGTATGTCTTTACGTAGCCTACACCAAAGGACATGGCCAGCCATCTTTTTGGCAGGTATGTAGAGTGGATGTAAGTATCCCATGACGTTAGGTTTTTAAGATAGGGATTCCCTTTCAGCCATAATAATTCCGAAGTTTGAATTATAACTGGATTAGATTCACTCGCTGATGCAGGGCGCATATAGTACTGCAGGTTCCCGTTAATAGAGAGTTTTCGAGTGGGATTCCAGCTGACACCTGCATTTACGGTTGGACTGAAGGAATGTTGAGATTCAGCCCCGATCTTCCAAAATGAGGCCAACACACCGGGATCAACCGAGATACTAAATGTTTGTGTAGGAATCCAATTCACTTTAAAGGCAGTGGATATTGCTTGTCGGCATTGATTTTGACGAATATTTGCCGAACCCTCATAAAGCGTTGAATACCAATCTGAGTTAAAAGAGGTTTTTAATTGAAACAGCCAATTATCAGACAAAATAAAACTTGGCAAAAGTGTAAATTTACAAGCATTCACATCTTCCACCCCACTGTTATATATAGGATTTGAATCTCCCATTAGATTTAATGAAGAATTTTTGTTTTTTGCATAGGAGTATAGCCACAGGCTCGACAAATACCATCTGTCTGACAATCTAAAAAAATAGTTGCCTGAAATCTGTGGAGTAACACTCTTTGATAAGAGATAGTCTGATGATGTCTGCGATTTAAATAGATTTTCCGACCATACATTAATGCTATGCGAACCACTTCCTGGATTTCGATTCCATCCTAAGGAGACAGTGTGAATAATACGAGTTTTATCGGTTGAATATTTTGCATTCAACGCGCACCGAACACTTTCGTCTCTGGTAAAACTGTCATTATCCTCTGCCCTGTTTATAAGATCGTAATATTTTTGTTCGTAAAATATATCTCGATACTGTGTTTCTCCTGTAATGAAGGAACGATGATCTCTATAATAATTACCTGCCAACATGACTCCATAAGTCATTTTTCTAAATACAAGTTTTGAAGATGCGGTGTAATAACCGTTATTAGGAACCTTCTGGAAGAGGTTAAGTCGACCTATACCACCAACTTCATACTCAGACATGATAAAATTTACAGCCATTTTCACCCCCTCATAACTGGGATCAGAAGGATTTTCAATGTACTGCACTCTTTTGACATCTTTTGGCCAGAAGTTTGCCAAGTCTATATTGTCAGCTTTCTCACCATTTATAAAGATGGGAATTATTTCACCTGATAAACTTACAATAACACCATCTTTTTCTTTAAAGAAGGGAAGATGCATGGATTTTATAAGTGTAGCCGGACTGTTTGACAAATTTTTTTCTGATTTTGATGGTATGAAATTAACAACACCATTCTCAATCCATCCACGATCTCCCAGAACTACTAATTCATTAAGCTGTTGAGAAGAAATAGAATCATTAGTTTCAGCAAACAGCCTAAAAAATGTAATACACAAGATAAGAAAAACTAATAATCTCATGGGCGCGACTGTCATTTTGAATTTGTACAGAAAGAATATTCGAAGATTTCCATTATCATATTATCAATTTCCTCTTCAGATAATTAAACGTACATCCCTCAGAATCAAGTGATTCAAAAGGTCGTTGTTTACAACCACCTCCACATATGCAGCAACTTTTCTACCTTTGGGTCAACGTTGGATATGATTCCCTGAGACTGCAATGCAAGCCGGAGGTTTACTACGTCAAATCTAAGACCCGAGCCCAGAGATAACGGCAGGATTTCTTAGTGGCTGTCATACACTTCATTCGCCTGTTGTCCCGGTATTACCGTAGGATAATCGCAGATAGAAGGGGCGGTCGGTCAGCAGACGCGCGACGGCGTCGCTCAGGGCGGCGGAATCATGGCTGTCGATATGCAGGCCGTCGACTCCTACCGTAATCATCTCGGCTATCCCGCCGCGGCGCGGCACTATGACGGGCAACCGGGCCGCACGAGCCTCAAGGGCGGTCATGCCGCACGTCTCTAAAAACTTGCCGGTATCAGACAGATTCACCACAATCGAGGCATCGTTATAGAACTGCGCCACCTCCGCACTCCGGGGAAATATCGACACATTCGGACCCGGGCTCAGCCCCTGCTTCGCGAGCCACCTGTCAATTTCTTGTCTCGTTGCAGCGGCCACGAGCGTAAATTTGTATTGTGGCAGCATCGAGGCCAACTGAATAAATTCAGGAATCCCCTTGTAGGCCTTGAGCGAGGAGATCATAAGAACGTTGCGCTTCTCAAACGCCGCGGCGGGATCGCACCGGAGCTGACTGATAAAGTGCGAAGGCAATGTGTTGGGCCGTATCTCGACTTTTTTCAGGCCGCGAGGCAGCCGCACGCTCTGCCAACGCGACACACAGACCACCTTGTCGGCCAACGGAAGCACCATGCGCGCCAACAGACGGTAAGTCAGGCTTTTACCCTTCACATCCTCATGGCAATGCACCGTAAGCCGCATGCGCGCGAGCCACGCGCCCAACGCGGCTCCCACAGGCAGGATGGTATTGACGTAGATTTCCGCCTCCCGGCGCCTCCGATATCTCAACACGCTGAAAAATCCGCGTATCTGCGCCCCTATGAAACGAAGCACCGTAGCGACTGACCGCCCCTCGAAACGGTAAGGAATGACATGACGCTTCAAGGCGGGATGACTCAGGCTGTCAAGGGGGCCCCCCGCTGACGTGTACAGCTCCACACTATGGCCCGCAAGCAAAGCCTGCTCAATGACGCCGGCCAGCACCTTCGGACTGCCGCTGAAATCGTTGAGCAGGTGATAGAACACGATATGTCGCCCGGAGCCACACATCGCTTATTCTTATTTTACAATTCCTTTTTCGAGATATTCGGCCAGATTAGTGCGGATATGCTCGCCGGCCTTCTCTACGGCCACCTTGGCCATGTCGGCATCGACCATGAGGTTGACGAGTTCGCGGAAGGATGTCTTCTTCGAGGGATCCCAGCCGAGTTCGGTGCGAGCCTTTGAGGGATCGCCGAGAAGGTTAACGACGTCTGTGGGGCGATAGAAGTCAGGACTTACCTCCACCAGCACACGCCCTGTGTCTTCATCTATCCCTTTCTCGTCGGCGCCCTCTCCTTCCCAGCGCAGGCGGATACCGGCGC
The DNA here is from genome assembly GCA_947178505.1 of uncultured Muribaculaceae bacterium. Classification (GTDB taxonomy): domain Bacteria; phylum Bacteroidota; class Bacteroidia; order Bacteroidales; family Muribaculaceae; genus Lepagella. Next base: position 45,142 of record CAMWYR010000011.1, on the reverse strand, counting down.
GCTCGAAAGCGAGCTGACAGAACTCGCGCACGGTGTGCTGCTCGCCTGTCGCGATCACGTAATCATCGGGCTTGGGCTGCTGAAGGATAAGCCACATGCACTCCACGTAGTCGCGTGCATATCCCCAGTCGCGCAGCGAACTGAGGTTGCCCAGGTAGAGCTTATCCTGCTTGCCCTGTGCGATCCGGGCGGCGGCGAGCGTGATCTTGCGCGTCACGAAAGTCTCTCCGCGGCGCTCGCTCTCATGATTGAAAAGTATGCCGGAGCAGGCGAACATCCTGTAGGCCTCGCGATATTCCTTCACGATCCAGAAGCCGTAGAGCTTGGCTACAGCGTAGGGGGAATATGGATGGAAGGGGGTGTTCTCATTCTGAGGCACTTCCTCCACCTTGCCGTAGAGTTCGGAGGTAGAGGCCTGATAGAAGCGGCAGGTCTCTGCCAGCCCGCAGAGCCGGATTGCCTCCAGGCAGCGGAGCACGCCGGTGGCGTCAACATTGGCCGTGAATTCAGGCGAATCGAACGACACCTGCACATGGCTCTGTGCAGCCAGATTGTAGAATTCGTCGGGCCGCACTTTGGAGACTACATTGAGTATCGACATTGAGTCGGTGAGATCAGCATAATGAAGGTGAAAATTCTTATGTCCTTCAAGATGACTTATGCGTTCGCGGAAATCGACCGACGAACGACGGATTACGCCGTGCACGTCGTAGCCCTTCTTAAGCAGAAATTCCGCCAGATAAGAACCATCCTGACCGGTTACGCCTGTGATGAGTGCTGTCTTCATATCTTTCTGATCGTTGTGCTGTATGGATTGCAAATTTAACAATAATCTGTGAAATATGAAAAAGTAATGCTCATATTGCCCCTCTTCCCCCCGCAAATCATGCAGTGACATCTAATTGCATGATGCAATGGGGTCAGAGGAATAAATCAGTCTTTAAAGATAAAGCATTATTATCGTTTTTCAAAGCAATTCTAAGGTTTGGCCGTGTTTTGCTTTAAGGCTCCATCCACTAAAAATCCGCCGCCCTGGCATTAAGAAATTTTAGTGGATGGAGCCTTAGTTGTAACGTCGGTTTACTTCTCCGATGCTAAGAACGGGCCATCGTGAGGGTGGCGCTATCACGCCCCACACGCAGCGTGGCGTGCGAACCTAACACGAGCGGAAGATTGTCGTCAGCATGGCCAGCCGGAAAACCGAAGGCAACCGGAATCCTCAATCCGATACGCTCCAGCAGGGACGATATCATGCTCTCCATATCCTGAAAATTGCGGTCGGGACGATACTCGGTGAATGCGCCCACGATAATTCCACCCAACCGGTCCAGCTGACCCGAAAGATGAAGGCGGATAAGCATCCGCTCCACGGCATATATCTGCTCGGCAATATCCTCGATGAAGAGAATCGGATGCCCCTCACCATTATCCTCGGCAATTACAAAGGGGTCATAAGGCGTGGAGGCGAGTCCGTTGATGACGGCAAGGTTGCCGCCGATCAGTCTACCCGACGCCTCGCCCTCGATGTTGAGCGGATGCCCCCCGAATCTGTAGGTCACCGGCAGCCCGCCGCGCAAGATCTCCAGCAACCGGAGCGTGCAGTAATGGTCGGCAGGGAGCATTGCGAGATGCTTGGCCATCGGGGCATGAAGCGACATCACCCCGGCCCGCGCAGAGAGGGCATGAAGCGCCGACACATCCGAGAAGCCTATGAGCCATTTGGGGTTGTCTTTCACCAGCTGGGGGTCGAGATGCATCAGGAGATGATTGCAGCCGTAGCCGCCGCGGGCGCATAGGATAGCCTTTACATCAGGATCGGTCCATGCAGCCGAGAGGTCGGCCACGCGTTCCTTATCGCCGGCGGCATAGCTGCCGCTCGCCGGGCCTTTGGCATGCGGCATCACCCTCACCTCAAACCCTTCCTGACGGAGCATACGCTCCGCGTCGTCAATATATTCTTCCCGCACTATAGTGGCAGGTGAGACTATGGCTATCGTATCGCCCGGCTTCAGAGCCGCCGGAGTTATGTATGAATGATTCATGGAGCAGTATTAACTTTATTCGGAAAATAATTGAATATATTCCGAATATATCCGTAAAAATTGCAGAATTGATGATCTGTGCATGTCTCCGCTATCAGAAGGGCTGCACGGGAATACCGGCGGCCTTCATCCTGTCGGCGATACGCAGCATCTCGTCATGCTCCACCTTCACGAGCTTCTCTTCGGGCGTAGAGCGGTCGAGGCTGTAGATCATCACTTCGCGGGGCTTGATACGGCGGTAGGCCTCGATGAGGGCATCGAGTTCTTCGTCGGTAGTATTGTCGACCCTGCGGCCTCCGTGCTCACCGCGAAGCAGCATCGTCTGTATAATCGCCTGACCCTCAAACTGACTGAGAGCCTGCACCACGCGCTCCACGGTGAATGCCGGATCGTTCGGACGGTCGATGAGGCGCATCGTGTCTTCCACAGCCGAATCGAGCTTGAGGATATTATTATCGACGCGGCGGAGCGCATCGGCAACTTTGCCGTCGAAGATACGTGTTGAATTCGAGAGCACCGAAATCTTAGCCTCCGGATAATAGCGGTCGCGGAGTTCGATCACGCGGTCGATCACTTCGGCAAACTGCGGGTGAAGCGTGGGTTCGCCGTTACCGGAGAACGTGATGACATCAAGCGGCTTCCCGCCGGCCTTCATCTCCGCGAGTTTAGACTCAAGCTCCCGAGCCACCGTCTCCACTGAAGGGAGGCCGCTTTTCCCGGCCCCCTGGCTATTGAATCCCGCCTCGCAATAGAGGCAATCGAACGAGCAGATCTTGCCGTCGCTGGGCATAAGGTTGATTCCGAGCGACACGCCGAGACGGCGCGAATGGATCGGGCCGAAGATGGTGGAGTGAAAGAGTATTGTCTGATCAGCGGGCATAATGATTCTGAGTTATGATTTATCGGTTGCGCCCCGTCAGCAGGCTCTGAAGCTCATGGAGCTTGGTGAGCGCTTCGAGCGGCGTCAGATTATCTATGTTGAGGTTGAGGAGCGCATCGCGGATCTGCGACAGCAGCGGGTCGTCGAGCTGGAAGAGCGACCAGCGCCCCTCGTCACTGCTCTCCCCGAAACTCTTGCCGAGAGCCTGCATCTTCTCATCGGCCCCGACATCGGCGGCATTCTTCTCAAGCTGAACCAGCACCTGGTCGGCACGCTTCACGATCGACGTCGGCATCCCGGCAAGGCGCGCTACGTGGATACCGAAGCTATGCTCCGAACCGCCGCGCTCAAGCTTGCGCATGAACACAACCTTACCGTTGATCTCACGCACCGAGACGTTGAAGTTTCGGATACGCTTGAAATTAGTCTCCATTTCGTTGAGTTCATGATAATGGGTGGCGAAAAGCGTGCGTGCATGCGCGTAGGGATTCTCGTGGATATACTCAACTATAGCCCAGGCGATTGAGATACCGTCGTAAGTCGACGTGCCGCGCCCGAGCTCGTCAAAGAGGATGAGCGAGCGCGGGCTCATATTGTTGAGGATGGAGGCCGCCTCGTTCATCTCGATCATGAAGGTCGACTCCCCGGAGGAGATATTGTCGGAAGCGCCGACGCGCGTGAATATCTTGTCGGTGTAACCGATGGAGGCAGCCTCGGCAGGCACGAATGAACCGATCTGGGCCATGAGCGTGATAAGAGCGGTCTGGCGGAGGAGCGCCGATTTACCCGACATGTTCGGGCCGGTGATCATCATTATCTGGGTCTTGTCGGCATCCAGCCGCAAGGAATTGGCGATATATGGCTCGCCTGGGGGCAGACGGCGTTCGATAACGGGATGACGCCCCTCGCGGATATCGATCACAAGCGAATCATTCACTTCCGGCCGCACATATCCATATTCGTAGGCGGCGTCGGAAAGAGCGAGGAGGCAGTCGGTCTGCTCGGCCCCTTCAGCATTGTCCTGCAGGTCGGGGATGAGGCGCATCAGCCCGTCGCGGAGCTGCTCGAAGAGACGCGTCTCGATCGCGAGCATCCGCTCTTCGGCACCGGTGATTTTCTGCTCGTATTCCTTGAGTTCGGGGGTGATATAGCGTTCGGCGCTGACGAGAGTCTGCTTGCGTATCCAGTTTTCGGGCACCTTGTCGCGATGCGTGTTGCGCACCTCGATATAATAGCCGAACACGTTGTTAAATCCAATCTTTAGCGAGGAAATACCTGTAGCCTCAGCCTCGCGGGCCTGGATTTCGTCGAGAGCCTGACGGCCACCGGCAGCGAGCGCACGGAGCTCATCGAGTTCCTTGTCGACACCGGAGGCGATTGCGGGCGCCTTCCCTATAGCGACAGGCGCCTCGGGCAGGAGGGTGCGGCGGAGCGTATCGACCACACCCGACGGATCAGGCATCCGGGCGGCAAGCTGCCGCAGCGCCGGAGAGTCGGAGGCGCCCAGTATCTTACGGAGCATGCCGGTGGCTGAGAGTGAATTCTTCAGTGCTACGGCATCGCGGGGAGTAAGCCGCCTGGCCCCCACTTTCGAGATAATGCGGCGGAGGTCGCCCACATGCTGCAGAGCCTGGCGCGCACGGTCGCGGGTGTCAGGGTCGCGGAAGAAATATTCCACTATATCCTGACGCCGCCGGATCTCATCAAGGTCGAGCAGCGGGAAGAGAATCCAGTTGCGCAGCAGGCGCGCCCCCATAGGGGTCGAGGTCTTGTTAAGCACATCATAGAGCGACATGCCGTCGGGCGATATCGAATCGATGAGCTCAAGATTGCGCACCGTAAAGAGGTCGAGCGCCACAAAGCGGTCGGAGTCGATGCGTCCGAGCGTGGTGATCTGGCGCTGGTCAGTGTGATGGGTTATGTCGAGATAATGGAGGATTGCTCCGGCAGCTATCACGGCCTCGTGGAGATGGTCAAGACCGAAGCCCTTGAGGCCGATGGTGCCGAACTGCGACGTTAGCCGCTGGCGCGCCGCATCGTCGGTGAAGATCCAGTCGTCGAGGTCGAACATCGCGCAGCGATGGGAAATATGGTCATCAGTCCACTGTCGCGTGCCGCTCATGCGCAGGAGTTCCTTGGGGCGGATGTTGGAGATGAGTTTATCGATCTCAGCCGGAGAGCCCTGGGCGCAGAGGAACTCACCGGTGGATATGTCGAGGAAGGCAACGCCTACGGCCGACTTGCCTACCTGAATGGCGGCGAGATAATTATTCTCGCGGGCCGAGAGGGAATTATCGTTAAGATTCACGCCGGGGGTCACGAGTTCGGTGATGCCGCGCTTCACGAGCTTCTTCGTAAGCTTCGGATCTTCGAGCTGCTCGCATATCGCCACGCGCTTTCCTGCGCGCACGAGGCGCGGCAGGTAGGTGTCGAGGGCATGATGCGGAAAACCTGCGAGCTCCACGTAGGCTGCCTTTCCGTTGGCCCTGCGCGTGAGCGTAATGCCCAGAATTTCCGAGGCCGCGATGGCATCTTCGCTGAAGGTCTCGTAAAAATCGCCCACCCGAAAGAGCAGAATGGCATCGGGATGCTTTTTCTTCATCTCGACATACTGGGTCATGAGCGGAGTCTCGGCAATCTTGGCCATGGATATCTATTGAGTTGGATCCGGAGTTGACGGAAGAGTGATTAATGAGGGAAAATACGGAGCATCCATATCGACATGCCGACGTAGATCAGCAGACCGACCACGTCGTTGGTGATCTGGATGAATGGGCCGGTGGCGAGCGCCGGGTTCACCTTTAGTTTCTCAAGCGTGAGGGGCACGAGCGTGCCGAACACCGTGGCGAAGATCACGACTGCGAAGAGCGATACCGACACAGCCATGACAAGGGCATAGTCGCCCGGTTCGGTGAGGGATATATATGCGAACACCACGCCCGATATCACCAGCGCGTTGAGCAACGCGATGCGTACGCCGCGCCATATCTGATTCCAGAAATCGGAGAGCTCGAGGCGACCGTTGGCAAGGCCCTGCACGACAATAGCCGAGGCCTGCACGCCGACATTACCACCCGTGCCTCCGATGAGGGGGATGAAGAATGCGAGGGCGGTGACCGTGGCGAGCTGCTGCTCGAACCCGCCGAGAATAAGGGAATTGACTATGCCTCCGATGATTCCTATCAGAAGCCACGGCAGCCGCGCCTTGGTCTGGGCGAAGATGGAGTCGTCGGCATCGATGTCGGAGGAGATACCCGAGGCGAGCTGATAGTCGCGTTCGGAAAGCTCACGCACCTGATCCATGACGTCGTCGACCGTGATCTGGCCCACAAGTCGACCGATGGAGTCGATGACGGGCATCGCCACAAGGTCATATTTCTCGAAGTCGATGGCCACTTCCTCGATCGGCATGTCGGCCTTCACCGACACGGGATCGGTCTCCATGACGTGCTTGATCTTGGACACCGAGGGGTGCGTAATCATCTTCTTCAGTGGCAGCACACCCTTGAGGCGGTTATCGTTGTCGACCACGTAGACATAGTAGATGTCGCTGAGATCTTCTGCCTGATGTCGCATCTCGCGCAGACAGTCGGGCATCGAGAGATTTTCGTTGACGGCAAGGAACTCCGTACCCATCAGACCTCCGGCCGTATCCTCATCATACTGCAGGAGGTCGACGATATCACCGGCCTGCTCCATATCCTCGATATTCTGGATCACCTCCTCGCGGTCTTCCTCGTCGAGTTCCTGGATAAGGTCGACGGCATCGTCGGTGTCGAGCATGTCGATGAAGTGTCCGATCTGCTCGGGATCCATCCCTTCGAGGAGTTTCTTACGGTCTTCCTCATCGAGCTCCATGAGCACGTCGGCCTTCTTCTCCCGGTCGGGAATAAGGTCGAACACCCACTCCGCCTGGCGAAGGTTGAGGTCCTGGAAAAGTTCGGCGATATCGGCCGGGTGCATCTCGTCTATATCACGGAGCACGGCAGTGCGCTCATCGTTATCGATAAGTTCTTTGAGACGTTCTATATCTTCGTGTGAGAAGTCTTTCATAAGGATTCGTTAATTAGGCCGGATACTGTCGGCGACAGCGGCATCAATATCTGAATGATGAGCCTCCGAGGAATTCGCGGAGCAGTGATGTGGAGGGCACGTGGCTGTGAGGAATATGGCGGAAATAGTGCAGGAAGCGCAGCAGGCGGTAGGCCGTGGTATATTCCGCGACATTGTGAGGCACCATTTCGAGCAAAGGCTCCACAAACTCCTTCATGACAGCGATTTCAAAAAGGAGCGAGGAGTTGAATGTGGCGTCGGCATTCTCCTGAAAAGGGAAAATCCACTTCTCCTCGCCACGGCGCACGCTGGGCCAGCGGCGGATTGTGTCGGCCGGCGACGTGCCGCGGTATTTGTAATCGCGCACCATTCGCCGGAGCAGGCGCGTGTCGGAGGTGGATATCCAGTTATGGTTGTCGATGCGCAGCGTCGTGAGTGCCGATACGTACATCTTGAATATCTGCTCCCGAGGCACACCGGGAGTCAGTTCGGGATTGAGTCCGTGGATTCCCTCGACTATCAGCACCTCATCGGGCCCGAGCGAGAGCGGACGCTCGCGCCGGATGCGGCGCCCCAGTTCGAAGCTGTAAGTGGGGAGATTTATGGTCTCTCCGCGGAGCAGGGCGCGCAGGTCGGCGTTGAAGAGATCGAGGTCGAGGGCATGGATCGACTCATAGTCATATTCGCCGTCGGCATCGCGGGGAGTTTTCTCGCGGTCGACGAAATAATCGTCGAGCGAAATGAGCTTGGGCTTGATGAGATTGGTCATCAGCTGGATGGCGAGGCGCTTGGAGGTCGTGGTCTTACCCGACGACGACGGCCCGGCGATCAGGATGATAGAGGCCTCCCCGCGGCTGCGGCGCTCAAGGATGACATCGGCAATGCGGCCGAGCAGCTTGGCATGCATTGCCTCGGCCACGTTGATAAGCTCGGCGACGTCACCGGCGGCCACGGCATCATTGAGTTGCCCGACGGAGGCCACCCGTATCACGCGGTTAAACTGCAGATGCTCCTCGAAAGCACGAAACATCTTATCCTGCGTGAGAGCCTTTGCGGGCAGGGAGGGTTCGGCAGTGTCGGGGCCGAGCAGCAGCATGCCGTCATGCCAGGGTCTGAGGTCGAACACGCCGAGGGCGCCGGTAGAGGGCGCGAGGGGCCCGTAGAAGGAGTCGGCAGTGCCGTCGAGAGTATAGAAGGAGGTGTAGATATCGGAGACTGATTCGAGGAGACGCACCTTATCATCGAGCCGCTGGCGCCGGAAGATTTCGATCACGTCGGCGGTGAGCTTCTCGTGGCGCTCGAAAGGATGGTCGGCCTCGTGGAGGCGGCACATCGCTGCGAGTAGCGAGGCGATCAGCGTGTCGGGGCAGGAAGCGGGGTTGCCGTCGGCGTCATAGAGCCGGCAGAAGATGCCGCGCGAGATGGCATGTTCGCAACGGAGCGTAAGCTCAGGCGCCACATCACACACGGCCCTGTAAAGCATCATGCAGAGCGAGCGCGTGTAGACCTCGCGGCCTACGGATGAACTCCGGCCGAGGTATTCAACCTCCTTGGGGCCGAACACCCTGTAGCCGAGATGCTCGGCCTTGTTGTTGACAAGGGCGCAGATCGGTTCGGAGCCGGTATTTATTCGCTCGGCGGAAAAAATCTCGCTGAGCGTCGAGCCTCCCTCGACGCTGATGTAGCTGCCTGTGTTGCGGCAATATATTTCTATGGGCGATATATGGTGCATTGTCTCTCCTTTTCTTATGCAAAAGTAATGTTTTTTTTGCGGATTGAGAAATTTTTATTAAGTTTGACAATTGGAAAGCCCGCAGGAGGGCCTGCACAGGCAAGCACGGGGCTAACCGCCACAATCTGTAATCATAAAACTTTCCTGACTGATGAAAAGCATGGCAGCACTGGCCAACGAAGTGTTCGACCGCTCCGTAGCCGACTATCATATTACCGACAATGTTGACACCCCCGTTAAAAATCCATATCCGGAGGGCAGCATCGAATCAATATTCTATTCAAAAAACTGGGTTGACGCCGTGCAGTGGCATCTTGAGGACATCATCCGCGACCCGGAGATCAATCCCGCCGAGGCGCTTGAGTTGAAGCGCCGTATCGACCGCTCGAATCAGGTGCGCACCGACATGGTGGAGGATATCGACACATGGATGCGCGAGAAGTATAAGGATGTGAAGGTCGCTGAGGATGCGACGATCAATACCGAGTCGCCTGCATGGGCGCTCGACCGCCTTTCGATCCTTGCCCTCAAGATCTGGCACATGCGCGAGCAGGCCGAACGCGAGGATGCTGATGCGGAGCATATCGCCCGTTGCCGAGGCAAGCTCGACGTGCTTCTCGAGCAGCGCGAGGATCTCTCCACGGCCATCGATCAGCTCCTTGCCGATATCGAGGCGGGCCGCAAGTATATGAAGGTCTACCGCCAGATGAAGATGTACAACGATCCGGCCACCAATCCCGTGCTCTATGCCAAGAAATAAGGAGACGCGCCATGTGCTCGTGGCGCGCTTCTCGGCCCTGGGCGATATCGCCATGACGCTTCCGGCTGTCTACGACGCCTGCGCGGCTAACCCCGACACGCAGTTCTATTTCCTGACGCGCCATCATCCGGCGCGCCTCTTCCTCAACCGCCCCGGCAATCTGACTGTCGTGCCCGTGAATCTTGACAATTACAAGGGCGTGGCGGGGATGTGGCGTCTGGCGAAGGCACTGCGCAAACGTTACGGCATCACCGACTTCGTAGACCTCCATGACGTGATGCGCACGAAGCTCCTGCGGCTTTTCCTGGGGATGCAGGGCGTGCGCAGCCGCCATATTGACAAGGGGCGACGCGCACGGGCCGAACTCACACGACGCACGAATAAGGTGCTCGTGCAGCTCAAGCCTATGCCCGAGCGCTACCGCGACGTGTTTTATGAAGCGGGAATCGCTCTGGCCAACGACTTCGACGGTCTATGGCCCCGCGGGGAGGCGCCGGTGGAAGAATTCGCCTCCGTGACTCCCCCGAAGCGAGAGGGAGAACACTGGCTCGCGGTCGCTCCTTTTGCCAAGCATAAGGGGAAGGTCTATCCTCTCGATCAGATGGAGCGAGTGATCGAGCATTTCAACCGTCGCCCCGGCCAGAAAATTTTTATTTTCGGATTCGGCGATGAGGAGAGTGCGCTGATCGGTAAGCTCGCCCGGCGCTATCCGAGCGTGGTGAACATGGCTGAGGCCAATATAGGACTCGCTGCCGAACTCGCCCTGCTCAACCATTGCGACACGATGCTCTCGATGGATTCAGCCAATATGCACCTCGCCTCGCTGGTCGGGCTGCGGGCCGTGAGCGTCTGGGGCGCGACTCACCCTTACGCGGGATTCCTGGGCTGGCGACAGCGCACACGCGATGTCGTGCAACTCGACATGACCTGCCGCCCCTGCTCGATTTTCGGCGACAAGCCCTGCTATCGCGGCGACTATCACTGCCTGTGCGGCATAAATCCACGCCTGATTATCGAGCGGATCGGACTTCCGGGCAATTCCAAACAAAACTGATAACTGATAACTGCTGACGCAATGCATTATTTCCTGAATATCGGTTCGAATCTCGGGCAGCGTAAGCTGCATATCAGCCGGGCACTCCGCGCGCTTGAGGAGCGCTTCGGTTATTTCGAGACGTCGCATATCATCGAGTCGGAACCCTGGGGCTACGACTCTCCGAATAAATTTCTGAATCTGGCGGTGATGATCATCAGCGATCTTGAGCCGGCGGAAATGCTGGCTGCAGTGAAGGAAATAGAGGCGCAGCTCGACGGCACGCAGCATCGTGATGCTGCCGGAGGATATGCCGACCGCAAGGTGGATATCGATATAATGGCGGCTGATGAGACGGCGCTTGACACGCCGGAGCTTACGCTGCCGCATCCGCGGTTGGCGCAACGCCGTTTTTTTCTCGTGCCTTTCGCCGAACTGGCGCCACGCTGGCGCCATCCGCTCTCGGGCCTCACCTGCGACCAGATGCTGGAGGCTCTGCCGGAAGCGGAAGCGGAATAATTTGATAACTACCTATACTACTGCAACTTATGATAGAAGAAATCCTTGAATTCAACCGTAGATTCGTGGAGCGCGGCGATTACGAGCCTTTTGCCACGAGTAAATATCCCGATAAGAAAATAGCCATCGTCACGTGCATGGACACGCGGCTTGTGGAACTCCTTCCGGCGGCGCTGGGCTTCCGCAACGGCGATGTGAAAGTGATCAAGAATGCGGGCGCAACAATCACCAATCCATTCGACTCAACGATGCGCTCGCTGCTGATTGCCGTCTACGAACTGGGTGTCAACGAGATAATGGTGATCGGCCACACCGGTTGCGGCGTGCAGGGGATGGATGCCGCGGAAATGCTTCATGTGATGAAGGAACGCGGCGTGAGCGAGGAGCACATCACCCTGATGGAGCATTGCGGCATCAATCTGAAAGAGTGGCTTCATGGGTTCGAGGATACCGACGCGGCCATCCGTGAGACGGTGGATCTGATTGCGCGCCATCCGCTTATGCCCCCGCTAGGAGTGAACGTGCAGGGCTTCGTGATGGACAGCTATACGGGAGCGCTCCGCCGCCTCGAAGAGGCGTGACGCGCCGTCAGTCGGCGCAGCTGTCGAGTCCGAGCTGCTCGTAAGGGCCCGATCCGTGCGCTCCGCCGGGAAATCCGCAGGCTTCGTCGTCGTCTTCAATGGTGTCGAGCCCCAGTTGCTCGAGAGGTCCGAAATCACATCGCCCATGCCATTCGTCGGGAACGGCACATTGCGGGGTTGCGAACCCGCGTGGCTCCGTGTCACCGGGGGTAAGTCTCTTTTTGAACCGGGCCGGATTTCCGGCCACGAGCGTGCCGGGCTCAACATCTTTCGTCACCACACTGCCGGCGGCGATGACGCAGTCGTCGCCAATCGTGACGCCGGGCACTATCGTGACCGACCCTCCGATCCAGACGTTGTTGCCTATCGTGACGGGCTCGGCCCATTCAATAGCCTTGTTGCGAGTGGGGGCGTCGAGAGGATGGCAGGCTGTGTATATGCTTACATTGGGCCCGATGAAGACGTTGTCGCCTATCGTCACCGGAGCCTCATCAAGGATGGTAAGATTGAAATTGGCGAAGAAGTTCTCTCCTATCCGTATGTTTTCCCCGTAGTCGCATCTGAAGGGCTGATTGAAATGAAAATGCCTGCCGGTGTGTCCAAGCAGATTGCGAAGGATGTCGCGCATGCGCTCTTCATCCGACGGCCTGACGGCATTAAATTCCCACAAAAGATCGCGTGTGCGTCGCAACCGCTCGATCAGCAGCGGATGAGTCGCATCATATAGCTCACCGCCCAACATCTTTCTCCAGATTTCCTCCATATCTTTATTTCATCTGTTTTTTCAAATTTAATAAAAATGAAGCTAACCGCCAAATCCGGAGTGGAAATGGCGATTAGTAAAAGATGTGACGGGGTTCCCGCGCGAACCTGAGATCAGATACGAGTCAAAGATCAGATGCGGATCTTACGGGTCGATGTGCCCTTACGCACAATATAGAGGCCGGGAGTGAGCGTGGCTAATGCCTCGGGGCTGTCGGTGTCAAGCACCCGCCTTCCTTCGATATCAAACACCGCCGCCGGCGCGTCGGGATCTGACGCAATGTCGGCTAAGCCGGTATCAAACCAGTGGGAAGAGTCGTAGGAAGTAGACATCTCCACGCCGTTCATCTTATAGGTGAGCTGGATATTGCGGATTTCGTTGTAGCTGAGTTTTGGATAGAAATTGACATATCCGGGGAGTGTCACGGGGTCGGCACCGTTGATGGAAATTCTCATTTCTGTCACTCCTTCGTGGGGAGTGGAGACAATTTTCATCTGTGAGCCATCTTTCTTTATCGAGAGTCCGAACATCTCATTGACTTCCCTACCGGCCGATGATGCTTCTGAATAATTGCTGAGGCATCCGCCGGGCACATAATAGACTCCACGGGCAGCCACGTAGTCGTCGGCCGGCTTATAGGCATCGCAGTAGAAAGTCGGAGTGACTACGGCACCGTTGTTGCCGGTGCACATATACTTGAGCGGCCACTTCTGATAGGTCCGGTTCGAGGAGTCCGTACATCGCGTTGTTGCCACGTAGACCCGTGGGCGGATGTCGGTAGTGCCGTTAAATGGAGAGTAGATGAACTTATAGTCGCCCTCCTTGATCCAGAAACACCCGATCTCGATATGCATCAGCTGCATGTTCTCAAATGCCGCCACTACCCCCGAAGAGCCTTCCGGCTGTTCGTAATGTACGAATGAAGTGTAAGGAGGGAGACGCAGTGTCTGCAGTTTCATACAGTTCTTGGCAAAGGGAGCCGGCATCCTGTAGGAATCCTTGTCCGTGCCTGTGATCAGGGAGAGGTCGATTTCTGTCAGGTAAGGATTGTTGCAGAACATATATGTGCCGTTCCATGTGCCGTAGTAAGGTTCGGCCTCAAACGCCACTTTCTCCAGGCCACAGTTGAAGAATATCGAATCGCCGGAGAATTCGGTAGCCGGATTGAAGGGGAAGTTCTTCAGGCCTCGGCAATTCATAAAGGCTGCATTTTCAATCTCATCAAAATCATAAAGGGTGGTCACGGTCTCGAGGGCAGTGCAGTCGCGTGCGAAGCCGGGCATCAGGCGGATATCTTTCGCTCTGAAGTTGAGCGTCGTCAGTGATTTTGCGCCTGCCACCGCCTGCTGGGGGAATGTGGCGACGGTGGCCGGGAAATCAAGAGTCTCAACGCCCGATCCCATAAAGACGCGGGGCGACATATCCTTAAGTCCGGGTGCAGAAAATTTCTTTAGGTTCACGCAGTTATAGCATGCCTCAGGAGCGATCTCAGAGATATCGGTAGGGAGAGTGAGAGAAGTGATGTTGGAAGCGGGGGGCACACTGACCAACCTATCCATCACAACCTCGATGAGCGCACCGTTCACGAGTTTACAGAGCGACGGCTCACCGATAATCTCGAATTCGGCGAGATTCACTGCGCGATTGAATCCGGCATTGTTGCCGAATGTGCAGTTGCCGGGCACGCGCACTTTAGTGGCGGTGGTATTCTCTGCAAAGGCATCTGGGGCAACGTGCGTGGCCTTCTCCGACACTTTGAACGACCCCGATGAAAGCGACACGTTCTGCGGCACTTTCAGCAGGCCCGCGAAATTCCTGTAGTAGAGCACCCCGCCTCCGCTGGAGGCAAACATCTCGTTGCCCTCCTTAACGGTAAATTTCTGCAGCTTCGGGCAGTTGAAGAAATTGTCGGCCGGACCATTCAGATTGATATAGGTCTCATTTATCGCGCCACCGATATTGGCAATAGAGGCGGGAATCACGATCTCCGTTACTTCGGTAAGATTGTCAAGTGCGTGGGAGGCGATGGTGTTCACCGTGTAGGTCACGCCGTCGGTGTGGGTGTAGGAATCGGGCACGGTCAGTTTGCCTGATGTGGGCTGCGAGCCCGACCATGACGTCACAGCGCATGTCTTCTTCTTTGAATTGTAGTTCCCGTAATGCCAGATGATCGCATTGCCGGAAAGGGCGCAGCATGCAAGAGCTGCAAGCAAAAGTTTTCGCAACATGATAAATAAAAAATAAGTGGAGCCGCAAAGTTAGTGATTAAAATTTCGTAAACCACTGAAAAACATGCGCTGTAGACTCTTTGTAGACTCCACTTCGGAACCTATGCCTCCGGCAGGCCGAGCCGCTTGCGGATGGCCGCGACCATTTCGGGGGCATCCTTACAGCCGAGCATATAGCGGCGGCCGTCCCTGAGAGTCACAAGGAAGCAGTCGGAGGCCTTGCCGTAGTAGGCGAAATAGCGGCCGAGGTCAGCTTCCATATACCATCCCCAGTGGCCGAAGCAACCGCCGCTGCCGCAGAGCCGGCGCTCAGCCATGGTGGGAGGGCAAAGTGCGACCGATGCTATATCTTCCAAGGGAATTTCCTTGAGCCGGATGGAGCGTGCGACGATAAGATGCGTATCGCCGAGCTCGATATAAAGGGGAGCATAAAAGAGGCAGAACCCGGCCCAGATCACCACGATTGCAAACAGCCACCAAACGATGGCCTCATGCTCCGAACGAGAGTATTCAAAGAGAAAAATTCCCACGAGCACAATGAAACTCACGATAGTCAGCGTTACCGACAGTAGGCTAAGTTCAACTTTCTTCTTCATAATCTTTGGATAAATGTTACGATAATCTGCGGATAAATGTTACTACGCGCTTATCTTACCCGGATCTTGCGGGCGCACGCACCCTGACGCAGAAGGTAGACGCCGGGATGCAGACCCTCCGTGCTCTCTCCTACCCTCACACCCCGGAGGTCGTAGACCTCGTAAGGCTCCGTCATGTCTATATCATCCCGGGGATCTGAAACGCCTGCGTCTTCGACAATCTCTTTATGCAAAAACCGGCGCCAGGGATCTATAGTCTCCATATTACGGAATCCCTCTTCACTTACGTACACAATTGCGTTCTCATAGGTGTCGGGAGTGAATACCCAAGAATCCCCCTCTATAGGATTCTCTGCAAGGTATGTGATCGTACGTAATCCACTGCAAGATTGCCCCGACGCGGTAAACGCACCGTCTCCGAGGTAGGAAAGTGATGGGGGTAAGGTAATTTCACGCAATCCGGAGCAATTAGCAAAACTATATCTTCTTATCTCCTTAAGTGAAGAGGGCAACGTAAGGCTTTCTATTGATGTGCATGCATAAAAACTATATTCGTCTATTATCTCAACACAAGAGGGCAACGTGAGGTGTTCTAATGCACTGCATTCATAAAAGCTATCCATTCCTATATATTTACACGCTGACGGAATATTAACTTCCTTCAGCGACGAACATTTGAAAAAGGTATAAGCGTGAAGAACAGACTGCGACTCCGGTAGATGTACGGAGGTTAACGCCGTACACTCGGAGAAAATATCATACCCGATCCACGTCAGGGATTCCGGCAGGTGAATTGTGGTGAGGGATGAACATTTACTGAACACTTCGTCCCCAATCGATATAAGGTTATCATGTAATCTTACCGACTCCAGGGAGATGCAACCTTTGAACGTGGCATCTTGAATATCCCTTATGGAATCAGGAATATACACAGATCTCAATCTTGCGCAGTCGTAGAACGCCGCTCGTCCAATAACTCTTACGGAGTCCGGGATACTGATGGAGTCCAAAAGCTTGCACCCCCCGAACGCCCGATCTCCAATATTCTTCAGGGATCGAGGAAGGCTCACGGAGCGCAGGGCATTACACCCCTCAAACGTGCCATCCCGAATGATATTTATCCCCTCCGGAATAGTTATCGTCAACAAACTTGAATTCGCGAACGCCTCTTCTCTAATTACTTGAATCTCCGGAGGTATTGTTATTGATATAAGTCCCTTGCATCCGTAAAATGCCTTCATACCTATTGATTCAAGTTTAGACGGGAGTGTAACATCTGCCAATCTTATGCATCCTGAAAAGGCTTCAGCTCCGATGTAGGTAATAGTCTGAGGCAGCTCAACATGTTTCAGGCTTACGCATCCCTGAAATGTAGAAAAAATTATTCCGTCGACTCCTTCCGGAATCTCTATATGAGTCAATGCTCTGCAAAATTGAAAGGCTCCTTGCCCGATGCTGGTCACGCTCTCAGGAATTTTTATGAAGCCTAA
Organism: uncultured Muribaculaceae bacterium; assembly: GCA_947178505.1. Lineage (GTDB taxonomy): Bacteria > Bacteroidota > Bacteroidia > Bacteroidales > Muribaculaceae > Lepagella. The sequence continues at coordinate 28,465 of CAMWYR010000011.1, read as the reverse complement.
TGCGGAGCAACCATTGAATGTGTCATAACTTATACAGGTGACTCCATCAGGAATGCGTATAGATTTCAATGATTCACATTCACTAAATGCCCCGCCTCCGATGGAGGTCAAATTCTCGGGTAGAGTAATATTCTTTATACCGGTTGAAGCAAAACTCCAGATGCCTATGGAAGTGACTGATTCCGGTAGTTGCACACTTGTCAACGCTTTGCAGTTCAATAAGAAATAATCAGGAATGCAGGTCAGTGTGGATGGCAATGTTATCGAACATAATGCCTCGCAATCCAAGAAGACTCCGGCTGAGAGTTGTTGTATTGATTCAGGCAAAATTATTTTAGATAGCCTGATGCACTTTTCAAAGGCTTTCTCTCCAATACCTACCACACCCTCAGGAATGCTGGCGGAAATAAGATTAGCACAGTAATAGAAAGCCTCGGAGCCTATTTCATTTACTGATTCCGGAAGTTGGACCGCAGTAATCCTCTTACATTCTTCGAACCCACTGGCCCCTACTGCGGTGACGGTGTAGGTCGTCGTGCCGTCGGACACTTCCGACGGAATCACGACCTCACCGACAAGATCGCGGCTCCCGCTTACGGACACCTTTTTCTCGTCCTCGTTGATCACGATGTAGGTCAGGGTCTGCCCCTGATGCTCATATTCAAACTGATACGCATGGCCTCGCAGTGCGGCTATCAGGATCACGGTCAGGCAGATTATCAGATGTCTCATGTGCTGCGTCTTTTCAGGATTATATCCACAAAGATAGAAAATTTAATGACAATCTGCAAATCCAACACTATTTTCATTTTCGTCTTGCGCCCCAATGCGCCCCTCCCACTATATGCGGGAGCCTCCCACTATGTGCGGGGAGCCTCCAGGCTCGCCGCACATAGGGGGCGGTACCTGCCCGCACATAGGGAGTCAGCTCGAGAGGGCAAAACAGGGGATAAGTTGCTTATCCGGATAATGAGATAAATGATTTTTAAGATTTTTAAGATTTCATAGTGATCTTTTTAATATTTTGTGGATTCTGATTTCTGTATGTCAGAAATAATTTATAACTTTGTAAATGGATAATTATGAATTGTCCGGACCTACGGATAAATCCTGAGCTATTTTATTCCATAAATTATTTATTGACAATAAAATACAACACTAACCAGAATTGTCTACATTATGAAATATAATTCACTTCAAATACACATGCTCATTATGTGCTGCATGTTGGGCCTCACTTCGTGTAGTTCCGGCTCCGATTATGAGCCGGATGCTGACAGAATTGTCGGAATTTCGTTTGACGTGGCACCCGAATCGCGCGCGATGACGACTTTTATTGACGAATTTTCGGTCTATGGCGACATGAAACTCCAATCAGGCGCGCACGATCCACTCGTAATTTTCAGCAAGACTTCAGTTGTTAATCGCGACGGAGCCTGGTGTTATGACGGTACGCAATATTGGTTTCCGAAGCATGAGCATTCCTTTGTCGCAGTAAGTCCGTCATCAGCCCTCGCGCCGGAAGCTTCGCCTCAATATAATGGGTCGGAACTTTCGTTCGATTATACAATGCCCTCATACTCAGACAAGGAAATGCAGGAAACACAAGACAAAACTGACCTTGTCGACGTTGTCGCCGCGACCCATCGCCGCTTATATAACGATGGCGATGAGGTGAATGCAATATCCTTAAAATTCGACCATTTGCTGACTATGATCAACTTCGCTCCCAAACTTGACGATAAAACTTTACGGGACGATGATTATATCCGGTTTCACAAATTAGAAATTTCAGGATTGAAGAAAAAGGCTCGAATCGCCGTCTCCCCGGCTCCGCGATTGGAGAATCCGCAAACTGACGACCGCATTATAAAATTTACCGGCCATGATGGTAGCGATAATCTGACCATTACCTTCAACGGCTCTAAAACCGTTTATAAAGATCAACGCATCAATCTCCTTGCCGACGACGATGCCCTCATAATGCTCCCTCAGCAATTTGATGCTTCATCAGGGGCAACAGTCAGGTTCACATATTCATTTAAGGATGACGCCGAGAATCTGAGATACGGGTCTTTCTCTCTGAGCGGGCAGGAATGGAAGCCCGGGACAGCGTATACCTATAACTTTACAGTGGACAAAATCGGTCTGAATTTAGAGACGGCTACCATTCAGGCATGGAAATCACAGAATATCCCCGGTATAGATTGGACGGTTGAATAATGACCGACGAATATCCATCCGGTAAAACCCACGCTAATTACAGGAATAGAAGATGAAAAATCATATATATATATTGCAGACAGTCAAAGCGCTACTGCTTTCAGTCATGGTCGCGTCTTGCTCGCAGGATGACTTTGAACAGGGCACACCATTGCCAGCGGGACAATATCCGCTGGATCTTACAGTTTCTGTCAAAGAGATGAAGAGTCGTGCCGACGGCAAGGATAGCTGGAAGAATGGCGATGAGATTGGAGTTAGGATAGGGTCGGACTCCGAGGTCGGACTATACACTTTAGATAACAAAGGGAATGTAGATATTACCAACTCCGCCAATATTCTTCACTGGAAGACGACCTCTCCCGCGACCGTGAAGGCCTGGTATCCGTATGCCCCGCAGACCGATATCTCCATTCACGATCAGTCGAAACTCCCAGATTTCTCCTCAATCGACTATCTGGCAGCCACTGCTGAAAATCAGAGCTACAAAAATCCCGTCAACTTGACTTTCAAGCACCAGATGGCCAAAGTAACGTGTTACCTCATAACCGCAGATGAAAAAATCATAAATGACTATGATCTCAACAAAGCCAAAGTCACCTTCAAGGGCTGCACCGTGGCCTCATTTGCCGAGGGTGAGCTCACCGGTGATGCTTTCGGAGAAATTATCCCGGTTAAAGGCTTCCTCACCCGCGAGGCTCTGCTTGTGCCGGCCGACATGACGGGTAAGGAACTGTTCCGGATCGATTTCAATGTGGGTGGCTATGACAAAAGCTTCAGCTACATCCCGGATGGCGATTTTGCAAACCTGCAGCCGGGGACATCGTATGATTTCTCCGTAACCTTGAGCCGAGATGAGATGGTTGTCAACGCCATCTCTGCCTCTTGGGATGGTAATGAAGAAAATATAAAATCCGAGCCAATTCCCATAAGTCTATATTTCTCTGATGATCTGACTCAAGAAATTTTTGAATCTTACGCCGACCGTAGCCAGAATATTTATTGGGATGATGGGGAGGAGTGTTATAAAGCAGAAGACAACACCTTCACCATCAGCCTCACGCTTGATGAGGACGGAGGAAACTTTATGAAGGGGTTTAAAGTGACAGAAGGCATAGTTTCGGTCAACCGTGTCAGGGTTGAGAACCGGCATGTGTTCACATTCAAGTCGAATAGCGAGAAAGTGTGTATTGAATATGGCGATTACGTACAGGAGGGAGATTTCATATACTCCAACGGGAAGTGGCGCCCTGACCTATTTAATAACACCGCCGTCAATGATGACGGCGATGAAGAAGACCCCGAAATAAGAGATGAGGATTTAGAAGATCTCAATAAGAACCCTAACTTCGGCTATGGCTACGATTACAATGGCGAAGAATGGGAATGTATCGGCGTTGTTTTCAAGGTTGGCCCCGGCAATGGGGATACTGTAGAGAATTATGGCGGACGTCTGGAAACCATCCACGGCTATGCAGTGGCCCTTCACGACGTTTCGGCCCCATCCGAAATAGGCAACTGGGGTGGTTGTCTTGATAATGGTATTAGAGATGTAGAAGCGGCGATTGGATTATATTATAATTTTACCAATCTTTACAATGGCTATACGGATACTCAGGAAATGTTGCTAATCGCAAATGCAAATCTGTTAGCAATAGATAGAGAAGGTGAGCCTGCTTATTGGGTATTTTACAAGTTGAATGACTATAATGAGACTGTGAAAGTGCCCGAATACTCCAGTCCATGGTATCTCCCTTCCATCGGACAACTCTACGACGTGTATAAATTCTCCGGACGACGCGAGCGCCTCTTAATGGCAGGCGGAGAGGAATTCATATTGAGTGACGCGGGTATTTTTCCTTATGGATCGACGAAATATGACCTATTTGGCGCAAAATACTGGTCATCAACTCAGAAGACAAGGGACCATGTATGGGTTTTAAGATTTCAGGGCGGAAAAATTGGAGACTCGGTAAAACTTGGGGTGTCTTTGGGTAGCCGGAGCAGCCTAAGTCGTGCCCGTGCGGTTTTGACATTTTAAAAGAAATTAAATATGAACAAACTGATTTTACCATATATTTTTATCCTTTCCTGCTTTCTATGTGCGTGTCAAGATATAGATGACATTCCCACACAGGCAGGTAAAGTTGATGGAGACATAATTTCGCTCAACGTCACTGTTGCCGACAATGTTAAGTCAGGCGCACCGGCCTCGCGTGCGATAGATGAAGGCATGCGTACAATTTTTGAGCCGGGCGACTCGGTCGGTGTCATCATTCTTGACAAAAAGGGCGAATTTATCGTGAATAATGCCAAGTATCTTTTAAAAGCGAACACCGATGGCACCTCCGAATGGACATATTCTGGACTCGGTAAAGATACCCCCTACTACGACACCATGATGCAAACCTACATCGTCTATTTTCCCTACGATATATCAGTGACTGAGATGAAAATCAAGAGCGCTGAAGAACTTTTGGGCTTGGACGCCTTCAAGCAGCAGGAGGACCAAACGACTAAAGCCGCTTATAGCCATTCCGACGTGATGGCTTGGGAGTCGTCCAATGGCCCTCTCAAGGAAATTAAAGCCCAACTGCAGCATCTGCGCAACGGTATTTCGCTCGACATTACCGTTCGGTGGAAACTGCTTACTGTCGATCCCAAACATTTGAAAGAAGATCCGTCAATAGATTACAGTAACGACACATTAATCAATTGGAATGATTTTTATCCGGATGTCGAAGACGTCAGGGAGGTAGTCACCTTTAAGAATCCCAACGAGGCTACCATTAAAGATAAGGACGACAATCTTCTCAAGACCTATCAGGCCGCTGACGGCACCTTCCGCTACATTCTCCCCGATGGATATGAGGGTGGGATAACTTATTACTACAACTATCGTGATGGGATGTACAACGGTTCATTCGAAATTCAACCCTCACAGACCGGCACACTCTATTGCAAATACGAGACTGTAGATAAGGAAGTTTATACCTTTGACCAGGTGATTGTCGGTGATTTTTATTGTAAGAACTCCCAGAATCACGGCTTTGTACTTCCTTACGAGGCTACCCAATATTTGGATAATGATAACCACCGTTGCATAGGACTGGTGTTACGCCCCGACCAACATGACTTCGATAACTGGTCTGACTACAGTGAAACGGGTATAAAAGATGGTAGTTGCCATGGTTATGTCTTGGCGTTGACCGATGTTCAAAATGACCTTAACGACATGTTTGAGTGGGAATTGAATGATTCCTACCTTCCGTATAAGGATGAATATATACGAGCTCGTATGGAGACAAATATAGATCCCGGAGATTGGAGCGGATATTACAATACTCAAAAGATTCTGCAAACCTGCGAAGATAACGGGTGGTACAAAAATTTTTATCCCGCTGTATATGCTGCATACTATTACGGCAATCTTGCAACCGGGACATATAAATTCACTGACCCCAGTACTAAAAAGGAGCTTAGTAAAACTATTCTCTTCAATAACCGTGATGAGAATACGCCGAGCGGCGGAAAACAGGATGCACAGAATCCCTACGCATGGCAGCAACCTCTGCAGGCTCCTAAGAATACGTCCGGCTGGTACCTGCCGGCTAACGGCATGCTTGTCGAACTTAGGAAATATAAAGACCTTTTTTTGAAGCGCTATGAAGAAATAAAGGATAAGCTGGCTGACGATGTCCCCTACAAGGAACACATAGGTTGGTTAAGATACCACGACACTTGGCGCGGTTATCCCTATTACTGGTCTTCCAACGAGAGTGATTTTGAGGCACGAGCGTTATCACATGAATACTCTCCGCTGGATTATACTTATCCTTCCCACAAATCATACCCATACGCTGTGCGGGCAGTACTGTCCTACTGATTCATCTCGTCACTCCTTCATATCAGGCACCGATAAAGTATACTCCCTGTTCTTTTATGTCAGACAGCATTAAAAACGGATCTACCTCACCCGCACCCGGCGTGAAACTATGGAACAGGGAGTATATCAAGGTGATGATTTGTAATTTCCTTCTCTTCTTTGCCTTCTACCTGCTCACTCCCCTTCTGCCCCTCTATCTGGATGAGCAATTTGAGGCTGATAAGGATACGATAGGCATCGTGCTGTCGGGCTATGTCATCGCTACGCTGCTCATACGCCCATTCAGCGGTTTCGTAGTAGATACATTCAACAGGAAGAAGGTGCTCACCATCTGCTTCCTCTTCTTTTTCCTCTGCTTTACGGGCTATATAGGCGCCGGCACGCTCCTGATGTTCGCCATCGTGCGCACTTTCCACGGCATTCCTTTCGGCGCAACGACAGTGGCCAACAGTACTGCCGCTATTGACGTGCTCCCCTCCGAACGACGCAACGAGGGGCTCGGATATTACGGGCTGAGCAATAACATCGCCATGGCCGTGGCTCCGAGCGCTGGAATCTATATCTACCATGCCACCTCCAACTTCACTCTCCTCTTCTGGCTTTCGCTCATCATCGCTTTCGCCGGATTCCTCTTCTCGACGAGTGTCATGTTGCCGATGCGCGAGAAAGTGGAAGGGAAACCGAAATTCAGTCTCGACCACTTTTTCCTCGGCCGCGGCTGGCTTCTGGCAGTCAATATCTGCTTCTTCGGCCTATGCTGGGGCGTGATGAGCAACTATGTGGCAATCTATGGCAAGGAAGAACTCAACATCACCGACGGCACAGGCTTCTTCTTCATGCTCCTTTCCACGGGCCTCGTCATCTCACGCCTGTTCGGAGCAAAAAGCCTGAGAGCCGGCCGCATGACCCGCAACGCCACCGTAGGCGTGCTCATCTCGCTGGTCGGCTACTCGCTTTTCGGATTCGTTGCGCAACCCTGGGCCTACTACACAGCGGCATTTCTGATCGGTATCGGCAACGGCCAGATGTACCCGGCCTTCCTCAATATGTTCGTAGGCGTGGCGCGCCATGATCAGCGTGGCACTGCTAACTCCTCCATTCTCATATCATGGGATCTGGGCATGGGCATCGGTATCGTGCTCGGCGGCTTCATAGCCGAGCAGATAGGCTTCACGGCTGCCTTCCGCTTCGTGGCACTGATGCAGGGAGCCGGAGCGATGCTCTTCATCCTGGCGACGGCCGCCTTCTTCGAGCGCCGTCGGCTCACGCGCTGACGCGGACGTCAGAAGAATTTCACTTCCGAGCCTTCGAGCGAGCTCACGATAGCGTTGGCAAGGGAGCTTGCCCCGATGCGGAAAAATTCAGGTGTGAGCCATTCCTCTCCCAGCACTTCCTTCACGACCGTGTAGTAAGCCACGGCCTCAGCCGTCGTGCGGATACCGCCGGCAGCCTTGAAACCTACCTTCCGGCCCGTGTTGCGGTGATATTCACGGATACACTGACACATAACGTAGGCAGCCTCCAGACTCGCGCCCTCGTAGATCTTGCCGGTAGAGGTCTTGATGAAATCAGCCTCACTGTACATGGCCAGAATCGAAGCGGCACGGATACGTTCGGGTGTGCGGAGAGCACCGGTCTCAAGAATAACTTTCAGGAGCGCGCCCTTCGCGGTATGACGCAACTCGATCAGCTCGTCGGTCAGATCCTCATAGTTCTCATCGTTGAACATTCCGATATTCATCACCACATCCACCTCCGTCGCACCGCTGGCCACGGCCATTGCGACATCAGCCACCTTCACAGCCTGGAAAGTCTGGCTCGACGGGAAACCGGCTGCTACCACGCAGTTGGACACTCCCTCTACGTCAAGATTAGCCTCCACCACCTCGGCAAAGTTGCTGTAGGTGCAGATCGACGCCACGTGTGGATACTGCGGATATTCATTTTCAAAATCATTCACACGGCGTGTGAAGGCAGTCACGCTGCGCTCGCTGTCTTCGGTGCTGAGCGTTGTCAGGTCGATCGATCCAAGAATCTTCTTATAAGTCTCAGGGGTGTCATTCTCACCACACTTCTCGAGGATGCGGGCCACTGCATCCTTAATCGCGCCCTCATCGGTTGTCACCGCGCTCTGCGCGATTGCCTGCTGATATTTATTCATTTTATATAGAGATTTTAAGAGTTAAATTTTAAAAGCAAGATCTCTCTTTCCTATAAAACGCACGGGAGAGGAAAAGTTCTTCCCCGGGCCGGTGTGTCACTCAGGTTTACGACGGGTGGCTATGCGGTCGGGATTCTTTGCAAGGAAGTCGGCCCAGTTTTTGGGCCCCTTGGCGACAGCCGGTTTGCCGGTCTCGTAATAGTGAGTCAGCGCCACGGCGAGCGCATCGGTGGCATCGAGGAATTTCGGCACCTCCTTGTCGCGCATGTCAAGCAGATGGCGCAGCATGTTGGCAACCTGCTCCTTAGAGGCCTGACCGTTGCCTGTGACGGCCATCTTGATTACCCTCGGAGCATATTCGGCCACGGGAATGTCGCGCGTGAGCACGGCAGCCATAGCGACACCCTGCGCACGCCCTAACTTGAGCATCGACTGCACGTTCTTCCCGAAGAATGGGGCCTCCAGCGCCACCTCATCCGGGAGATACTGCGCAGCGAGCCCCGACACGCGCTCGAAGATGCGGTGAAGGCGCTTGTAGTGACTCTCAAACTTACTGAGTTCGATCACACCGAGCACGATTACCTCCAACCTCTTGCCGGTGACGCCGAGCACACCGTAGCCCATCACGTTCGTACCCGGGTCGATCCCCATTATAATCCGGTCGTATTTCTTAATATTTTCCTCCATCTGACAAGTAAAAACAGCTTCAGAGCCCGACTGTCTCAAACATTGAGGCGAACACCATCGCCTGCGGACCGAACAATTCTTCGAATGCGGCGGCCACGGGAGCGAGTTTCTCAGCGGCCCAGCGGCGTGCCTCCTCGCGCGACTCAAACTCGCACTGGAAAGCCATGCTCTGAGACTCGGCCTGCGTATAATCGATGCCCCCGGCCTCGCGCATCGCCGTGAGGCGCGGGGAACGCATCGGATCAAGCCCAACGCGCACCTTGCGGAACCATTCTACGAATTCTCGCTCATGCTCGCGGTCGATCATAAATGTAGCATTATGTATAATCATAGTAACCTTATTTGGAGAATGAATTGAAAAAACGGCGTGCTTAGGAAATAAGCACGCCTTAAAAACATAAATTATGAAAAACAAATGACCTATCGTCATCAGGCGCCTTCGCGGCACATCTGACCGATTGGAGCCTCTTGTCGGATTCGAACCAACGACCCCGAGATTACAAATCACGTGCTCTGGCCAACTGAGCTAAAGAGGCAGGTGGGCGAGCGGTCTACATCGCACCGCTCAACCCGCTACCCTTGCTTCGGTCAAGATCTGGGGGATTTACGGGGAGCTGGTCGTGCAGGACTCACCCGTTGCAAAGTTAAGCATTTTTTTCCAACTGGCAAAATAATTTTGCTTTATTGGTGCTAAAAAATGCAAATTCACTTTCCCGTGCGCACCACTTGCACGCCGTCGATCAGAGCGTGATTGGTCTTCAGATTCATGTTTTCATCTTCGGTATTGTATACGAGCGTAACCGTGTGCGTGCCGGGCGCGAGGCGCACCTTCACGCTGTTGGTCATGCCCCAGTCGTCCCAGTTGCCGACACCGCGCTGCGGGAGCACGACCGTACCGACATCGACCCCGTCAACGTATACGCTGCGGATCGCAGCCTTATTCTCGGTGTTGACAGGACCATTGCCGTTGGCATAGCGGAAACTGATCGCATATTCGCCCTCAGGCATGCTGCCGGCGAGAGTTTCGAACACGGCGCTCACGGGGCCCGAGGTCATATCGCTCTCAGCGAAGCCGGTGCCGGTGAAGCCCTCGATGCTCTTCGACGGAGCATAAGACACTTCCGGAGAGGACATGGCGGTCTTCGCCTCCTTCATCTCCCCAAAAAGTCCGGTGCGGTTGCTGCGCGGCTCGGAGGCAAAGCTCTGCGTGCCGTCGGAGGCTACACCGATCACCTGCCACTCGCCTTCTTCCGTGGCCGGCCATGATGTCTGACGCGTGCGCCCTACCTCACGTCCGTCCCTGAGGATGATATACTCGCCGATATATTCGATCGGGTTCCACCGGAGCAGACTGCCCGCGCCCACACCCGTAGCACTCACTTCCGGCTCAGAGCTCAGCCAAGTTATGGGCGTAAGGGGTGCTTTCAGATTCCCGACTGTGTTGAGTTTCATCGGAGCGATGGGTTCGTCGGCCATTTCCACAACGATATCGGCCCCGTTCTTAAGCAATTTGGCGGGAATTACCTTCCCCTTCTCTGCTGAGAAATTCTTGCCGTTCACGGTGATGCTCCTCACCTTGTCGCCATATCCCTTTACAGTGATATTGAGGCGTGCACCGCGATAAGGGAAATTGGAGAGTGTGCGGTCGCCCGCAAGAGTCTGAGGCACGAACGGATCGATGCGGAGGCCATCCTTCTCGAAGTGGATACCGAAGAGAATCTGCTGGGTGAGCGCAAGATTTCCGGCAAGACACCACAGCATGTTCGACGAGTTGAGTTCGGTGAAGATATCACCATTGTCGAGATTCAGGTTCTCTTTATTAGTGGTGAAGAGAGCCGCGGGACGGAACACGGACCCGATGCCCTCGAGCACACCCTGCTCATTACCGGCCTTGGCCTGAGCCAGAGTCCAGTAAGAGGCCACCCAGGGCCAGAGCGCATTGTTATGGTAGTTGGGCATATCGGAGATCTGGGGATAGAACACCGGCACTCCGAACGGCGTCTGCGGCACCGACTGCGAGATTTCCTTCTGGCGCTCAGGCGATGCCACATCATAGAGCACGGCCAGAGCCTCACCGAGCGCCTCGGCGCGAGGATTGAGGATCTTATTATCGCGGCCGTAAGTGTACATACCGTAATATCCCTTCTCGGGCATATAGAACGTGCGGTCGATCGCGGCGGCCAGTTCAGCCGACTTCGCCTCATACTCGGCAGCCACCTTCTTATGGCCAAGTTCGGCGGCCATCTCTCCGACAATGCGCAGGGCGGCGGCATACATCACGTTGGTGCCCATCGCCTCGCTCTGGGCGATATCAGCCGTCTGCATCCATTTCGGATAGCTCTGCTCGCGCCAGTCGATGAAGGAGGTCTCGCCCTTCACGAGGCCGTCGGCGCTCCAGATAGTCTTCTCATCCTTCTCCATGCTGCGCAGCGCGATGGGATAGACTTTCTCGAGCCATGCCCGGTCGCCGGTAACCTTATATATCTCCCAGGCGGCGAGCACCCACACCATCCGGTCGGTTGAGATCGGCCATGCGCCGCCCGAACCGGTGTCCTGCACGATCTGCCCCGAGGGATTCACCTTCTTCATAAGCGAGATCATCGAAGCCTCCGGCTGCAGAGCAGCCATCGAGAGGATGATCGAATAGCTGACGTCGCGGGTCCATACGCCGGCCCATTCCTTACCCGTACGCAGGGTTGTATCGGGCTCCACGGCATTCACCATCTCATCGAGCGCCATATTGTAGATGGCCTGATGGAGGGGGTTGGAAGTGGTGAGCACCGGATAGGGAGTCAGATCGTTGCGGCGGCTCCATTCCTGCTCAATGGGCATGAAGTAGCCGGGGCGTCCCTTGTAGGTGCTGCGCAGGCGATAGGGGCCCTCGGCCCAGGCCTTGAACTCGTTCTGATAAATTGTGTCGCCCTCCCAGCGGTAGGCGTCGGTCTGCACGATCACGCCGTTGTCGGCCGACGCTGAAAGCGCACCGACCGCTACGGCCATCGTTAGAAATGCTGATTTCATCAATGTGAAGAGATATTAGATAATGAGTTAAATATGGTGTTCAGTCTTGGCTGAGGCCTATGAATTTATTTTCTTGATTTTCCCTTTCCGGCGACGGACTTACCTTTGGAGTTGCGGTGGCGGGGTTCGTGACGCTTGCCGGGTTTCTTTGCCTCCAGCGGCTTGTTGGGATTTCCCTTGTCGTCGATGAGGGCGAAGTCGAGTTGCTTACGCTCGAGGTCGGCGCGGGCCACCTGCACTTTCACCTGGTCGCCGAGCGTGTAGCGCGCGCCGTGACGCCGTCCGATAAGGCAGTAGTTCTTCTCGTCGAAGTCGTAGTAATCATCCGCCAGATCACGCACCGGCACAAGGCCCTCGCACATATTGTCGTTGAGTTCCACATAGAATCCCCATTCGGTCACGGCCGAGATCACACCATCGTAGATCTCTCCGAGACGATCCTTCATGAATTCCACCTGCTTGTAGCGGATAGAGGCGCGTTCGGCATTCGACGCCACCTGCTCCATCTCCGAGTCGTGTTTGCACTCCTCCTCCAGCTTCAGTTTATCGGCACTGCGGGCTCCGCCGGCATACTTGGCGAGCAGACGATGCACGAGCATATCGGGATAGCGGCGGATCGGCGACGTGAAGTGCGTGTAGTAGGGCATCGCCAGACCATAGTGTCCGATGTTGTCGGTCGTATATGTCGCCTTCGCCATCGAGCGGATCGCAAGGATGGAGAGCATGTTCGACTCTCCCTTGCCCTTGACGTCGCGCAGAAGGCGGTTGACGCTCTTGTTAACCTCACGCGAGCTGCCTTCAGTGACGAGTTTATAGCCGAAGCGGGAGGCGATCACCGACAGGTTGCCGATCTTCTCGGGATCGGGATTATCATGCACGCGGTAAACGAACGACTTTGCCTTCTTTCCCTTCTCGACCTTACCCACCGACTCAGCGACGGTAAGATTGGCCAGAAGCATGAATTCCTCGATAAGCTTATTTGCATCCTTCGATTCCTTGAAATAGACGCTTACCGGCTTGCCGTTCTCATCAATTTCGAATCGCACCTCGGCCCGGTCGAATTCCAGCGCACCCTGCTGATAGCGGCGGCGGCGGAGTTCCTTAGCCATCGAGTTGAGCACCTCGAGCTCGCGCGCATAGTCGCCCTTGCCGGTCTCGATCACTTCCTGAGCCTCCTCATAGGTGAAGCGGCGGTCGGATCGGATCACGGTGCGTCCGATTCGGCTGTTGACCACGTTGGCCTTTGCATCGAGTTCGAAGATTGCTGAGAATGTGAGTTTCTCCTCGTTGGGACGCAGCGAGCAGATGCCGTTCGAGAGGCGTTCGGGAAGCATCGGGATGGTGCGGTCGACGAGATATACGCTCGTGGCGCGTTTCTGCGCCTCCTTGTCGATCACCGATCCCGGCTTTACGTAATGAGTCACATCGGCGATATGCACCCCCACCTCCCAGTTGCCGTTGGCAAGCTGACGGATTGAGAGCGCGTCATCGAAGTCTTTCGCGTCGCGCGGGTCGATGGTAAATGTCGTGACGCCTCGAAAGTCCTCACGGCGCGCCACCTCCTCGGGCGTTATGCCCGCATCGATCTTCTCAGCGGCCTTCTCCACATTCTCCGGATATCTGTAGGGCAGTCCGAATTCCGCGAGGATGGCATGCATCTCCGTGTTGTTATCACCCTTCTCTCCGAGGATATCGATGATCTCGCCGCGCGGATTCATCTCATCATCCTTCCACTGCACGATGCGCGCCACGGCCTTATCGCCGTTCTTGCCTCCGCGCAGCTTATTCTTGGGGATGATGATATCTGCTGCCAGAAACTTGGAGTCGGTGACGAGGGCGCAGTAATTCTTATCGATCTTGAGCGTGCCGACAAACTGCTGATCCTTGGCCTCTACGATCTCGATGACCTTTGCCTCCGGCTCCGCACCGCGGCGTGCGGCCGAGACCATGACGCGCACCTTGTCGCCGTTGAGCGCATGCATTGAATTGCGCTCGGCCACCATTATCATCTCATCATCGACGAGCACGGCGTTCTTGCCGTTGCTGCGACGCACGAACGTGCCCTCGTTCTCGACGCCACGGTTGCTCTTAGCCTTATATTTACCCAGATCTACCTCCATGATGTCGTCGGCCGCCACCAGCTCATCGAGCGCATTGATCACATCCATGCGCCGCGCCGGATTGTCCACGCCGATACCGAAGGCTATCTGCTTATAATTGAAACTCTGCTTATTCTGCTGCTGGAGAAATTCCACTATCTTATTCAGAAGCTCCTGCTTAGGCGGACGCTTTCTGTTATTATTGTTTTTCTTCATGTCTAAACGGGTTATGGCGGGCTATGCCCTAAAAAATAAATTCCTTACAAATATAAACACGCGGAGAGGCTCTTTGTGTTGCAAATCACACAAAAATAAGACCAAAAAAGCGATAAAAGGCTTAAATCACTGCACAAGAATAAAATTTATGTGCAAAAATAGGGGAAAAATTTCTTTATTTGCAAAAAAATAGTTTACTTTGCAATCTGAATTGCCGCTAAGGCAAGCCAACGAAGACAATATTAACACTTTAAAACAATAAGATCATGTCTGACATCGAACAGAAAGTAAAAGAGATCATCGTAGACAAACTCACCGTAGACGAAAACGAAGTAACTCCCCAGGCTGAGTTCAACAAGGACCTCGGCGCCGACTCTCTCGACACAGTGGAGCTCATCATGGAATTCGAGAAGGCATTCGACCTCACTATTCCCGATGCAGACGCAGAGAACATCAAGACAGTAGGCGACGCTATCAGCTACATCGAGTCGCACAAAGCATAAATTCCTCCGCTGATGGAATTGAAAAGAGTAGTAGTAACGGGTCTTGGCGCGCTGAGCCCCCTCGGCAACACAGTGGCCGAGACGTGGGAAGCAGCAAAAAGCGGCAAGAGCGGCGCTGCAGAAATCACGCACTTTGACGCATCGAAGTTCAAGACGCAGTTCGCCTGCGAGGTAAAGGGATTTGATGCCTCTGCTCATTTCGACCGCCGCCAGCTCCGCCAGCTTGACCTCTACGCCCAGTATGCACTTGTAGCCGCCGATGAAGCAATCGCAGACTCAGGTCTCGACAGCGAAGGCATCGACAAGAACCGCGTGGGCGTGATCTTCGCAGCCGGCATCGGCGGCCTCCACACTTTCGAGGAGGAGGCAGGCTATTTCGCCGTGCATGGTGAAGAGCAGGGCCCCAAGTACAACCCCTTCTTCATCCCGAAGATGATCGCCGACATCGCAGCCGGCCACATCTCCATCGGACATGGATTCCGCGGCCCCAATTATGCGACCGTATCGGCCTGCGCTTCTTCGAACAACGCGCTGATTGACGCCTTCAACATGATCCGCCTCGGCTATGCCGACGCTATCGTGGCCGGCGGTGCCGAAGCAGCAGTGTTCCCCGCAGGCGTGGGCGGCTTCAACTCGATGAAGGCCCTCTCCACCCGCAACGACGAGCCCACAAAGGCATCCCGTCCGTTCAGCGGCTCACGCGACGGTTTCGTAATCGGCGAAGGCGCGGCTGCCCTCGTGCTCGAGGAACTCGAGCATGCTAAGGCCCGCGGCGCCAAGATCTATGCCGAAATCGCCGGAGGCGGCATGAGTGCCGACGCATATCACATCACCGCTACCCATCCCGAAGGCCTGGGCGCGCGTCTCGTGATGGAAAATGCGCTCCGCGATGCCGGAATGAAGCCTGAGGATATCGACTACATCAACCTCCACGGTACATCAACTCCCGTTGGCGACCGCAGCGAGGCGAAGGCTATCGTCGAAGTGTTCGGCGACCACGCCTATGAGATGAACCTCAGCTCAACCAAGTCAATGACCGGACACCTCCTCGGTGCCGCAGGCGCTCTCGAGGCTGTGCTCAGCGTCAAGACTATCACCGACGGAATCATTCCTCCCACCATCAACCACGAGGAAGGAGACAATGATGAGGAAATCGACTACCGTCTTAACTTCACTTTCAACGAACCCGTGAAGAAAGACATCAACGCCGTGCTCTCGAACACATTCGGCTTCGGGGGTCACAACGCTGCCCTCATCATGAAGAAATATAAAGAGTAATACTGCTCCCGCAGTGACTCTTCCCCTATAGGCGGGGCCGTTCGTACACGCGGACGGCCCCGCCTCTTTTCCGTAGCCATTCCGCGGAACACTCCTCCCTGTCTCAGACCCCCTCACATGCTTTTTGCATTGCATATTTGAGTTTTTTTTACTAAATTTGTAAGTCTATACAACATTGATTTCAAATGGCTACAGAAGAAGATATCATAGAGCAGCAGGAGGATCTGACCGAAGGTCAGCCTTCGGCAAAAAAATATCAGGCAGACAATATCCAGGTGCTTGAGGGCCTGGAGGCAGTGCGTAAGCGCCCGTCGATGTATATCGGCGACACGGGCGTGCGCGGTCTGCATCACCTCGTGTATGAGGTGGTGGACAACTCTATCGACGAGGCCCTCGCCGGCTTCGCCAACAATATCCGCGTGACAATCCTGGAAGACAACTCGATCCGCGTCGACGACAACGGCCGAGGCATCCCTGTGGATATGCACGAGAAGATGCATAAGCCGGCGCTTGAGGTGGTGCTCACGGTGCTCCATGCGGGCGGTAAGTTCGACAAGGGTTCCTACAAGGTGTCGGGCGGTCTGCATGGCGTAGGCGTCAGCTGCGTCAACGCGCTTTCCGACTATCTGCGCGCCGAGATCCATCGCGACGGCAAGATCTATATGCAGGAGTATGGCTACGGCAAGCCGACGTCGCAGCTCACCGTGATCGGCGAGAGCGACCATACGGGCACGACCATCCTCTTCCACCCCGATAACACCATCTTCAGCGAGACTGTCTACGACTACGAGACACTTGCCAACCGTCTTCGCGACCTCGCATTCCTGAATGCGGGCATCACGCTTACGCTCACCGATGAGCGCGTGCGCGACGAGGAGGGAAACCCGAAGTCGGAAGTGTTCCACAGCGACGAGGGTCTGAAGGAATTCGTGAAGTACATCGACGTAGGCAAAGATCCCCTGATCGAGGATATCATCCATCTCAACACGCAGCGCAACGGCGTGCCCGTGGAGGTGGCGATGACCTATAACACCGGCTTCAATGAGAATCTCTATTCTTACGTCAACAATATCAACACCATCGAGGGCGGAACTCACCTTACAGGTTTCCGCCGTGGTCTCACCACGACGCTCAAGAAGTATGCCGACGACAACAAACTGCTTGAGAAACTTGAGAAGCAGAAGATCGAACTTTCGAAGGAGGATTTCTGCGACGGTCTGACGGCCGTGGTGTCGGTAAAGGTGGCCGAACCGCAGTTTGAGGGTCAGACAAAGACCAAGCTCGGTAATAACGAGGTAATGGGCGTCGTGCAGACTGCTGTCTCAGAGGCTTTGCGCAATTATCTTGAGGAGCATCCGAAGCAGGCGCGCGTCATCGTCGACAAGGTGGTGCTGGCTGCCCAGGCGCGCCATGCGGCGCGTGCGGCGCGTCTTCGTGTGCAGAATAAGTCGGCGTTCGGCGGTGCCGGACTTCCCGGCAAACTTGCTCCGTGCAAGAGCCGCGATGCTGTGGAATGTGAAATCTTCCTCGTCGAGGGTGACTCTGCAGGGGGTTCGGCCAAGGTAGGACGCAACCCGCTTTATCAGGCAATCCTCCCGCTCCGCGGTAAGATCCTGAACGTGGAGAAGGCACAGGACACGAAGGTGCTCGCCAGCGACGAAATCGTGAACATTTACAAGGCACTCGGCGTGACGATCGGCACGGAAGAGGATTCGAAGGCTCCCAATATGGCAAAGCTGCGCTATCACAAGATTGTGATTATGACCGATGCGGATGTCGACGGCGCGCACATCGCGACGCTGCTGATGACGTTCTTCTACCGCCGGATGCGCCCGATCATCGACAACGGTTACCTCTATATCGCTACGCCGCCGCTCTACAAGTGCACGACGAAGGGCAAGAACAAGATCGAAGAGTATGCCTGGACCGATCAGCAGGTGCAGCGGTTTGTCGACGAGCGCTGTGGCGGCGACCGCAACAAGCTCGTGCTGCAGCGCTACAAGGGTCTTGGTGAGATGAATCCGGAGCAGTTGTGGGAGACGACGATGGATCCCGAGAACCGTATGCTCAAGCAGGTGACACTCACGAATGCAGCAGAGGCCGACCGCACGTTCTCCGTGCTAATGGGCGAGGACGTGGCTCCGCGCAAAGAGTTCATCGAGACTCACGCCACCTACGCCAATATCGACGCCTGATCCGCCCCTACGTGCGGGGAGCCTCCCGGCTCGCCGATACCCGACTCAACCACACGTTTAACCCCCGGCTACGCACGCTGTGCGCAGCCGGGGGTTGGCGCATTCAAACTATCTTGTCCGGGGGAAGCAGGCGCTTCCCCCGGAAACCGACTATTCGCTGATGAGTACCTTGCGGCGCGTGCGAGCATCTATCAAGAGACCGTGCGAGCCCGATGCCTTACGTCCCTGAAGATCGTAGAAGATCCCTTCACGCCCCGATGCTTCTCCATCTTCCTGAATTACGTCTACCCCAGTAGGACGCGTATTGATATACTGGAAGTTACACCATTCCCCGGCACGGCGATAAGCCATCACTGACTGCTCCGGCACCACCAGTAGCGCAGAAAAATAAGTGTACTGGTTGAAACCATCATCACCAAGCACCGGAGGCGTCACGTTCTCCACCCGCACAATGTCGAGATGAGGATTGTTATTGAACGCATTAGCCCCTATCTCCGTCACCGATGCGGGAATCGTAAGCGTCTCAAGACGTGAATTCGCATTGAATGCCCACGCCCCGATCTTAGTCAGGCCTGTGGGGAATACCACCTCACCGAGATTGCTGTCGTTAAACGCATAATCTCCAATTGTCTTTAGTTGCGCCGGGAAATGGAACTCCCTCAGCTGGTAACATTCGCTGAATGCAAGTTCACCAATCGATGTGACGTGATCGGGCAAGGTGATCCATTCCAGTTCGTAGCATTCGAAGAACGTGCGTTTCGGCACCACTGACTGACTCGGCGACCAGATCACATGGTTCAACTTGTCGCAGCGCTCAAACATGCTTTCCCCGAGACGCCCTATAGTCTGCGGCATTGTCACCTCAGTGATTTCATCATTGCCGAAGAAGGCGTAGTCTCCGATTGTGCCTACCGAGGCAGGCATGGTGACTCCTTTCAGCTTGTCATTGTCGGCGAATGCCATTCTCCCTATCGAGGTCATCGAGGAAGGAAGCTGGAAACTCTCCACGTCCGTGGCGCGGAAAGCCTCCTCGCCTACTTCCACACACGCGGCCGGCAGCGCCACAAGCAGTGGCAATTTTGACGCATAGAAGGCATAATCACCCACTTTCGCAAGTTTTGAGGGCCAATTGATTATGTCGATTTTCCCGCAGTACATAAACGCACCCTCCTCTATCTCCACAAGATTTTTAGGCAAGTTGACTTCCGAGAGCTCCAGACACATCGAGAAGCAATCGGCAGAGATCTTTGTCACCTTGGAGGGTATTGTTACCGAGCGGAGTTCGTAACAATTACTGAAGGCTCCGCTGCGGATCTCCGTCACCGACGACGGAATAGTCACCGATTTCAGACTGTGCAAGTCGGATAGGGCATAATCACCGATCTGAGTCACCGGATAAGAGACGCCGTCGACCGTGATCTTCGACGGAATCGTAAGCGATGTGGCCGTCTTCTTCTTCGTGCTCTCCACGCGCGCGAATTTCTGCGACTTATTATACTTGTAGTTGAAATTCGCGTCAGAATAATCGGCTCCGCGCATGGCAGCGGATGCAGTGAGCATCACGACTGCCGATAATAGCATTCTTGTCACTCTCATAATGCAAAATTGATAGGCAACCTGCCAAGGCGGCAGGTCGGTAAGTTATATATGTTTCAGTAGAATACGCTTAATAATTCTATCCGGCACCACCGCCCGGCGCCGCAGCCGGAATCTCCAGCATCACGCGGTAGCGGCCCTCGTGGCGCTCTGTCCGATAGCTGAAATCGCCGTCATAGAGCAATTCAAGCCTGCGCATAGTGTTGGCTACACCCAGTCCGCCCGATCCCGGCGCAACCGGTGCCGGTAAAGAATCCTCCACCGGATTCTCGCACTCGAAGCGCAGCTTCTGATCCCCGACGATGAATCTCACGCGCACACTCTCCTCCTCTCCATAACGAGCAGCATATTTCACCGCATTCTCCACAAACGGGATGAACAGCAACCCCGGTACGTCGACACCCTCGGGGCGCCCTTCACATTCCACTGAAAACCGGAATGCGTTCCGACGCGTGGCCTCAAGCGAGAGATAGGCGCGGATGAAGGATATAGTGTCGGAAAGCGAAGCGGTGGGATGTTCAGTCTCACTGAACTGATAGTCGATGAGACGGCGCAGTTCGAGGAGCATCTCCCGTGCATCGGCCGCATCAAGCATGGTGAGGATCCCGGCGTTGTTGAGCACATTGAATAGGAAATGAGGATTGATCTGCTTCTTGAGGCTGGCATATTCAAGGCGCTTGGTGGTGGCGCGCAGAAATACGAGCCGTCGTGTGTGACGCACCCAGTCCTGATAGAGCAGCACAGCGCCGATGCCGGCGATATAGAAGGCGATCATCAGAATGCTTGCCGCCGTCGCGAGAAGCGTGATGAGGATAAAGAGACTCTCATTATAGGGATGGGCAATATAGAGCGCCACTCGCTCCGCAAGGATCGGAAGGATGATGAGGGCGGCCAGCGCCCCCGATGCCCGGAAGAAGCGGCCGAGCCGCCTCTTCCGGCGGAATGAACGGAACAGCACTAACACGTCGACCGCCGCAATGATCTCAAACATTACAAGCAATACGAGGAACCCTCCGAAGCGGGCACCGAACTCGGGCCCGTCGGGCGTCGCGAAGAAGGCTCCGAAACAGATACCGATCAGCGACAGCTGGAAGATGATCGTGCGAGCCGGGCGGTGATGTGGCGACGTAAGCCAGTGGTTGAGTTTATGATTGCCGTGCGATTCAGCGCCCTCTTCCTCCTCGACCGTGGGGGGCGAGGGGAGATCATAAAGATCTGTACGGAGGCGGGCGGAAAGTTCCCTTATTTCTCTTTCGGCTTCTTCCGGCTCATTCTCGACCATTCCGGCGATGTGTCCGAGCCGCTCGGAGAGGGCAGCCGGCCGTAGCCGCGATCTGACAGCCTCGATGTAGGCCTCGATACGCTCGGCGAGTGTCTTTTCCTTAGCGACGTCACGACGGTCGGAATCAAACAGATACCATCCGCCCACTGCAAGGAGCGTAAAGAACAGCATCAGTGAATTGCACAGAGTGTTTACGGCGAGCCAGCCCCAGTTGATGGCATGCTCCGGGGGCATTATCCCCCATCGCGTCCATATATAGACAACGAGAAGTTGCTCCACCAGCGACACTGCATAGGCCATGAAGAACTCTGCGGTGGCGTAAAGGCCCCATTTCTGACGCATCAGGAGGCGCGGTACGGCATAAACTGTCGTGACTCCCACAAGAGCGAGACAGAGCAGCGAGAAGGGCACCATCAGCCAGAGCGTATCTGTCGGGCCGCCCGAACCGCCATATTCAAGCGTTGCCACGACCGGCCCGCACTGCATGAGCGTGAAGAGCACCCATAGTAACAAGTTGACCACAATCTTTTTCACACCGCAAAGTTACGACTAATTCGCCATATAGCCGCGCGGTTGGTCGCATTTATGGGGGCGTTTGTCGCTTTATACCGCCTTTATGCGTCTTCCCGTACAATATTCTGACTCTCGCGACCGGCATTGTGCAGATCACACGGTAAGAAATTGGCGTAATGATTATATACGGAATGAAATAATGTAGTAAATTTGTATTTGAAAACTCACCGCTACCTGAATTAGAAATGAAAGAATCAAATCCCGCAACTCCGGCAAAGACAAAGAAAGAAAAAATCATCGGCTTCATCTGGCAACACCTGTGGCTTCTCTTCTCGATGTTTTTCATGACTCTCGGCGTCGCGCTCTGCGTGCGGTCGAATCTTGGCAGTGGAGTGATTTCTTCGATTCCAATGGCGTTCACTCTTGCCGGCGAGAACGGGCTCGCCCCGGGGTTGACAATCGGCGGATATACCAATATCATGAATGTGATTCTGGTTGTGGCTCAGATCCTGATATTGCGCCGCCGGTTTAATCCGGTGCAGCTCTTCCAGCTTCTTGTCGGATTTGTATTCGGATTCCTTCTCGATGTCAATATGATCATCACTTCCTACTTTTCCTACATATCACTATGGCAGCAGATCATAGCCCAGTTTATCGGAGCTACGGTGCTTGGTGCCGCCGTGGCGATGGAGATACGATGCGGCTCGGTCACGATGCCGGGCGAGGGGATACAGGTAGCAATCTCGAGAGTGACGGGTCGCCCCTTCCCTACTGTCAAGATCGGAGTTGATACCACACTGGTGATATTAGCTGTCATTTCCGGTTTCTGTTTCTTCGGGAGTTGGCCATGGACAGTGGTAGGCCCCGGGACACTATTCGCCATGTTCTATGTCGGCTATGTCGTAAGGCTGATCAATCCCCATTTAGGATGGTTCGACCGTCTGCTCGCCTATCGTCCCGGTTTCCGCCGCTATATCTACGGCCTCGCCCGCTGGATCTATCCCAACCATGAGGGCTAAACTACAATACCATGCAAGAACTTTCATCCCCTATTCCGACGCCCGAAAGCCTGCTGCGCTGCATCATTGTCGACGATGAACCCATCGCCCGACGCGGCATGACGCTCCTTGCCTCGCGCCATCCGGCGCTCGAACTTGCCGCAGTGCTCCCCGGTGCGAGCGAGGCGATCAATTGGCTCGCAGAAAATGAGTCCGACCTCATCTTCCTCGATATCGAGATGCCCGGTATGAAAGGCGTTGACCTTGCCGCCCATCTCCCGCGCCACACGATGGTGGTATTCACTACCGCCTACTCCGAATATGCCGTCCTCAGCTACGACCTCGACGCAATCGACTATCTGCTCAAGCCTATCGACACCGTAAGATTCGACCGCGCAGTGCAGAAAGCCCTGCGCCACGCCGCCGCATTACGTCCGCCGACACTGTCGCCGACCGAAACCATCACCCTCCGTGCCAACCGTCGCTTTGTCAACATCCCCACCGACTCCATCCTTTTTGCCGAGGGCGTGAAGGATTATGTCAGGCTCCACTCCGACTCTGGCCGAATCATCTCGCGCATCACCATCAAGGCACTCCTCGAAATGCTTCCGCCCGGACGCTTCGCCCGGATACATAAATCGTATGTGATAAATCTTGACCGCGTCACGGAGTTTGACGCATCTTCCGTCATCCTTCGCTCACGAGGCGATAAGCCCCGCGACTCCGAACTTCCCGTCGGCGCCGCATTCCGCGCCAATCTGCTCACACTCCTCGCCGGAAAGGGCTGAATTACCAAAATTATATAGAAAACCTACTGCCTACCCTATTATCTTACATCTTTTCTTACATTCTGCAAAAAGTTTAAATAACTTCATTTGGCGATTAGGAAATAATTACTAATTTTGTCGGCAAAACCCAACCTCGTCTGCCCGGCGCGTCACTCACTCCCGCGCAGATGGAAACGACCTGACCCACTACCATGACCGACTTTCTGCTCGCGCTCATACTCGCTGCCTCCGCCGCCGTCGCTCCGGAAATCCCGGAGGGATACTACGACTCGCTCGACGGCCGCAGCGGCGCCGCGCTTGCCGAGGCCCTGCGCTCGCTTGCCGAGACGCGCTCGCAGGTCAGGTATGGCACGGCCTCTTGGTCGGTATTCGAGCTTACGGATGTGATCGACATCAACGGCCGCCAGGCCTGGCGCGACATCTACAGCAATAATATCGTGTGGCTCCCTGACCATGCCTCCCTCAACATCGAGCACGCGCTCCCCAAATCTTGGTGGGGCGGCGAAGAGGGCTCCGCAGTCGCTTATTGCGACCTGTTTAACCTCAGTCCATCCGACCAGCTCGCAAATGCCCGCAAGAGTAATTATCCCCCCGCCGAACTTGCCGATTCCCGTGTGCTCGACAACGGCCTCCTGCGCGTGGGTACGCCCCGGCCCGGTATGGGCGGAGCCGCCTCCACAGCCTTCGAACCGGCCGATGAGTACAAGGGCGATTTCGCGCGCACTTATTTCTATATGGTCACGGCCTTCCCGTCAGTGCCCTGGCGCGATGACTGCGCCTATCTCGTCGACACTTCCGGCAAACTCCTCTCCTGGGCCCGGGAAATGCTTATGGTCTGGCATCATGCCGATCCCGTTGACAGCCGCGAGATCGATCGCAACAATA
Organism: uncultured Muribaculaceae bacterium; assembly: GCA_947178505.1. GTDB lineage: Bacteria > Bacteroidota > Bacteroidia > Bacteroidales > Muribaculaceae > Lepagella. The sequence continues at coordinate 4,137 of CAMWYR010000011.1, read as the reverse complement.
CCGTTGCCGCCGCACAGGGCAACCGCAATCCATTCATCGACCATCCTGAACTGGCCGACCATATCTGGGGCAACCTTGCCTCAGTTCCCTTCAAAGTGAAAGATAATGCCCCGGCTATGCCGACGGAGCGCCCGCAGGCGCCACGATTCGACAACGCGCGCGTCACGGGCGTGAATACTTATTCGGCACGCTGGTGGAACGCTACGGAAATACCCGTGCGCGCCGACGGCTGCACCACCTACGCCAGTGTCGACGGCTCTCCATTCGCCCCCGCGGAGGTGGTGAAGATTCCGGCTGCCGCAGGCGTCGCCGACTCGCATCTGATTGAGGCCTACGCGGTCTTCAACGACGCCACTGACGCCACTTTCCGCAGCCCGGTGGCCCGCCTCACGCTTCACGCATCCGACCCCGCCAATCCCGACTACAGCGCCGCCCGCTGGCAACCTACCGACGAGACCGAGTCGCCCGACGGCAACCGATATGTCATCCTCGCTGCCCCGACTCTCCGCATAATGGGGGCCGACGGCGGAAATTCGGCCTCAGCTTTCATGCCCTGCTCGGGATATGTCGACTTTGACAGCGAACTGGTGGTGGATATCCCTGCGGATGCCGCCACGGTGCGGTTTGAAAAACTCCCTTCCGGCGCTTATCGCCTTGCCGTCGACGACACGCGCGGCAACGTGGCCGGCTACTGGAACGCCACGGCGAAAAACAAGATGCGGCTTGACCCCGCCACCTACACATCGGTGACTCCGAAGTTCAATGCCGACGGCACCTGCACGCTCACTTTCGAGCGCTTCGGCACGCTGCAGTATAACGCACAGCAGCCCCGATTCCTCAATTACGAATCGAACCAGAAACCCGTGAGGCTATACCGGCTGAAAGACATGGCAGGCGCCGCACCGCTCCCCCTTCCGGATCCGGAGGATGCCCCGGAGGAGGGCCCGCGCATCCTGCTCGACCTGTCGGGACGGCGCATCTCGGGCGCCGACTTAGCCCCGGGCATATATATCGAAGTCACGCCCAAAGGCTCAAGGAAGATCCTGCTCCGCTGACATCCCCCTCTCCCCTCTCGACCCTCCACTCTCTCCACCCCGCTCTCCACAACCGATAAATACAACTTCAAATACCATAAAACACTATCGCAATGCTACAGGAAACCAACATCAAGCCCATCGACAAGGTCGTGGTCAGGTTTGCAGGCGACTCCGGCGACGGCATGCAGCTTGCCGGCAACATCTTTTCTAACATCTCCGCTGAAATCGGAGATCAGATCTCAACTTTTCCCGACTATCCGGCGGAAATCCGCGCCCCGCAGGGGTCGCTGAGCGGAGTCTCGGGCTATCAGGTAAGCGTCGGCCGCGGGGTGCATACGCCCGGCGACGAGGCCGACGTGCTCGTGGCTATGAACCCGGCTGCCCTCAAGACCAATCTGCGCTACCTCAAGCGCGACGGTGTGATCGTGGTTGACACGGATTCATTCACCCCCGCCAACCTCCGCAAAGCGGAGTATACTACCGACGATCCGATCGCCGAACTCGGTATCGCCCCGGGCCGCGTGCTGGCTGTGCCGATGACCACGCTGCTCAAGAGCACACTCGCCGATTCGGGCCTCGATCAGAAGGCCATGATGAAGAGCAAGAATATGCTCGCTCTCGGCGTGATATGCTGGCTCTTCGACCGTCCGGTGGAGAGCGTGCTCCGCAAACTCCATAATAAATTTGCAAAGAAACCCGCCGTCTACGAGGCCAATGCGAAGGTGCTCCAGGCCGGCTGGGACTATGGCCATAACACCCACAGTTCGCTCCCCGTCTACCGCATTGACACTGCTGAATCCCAGGCGGGCACGTATACCGACGTGACGGGCAACACGGCCACGGCCTGGGGGCTCATCATGGCCTCGGAGAAGAGCGGACGCCCGCTTTTCCTCGGTTCGTATCCGATCACGCCGGCCACCGATATACTCCACGAGCTTGCCAAACGCAAGGACCTTGGCGTGAAGGCCGTGCAGATGGAGGATGAGATCGCGGGCATCTGCTCGGCGATCGGCGCCAGCTATGCCGGACATCTGGCCGTGACCACTACGTCAGGACCCGGTCTGGCACTGAAGTCGGAGGCACTCGGCCTCGCTGTCATGGCTGAGCTTCCGCTCGTGGCTATCGACGTGCAGCGCGGTGGCCCCTCGACGGGTCTGCCCACGAAAACCGAACAGACCGACCTCATGCAGGCCCTCTACGGCCGCAACGGCGAATCGCCGCTCTGCGTGCTCTCTGCCGTGAGCCCCACCGACTGCTTCCACATGGCTTTCGAGGCGGCCCGCATCGCGATGGAGCACATGACGCCGGTGATCCTCCTTACGGATGCCTACATCGCCAACGGCTCAAGCGCATGGCGCATTCCGGAGCCCGATGATTATCCGGAGATCCATCCCCACATGCTCCCGGGCGATGTGCTCGAACAGGGCTGGCGCCCGTTCGACCGCGATGAGAAGAACATGGCGCGCTACTGGGCGATCCCCGGCACGCCCGGTGCGGCTCACCGCGTAGGGGGTCTGGAGAAGGATTATTCTACCTCCGTGATCTCTACCGACGGCGCCAACCATGAGCGCATGGTGATGGCGCGCCGTGAGAAAGTGGCCCGCATTGCCGACAATATCCCCCTCATCCAACCGATGCTCTCCGCCGACGCCGACACTATCCTGCTCGGCTGGGGAGGCACTTACGGCCATCTCCTCACCGCTGCCACCGAACTCAACGCGCAGGGACACAAAGTGGCCTTCTGGCAGTTCAGATATATCAACCCGCTCCCCCGCAACACGGTGGAGGTGCTCTCGAAATATAAGCGCATCATCGTGGCCGAGCTCAACACCGGCATGTTTGCCGACTATCTGCAGATGCATCTCCCGGGCAAGGAGATCCTGCGCATCAACAAGATCGAGGGCCAGCCTTTCCTCGTGCGCGAAGTGGTGGAGGGCGTCATCCGACACATGGAGTCTTAAAAAACGGAGTAGTGAAAATGGAAAATTGCGAAAACAAGACATATACGGCTGCCGATTATAAGAGCAGCCAGAACGCGCGCTGGTGCCCGGGATGCGGCGACCATGCCATCCTCAATGTTCTGCATAAGGCTATGGCCGAGCTTGGCGTGCCGCCTCACCAGACGGCCGTTATCTCTGGAATCGGTTGCAGCTCGCGTCTCCCCTATTATATGGCCACTTACGGCATGCACACTATCCATGGCCGCGCGGCGGCTATCGCCACGGGCGTGAAGACGGCCAACCCGGATCTGACCGTATGGCAGATTTCGGGCGACGGCGACGGCCTGGCGATCGGCGGCAATCATTTCATTCATGCCGTGCGCCGCAATGTGGATATCAACATGCTGATCCTCAACAATAAGATCTACGGTCTGACGAAAGGCCAGTATTCGCCTACGTCCGACCGCGGCACGGTGTCGAAGTCGAGTCCTTACGGCACGGTGGAGGATCCGTTTATCCCGGCGGAGCTCTGTTTCGGCGCGCGCGGCAATTTCTTTGCGCGGAGTTTCGACATGGCGCTCGACACGACTAAGGAGGTGATGCTCGCTGCGGCGCGCCATAAGGGAGCGTCGGTGGTGGAGATCCTTCAGAACTGCGTGATCTTCAACGATGGCATCCACAATTATTTCGCCGACAAGACCAACCGTGCCGACCACACCATCCTTCTGCGCCACGGCGAGAAGATGCTTTTCGGCGCCAATATGGAGAAAGGACTCGTGCAGGAGGGCTTCGGCCTGAAGGCGGTGACTGTCGGTGAGGATGGCTATACGCTCGACGACGTGCTCGTGCACGACGCACACGCGCGCGAGAACTTCCTGCAGCAGCAGCTTGCGATGATGGACGGCCACGAGCTGCCGTTAGCGCTCGGAGTGATCCGCGACTACGACGCCCCCGTCTACGACCGCGAGGTCGCGGCTCAGACGCGCGAGGTGAAAGAAAAGAAAGGCTTCGCCTCCCTCCGCGACATGATCCTCAAAACCCACGAGACCTGGACCATCTGAGAGACCTGAACCGTCTGATATAGATGCACAATCTGATATAGATTGACCGTCTGACCTCCGGTCAGCCATAACCCAACCCCGGCCCGGCCGCGCACCCCG
>CAMWYR010000010.1 GCA_947178505.1 uncultured Muribaculaceae bacterium | reverse complement strand
GTAGCACACCGGATTCTGGTTCCGTTTGTGAGAGTTCGAGTCTTTCCAAGGCAACTTTAGAGCAACTGAGAAATCGGTTGCTCTATTTTGTTTTTCAGAGTAGGATAGTCAGGCATATTTGCTTATGCGCATACTATTCGCAAGCCAAATGGAAAGATGAAGAGTCAAGACAAAACTGCGGTGGCTACCATCCGAAAGGTCACAATGGTAGGCTTCTGGATCAACGCACTCTTGGTGGTGCTGAAACTATTCTTCGGCTACTGGGGAAAGAGTGATGCTCTTGTTGCCGACGGATATCACTCCGTCAGCGACTTCGTTACGGATATCATTGTCATCGTGTTTGCGGGTATTGCTTATAAATCGGCAGATACCGACCATCCTTATGGCCATGGCAAATTCGAGACACTTGCATCTCTGATAATCGGCATCATACTTATGGGCGTAGCCGTTTTCCTCGGATATGAGGGAATGGTGACAATCACTGAGTATTTACGCGGCCATACATTACCCAAGCCGGAAGTGCTTACAATTGTCGTTGCGATTGTCTCAATATTCCTGAAAGAATATTGCTTCAGATATACCCGGAAGAACGGACTTAAGATAGGATCGAACGCGTTGCTCGCTAATGCGGAGCACCATAGGAGTGATGCGGTGTCTTCAATAGCAACCGTAATTGGAGTCACTTTATCTTTTGCATTAGGGGAATCCTGGAGAATCTGCGACCCCATAGCTTCAATTATCATCTCAATCATGATAGCTTACTCGGCCGTTGTAATCTCGCGCGAAGCATTAAATGAACTTCTTGAGATTTCATTACCCGGCAAAGAAATCAGTGAGATTGCAAAAATCTCAAATGAGGTAGAAGGAGTCAGGAAAATTCATAATCTCAGAGGGCGACGAAACGGACATTCCAAAATAATAGAGATGAACGTACACGTAGACCCTGAAATAAGTGTCAGGGATGGCCATACGATTGCCAACAAAATAGAAAAAGAAATACAGAGGCAGCTCGGACACGATGTGATCATCTACATTCACATCGAACCCGACAGCAATAAATAAAATCCAAAATGATCTGAAAATAGGAGGGATAATGGTTTTGGAATTTTCTATTTAACATAATAGTGATTATGTAATGTAAAGTGTATAATTCAACTTACCCACAAAATTAATGCCGATAGCCGTCTTTATGGCCTTATCGCACACACTACCATCGACCGCATATTTCCCTCATTCAATCTGATTAATCCGACTGAATAATCCAATTCTTCAAGCAATCACATTTCTTCAAAATCCATACCGGTAATGCGTTGCAATCCAAGAACGCACATAGCGGCAGCTTCGGCGTCGGCCAATGCATGATGATGCTTTTCCAGATCATAACCGCAATATGCCGACACTGTCGGAAGCTTAAAATTCGGAAGCTGACCTCTAAGCACTCTTCGGGCAGCGTTGCACGTGCAGTAAAATGAATAGTTAGGATAAGTCATCTGATAGCGCCGGAATGCTGCCTTCAGACACCCCTCATCAAATCTGCTGAAATGAGCTACCAGAGGAAGATCCTCGATATACTGGTGAATTTCTGCCCACACTTCAGGGAAATAATCAGCACAATCAGTATCCTCATTCGTAAGACCATGCACCGAAACATTAGCCGGGCTGTAGTAATTAGGTGTCGGGTGCACGAGCCTATAGATTTTTTCCTTAACCTCTCCCCCACGCACTATCACCACGCCCACACTGCAAATGCTTGAACTGTTTCTATTGGCTGTTTCAAAATCAATCGCCGCAAAATCTTTCATCTTTCTTAATTATTGCTGAAACAGGCAGATATCATATATGCCTTATATACAAACGGGGATACATTACAGATTATTTCAATCAGTACAGCTCTGTCAGGGTGCATGACAAAGGATAAACGGGCATTCAGTCGGATATTGCCGCTCAGCATACCACTTTCGCGCCGTAATAGATTAAAAATATGGTCTGAGAGATGGAAATGTTAGGATTTTTTTGTAATTTTGTAGGTCAAGCGGCCTATAGAAAACGCCTATAGAAAGCTTGAGCAGGGATGGCCCCTTAGGGTGAATTTAGATTACCGACGCCACAACATCGGTTTTCAGCAGCCTCCCGCAAAGAATAAGAAACTGACAAAACAATGCAAGGAGACGACAAGATTATTCCGATTAACATTGAATCGGAAATGAAAAGCGCCTACATCGACTATTCGATGTCGGTGATAGTGTCACGTGCGCTACCTGATGTACGGGACGGTTTTAAGCCAGTACACAGAAGGGTGCTTTTCGGAATGAACGAACTCGGCAACTACTTTTCGGGCGATACTAAGAAATCAGCCCGTATCGTAGGTGAGGTCATGGGTAAATATCACCCACACGGCGATTCATCGATCTATCTTACTATGGTGCGTCTTGCCCAGGATTGGGCTCTCAGATATCCTCTCGTGTTCGGACAGGGTAACTTCGGATCGATCGACGGTGACTCACCGGCCGCCATGCGTTATACAGAGGTAAAGCTCGCGCGCATGGGAGAAGAAATGCTCAGAGACCTCGATAAGGAGACGGTTGACTTCGTTCCCAACTTCGATAATACTCTCATGGAGCCGGCGGTGCTTCCGGCCCGTATCCCCAACCTTCTGGTGAACGGGGCTGCCGGTATCGCAGTCGGTATGGCAACAAATATGCCCCCTCACAATCTGACTGAGGCCCTTAATGCATCAATTGCACTTATTGACAATCCTGAGCTTACCATCCCCGAACTCATGGAGCATATCAAGGCTCCTGACTTCCCGACCGGTGGCGAAATCTATGGGCTTCAGGGAGTAAAGGATGCCTTTGAGAACGGCCGTGGCCGTATTGTGGTAAGAGCCAAATGCGAGATTGAGTCCGACGGAAATCATGATACGATCGTCGTATCTGAGATTCCCTACGGCGTGCTGAAGGGCGAACTCGTGAAGTCAATCCATCAATTGGCTGAAGAGAAAAAAATTGAAGGTATCGCAGATGTTACCGACACCTCTGCCCGAGGAAAGATCAACATCACGATCGACATCAAGAAGGATGCGAATGCACAGGTGGTACTTAATAAACTCTACAAACTGTCACAACTGCAGACTTCTTTCAGCGTAAATAATGTGGCGCTGGTCAACGGCCGTCCTGAGACCCTCAACCTCAAGCAACTCCTTGAGCATTTCGTGGCTCACCGGAAGGAGATAGTTACGAGACGCACTCGCTACGAACTGCGTAAGGCTGAGGAGCGTGCCCATATCCTCCGGGGCCTGATGATTGCTACCGACAATATTGATGAGGTGATTGCTATCATCCGTGGCAGCGAGACTACAGAACAGGCACGCGAACGTCTCTCGGAACGTTTTGAACTGGATGATATTCAGACACGTGCAATCGTAGAGATGCGTCTGCGTCAGCTCACCGGTCTGGAAATGGATAAGTTGCGAAATGAATATGAGGAACTTATGAAACTCATCCAACGCTATAACGATATCCTTTCCAATGAGCATATCCTACTCGAAGTTATCAAAGAGGAGCTTATGGAGATCCGCGACAAATATGGAGATGAACGACGCACGAAGATCAATCCATTCGCCGGTGACTTCAACTCTGAAGACTTCTATGCCGACGACAAGATGATCATCACCATCTCGCATCTCGGATATATCAAGCGCACTCCCCTATCTGAATTCCGCGCTCAGCACAGAGGTGGAGTCGGCGCGAAAGGAAGCTCCACACGCGACGAAGATTTCATCGAGCATATTTATCCGGCTACGAATCATAATTACATGCTCTTCTTTACGGAGAAGGGCCGTTGCTACTGGCTGAAGGTGTATGAAATCCCTGAAATGCCCAAGAGCTCCAAGGGCCGTGCGATCCAGAATCTTTTGCAGCTGGATCAGGATGACCGTGTGAACGCTTTCGTTCGCGTAAAGGGTCTTACTAATCCGGCTTTCAACACAACACACAATCTAATCTTTGCGACCAAGAAAGGTATAATAAAGAAGACAAGCCTTTCTGCATACTCACGTCCGCGAGCCATTGGCGTAAATGCAATCATTATTCGCGAGGATGATCAGGTGATCGACGTTCGTCTCACCGACGGCAACTCCGAGATAATACTTGCCAACCGTTCGGGCCGTGCAATCCGTTTTAACGAGAACACCGTAAGAAGCATGGGCCGAATGTCTACTGGTGTCAAGGGCATGTCACTCGAAGGAGATGATGAGGTGATAGGCATGATCACTATGTCAGGAGTTCCTGATGAGACAGTAATGGTCGTATCGGCTAACGGATACGGAAAACGCACGTTGCTTGAAGATTACCGCATCACCAACAGAGGCGGCAAGGGAGTGAAGACTCTTAACGTGACTGATAAGACCGGCGAGCTCGTGTCGATCAAGAATGTAAACGATGACAACGACTTGATGATCATTAATGAGAGTGGCGTCGCACTCCGTCTTCCGGTTGTGGATGTAAGAGTGATGGGACGCGCCACGCAGGGTGTAAAGCTTATAGATCTCGGCAAGCGCGGCGACACTATCGCCTCTGTCTGCAAGGTTGATGCTGATCCCGGAGAGGATGTAGAAAAAGAACTCGAAGCCGAAACCGAAGAAGACCGCATCGAGCGCGCGGAGGACAAGGTGATTCGCGAGGCTGAGGAATTAATGGACTCAGACGACATCGAAGACGCCCTCAGCGATGATGAGATTCAGGAAATCAATGATGAGATTGAAGACAATGAATTATAATCCTTAAAATTGAATGATATGAAAAAAATTCTGACCCTTGCTCTCTGCCTCGGCGCAGTCGGAGCGATGAATGCTCAGAAGGCCACTGTCGATCAGGCAGCCAAGCTTTCAGGAAAGATTGATAAGATCGCGGATGCACGTAATCTTATCCAGCAGGCTATCTCGAATCCTGAGACAGCTGAGCAGGCTCGCACATACTATGTTGCGGGTAAAATTGAGTTTGACGCTTTCGACGAGGCATTCAAGAAGCTTGCCATTAATCCCAATGATGCAGCAGTCAATAAGATTGATATGGGTAATGAGCTTGTGAATGGTTACAATTACTTTATCCTTGCCCTCCCCCTCGATTCTGTGCCCAATGAGAAAGGAGAAGTTAAGCCGAAGATGTCGAAAGACATGGTTGGAAAGATTAACGACCACCACAACGATTATTTCAGCTATGGCGGCGAGCTCTTCAACAACAAGCATTATTATCCGGAGGCATACAATGCCTTCATGATCTATGGTGACGTGACCAAGCAGCCCTGGGCCGACAAGCGCGTGAAGGCTGTGCCTGATTCTGTAGTGGCGCTTGCATATCATTATGCCGGTATCGGCGCTTACTCGGGCAGTGCACTTCAGGAAGCTGTGAAGGCCTTTGAGAAGGCACGTCTTGCAGGCATCAATGATCCGCAGAACTATGTTTATGAGATCGCATCATGGCAGAATCTCGCTATGAGAGATTCTACACTCGAAACTCAGGCTAAGAATCAAATCCGCGAAATTGCCGAACATGGCTATCGTGTGTTTGGAATCAAGAATCCTCTCTTCCTCAACAACCTTATCAATTCGATGCTTCAGGATCAAAAGTATGATGATGCTATCGCCATGATTGATTCTCAGATCTCCGCAACTCCCGATAAGGCATTCCTCTATGGTCTGCGAGGATACGTGAATGATCGTAAGGGTGACGAGACTGCTTCTCTCTCTGATTATCGTAAGGCCGCTTCTTTCGATGATGCAGACATCGAAACTCTCAAGAATGCGTCGAAGAAAATCTATACTGCCGGCACGCATATCTGGAACAACATCGAGGGTAACGACCGCGATAAGCGTATGGAAGTGAAGACTGACTACTTTGAAGCAGCGAAGGCAATTGCAGAACGCGCTCAGGCGCTTGATGCAGCCGACACAGATGTGCAGTACATTCTTGATAACATCAACTATGCTCTCGAAACTTATTTCTAAATAACCCCGGAAATATAGTTTCCCAATAAACTAAATAGGCCGACCCGATTTTCGGGCCGGTCTATTTTTGTGTCATTCAGGGAGAATTACAATTTAGATCCCTACAAGATTGATGATGAAGATAAGGGCGATCAGCACGGGAGCGACAAAGCGAATGCAGAACCGGATCCCCTGATTTACAACTTGCCTAAATTTTGAATGTTCTTTCCCCGATTCACTCACTGCAAGCATATTTTTAAGAATCTTTTTATCTATCACCCACCCGACAAATACACATATCAGCACGCCAACGAGAGGCAGAAGTATATTTGAGGAAATGTAATCGAACCAGTTGAAGAAATCAAGCTGACCAATGCCCGGCACACTATATTTCTTGAACACACTGAAAGAAAAGGCACACAAAACGCTCAAACCTGCAATTACAGAAATGGATATTGCTGAAGCCTTCCCTCGCTTCATAACTGTTTTTTCTGTAAGAAACGCCACTATGATCTCACATAGAGATATTGTGGAAGTGAGCGAAGCTAAGAACAGCATGAAGAAAAACAAAGACGCCCATACACGCCCTCCGGCCATCTGAGTAAAGATCGCAGGCAACACTTCAAATACCAGTCGGGGGCCTCCGGATGGAGAAAATCCGAATGAAAAAACTGCCGGGAAAATGAGGAGACCGGACATCACCGCTATGATGACATCAGAAATGGCAGTAATATTAGAATTTTTGACAATATCCGTATTGTCACTGAAGTAAGAGGCGTATGTGAGCATACCTCCGAAGCCAAGGCTAAGCGAGAAGAAAGCCTGACCCAGTGCACCGATTATAACGGCGGGCGTTAGTTTCGAGAAATCAGGATGGAATAAAAACTCCAGACCCTCTCCCGCCTTTGGGAGCTGAAGAGAGTTAATACAGAACGCAAGAATAAGAACGAATAGAAGAGGAGTCATAATGCTGCTGATCTTCTCAATTCCCTTCTGCACACCTCTGCGGATTACAAAATAATTGATCAGAAGAAACATCATTGTCCACATGACAGGACGCCATCCGGAAGTGAATTCATTGAAAAGGGAAGAAAGCTCGGTTTCATTCATCCCTCCCGTCGTTCCGGCAACTGACTGCATCAGATATTCCAGCGTCCAGCCCGAAACCACTGAATAGAATGCCATCACGAGTACAGTGGCGATAACTCCGAGATACCCTACCATCGGCCACTTAGATTTCGGTTTGAATGTCCTGAAAGCACCGAATATGCCTTGACGCGTTGATTTTCCCAACGTAAACTCAGCACAAAGCACCGGAACACCAAGCACAATGATGAAGAAGACATAGAGGAGCATGAAAGCTCCTCCCCCATGGGCTCCGGCTTCATAAGGGAATCGCCATATATTTCCAAGTCCCACGGCCGAACCAACCGTAGCCGCTATCGCTCCAATCTTCGTTGCAAATAAAGCATGTTGCTTTTTATCCGTACCTTTTTGATTTAAATGCATCTCGTTTTCATTTTTTCATTTTATTGTTTTAAATTAGGGAGAGATATAGAGAAAGTCATGGTTGCCTCATTGAAAGTGAGACCCGGGCGAAGAAAATACCTTTGCAATTCTCCAGCTTCGGCAAGCGCACGTGGAGTTCCGGTTATAATACCCATTTTCTTGTCAACCAACCAAATTTTATCTGCCAAGGCCAATGCCATGTTAAGATCATGAGTAGATTGAAAGATAGCCATATTTTTTTCTTTCGCCAGTCGGCGCAGAAGAATCATCAACTCTGCCTTAGAAGGATAATCAAGAAAAGCAGTGGGTTCATCAAGAAAAAGCACCGGTGTCTGCTGGGCGAGCGCCTTGGCAATCATCACTTTCTGGCACTCCCCGTCGCTGAGCGAGTTAACAAGTCGGGACCTTAAAGACGTCACACCAGTCACCGCCATAGCCCTCTCCACCTCTTTTCGGTCAGAATCGGCTATGCGTCCCCAGAAACCGGAGTAAGGACTCCGGCCTAATGCAACAAGCTGTTCGACTGTCATTGAGGATACAGAGGGCCGTTCGGTAAGGACAATCCCGATTATTTTTGATAACTCTGAAGACTTAATAAGGTCAATGGGGCGCCCGTCAATAAGGAAATTGCCGCTGAGTCGTGGCTGAAGTCCTGAAAGAGTCCGCAACAATGTGGTTTTTCCTGCACCGTTCGGACCCAGCAAACACGTAAACTCTCCTGGCTTGATCGATGCGCTGATATGCTTCTGAATTTCTTTTAATTCTCTGCCGGAAGCATACCCTATTGTCAAATCGTCTAAAACAAGCTTCATAATAATTATCAGTTATCGAGGGAATCTCCCCGAGTTTATTTATTTTTATTGGAGCGGCAATACCTGCGCCGTTTCTTTTTATTCGTGTCAACCGCAGGCGGGATATTCCGATCAACCGCTGTCTGGACTTTCACATACTCATGCATTCCGGCATTCGCTTCGGTAGCCGGTTGACGGTTCATTTCAACAGTCGTTTGCAGATTTCTTTTTACGGCTGTTTGAGATTTCTCGTCACCCTGATTCCGATTCCCGGATCTACCTCTGCCTGAAGAGGATTTCTTAACTGAAGTTAAATTCTTTTTACCTTTAGAGGAATTATTAATTCGTATCCGTTTTGAACAGCCCCCATACTCCGGAGCCTTTCCGAGATTTTCCGGTACGGATTCCTTAGGAATCGGCTTCTCAAGCAATCTCTCTATTCTTGAGAGACGTATAAAATCCTCATTGGAAGCAAAGGTAACGGCCCTGCCGTCGCGATCGGCACGGGCCGTACGACCGATTCGATGCACATAATCTTCCGGATCGCGTGGCACATCGTAATTGATCACGAGCTCAATGTCTTCAATATCAATTCCACGGGAAATGATATCGGTAGCGACAATCACATTTAACTTGCCCGCCTTGAAATCCAGCATAACGTCCTCTCGCTTAGTCTGGTCGAGGTCTGAATGCATCTCGCCTACTTTGATGTTAAGTTTTCTTAACTCGCGTGCGAGTGTCTTTACCTTCAGTTTTGACGAAGAGAACAAAATGACTTTCCGGAATTGCTCTTGCGAGAATATCGACTGCAATATCGGGAGCTTCTGATTTTCATAGCAAACGTAGCACGACTGCTTTATCTTTTCTGCCGGTTTCGAAACAGCAAGTTTAATCTCAGCCGGATTTTTGAGGATATTACCGGCAAGTTTCTGAATCTTCGGGGGCATCGTGGCTGAAAAAAGGAGCACCTGAACGTTCCGGGGGAGCTGAGAGAATATCTGCATTATATCATCAAAGAAACCCATATCAAGCATTCGATCGGCCTCATCAAGTATAAAGAACGATGTTTTACTCAGGTCGGCATATCCCATGCTCAGATGCGCAAGAAGGCGCCCCGGAGTAGCGATAACTACATCGGCTCCCATTTTAAGTCCTTTTCTCTGTTGTTCATAAGTGTAGCCGTCAGTGCCTCCGTAAATTGCAATACTGCTTACGGGCATGAAATATGCAAAACCCTGCAACTGCCTATCGATCTGCTGGGCAAGTTCTCGCGTAGGAGCCATCACAATACAGTTGATCGCATCTTCAGGGAAACCACCTTCGGCAAGGCGGTCGATCACCGGCAGCAGATATGCTGCCGTTTTTCCCGTTCCGGTCTGAGCACAAGCCAGAAGGTCGCGCCCGTCAAGCACTATAGGAATTGTCTGCTCCTGAATCGGGGTGCATTCATCAAAGTGCATATCCCATAAGCCATCGAGCACATCATCATTTGTCAGCAATTCGTCAAATCTCTTTGCCATATCTTATTTAGGTTTTCTACTGCAAAGTTACTTTATTTTCCTCACTTAACAGGCAATTTGAGCTGAAATCTTTAGACATATAAAAAAGCTGCCGAGTCAATAAGGCAATTTACAAGTATATTTAAGGAGGACTTTACTAAATATCTTAATTTTATTTTATTGCAGTTCAATGTTTTACAAAATTATAGATTTTTTTTTCAAACATTCAGAACAATTTGAATAAACGCCTTGTTATATAAGTGTTCAATACAACAAACAATAACAACTCAAAAAGCACAATCATGAAAGCAAACAAGTCATTCGAAGAACGCATTATTGGTCTTCAGAGCAATCTTCTCAATTTCGCATATCAGCTCACCACAGATCGTGAGCAGGCTGAGGATCTCCTTCAGGACACTACTCTCAAAGCGCTCAGCAATGAAGATAAATACGTTGACAATGTCAACTTCAAGGGCTGGATCTTCACCATCATGCGCAACATCTTCATCAATAACTATCGCCAGAACGTAAGAAAGGCTACTGTTATTGACCAGACTGAAGATCTCTATCACCTCAACATAAGCCAGGACTCAGGTCTTGAGACTCCGGAAGGCGCTTATGCTGTTGAAGAAATCACTGTGGCTCTCAACTCATTCTCTGATGAGTATCGTATTCCGTTCAACATGTTCGTTGCCGGTTATAAGTACAACGAGATCGCAGAAAAACTCAATCTCCCCCTCGGTACGATTAAAAGCCGTATCTTCTGTGCCCGCAAGAAACTTCGCGAGCAGCTTCAGGACTACGCTTATTGATACAGACTGACGCAAGTTTGTTTTGTCAGCTTTTTGAAATTGTTGATTGAACACTGAAAAGGAGGCCGTGTGCCTCCTTTTTCAGTGTCTTTATCTTGCCCGGCCATTAAGTTTAATATCAATCCCCCTATCCCGCGCTTTCTATAATATTAATGAGAGCAAAGGATAACGACTGATCTTTATGTCACGAAAAATCATTAATAGAAATGCATCTCATTTCATAATTGAGCAACGGCGTCTTCTCACAATTGAGTACGAACAGGAAAAGAAAAGTTTTTCCGAAGCTGTGGATAAGGTTGGCGTAGAGCGCTTGGTTGAAAGAGGTGTAGCCAAGTTTCCTGTTGCGTGGAGCCGGAATTTTTATAATTCGTTAAATCAGCGGATACTTGAAGTGGCATTCTCCTCTGAAGAGGAAGACGATGATGACAGACACTTTGAATATGGACGCCCCGTATCATTCTTCCGGCTGCGTGACGATGGGAAAATAAATATCATCTTCAATGGAACTATCAGCTACGTAAGAGACGGGCATATAGGAGTGATCGTCTCTGAAACTTCCATGATGGATAATACCTCTTCCAACGGGGAATTGGGAATAATGTTATCGTTCGATGAAACATCCTATAAGATGATGTTTGATACACTGACTCGACTCGAAAATGCCAGGGGCCGACTTGGAGAGCTCCGTGACCTTATCTATTCCCGAAGGGTTCCGGAAGAATATAAAGTACCGGATATAACCCTCTCTTACCTTAATCGCTCCCAACAACTTGCTGTGAACAATGTGTTGCGGGCAAAAGATGTTGCTATCGTTCATGGCCCTCCCGGAACCGGGAAAACAACCGCATTAGTAGAGGCAATATATGAGACTCTACGCAAAGAAAGTCAAGTGCTTGTATGCGCCCAGAGCAATTCTGCTGTAGATCTTATCTGCGAGCGTCTTGCTGAGCGCGGCATTAATGTGCTAAGGATAGGCAATCCTTCAAGGGTTACAGACCGAATGCTTGCCTCTACTTATGAACGTCGATTTGAATCTCATCCAGACTATGCAGATCTCTGGAGTATACGTAAGGCCATAAGGGAGATTAGAAGTTCACGACGACGCACCGACAGCATACATCAGAAACTCGACCGGCTGAAAGCGCGTGCGACCGAACTCGAATTCAGGATCAACAATGATATTTTCCGGGAGGCACGCGTCATTGCAGCTACTTTGGTGGGTAGCGGACATAAGGTGCTTGCCGGAATGAAATTCTCATCACTATTTATTGATGAGGCTGCACAGGCACTTGAAGCCGCCTCCTGGATTCCGATAGATAAGGCAGGACGCGTTATTCTCGCGGGTGACCATTACCAGTTACCTCCTACCGTAAAAAGTTATGAAGCGTTCCGTCAAGGTCTCTCAGTATCGTTAATGGAACGTATTGCCGATTTCCATCCGGAATCCGTATCACTTCTTACAGTACAGTACAGAATGAGAAGCGAGATAATGGAGTTCCCAAACCGTTGGTTTTATCAGGGAAAGATGGAGGCAGCCCGAGAAGTAGCCGACAGAAGCATTCTTGATCTGGACTCCGCAGTAGAATGGGTAGATACGTCCCGGATGGCTTCAGCGATTTCGGATTCATCATATTCAGAGAAGGAAAATGAAAGTGGCGAGGCCGAAACGTATGCCGAGAAACTTTGGGGGCCTAACGGTGGCCGCGTTAATGTCGACGAAGCACTTCTCACGATCAGCGTGCTTCTTGACTATCTCAAAAAGATCGGAATCAAGCGTGTGCTTGAGGAAAAAATTGATATCTCCGTGATCTCGCCATATAAGGCACAGGTCGGGTATCTTAGAAAACTCATTAAGCACTCGCCCGATTTTAAGCTGATTCGGAAACTTATTACCGTCAACACTGTTGACGGGTTTCAGGGAAGAGAAAGTGATATAGTGATCATTTCCCTCGTGCGCTCAAATGAAAAGGGTGATATTGGATTTTTACGTGATTACAGACGTATGAATGTTGCCATCACCCGTGCACGCATGAAGTTAATCATTATTGGTAATATGCAGACACTCGGACATCATAAATTCTTCCGGATGATGCACGCTTATATTGATCATTCCCGTAATCGTGAAGAATCAAATGATGCTCCTTATGCACATCACGACGAAAACGCTGAGTGAGATATTGCGCATAACCGGAAGAAAATATCTTCCTTATCGTTTTTTACATCGGAAGCACGCCGAATCTCATGATTTTTCATTAAATTTGTTACATGGTATCGATTAATGATCTGGGTGTTGAATTTTCAGCACGCCCACTCTTTTCAAATATAAGTTTTGTCATTAACGACAATGATAAGATTGCCCTAACCGGTAAAAATGGTGCCGGCAAGTCAACCTTATTGAAAATTCTGGCAGGATATTGCTCTCCTACTTCCGGCTCAATCGGTAAACCCAACGATCTTACGCTCGGATATCTTCCGCAGCAGATGGAACTGGCCGACGACACCACGCTGATGAATGAAGTTAAGAAAGCATTCGCCGACAAGACTTCCCTTAAAGAGGAAGCAGACAGGGTGACTCAGCAGATTGCAAACGCCACCGACTTTGAATCTGAGGAATACATTGCACTGATCGACCGACTCACTTTCCTCAACGAACGCATTGAGATGTCGGGGCTGAATGATATGCAGGCAGAAATCGAATCAACCCTGATCGGACTCGGCTTCTCGCGCGACGACTTTGACCGTGCGACCAAGGTTTTTTCGGGGGGATGGAGGATGCGTATCGAATTAGCAAAAATATTATTACGTCGTCCTGATGTGCTGCTTCTTGATGAGCCAACCAACCACCTTGATATTGAATCTATCCAATGGCTCGAACAGTTTCTTCAGACAAAGGCCAAAGCTGTCGTTCTTGTCAGCCACGACCGTGCTTTCCTTGATAATGTAACTAAACGTACAATCGAGATTTCCTGCGGAAAGGCTTATGACTACAAGGTGAACTATTCGCGTTTCGTAGAATTAAGGAAGGAGCGCGTTGAGCAGCAGCGCCGGGCCTATGAGAATCAGCAGAAGCAGATAGCAGATATCGAAGCTTTCGTGGAGCGTTTCCGCTATCAAGCCACAAAGGCCAACCAGGTTCAGAGTCGTCTTAAGCAACTTGAAAAAATAGTTCCTATAGAGGTGGATGAAGTAGACAATTCACGTCTGAGGCTCAAATTCCCTCCCGCTTCCCGCACAGGAGATTATCCGTTGATTTTGGAGAATGTAGGTAAGGCGTATGGAGATCATCAGGTGTTTGACCATGCCGAATTCACTATCCGACGCGGTGAGAAAGTGGCTTTCGTCGGTAAAAATGGTGAAGGTAAGTCGACAATGGTGAAGTGTATAATGGGAGAAATCCCCTTTACAGGAACGCTGAAGGTTGGCCATAACGTTCAGATAGGTTATTTCGCCCAAAATCAGGCACAACTTCTTGACGGTGAGCTTACCGTCTTTGAAACTATCGATAATGTTGCCACGGGAGACCTGCGAACGAAGGTGCGTGATATTCTGGGCGCTTTCATGTTCGGAGGAGAAGCCTCTGAAAAGAAGGTGAAAGTGTTGTCAGGGGGTGAGAAAACCCGTCTGGCAATGATTAAGCTGCTCCTCGAACCCGTTAACTTTCTTATTCTTGATGAGCCGACCAATCACCTTGACATCCGGACGAAAGATATTCTCAAAGAGGCAATACGCGATTTTAACGGTACTGTCATAATCGTAAGCCATGACCGTTATTTCCTTGACGGGCTTGTGGACAAGGTCTACGAATTCGGTAACGGTCGCGTTCGCGAGAATCTCGGAGGCATTTATGAATTTCTTGAAAAAAAGAAGCTTTCATCCCTTCAGGAACTTGAACTTTCTAAATTAGAAAAACGTCCTTCCGGAGATGCTCCGGTGGAAAATCCGGTGAGTACTCCCCCGGTAAAGGAGTCAAAACTAAGTTATGCCGAGCAGAAGGAGAAAGCGAAAGCTATAAGTCGGGCGGAAAAGAAAGTAAAGATGCTCGAAGAAAAAATAGAGTCGCTCGAGAACCTTCTTTCCGAGGCCGAACAGAAAATTGCCGGAGGAGATGTCAGCTCAGACACTCTCGGAAATTATGATTCTCTCAGAAAGGACCTTGAGACTACCATGACGGAATGGGAGGAAGAATCAGAAAATCTCGAGTCGCTGAGAAAGTAACTCCGGGGCATCAATCTTATAATCTCATTATCTGTTAATCACTATCAATAAACTCTAATAGAAGACTATGTCATCAGAACACTCTAATTGTATGAAAAAGGGCATCTCAGTAAAGAATCTTGATACTGAGGCAAATCCGCGGGATGATTTCTACCGGTTTGCAACCGGGGGTTGGAGAAAAGCTCACCCCCTCGAGAAAGAATACGCATCATTCGGCGTTTTCAATCTTCTTGCCGAAGAAGCACGAGATAACGTGAAAGAACTTATCGCAAATCTCGGAGAGACCCCGGAGGCAAAAGTAAAGGGCTCAATTGCGCAGAAGATTGCAGATCTTTATGCCCTCGGCATGGACACTGAAAGACTTGCTCGCGAAGGAAATGCCCCGCTGAAACCTATTCTAAGCCGTATCGAAAAATACACATCTGATAAACTGGCAGAATATGTGGCATGGCTTTCCTTGGGTATTGATTCCACCTTCTTTAGCTTCGGAGTTGGTCCGGATCTCGGCAATTCTTCAAAGAATATCCTTCATATATCCGAAGCAGGTCTCGGTCTTGGCGACCGCGATTATTATCTTGAAAGAAATGAGAACAATGACCGGATTCTTGCCGCCTACAGAAAGTATATAGCGGATCTTATGACTCTTGCAGGATACTCTCCAGAGGATGCTCAACGCATTTCCGACACTGTAGTAAAGGTCGAGACTGAGATGGCACGGCATAAGAAAACGCGGGAGGAACGCAGGAATCCGATGCTCTCCTATAATATCAATTCGCTCGAAGGGCTGGAGAAAGATTATCCCGCCGTTCCCTGGCGCGAAATCTTCCGTCTTACGGATTTGAAGGGAATCGGCGATATCAATGTTTCGTCACCCCGATTCCTGACATTTATCAACGAATATCTTCCCTCCCTTACCGAACAGGAAATTAAGGATATGATGGCCTATGGTGCGGTGGCCAATTCGGCCGGAGCGTTAGGCGAGGCATTCTATGATGTCACCTTTGAGATGTACGATAGAGTAATGTCCGGCACGGAGGAGAAGAGGCCTTTATGGAAGCGCGCTCAGGGCACCGTCGGCTCCCTCTTCGGAGAGGCCATCGGCCAGCTTTACGTGGGGAAGTATTTCCCTCCGCAAAATAAGGATTATATGCTCAAGCTCGTGGAGAATCTAAGAACGTCGCTTAAAAAACATATCACTGAACTTTCATGGATGGAGGATGCTACCAAAGAGAAAGCACTCGATAAACTTGCATCAATGAATGCAAAGATTGGATATCCCGACAAATGGAAGGATTATTCTGAGATAGAAATTGATCCGTCGCTTTCGTATATGGAAAATCTTCTGAGAGCTTCTGAGTGGTTCACCCGCGACAATTTCTCAAAGTTGTCAAAGCCGGTTGACCGTGATGAGTGGCATATGTATCCGCAGACAGTTAATGCCTATTATTCTCCTCAGATGAATGAAATATGCTTCCCCGCAGCAATCCTCCAGCCCCCCTTCTTTAATATTGAAGCTGATGATGCCGTGAATTACGGTGGCATCGGCGTTGTGATCGGCCATGAGATGACTCACGGATTTGATGATAGCGGACGCCAGCTTGATAAGGAAGGCAATCTGAATAACTGGTGGACAGAGCAAGACGAGAAGAATTTCAATGCACTCACAGCAAAGCTCGTTGAGCAGTTCAATGCTGTGGAAGTTGCTCCGGGTGTAACTGCAAACGGGGAGTATACATTAGGTGAGAATATTGCCGATCAGGGTGGTCTCCGCATTGCACTCACGGCTCTTAGCCACGTGACACCCGATCTTGAAAGCGACGAGAATGGAACCGACGGGTTTACGCCTTTACAGAGGTTCTATCTGTCATACGCGGGCGTCTGGGCCAATAATATCCGTCCGGAAGAAGTACTGGTTAGGACTAAGACCGATCCCCATTCTCTTGCGGAAAATAGAGTCAACGTGACACTCCGTAACATTGAGCCGTTCTTCAGAGCTTTTAACGTGACGGAAGAAGATAAGCTCTACCGCCCTTCATCCGAACAAGTAGTGATCTGGTAATAATCTTTGCGCAACGACTAACCTGCAATTATGATGCACAGAGAAATCCAAGGCGATATAAAATATGAATTCGGACTGATCGGATACCCTCTTGGTCATTCCTTTTCAGCCGCACTCTTCAATGAAAAATTCAATGAAGAGAAAATTCCGGCTACATATACATTAATGCCGCTGGAAAATATCACTAAGCTTCCGGATATCCTCAATAATCATCTCGCCCTTACCGGACTGAATGTAACTATTCCTCTAAAAGAAGTGATAATTGGGCAACTTGATGCACTTTCGCAGGATGTAAAGGAGATTGGAGCGGTGAATGTCGTAACCCTCCACACTTGCTCGGCTACCGGAAAAAAGATTTTGAAAGGATACAACACCGACTGGGTAGGCTTCTTGCGAAGCTTGAGCCCATTACTGCATCATGGTATCTCAAAGGCCTTGATACTTGGCACGGGAGGAGCGGCTAAGGCGGCGGCCTACGCTCTTCAAAGTCTTGGCATTAAGACCACGTTCGTGAGCAGGAGATCAGCTGTGAATTCTGAAAGCAGCAACGCAAACCGTCGAATTATTCGGTATCAGGATATGACCTCCGACCTGCTGGCTCAAAATCTGCTTATCGTCAACGCCACACCGGTCGGGATGTTTCCGAATGTAAGCGATGCTCCCGACATTCCATATCAATGGCTCACTCCTTCGCATGTGTGTTTTGATATGGTGTATAATCCGCTTCAGACTGAATTCATGCGGAGATGTGCACTACGAGGCGCATCAGTAATCAACGGAATTGAGATGCTGCGCATCCAGGCTGAGGAGGCCTGGGAGATATGGACTCGTGAAAATCCTGAACTTAACGGAGCAATTCTGCCATTGAGAAAATCATAGCCGATGAAACCGACTTCCTCTCTCCTCTTTTTCCCGGTAACCGCGCTTGCAATAGGAATAGTATGTGCCTTCTCAGGGGCCGGTCTGGTTTGGGCAGCAGTATCGGTGGCTTGCGCTCTGATCCTATATCTCTATCTCCTTTCAACATCCAAGAATCCTATTAGGGCCTACAAAACCGGATACCTGCACTATGTGTGGGTATCCCTTATGTTTTTTGGCCTTGGAATTCTTTGTTTCGATCTGACAGAGCCCTATTCTCCGGGACAAGGGGCCGGACTGATTCGTGCGGCTGAAGGACGGATAGAATCCATCAGAACGACCGCATCGGGCGACCGTGCGATAATTGATGTTAAGAGAATATGGGATCGGAACGGTAACATACGTGAAACCTCCCGTTTTAGAATTCAGCTTAACTCGGATCACATTCCGGCTGAAGTTGATGATAATATCATCGTACAGTTGAAACTGATCCCCATAGTAAACAAAGCAACCTCTTTTTTTATAAGTTCCTATCAGCGGAAGCTCAGTATCGACGGCCTTGAATATAAAAGCATCTGTCGTCCGGAAGATATCCGGATAACGGGCAGGCAGACGACTCTCTCGGGCGCAGGCAGACGGATAAGAGAAAGACTGGAAGAAGGTATAGAGAAGAGCGGGCTCAACTCAAAGACTTCACACTTTCTCATAACAGTTCTGCTGGGCGAAAAAAGCTTCCTTAGCGATGACACAACAGCCCTTTTTTCTGATGCCGGAGTTTCACATGTGCTGGCGCTGAGCGGTATGCACGTGGGGATTATGGCCGGAATAATGCTTTGGCTTTTGCTTCCGCTTAACCTTACCGGTCACCATAAACTCAGATGGGTATTTAGTCTCTGTCTTTTGGGATTCTATGCCTTCATCACCGGTTGGGCGTTCTCAACAGTGAGAGCCGTCCTTATGGCGTGTGCCATAACAATGGGAATCTTACTTGAACGGAAGAATACGGCCTGGAATGCTCTGCTTTTTGCAGCGCTGATAATACTCGTGGTTACTCCCAGGGCATTATTCGATGTCGGATTCCAATTGAGTTTCGTGTGCGTGGCATCTTTGATTTTCTTTGCTTCCCATTATAATCCTGTTGATCATCGGAGCCGGCCTATACTATATAAGACAACAGAACTAATAATCGCCTCGCTCGTTGCGAGCATCTCCACCTGGATTCTTTCAGCATATTACTTCGGAAGCGTCCCGATAATGTTTCTTCCGGCTAATCTGGTATTGCTACCTCTTTTGCCTTGTTTCCTTGTGGTGGCAATAATCTATCTCTGCTTGAATGCCTGTGGCGTTCACTTAGAATTTCTCGTAGAAGTTTTGAACAAGAGTTTTGAATGGTGCGGCGAATTTCTTAGTGTCCTTACCGACGGAGGTAATACGGCTATTAATTTCACTCCATCCGGCTGGAGTGTGTGTCTGTGGCTACTTATGCTTCTTTTTCTCGCCTTCATGCTCAACAGCAGTAAAAAGGGTCTTTGGGGGACATTCGCAGCCTCAACAGCCGTCGCATGTGCAATCTCTCTGTTCGTTTACGGTAACGATACCCCTCGTTACGGAGTTATCGTTCCGGCCGACTCATCACGCATACTGATCAAGACATTTAACGACGGCGTGGAGAACGAAATTGCCCTGTCGCGGCAGTGCATGTCGGATTTCACAATCGGGGATAAAAGATTTCTTGTGCAAGGGGGAAGGGGTGTATCTTCAGCGACTGATACCACGCAGAAATGCCACGTGCTGATTGTGGCTGGTGGTGATGGAGAGGATTTCAAGCGTGCTGCCGCGCTTTACCGACCCGAAATGATAGTTATCCACACCTTGCTTCGCAAAGCGCGTGAGAAGGAAATTTTATGGCTTGCCGACAGCCTTGGAATAACTTCTCACTCCGTGAGGAACTCAGGGACTTGGAAAATGTTATTAGAATAGAACAAACGTTCTAAAATTACTTAAAGCATTGAAACGGATGTGACTGATCTACTCAACCATGCTCCAGTGATATTCGGTGCAACGGAGTTTAATCAGCGATGTTTTTGCGTTTCAATCTAACAATCTTAAAAATGGAAAAAGAAAATATTGGATTTCTGTTCGATCTAGACGGCGTGTTGATCGACAGTGAGAAGGAATACACCAGAATATGGAATGAGATTGACCGGATAGTTCCTACCGGTGTGAAAGATTTTGCAATTAAGATTAAGGGCACGACCCTGAGTGAAATTCTGGGTCAGTATTTTCATCCATCTCTTCATGAGCAGGTGATCGGACTACTTAATGAACGAGAACAGAAGATGAGATACGAATGGCTCCCCGGGGCTAAGGACTTTCTTGACTTTCTTAAGAAGCAAGGATATAAAGCCGTGCTTGTCACAAGCAGCAATGAGGAGAAGATGCGCCATCTGCGTGAAGAACTTCCTGAACTTGTTGGCTATTTTACTGATATTGTGACAGCAGACAGAATCTCGAAATCCAAGCCAGATCCTGAGGGATATCTCCTCGGAGCCCGAATACTTGGTGCGAAGCCTGTAAGATGCGCGGTTTTTGAAGATTCAAGACAGGGCGTTACGGCAGGACGTGCGGCAGGAGCATTTGTGGTCGGTCTGACCACGACACTCCCCGAAAATTCACTCAGGGATATGGCTGATATCATCGTGCCTGATTTAAGGGCCGTTGATAAAGAGAAACTGATTAAAACCCTTATGACGCTATGAACAATACAATACCATTGGCAGAGCGCCTGCGGCCCTCTTCTCTTGAGGATTATATCGGCCAGGAACAACTGGTAGGAAAAGAAGGTATCATCCGCAAGATGATAGAGTCGGGACGCATTAATTCGTTTATTCTCTGGGGACCTCCGGGAGTAGGTAAAACAACCCTTGCCAAGATTGTGGCCGCAACGACGGAGTTGCCGTTTTATACATTGTCTGCCGTGACTTCAGGAGTAAAGGAAGTGCGCGAGGTGCTTGAAAAAGCTAAAAAGGATCATCAGAGCATCTTTTCGAATGGGCGTCCGATCCTCTTCATTGATGAAATTCACCGGTTCAACAAATCTCAGCAGGATTCACTTCTGGGAGCTGTTGAGCAGGGTATCATCACGCTGATCGGTGCCACTACGGAGAATCCCTCCTTTGAGGTGATCCGACCGTTGCTTTCGCGTGCACAGGTGTATACTCTCAAGAGTCTCGACGAAGCAGGAATGGAACAGTTGCTGCTGCGCGCGCTGAAGAATGATAAGATCCTTTCCCGGCGTGATATCCGCATAGATGAGAAAGGGGCTTTATTCAGATATGCCGGAGGAGATGCGAGAAAACTTTTAAATATTCTTGACCTTTTAGAGCAGTCAACTCCACGGGGTGAAACTGTGGTGATAAACGATAAGAATGTCACCGGAAGCCTGCAGGAGAATCCAGCCGCCTACGATAGAAACGGCGAATTGCATTATGATATAATCTCTGCTTTCATCAAATCAATCCGGGGAAGTGATCCGCAAGCTGCAGTTTACTGGCTCGCACGGATGGTGGCCGGAGGAGAGGATCCCAAATTTATTGCGAGGCGCCTTGTTATTCTTGCTGCCGAGGACATCGGACTGGCAAATCCGAATGCACTTCTACTGGCAAATGCTACCTTTGATGCTCTTGCAAAAATTGGTTGGCCTGAAGGGAGAATAATACTTTCTGAATGTGCAATCTATCTGGCAAACTCTCCGAAAAGCAACAGCGCTTACGCC
Organism: uncultured Muribaculaceae bacterium; assembly: GCA_947178505.1. Taxonomy (GTDB): domain Bacteria; phylum Bacteroidota; class Bacteroidia; order Bacteroidales; family Muribaculaceae; genus Lepagella. The sequence goes on along the minus strand of CAMWYR010000010.1, from coordinate 38,415 downwards.
GCGATTGCCAATGCTCTGAGCGAGGTGGAACGTAGCGGAAATCTTTCCGTTCCGCTTCATCTTCGCAATGCGCCGACCAAACTAATGAAGGATCTTGGCTATCATGAAGGGTATAAATATGCGCATGATTATACGGGAAACTATGTAGAGCAACAGTATCTTCCCGATGAAATTAAGCACGCCGTGTTTTGGAGGCCGGGCGATAATCCACAGGAGACAAAGATGGTTGAGAGAATCAACAGTCTGAAATAATAAAGCGCATCAACTGCACATAACCATACTATCCACATCACACAAAACATCGACGGCACCGGTGAAAATAAGTTTTCATCGGTACCGTCGATTTCATTTATAAGTCCTCCTATTTCGACTAAGGCTTGCATGATTCGCTTAACGGAACGAACGTCTCAAACGTAGAATCATCATAATAGATCGTAATCTGACTCACTTTCCGGGGATTTTTACGTATTTTATCTATTTGTCGTTGCAAATCCACAATTTGATTTTGAGCTTCAATTAACCTTAAATCAATATTTTGAACTCCATCCGAGGGGGTAGTTAAGCCTCTGACGTTTTCATTTTCAAATTTTGATGGAGAGTTGCTCGGATTTTTAGAAGGAGAAAACGTCAGATCTGCAGAGACAACACCATCTTTTCCATTTTCCATAGACTTCGGCGTCATATCTACTGATTCCGTGGAGAGACTCTGATTAAGCATCGGACCCTCTCCGAAAAGAAGCCACACAACAGAGAGATCGGGATATACCCTATGAATCTGACCTACGATAATATCGCTGATCTTCTTATTTCTCCCGCTCAAGAGCTGAGAGAGGGTGGGCCGGGGTATTCCACACTCATCAGCGAACTGAGAAGGAGAAAGGCCCATAGAATCTATGAAGCCTTTTAGACGAATTGCGACATTTTGCTCTTCCATCAGATGATTTGTAATTTTAAATTGCGTTTACAAAGATAACATTTAAATTTGAGATATGCAAATTTACATTATGCAGCTTCAAATTTTACAATTTAGATTTTTAATTTGCAATTGCATAATTTCGAGAATCCCATTAATCTACTCAAATAAAGCTAAATTTAACTTCAATATTATAAGAAACTGCAATAACTGAAGATAATCACCAAAATTAAAGAGTGAAGCTAAATAGTTCCAATTTATCATATTTTATTGAAGTAGATTTACGAGAATTTAGCTATGTATCTGATAACTAATGCTTAAAGTTAAAGATAAATAAATGTTAATTAGAAGAAATTGCATTTAGTAATACATAATATGTATTTGCAAATATCTCAATTTACATTATAAAAGAACTAACAGAACAATGCAATTGTCAACTAAACTATCAATTTTGCAAAGAGATATTTGCAATTTCATTTGCAAATTTGCGATTGAAAGATTGTGTTTTAAAACAAGCGAAGTTTCCTCGCATTGCCAGATGGAACCCATGTCCCAATTTGACCAATCTTAAATAGTTAGGAAATTTCCGTATGCGCAGTTATTCCCTATCGCCGACCTTACATTTCGAGATAAGATTTGAAATTTGATTTTTTACGGGTAATTCCATTCAATCTGGATAATTTTAGATTCTCAGAGCCTTAATTTGCGATTATAAACCGCGTTGCATCGTGACTAATAGCTATTTACATTTTCAAATCTAACTGCACCTCTCTTTTCAATGTAGAAGAAAACCCAATTTTTGATGTTCATTATCCTCACATCTCTCCTATTCTTTATCTCTTATGGCGATCATTATTTAACTTTTAGACCTCAGGCCTTCAATGTTAACTTCGCCGGCCAGAAGGGGCATAAAAAAAGTAAATGACATTGCTGTCATTTACTTTTCAAAAGTTCTAAACAAGTAGTCTGATATCCGGTCGTTCTAATGCTTATTCATACTCTCGCAGCGCCTTCGGCGTCAATCAGGGGCAAGAGGGTCTCAATCGAGCATAAGGGAGATCGAGCCATTAATTGAAGGAATACCGAAAGCTTCCGTAACAAGGTTGTCTGTATCACGGCGTCTGAAAACGATTTCAGCGATATCGCGCTTTGACATGACATAAGCCAGTTGAGACGGACTCAGATTCTCACCGGTAAGCTCCTTTATGTTTATATGGCCATCCTTTACATCAAAGCGGTCATAGGTATCAAATTCATCCCCTTTCGCGAGAATCGAATATTTTAGATCGTGCCTCTGTCTGGCTTGAAATTTTAGAATCTCGTAAAGGTTAAGCACTCGTGCCATTCCGTACACTTTCGAGTGAGCCGCCAATGAATAGACACTCTCTGTTGATGAAATGGAGGCCACCTGGGGGGCTTCTCCCATATACGACCCGTAGGTGCGCGACCATAGGGCTTTCCTGTCCATATCCACAAGTGAGATGTACAATCTGATACCGTAGTCGGCATATTTCTCCTTAATGTAAGAAAGGAGCTTAAATTTGCTCGTGAGGTCGGTGGTGTAGAGTTTATAGATATCAATCTTCAGTTCCTCTTCGGATTTACCAATGAATGCGGCGGCCGTGACTATTCCCTGAGAATTACTGGTGACCACCATACTTCCTCCACTTAATCTGTTCTCGGCTATGATGGTATGCAGATCTTCCTCAGAATGATATATCTGAAGATCTAGTTGTCTGTTCTGAATATCGAGAATCATCCTTACGACTTTCTCGGTTTCCTGACTGCCACAAGGTTCCGAAGTGTTGTATTCACGGGTAATCAGCGAACTGAAATATCTGCGCTTCATATCTGCCACTTTCTCTTTCTGAAGCTGCAGATCCGCCTCATACTCAAGATCGAAATTATGCAGAGATGTATAATTATCAATAACACGATAGAATGCATTCACGTAGTCTCTATCCCTGTAATACTTACGTAAACCATCATCGGCAGGAATCAGGAACGTAAATGCAAAACCATCCTTACGCGCCTTGGAATTGACAGCGGATAGCAAGCGCGTCATGATACCACGCGACCTATACTGAGGCTTCGTTGCGAGACCACAAAGATATAAACCTGATATTTTATTATCCTCGTTTCCGAACTCATAAGGCACCCCCATCAGGGCCCCTGTCAGTTCACCGTTCGCCTCCTCGTACAAGCAGTACTCGGGATGAAAATAGTTATCCATAACCAGCGAAATATAAGCATCGCTGTCATGGAAAGTATCCTTCCAGAGTTGACTGAACTTCTTCTTTAGTTCAATTGCATTCATCGGTCAGTCATTTTTTTTGACGAGGCTAAGCGCTGTCCAACGGGCCGGAGTGACAAGCCTCTTCTCCTCCTTGAATCCGAGTACGCAGGCGGCCTCAAGCAACAAAGGAACATCCTCTTCATAAAAGCCACTTAAGAACATTTTCCCACCTTTCTTTACTTTCTTTGCATAGCGGTCAATATCGTTGAGAATAATGTTGCGGTTGATATTTGCCAATAGGAAATCGGCTTCCTGAAGCTGGTCAAGAGCCGACGCATCACCATGCACGGCTGTCATATCCACACCGTTCAGACTAATATTCTCCACCGCATTCTCAAAGGCCGGAAGATCGATTTCAATACCCGTCACATCGCTTGCTCCGCGCATCGCGGCAAGAATACCCAGAATACCTGTACCTGTGCCCATATCGATCACTTTCCTACCCTCCAGATCGCTCTCAAGGAGCAGACGTACCATGTTGGATGTCGTGTCATGGTGGCCGGTACCGAACGCCATTTTAGGGTCGATCACGATATCATATGGAGCCTGCGGCACATCTGTATGAAAAGAGGAATGGATCACACATTCCTCATCGATCAGAATCGGTTTGAAATAGTGTTTTTCCCATTCCTCATTCCAGTTCTCACCCTTAACGAGATGGCAACTGATATTAAAGTGGGCCTCCATTGGGAAGTCCTCAAGGGCTGTACGGGCCAATTTAAGCGCATCTACGGCCGCAACGCTGACATAGGCGGTGAGACCCTTATCATCGGGCTCAAAAGACTCAAAACCGGCGTCCGCGAGGAAAGAAGCCGCCAGATCTGTTATGTCGGAGGAGCAAGGCGTCGCATTAACCCTGACGCTATAATAATCGTTCATTTTACTTTTTACCTCTGATAAGTTTGTAACCTTTCTTTGCGGTACCGAATAAGGAGATGCCCATCATAATGTAATCGAGAGTATTCAGATTGCCCAGCAATTTAGATGCCATCGAGGTGGCGATCGCAAATGCCGATGATTTCTTTGACGGCTCCTTCTTCTTGGGCCTGAACTGAGCCATCGACTGCATCATCTTATCCTTGCAGTATTCCTTCTTAAGGGCCAGCATGGCACGTTGATACTTGATCTCAGCCATTGTATAGCCCTTGAACTCTTCATGCTGAGGTTCGGCCTTGACCACCTCAACCTCCTTCTTTACTTCTGCCATATCAATGCTTTTTATCAAAGAATATTTTAGTGATCAGTCGGGCGATAGGATTCATCAGTACCGGACGACGCAACAGATAGAATGAAAGTAGCAGCACACACACTGCTCCGGCCGTGGAGAGATAAGCCAGGCCGGGATGCATGATAAGCTTGAACACCTCCGCCAGGCTCAGCGCGAGCATTATCAGTACAACCATGCTGAGCAGCAAGGCGATGAAACCTATTATCAAAGTGCCGAGAAGAAGGGTGACTTTCTCTGCAACGGTAAGCTTGAGATATTCCACCTCCAGTTTGAACCAGGTCTGCGACTGGCTGAACAGGGTGCGGACTTCCTCCAAAAAGTTCATTTTCATTTGTTCGGTTGTTAATTTGACAACATAAAAGGGCTCTCCGGCACTTGTCGGAAAGCCCTATATTCTCTTGACCGGGAATTATTCACGAATCGGAGGAATTTACTCCTCTGTCGCAGCTAATTCTGCAACAAGGGCATCTACCTCGTCATCGCTGATCTTAATCCCGCGCTTTCTTAGGATTTCTTTGATTCGTGAGCGCACGTCGGCACCCTTTTCAGGAGTGAACAGCATTGCTGACGCACAACCAACAATTGCACCTCCCAAGAAGGCGGATATCAATGTCAGTGCTTTCATCTTTTATAATTTTTTAATTGGCTTCCGCCGGGATTAAATTGACTTTTCAATCTGGTCCTCGATCTCGTCTACGAGCTCTTCCATCTTACTCTTCTTCAGAGAAATACCTTTCTCCTTAAGAATCTTAACGATCTTAGAGCGCATGTCCTCGCCTTTTTCGGGAGCGAGAAGAAGACCTACTGCAGCGCCTGCAACAGCACCACCAATCACTGAGAGAATTACATGTAAGGGTTTCATATTTTCTTCGGTTTTAATTATTTTACTTTGTTTTGAGATATGCAGACAGAGCCTTTACTCATCCGCACATAAGTATAACACTTTATACGGATAAAAAGATTAGTTCCACGAAAAATTTTATCTCATCGCCATACAGTTGGCGCCCACGGCAAACTCATAGGCCATCACACCATACTCAGAGAGTTCAACTTCCATCCCTGAACCATCAGGAGTAGCCATCCGCACATGCGTGTCGTCAAGAAAGGTCATGAGCGGAAGGCTCTCACCGTTCTTCGTGATAACACTCCAGGTCTGAGTGTCGGTTGCGAAATCAAGGCGCACTTCCTCGCCTGTCGCCTCGTGAGTCACCGTATAGCCCTTTCCGTCGCAGGCTATCAGATATCGGCCATGCTCCGTGTCGACAGACTTTACTGAGGCCGTCAGAGGATTATCTCCGCTCCAGAATTCTATTGAATTTATCACCAGTACGTCAGCTAATGCTGTTATCTCATAGACCGGAAGCACCCAGAACGCAAAGAACACGAGCTCATTTACGAACTTCGGCCCTATCTGGCGGTTCCATCCGAGCACCTTATTGGTGAGGGCGAATGACCCGATACACGATGTGAATGCAAGCGATGTGCCGGCTATTAGTATAGCAGCGACAGAAATTTTAAACTTTCTCATCTATAATTCATTTAAATTAGTTCAATATGTTGCACTTTTACTCTCTATGCCCGGATTGCCTGCACAAATGAGTAATAAGCACCACTAATTTAACTTAAATTTTTTACACCTGCAATTATTGGAGCATATTCCTTGCCAATCCTTGCCTAACTCACCTAATAGACGCCGCGATCAGTAGTCATAGCGGCTTCGCCGGCCCGAACGAACTGGAATAGCCGTCGTTATGGCCTACGTGACCTTTTGTAAGCTCCACGGCAAGCCTTACTACCTGAGGATTACTCTTCGTGTTCACCTTATCGATGGCATTCATCAGACGCTTTGACCGTAACACTGCTATCCTCTGGCTCTCCCCGTCTTCAAAGAGTGTAGGAGCGAAAGATGTGGCCGGCGTAATTTTATTCAGCACCACACCGGCGCGTTTGTACAAACAACCGGGCTGAAAAATGTGCTCCAGAAGGGCGATTCCAGTGGTGGCTATGACCGAGGAATCTGAAGTAGGTGGCGAGAAAGTGGTTGTAGCCGTCGGGGCCGAGTACCCTCTTTCGAGATGAAACCGATTTGTCGTCAACCACACACACATTTCTTCACACTGTCCACCCATCGCACGCAATCTCCGGGCAACATGATTGCAATAGATGGCGATACGCGAGCGCATGTAATCGAAATCATCAATATCAATCGGGAATGTCCGCGACTCACTCACCGAGTCCTGAAGATTTCTGTCGACATGATCTAAATCAATACATGCCTCCCCTTTCAGTTCACACCACGATCTCTCGCCCGTGACCCCCATCTCACTTCTCACCCATTGACGGGGACACCTTGCGAAATCTCCTATCGTATAGATTCCTTTTGCATGCAACCGTTTTGCCAGCCTGCGCCCTATACCCCACAAGTCGGAGATAATCATGCGGTCGAGTATGGAACCTATTTCATCCCTGTCGACCAGCACCTTGACCTTCACTCCATTCTTTTTGCCATATTCCGTGGCTATTTTAGCAAGTGTTTTAGTAGTGGCAAATCCAATTGTGACAGGTATATGCTCATCATTCCAGCACCTCGCAACCATTTCCTTCCCAATATCCTCAAGGGCATCCACCGGAATACCGGTCATATCAAGAAATGCTTCGTCGACGGAATAGTCAGTTGTGGAGGGAGCATATTCCCTGAAGATATCATGAAGCCGGATACTGATTGCCCGATAAAGAAGATGATTGCCCGAAAGTGCAATCACTTGCCCCTTATTGATAATATCCTTAATTTCAAACGCAGGTTGCCCCATCCGGATTCCAAGTTTCTTTGCCTCATTGCTCCGCGCCACTACGCAGCCGTCGTTATTACTCAGCACGACTACCGCCCTCCCTTCGAGTGAGGGGTTGAGGGTACGCTCGCAACTTACAAAAAAGTTATTGCAGTCTACAAGTCCAGTCATAAATATAGTGATATTGTTAGTTTATAGCAGTGTTTACAATAGTAGCTATCGTTGTATTCGTCTGGTATCTCCGGAATCATTCGCCCGAGAGTCTTACCAGACCCTTTTCATTCGTGATGTAGTTCTCACAAAGCAGATAGTTGAAAGCCTTGGAGAAAGCCTCTCCTTCACCCGCCAGGGCTGCTCCCATTATCCTCATGTCGACTCCGTCAGGTTTCTCCTTCAGATAGCTGACTATCCCCGCTATGGCCTCCTCCACGGATAGCTTCTTATTACGCTTTCGCTTTTCGCGACACGTATCACAACGGCCGCACGGAATCTCCGGTTTCTCTCCGAAATACTCTATCATCCGGTTTTCGCGACATATTTTCGGATTGAAAGCATAGTCGATCATCGCCTCCACACGCTCCGACATTATCTGCTTCCTATCCTCATAAATCGCCTTACCTATCTGAAGATAGCGGGGTTCCTCCCGGGATGTAGGAAGATACATCAGCGGAACGCGGCTCTTAGGAATATAGCTCAGGATCTTGGCGCGGGCCAGTTCAAGCATCAGACCATAAATGTCCGCTTCCCGGATGCCTGAGGCCGATGCAAGCCGGCTTTCATTGATATACACATATTCAGAAAAGAGACCTGTGTACTGGCGCAATAATGCAGTAAGCACCCGCTCAGCCTCACTGCTTATTCCGCGCAGATCGTAAAGTTCTTCACGATGCACGGTCATCATTACCCTCGACCGCCGGTCGCTGTCTTCCATATAGGCAAGGTAGCCGGCCTGCTCAAGAAGGCGGATAGCCGCCATGCATTGCCGGGGCTGATAACCGAAAACTTCGCAGAATTTTTCGAAGTCAAATTCCTTTAAAGTGTCATAGCCCTCCCCGACTGAAATGTTAAGCCGGTTGCAGACGCGCTCATAGACCTTTCGGATAATATCCCTATCAGGGAATGCCTCCGTGACTCTTCGGCGCATCACGCCCTGATCCGAACGCGACGTAAGGAGCACCGCATAGCTCGTCAGCCCATCACGGCCGGCTCTGCCTGCCTCCTGATAATACTCCTCCAGACTCGGGGGCATGTCATAATGAATCACCACGCGCACATCGGGTTTATCAATACCCATCCCAAAGGCGTTGGTAGCCACCATCACACGCGTCTCGCCCGTTTTCCAGCTGTTCTGACGCTCCTCCTTGAGAGCGTAGGTGAGTCCGGCATGATAATTGGCCGCACTTATCCCTGAACTCGTCAGGAATTCGGTAATATCTCCGGTACGCTTTCTTGAACGCACATAGACTATTGCCGAGCCTTGCGTGCGGCTCAGGATATGCAGCACCTCGTTGATTTTAGTCTGGCATGGCCGCACGATATAATTGATATTATCCCGCACGAAGCTCATGCGCCAGATTGCTGGGCTCACCATTTCCAGCTGACGACAGATGTCTTCCGCCACCTGAGGAGTGGCCGTGGCAGTCAGCGCCATTACCGGCACATCCGGCTTCAGCTTGCGCAGACGGGTGATGTTCAGATAGGAAGGCCGGAAATCATAACCCCATTGAGAAATGCAGTGAGCCTCATCCACCACAATCAGGCTTACCTGAGTGCGGCGGAGATCGGCTATGAAATTTTCATTTGAAATGCGTTCAGGGGAAACGTAAAGGAATTTTGCTCCACCGTTGATAAGTTTCTCACGGGCAACCGTGCGCTCATGCTGGGTCATTCCGGCATGCATGAACACAGCCTTTATACGGCGGCGCTTCAGATTGTCAACCTGGTCTTTCATCAGCGAGATCAGGGGCGTGATAACCACGGTGACACCCGGGAGCATCATTCCCGGCACCTGAAAAGTGATTGACTTACCGCCACCGGTAGGCATAAGGCCCAGTGTGTCGCGTCCATCAAGGATAGAGCCGACAAGATCTGACTGCAAGGGCCTGAAGGAATCATATCCCCAATATTTTTTTAGTGTCTCGAGAGCTGTCATCGATGTTGCCCTTCCCCGGCAGTGACCGGATAAACTAAAAGAAAGATGCGCAATAGTGCAATATTAATCACTTCTTAGGTTCTGAAGGGCGTATATCGCGGATCATAAGCTGGATATTCTCCTGATTGTTGCCATGCCGGCTCTGCTCGATAGTATAACAGATATCCACGGGCTTATGTGCATGTATCCGCTCGAAATATGGCGCCATATTGAATGCGATGGCATTCATCACGTGGCTCGTGCTGTCATCTTCAAGTTCGAGCTTGATATGTTCGAGATTCCGGCCTACGAGCTTGCTCGTGCCGAAATCAAACACATTACGCGTGCGGAACACCGGCTTCTGATTGCCCGGACCGAACGGATTGAATTTATTCAGCATACTTACCAGTTCGGGAGTAATGTCGGCAAATTCAATATCGGCGTCAATGTCGATGTGCGGTTCAAGCTGATTGGGAAGGATATGTGCGCCCACATACTCCTCAAATCTGCGCGTGAACTCAGGAATATTCTCTTCCTTCAGGGAGAGACCGACAGCATACGTATGGCCACCGAAATTCTCAAGAAGGTCGCGTACTGAATTCACTGCCGCATATATATCAAAGCCCTGAACAGACCTGGCCGAGCCGGTTGCGAATCCGTTGGAATGCGACAGCACCACGGCCGGTTTATAATAAAGTTCGGTGAGGCGCGAAGCGACGATTCCGATCACGCCCTTATGCCAGTCGCGGTTATAAATTACGATCGAGCGACGGTCTTTCACCACTCCCACATTCTTCTCTATATGAGCGTTGGCCTCCTCAGTTATCCTCTTATCGAGCTCCTTACGCTCCTTATTGTGCTGATCGATATCCTTTCCCTTTTCGTATGCTTCATGCAGATCGCGGCTCACGAGCAGATCTACCGTCTCCATGCCGCTCTGCATTCTTCCCGACGCATTTATGCGCGGCCCGATCTTGAATATCACCTCACTGATTGTGATGTCCTTATTCGTGAGTTTGCAGAGACGCATTATGCTCCGCAAGCCCAGATTCGGATTGGAGTTGAGACGCTTCAGGCCATGATAGGCCATCACGCGGTTTTCACCGACAATAGGCACAAGATCGGAAGCAATGGAAACAGCCACTAAATCAAGCATTGATTCAAGCTCGTTATGGCTCCCAAGACCATTGCTGACGGCAAAGGCCTGCATGAACTTGAAGCCGACGCCGCAACCGCTCAGATGTTTGCAGGGATAAGGGCTGCCGGGCATCTTAGGATTAAGGATTGCCACAGCAGCAGGCAATTCCTCATCAGGCACATGATGATCGCAGATAATGAAATCGATGCCCTTCGACTTAGCATAAGCGATCTCATCGATAGCCTTGATGCCACAGTCGAGCACGATGATAAGCTTGACTCCATTTTCAGCCGCATAGTCAATGCTCTTCAACGAAATACCATACCCCTCGTCATCACGGGTGGGAATGTAATACTCAACATTTGAATAATAATTCTGGAGATACTTATAGACGAGCGCAACAGCCGTGGTGCCATCAACGTCATAATCACCATAGATCATTATCCGTTCCTTGGCACCCATCGCCTTATTAAGCCGCCTAACCGCCTTATCCATATCCGGCATAAGGAAAGGATCGTGCAGTCCGGCCAGAGAGGGGGCAAAAAAGGCATCGGCACCTTCGGCAGTAGAGACGCCGCGGCGCACTAGCAACTCTGCAATGACGGGATTATTGCCGCATCGCGCAAGCATCTTATCGGCCTCTTCCTTCTGCTGAAGAGTCAGGGGTTGGTAATTCCATTTATTGGTCATGGCTGTAAGCTTATCTGGATCATTGAAGAGGAGATTCAGTCGGCCGGATATACCTATCCCGTTGCGCGACAGGCATATTCGGCAACATATCTCTCCAATTTGCAAATATACGAAAAAAAACGGATATTTTCAAATTTAAATTTCCTCCTCAATCTTAACATAGTCGGGTAATCCCGCAGCAAATCGCTTAAGGCCTAAGGGATTGAACAATTTCATCTCCAATACCCAGGGGAATGTATCCTTATCCGCACCCTTATTCTGCTGCTCCTTGAAGTGTATGCACGACTGATATCCCGGATGCTCTTCTTTCAGGAGCATAAGTGCAAAATTAGTCACTTTTACATGAACTATACTGCCGGGGTATTCCGCCGACTGACTCATTCCGAATAGGTCGACCTCAAGCGTGAAGTGCTTCTTCTCATATTTCCAGTTCTGATCAGTCTTCTCAATGCGGTCGATCCGCGAAAGCCGGAACAGTCGCATTGCGTTTCTGCGGTGGTCGTAAGCCTGCAGCGACATGTTATCAGGCATTACTTTATGCGGTTCGATTCGGCGGTCGGACCTACCTGAACTTGATTGATATCCGTAGAGCTGCAACTGCTTTTTCCGATCGATTGCTTCAAGGATAATCGCAAGCTTAGACTCATTGCGATCGAGCCGGTTGAGCTTCTCGAGCTTGATATTGCGCACACCGTCAGACTTCAGCGGCTCCGACGAACCGCTTGTGCGGTAGAACACGTCGCTCCCCCACGACGATGGCACGAAATCCTTTTTGATCCTCACCACATCATAGGGATAAGGCGTCACCTTCACCCGCAGTATCTGCCGGTTGGATGTGCCGGTCGGTTCGACATTCACCAGCACGTGGCCGACCGTGATGGAATTGCCGCTTGTGTTGCCGTCGTTGGTGACGAAAGCCTGATCCAGTTTATTCTTAATATATATCCTGAGCCGGTCGGCAGTCCGCTCCTGAATGATTCCGTTTGTATAGAGACGCTCAATATCGTCATCAAGTCCGATACCATACCCATTATCATCGACACCGATAAGCAAATCGCCCCCCGTCGGTGAATTAAGAAACGCACATACGGTCTTTAATATATTGAAGGCCTGCACATCCAGATTTCCCTGGAACGTGTCGCATTTATGGTTTCTCGGAGGTTGCACACACGATCTCTTGAATTCGAGGATGTCGCTCTCGTCACCATAGTTGGTATATTGCCGGTAAAGATCCTTGAATACATCGGCCACCCCGAGCCGACGGGCGATAGTCTTCTTTATTCTTGAAATCTCCACCGGGTCAATTTTATCAATGAGCGTATTGCTTGCCTCAACCAGATCGGCAACCAACCCGAGATTATCCATTTCAATTTCGAGCGATTCGGAGGTAATGAGACGGTTGTCGCGCTCCTTATACTTACGGAGCACCTCCGCTGCTTTTCTTAACTCAAGCGTGCGCTCGTTGATATCAATGGAAGGATCATTCTCAAACTTAAGAGTAGCCGGCGTCTGACCCGTTGCGAAGTTAACGGCGAGATTCAGGAATGAAATTTCCCGCTGGGCGATATTGAGGTTTGCCTGATCTCCGACACATTCAAAAAAAGCTATGGCCATAGCGAGCCGGGCGGCTCGCTCTGCGGATGAAAGACCCTTATCCTTATCAATATTCTTTATAAGCAGGCGACCGACAAGACGCACGACCTCGCTGTCGACCTTCATTGACTTTTCCTCCGGTTCCTCCGGCTGATCATCATTATATTTCATATAGCTTAGCAATGCCCGTGCCAGAGCGTTATTGGCATTCTGAATGAAAATATCCGGATCAACATCCTCCTCATCCTGCTCGCTTTCGGGCAGGAAGTAGCCGTTGGCTACGACCTTTCCTTGCCTGTCAGTAGTAATTTCATTAATCTTGACCTTAACGCACGCTCCGTCATAGCCGTGTTCCTCACGGATCAGAGTCGGATCATTGGAATTGAGTATATTAACCTGAATTCCACTTTCCGTCATCCAGCGGGTGCCAAGAGAATATGTCTGCAGGTACACAGCCTTCATATAGGGACGATCGAAATTCTCCAATAAATGGCATTTAAAGTCCAACTCTTCATCACTATCATCCGAAATAGAGAATGTCGACTGTCCCCTCGGGTTATAATTTAAATAAGCAGGGAGAATATCACCAACGCTGAGATTATTAAGCAAAGCGTCGCGCCCCACTCCGACATTGGAGGAGTCAAGCAGCAGATTTCCGGCGATTTTCTCATACTCAGGGTCTCTGCTCTCGCACGTAATCTTGATGCCGCTTATCGATTTGATGCGAACATCCACATAGCCGTCTTCCGTGAATTGTTTCGGTCGGTGCTCTTTCGAAGGCTTCACTCCTTTAAGCTGAGTCAGCAACATGGGCACATTTGAAAGTATTTCCTGAGGTTGATCGCAATTAATCTTCTTCAGGTCACGGTCGGCAAACTTAATATCAAGGTCGGTGTTAAAAATCGTTCTCGTTCTTGACCGCGAGGACGCCATATCATCAAGATTGAGAGGATAGAGAGTGATTCCTGATTCAGTGAAAGCCACGGATCCATGTTGTTCGTAATCCGCTTTGAGCGAGTCATCATCTTTCCATTCAAATTTCGAGACATTGCGGGCGAGTTTTGAAATTTGGAAATCGTCCGGTATAAGGTCGCGAAATCCAATTGAAAAGGTTTTGATATCAAGTTTGCGGCTGCAGGCATTCACCGTGCTGATATACGACTCGAGAAACTCTGACTGTACGGCTCCTACTGCCGACAGCATACTAATCAGTCCGATTATAAGTTCATGCGGAATGATACCTCTTTTATTTTGAGTCACGATAGCTGTACCGACAATTCTTAAGGCTTTTTCAACTCCCATTTCCCATTCGGGCGTACTATCCAGATCAGCAGCATTAGCTTTTTCAATAAGGGAAAGTGCGACTTCATTCAGAAAATCAGCAGTTCGGTTAAAATCACTTTGAGGATATTCCGGAACCGAATAATTATATTTGTTAACGTAGGAGAAAAGACTCTCAAAATTTTCAATAACGTAGGCAGGTGTAATTTTGAGCCAGAATGCAGGTTGATTCATAATAAAAAGAAAGTTAATAATAAAACATTAATGCAACACCTCTTAGGCAATCGATCTTGCGATGGGGAGGTATTTGCTCTTACAAATTTAACTCATTACGGCGGATAAACCAAATTTAAAACAGATTGATGCGCAAGCAATGATAAGCCACCATCCTCTAATTCAGGTCAGGTACGTATTGACAAGGTTACGGCAGGCTCTGAGTGTATCGGCCAGAGCACTCTGTCGTTGCGAGCGGGAGGCCGCCTTGAATGCGACAGATTATCATCAACATCTCCGATGAATTACGAGGAGCAGTTGAATGTTTGGGAATTTATTCGTATATTTGCAGTTGCTAAGAAAACCAAGAACCTAACGGAACTACATACCGATTCTTTCCTATTACATATGAGCAACCATCCGTTTACACATCTACATGTACACTCGCAGTACAGTCTGCAGGACGGCAAAGCATCAATACCCGAACTTGTTGACAAGAGCATTGAATTAGGAATGCGCGGCCTTGCGCTCACAGACCATGGTAACATGTTCGGCATCAAGGAATTTTTCAACTACGTAGAGAAGAAAAACGGAGGTAAAAGCGACGAAGAGAAATTCAAGCCCATACTCGGTTGTGAGATGTACGTAGCCCGCGAAAAGAAGACAGATAAGAAAGACCGTACGGATAACGGCTATCACCTGATCGTGCTCGCAAAGAATCTTCAGGGATATCACAACCTGGTGAAACTCGTGAGTGAGGCCTGGACCGACGGCTTCTATTACAAGCCCCGTACCGACCGCGAGAGCCTTGAGAAATACAAGGAAGGGCTCATCGTATGCTCCGCATGCCTCGGCGGAGAAGTGCCTCAGTTTGTCATGCATGAAGAATACGAGAAGGCGGAGGAACGTGCGCTCTGGTATAAGAGCGTCTTCGGCGACGACTACTATCTTGAGCTCCAGCGGCATCAGACATTCAAGGAGAATGCCAATACGGAGGTATTCATCGAGCAGACCAAGGTGAACGATTATCTCCTCAATCTTTCGGCCAAACACAATATCAAGGTTGTGGCCACTAACGATGTGCACTTCACCAACGAAGAAGACGGTGAAGCGCACGACCGACTCATCTGTCTGGCGATGAATAAGAAATATTCGGAGCCTCGACTTCACTATACGAAGCAGGAATGGCTCAAGAGCCCGGATGAGATGTGGGAGATATTCAAGGATGTCCCGCAGGCGCTCGACGCTACGCAAGAGATATTGGATAAGGTTGAACTCTACACAATCAACCACGCTCCCATCATGCCCTTCTTCGAGATTCCGGAAGAATTCGGCACGGAAGAAGAATATCGCAGTCGACTTACTGAAAAAGACCTCTTTGACGAATTCACGCAGGATGAGAACGGCAACGTCGTGCTCAGCGAAGAGGATGCGAAGAAAAAGATCGAGCGTCTCGGCGGCTACGATAAACTCTACCGCATAAAATTTGAGGCTGACTATCTTGCGAAGCTTACATTGGAAGGAGCCAAGGAGAAATATGGCGATCCGATTCCGGATGATGTTATGGAGCGGCTCAAGTTCGAGCTATACATAATGAAGACGATGGGTTTCCCCGGTTACTTCCTGATCGTACAGGACTTCATTAACGTCGCAAGGAAGGAATTGGGAGTCAGTGTAGGCCCCGGACGCGGTTCGGCGGCCGGTTCGGCGGCTGCCTACTGTCTCGGCATCACTCAAATCGACCCTATCAAATATGACCTGCTATTTGAGAGATTCCTTAATCCCGACCGTATCTCGCTCCCCGATATTGATGTTGACTTCGATGATGACGGCCGCTATGAAGTGCTCAAATACGTGACCCGCAAATATGGCGCGGAAAAGGTTGCGCATATCATCACCTTCGGCACTATGGCCACAAAGAGCGCCATCAAGGATGTGGCCCGTGTGATGGAAGTGCCACTGCCGGAGTCCAACCGTCTGGCCAAAATGATCCCCGACCGTCTCCCCGAGGTGGAAGGAAAAGCACCGAAGGTTAATCTTAAGAACTGCCTCAAATACGTTAAGGAACTTGAAGCTGAGACTCACAATCCAGACCCGCTGATCCGCGACTCGCTCAAATATGCGGTGGAGCTCGAGGGCAACATCCGCAACACAGGCGTACACGCCTGCGGCGTCATCATCAGCCGCGACGACATTACCGACTGGGTGCCCGTCTCGACCGCGAGCGACTCAGACGGTGAGACCGTAATGACCACCCAATATGAAGGAAGCATCATCGAAGACACGGGCCTCATCAAGATGGACTTCCTCGGACTGAAGACCCTCTCAATCATAAAGGAAGCACTCTTCAATATAAAGCAGCGTCACGGCATAGAACTTGATATAGAGAACATTCCGCTCGACGACCAGAAGACGTTCGACCTTTACTGCGAAGGCAACACGACATCAACCTTCCAGTTTGAGTCGCCCGGTATGCAGAACTCCCTCCGGAGCCTGCATCCCACTAAATTTGAAGATCTCATCGCCATGAATGCTCTCTACCGACCGGGCCCGATGGATTACATTCCGACCTTTATCGCGCGAAAGCATGGCGAGGAACCAATTGTCTACGACATCGACATCATGGAGAAATATCTCCAGGAGACCTACGGAGTGACCGTCTATCAGGAGCAGGTCATGCTCCTGTCGCGTCTGCTCGCCAACTTCACGCGCGGCGAGAGCGATATGCTGCGTAAGGCTATGGGTAAAAAGCAGATTGACAAGATGCAGAAGCTAAAGAAGAAATTCATGGAGCAAGGCATGGGTAACGGTCATAAGGAAGCTGCGCTCAATAAGATTTGGGAAGACTGGGAGAAATTCGCCTCGTATGCCTTCAACAAGAGTCATGCCACGTGCTACACATGGGTTGCTTACCAGACTGCCTACCTCAAGGCTCACTATCCGGCTGAATATATGGCAGGAGTGCTCAGCCGAAATCTTTCGGCAGCTGATAAGATCAAGAAAGTGATGGACGAATGCCGCCGGATGGGACTTAAGGTGCTCGGGCCGGATGTCAACGAGTCGCTCGAGAAATTCAGTGTCAATGCCAAGGGCGAGATAAGATTCGGACTTGGAGCGATCAAGGGTGTAGGCGTCAATGCAGTGGCAGCAATCATCCACGAGCGTAACGCCAACGGCCACTTCAAAGATGTGTTTGACTTTGTGGAGCGCGTAAACCTGAGCGCCTGCAACCGTGGAGCGATTGAGAATATGGCACTCGCAGGGGCGTTCGATGCGTTCGGATGGCCGCGCGAGACATTTGTTACAAAAGTACTGGACTCCAATTACTCAGAGGTGCTTGTAAAATATGGTCAGCGCATACAGAATGAGAAGAATTCACCTCAGCTCTCACTCTTCGGGGATATCGAGACATTCGAATGCAACCGACCTCCGCTGCCGGAAGTGGAGCACTGGAATCAGCTCGCTCTGCTCGAGAAGGAGAAGGAACTCGTCACAATGTATCTCTCTGCCCATCCGCTCGACCAATATTATATGGAGCTTACGTACGGCTGCAGCACAACCTGCGACGAATTCAAATATGAGAAAAAACCGGGTACAAAAGTCACGGTCGGAGGATTGGTGACCAATGTTATGCAACGTATCTCGAAGAAAGGTAAGGAGTATACATATCTCGAGATTGAGGATGCTACAGGAAAAGCAGAAATCTTCCTGCACGGAAAGGACCATGAGACATACAGCAACCGGCTTGCAGTCGGGCAACCGATAATGCTCAAAATTTTCTATAAGCCCTCAAAATTTGATCCGTCGCAGAGTTTCCAGACAGTTGAGGAAATCATCGACCTTGATTCAATAAAAGGAAAGATTGCCAACAGCATTACAATCTTCCTGGATCTTAACTATAAGAATCCCGACTTCTTCGAACAGATGAAAAAACTTGAAGACAAAAGCCGGCCCGGAGAGTTATATATCGAACTCCTCGATGCCGACACGCGTCAGACTCTCAAGGTGCATTCCAAGAAGAAGATTCCTATTACAAGGGAACTCGTTACAATGCTCGAAGAGTGTGAGATCAGTTTCAAGGTTAAAGATGCAGACTGATAAAATACGGGAGTAACAAAGAGCGTTATACGTATATAAAAATCATAATGAATCAAACCCAATAAAAATCAACCGAAATGGCAATTCAATTTACAGACGCAACAGCCAGAGAGGCTATTGAGTCAGGAAAAGTCGTAGTTATCGACTTCTGGGCAACCTGGTGCGGCCCATGCATGCAGCTTGGTCCCGTGGTAGAAGAACTTGCTGAGAAGTATGAAGGCAAGGCAATCATCGGTAAGCTCAACATTGATGAAGAGACAGAAGTGGTAGCAGAAAACCGTATCCGCAGCATACCGACCGTGCTCTTCTTCAAGAATGGTGAAGTGCAGGCGCGTTCAGTAGGATTGGTAAGCTATTCCGAACTTGAATCAAAGCTTCTTCCGCTTCTTGAAGACTGATAACACACTGTTTGAAGAGAGATCAGAAGCAGACTGAGCGTCGCCGGTTGCGCCGGCAATGATGATACCAAGGAGGGCGGATCTTAAAAGATTCGTCCTCCGATCGTTGATATAACGGAATGAAGATAATCTACAATAAAATTCTGCCATTCGGAAAGCGATATTACGCCATTAATTTATTCGGCGTTTTATTTGCAAAAGGTCCGTGCGACGAGCAACTCCTGAATCACGAGCGCATCCATACGCGTCAGATGATCGAACTCGGATTTGTATTCTTCTATCTTCTCTATATTTCAGAATGGCTGATCCGGCTGCTGATCTGCAGAAACTACTTCGAGGCCTACCGCAACATCTCCTTTGAACGGGAGGCCTACGCAAACGAAAGTAACAAAGATTATCTCCACAACAGAAAAACGTGGACCTGGAAAAGATATATAAAATTAAGCAACTAACATAATTGGCACGCCATTTGTTATAGAATGTACAGACTTGCAGAATTATCAATGATCCGATGTCAAAGATTTGAGAATTAACTCTGATTGCGAGTCAAACAACAAAAGGAGGAATTAATGAAGAATGACTTTTCAAAACAGTTTCGGCCGATGCTCGAGCTTGCACTCGGCGAAGCGAAACGTTTTAACACTTCTGTTATCATGCCCGAACATTTCGTGCTCGGATCGCTGAAACAGAAGGATGGTTACGCATACAAAATTCTCAACCAGCTCAGTGTGCCTGTCGACAAGATGATCGGCGAGCTTGAGGAATATCTTGCGGAACCTCACCAGATAGGAGAAACCACTACCCTGTTCAAGCAAGAATATCAGATAAGTATGTCGGCGATCCGTCATCTTCAGCTTGCCGTGTCGGAAGCGCGCAAGATGAACGCGAGCGTCATCGGTAGCGAGCATATCATGCTTGCCCTGATGCACGACCCTCGCGCTATGGATTCCACCATACTGCAACATCTTAAGGAGGAATATCTTAATTTTGATATTTCAATTCAGAGTTTCGGGATGGGTCCCGGAGGAGCAGTTCCTCCGATCGACAAGGAAGTGTCGGGCGATAACGGCTCAGACGAGGAAGATGATGAAGACGAGGAATTTCCGGGAGGTTCTTCCTCATTCCAGAAGCCATCATCCGGTAAAGCCGGGAGCGGTAAGAAAACAAAGAGCGATACCCCTGCACTCGACAAATACGGCTACGACATGACCAAGGCTGCCGCAGAGGGGCGTCTTGATCCCGTAGTGGGCCGCGAGCAGGAAATTGAGCGACTTGCCCAGATTCTTTCGCGCCGGAAGAAAAATAATCCTGTACTTATCGGTGAGCCCGGCGTAGGTAAATCTGCAATTGTCGAAGGACTCGCACTGCGCATCGTGCAGCGAAAGGTGTCAAGAATTCTTTTTGATAAGCGCGTTGTAGGCCTTGACATGACAGGTATGGTGGCAGGCACAAAATATCGTGGTCAGTTTGAGGAGCGCATTAAGGCAGTGCTTGATGAACTTTCAAAGAATCCGGATATCATCTTATTCATTGATGAGATCCACACGATTGTCGGAGCCGGGGGCGCTCCCGGATCAATGGATGCTGCAAATATACTTAAGCCGGCGCTCGCGCGTGGAGAAATCCAGTGCATTGGAGCCACAACGCTCGATGAGTACCGTCAGAACATTGAGAAAGATGGTGCTCTCGAACGCCGTTTTCAGAAAGTGATGGTGGAGCCGACATCCCCCGAAGAGACTCTTGAGATTCTCCGGAAAGTAAAGGAGAAATATGAGGATCATCACAACGTGACATACACAGATGAGGCTCTTGAGGCATGTGTGACACTCACCGACCGCTATGTGAGCGACCGTAATTTTCCTGATAAGGCACTTGATGCACTCGATGAGGCAGGAAGCCGCGTGCACATCACCAATATTGTTGTGCCCGAGGAGATTGAAAAGCTCGAGCAGAAAGTTGACCAACTTACGCAGGATAAGCTGAAAGCTGCTAAATCCCAGGATTACGAGAAAGCTGCCTCACTTCGTGATCAGGTGAACAACACTAAAAAAGAACTTGAAGAGGCTAAGAAAAACTGGGAAGAAAGTCTGAATACCGACCGTCAGGTGGTGGATGATGACAAAGTTGCAGAAGTCGTTGCTCTTATGACCGGTGTTCCTACGCAGCGTGTGGCACAGGCAGAGGGCACTCGTCTCATCAAGATGGGCGACTCGCTCAAGGGAGCCGTTATCGGTCAGGATGATGCCATCAAGAAGGTAGTGAAGGCTATTCAGCGTAACCGTATCGGACTTAAGGATCCCAACAAGCCTATCGGTGTATTCATGTTCCTCGGTCCGACCGGTGTCGGTAAGACCTTACTCGCTAAGCGTATCGCCGAATATCTGTTTGATTCTGCAGACTCTCTGATTCGTGTGGATATGAGTGAATTTATGGAAAAATTCACCGTTTCGCGACTTGTCGGAGCTCCTCCGGGATACGTCGGTTACGAAGAGGGAGGCCAGCTGACGGAAAAAGTCAGACGTCGGCCCTACTCCGTTGTGCTTCTCGACGAGATTGAGAAGGCACACCCGGATGTTTTCAATCTGTTGCTTCAGGTGATGGATGAAGGTCGACTTACCGACTCACTTGGCCGAAGGATCGACTTCAAGAATACGATACTCATCATGACGAGCAATATCGGGTCGCGTCAACTCAAGGAGTTTGGCGGAGGAGTCGGCTTCAACACAGCCAATGTCAGCAAGGAGCAGGCGCACGGCGTAATCTCCAAAGCTCTCAACCGCGCATTCTCTCCGGAGTTCCTCAATCGAGTTGACGACATCATCATGTTCGATCAGCTTGACAAGCATTCCATCTTTAGTATCATCGATATCGAGCTGAAGGAATTCCTAAATCGCGTTGAGAAGCTCGGTTATCGCCTTGAACTAAGCGATGAGGCAAGAAACTTCATTGCTGAGAAGGGCTACGACAAGAATTTCGGTGCGCGTCCGCTCAAGCGTTCGATCCAGAAATATCTTGAAGACGAACTTGCTGAGCTGATGCTGACGCTCGGAGCCGAGGGGCAGATAGGCGGCACGATCAAGGTGGCCTATCACGAAGGCGATGATAAACTCTCATTAACTTACGAGCCTCTTACATGACTCAGTAACCGGACTTAAGAAAATAAAGATGAATCCTGCGGAGGAATTTTCTCCCGGGATTCATCTTTTTATTTCCGGACAACTCGTAAGGTTTGTACACATCTCAGTGCTATCTTCCAACGCTATATTGTAGCCGGAGAAAGCCTATATTTGTAGGGAGCTTATGTGTGAAGTTTGGAAAATTTTTAGTAAATTCGCATATTGAAGCAGTTCCGCTTATACAGTAACTCCAATCTCAATTTCTGACATTACCGGAATTGAAAAAATACCATTCTAAAGAAACATATAATCCGGAACCGCTCACATCACGCATGAAGACAACTACTATCATAGGACTCACATTCCTGGCCGCAGTATGGGTTGCATTGGTCGTACTGTTACTGACAGCCGGAGGCTTAACATTTAAGAACCTGCTTCTGGTAATTATGTCGGGAATCATAGTATTTGTGCCGCTATGGAAGAAATACAGAGGAGAACAGCCCCGCAGATAGAGAGTCTTCGCCATACTCACTGAAAGAAATGGAAGAATATCCGTTGCTCAAGAATATAAAGTCACCTGCCGATCTGAAAGCGCTCAAGATCGAGCAACTACCGGCGTTATGCGATGAGATAAGATCCTACCTCATCAATAATCTGTCGTCAAATCCGGGCCACTTCGGCTCGAGTATGGGCGCCGTCGACATCATTGTTGCGATGCACTATGTGTTCGACTCCCCTACCGACAGAATTGTTTTTGACGTAGGCCATCAGGCTTATGCCCATAAGTTGCTGACAGGCCGATTCGAGGAATTTAAGAATCAGAGGAAAAAAAACGGGATAAGCGGCTTCCCTTTCCCGAGGGAGAGCGAGTATGACACGTTCGTATGCGGTCATGCCGGAAATTCCATTTCTGCCGCTCTCGGAATGGCAATTGCTGATTTAAATACTCCGGGCCACGAAGACCGAAAGACCGTGGCTCTCATCGGAGATGCCTCCATCAGTAACGGGCTCGCTTTCGAAGGCATAAACAACGCGTCGCAGTATCCGAATAATCTTCTCATCATCCTGAATGACAATGATATGTCGATTGATGACAATGTCGGTGCGCTCCACCGGTATATGTCGGATCTCTCGACCTCGGCACGCTACAACAAGCTCCGCTACCGGCTTTACAAGTCATTCCGCAAGCGCGGTCTGATAGCGGATAAGGGCAAAGGACTGATGCTGCGATTCGGGAATGCATTGAAATCACTTGTGGCTCAGCAACAGAATATCTTCGAGGGCCTCAACATCCGTTATTTCGGACCCTTCAACGGCAATGACGTGGTGAAGATAGTGCAGGTGCTTCAGGATATAAAGGAAATGAAGGGGCCCCGCATCCTTCATCTTCATTCAAAGAAAGGCAAAGGATATCTGCCCGCGGAGAATAATCCGGCGCCCTGGCATGCACCGGGCAAATTTGATCCGTCTTCGGGCGTGCGGCAGGCCGACACCAAGACTCCCGGCACCGCGCCGTTATGGCAGGAAGTGGCCGGAGACTCCATTGTGGAAATCGCTAAGGAAGATGCAAGAGTGGTTGGTATTACCGCCGCCATGCCCTCGGGTACGTCGATGAACAAGATGGAGATTTTCCCCAACCGGATGTTCGATGTCGGAATCTCAGAGGGACATGCCGTTACATTTGCCGGCGGATTGGCAGCCGCCGGGAAGCGACCCTATGTCGCGATTTATTCGTCGTTTCTGCAGCGGGCCTACGATAATATCATCCATGATGTAGCGATACAGGGACTTCCCGTCACGTTCTGTATTGACCGAGCCGGTCTGGTTGGTGAAGATGGCGTAACGCATCACGGGGTGTTTGATATTGCCTATCTTCGCATAATTCCAGGCATAAAGATAGCCGCTCCCTCAGATGCCTCCTCCCTCCGGAATATTATCCATTCGTCGCTCGGATGGAATGGTCCGCTTGCCATCCGCTATCCGAGGGGCAAAGCAGATGAGTCGCCATTCGCTAAGAATCCTGTCGGAATAGAGATAGGCAAAGGGCGTCGGATAACCGAAAGGGAAAACGCACGCACTGCCATTCTTTCAGTCGGGCCTGTGCTCAGCGAAGCCCTGACGGCTGCCGATCATCTTTCGGCGAATGGTAAGGATGTGGATGTCTACGACATGATCTGGGTAAAACCACTTGATACGGAACTGCTTTCGGAGATTGCCGGCAGATACGACAGCATCGTGACAGTAGAAGATGGTATCCGCACCGGAGGCTTCGGATCAGCCGTAGAGGAATGGCTCGAACAGAACGGTAAGAAATTGAACATAAAAAGGCTCGGTATTCCCGATGAATGGGTGTTCCATGGCTCGGTTGCCGAACTGAGAAAAGATTGCGGCTTTGACAGCGCAGGAATAATAAAGGCAATAACGGAAGAGGATCAGGAATGAAAATAATTATTGCAGGCGCGGGAGAAGTCGGAAGTCATCTGGCGAAGATGCTTTCGAAAGAGAATCAGGATATCACACTCATCGATAATGATCAGTCGAAACTGGACGTCATAGACTCCAATTACAACCTGATGACTTGGAACGGCTCCACATCCTCATTCGAGGCATTGAGAGAGATCGGCATAAAGGATGCAGATCTCTATATCGCCGTGACGCCCTTTGAGACACGCAACCTATCCACGTGCGCCATGGCCAAGAAGATGGGTGCAAGGAAAACGGTGGCTCGTATTGATAACAATGAGTTTCTAATACCCGACAACCGGCAGATTATTCGGGAAATGGGCATAGATCATGTGATTTATCCCGAGCAACTCGCCGCTGTCAATATAGCGAATTCGTTGTCGCACAACTGGACACGCTACTGGGGAGAACTGCATAATGGCGAACTATTACTGATCGGAGTCAAGATACATGATAATTCAGTGTTGCTCAATGTCAAGCTTAAGGATCTGCCAGTAACTTCGCACGATTTCCATATCGTTGCCATCAAGCGAAGAAATGAGACTATTATCCCAAACGGTAATGACGAGATACTTCCTGACGACGTAGTCTACTTCATCACCACTCCTCAATATGTAGACGAGGTGCGCGAACTCTGCGGTAAGAAGAAGCGTGTCATAAGGAAGGCGCTCATTATGGGAGGAACCAGGATAGCGCGACGTTTTGCCGAGCAGTATCACGATAAATTCCATATCAAGATTCTCGACACTGATATGGCCGTCTGCGAGCAGCTTGCCACAGATCTGCCGGATTGCGAGATTGTATATGGAGATGGGCGCGACATTGAGGTGCTTCGCGAGAATAACATCTATCAGTACGACGCGTTTCTCGCACTCACCGAGTCTTCCGAGACCAATATCCTTACCTGCCTGACCGCAAAGGAATTCGGAGTACCTAAAACGATTGCCGAGGTAGAAAACCTGCAGTTCCTGGGACTCGCTGAAAATCTCAACATCGGTAATACCGTCAATAAGAAACTGCTTGCATCAAGCCATATCTACAAGATCCTGCTTGATGCTGATGAGAGCGATTCGCGCTTCTTTGCCCTTGCAGATGCCGAAGTTGCAGAGATCTTTGTAAAGCCCGGTGCAAAAATCACACGCGGAGAAGTAAAAGACCTGCGTCTTCCGTTCGGAATGACGCTTGCGGCACTCGTAAGAGGGAAAGACGTGATGCTCGTCAAAGGTAACACCCGTATAGAGGAAGGCGATAGTGTGGTGGTATTCTCCCTTGTCGGTACTCTCCAGAAGATAGAGAAGTGGTTTAACTGATCCTGCCTTCAGTTTCGTCCTATAACTGATTATTCAATGCCAACATTTTTTACTATAAAGAAAAGGAGCTATATAAATTTCCCTATGCTCTTCCGGGTCGTAGGGTGTCTTCTTGTGATAGAGGCCATTTTCATGGTTTTCCCCACATTTGTGGCCATTATCAATGAAAATGAGAGTTTCTGGCCTTTCCTGGCGTGTACGGGAATCACCGGAGTCGTGGGCCTTCTGATGACCCTTATAAAGCTTAAGTCGCGAGATATGGGAAAGCGCGAGGCCATCCTGCTCACCGGATTTACCTGGGTAGTTCTTTCGCTCTTCGGGATGCTTCCGTTTATTTTCTATAGCGTGCATCTCAGCGTTACTGACGCCTTTTTCGAGACCATCAGCGGCTTCACCACAACAGGAGCATCTGTATTGGAATCACTTGAGGATGTGCCTAAGTCAATCCTGATATGGCGCTGTATCACGCAATGGATCGGAGGCCTCGGAATCATACTCTTCACACTTGCTGTGGTTCCGATGCTCAACACGTCGGGGGGCATGCAGATGTTCAATGCGGAGGTCACGGGAATTACACACGATAAACTCCGGCCCCGGGTAAGCTTCACGGCCAAAGGGCTCTGGGGTGTCTATGCGGCTCTCACTGTAGTGCTCATAATCCTGCTCTCCTTTTCAGAGATGGATTTCTACGATGCGATCTGCTATGGCCTCTCTACAATGTCTACCGGCGGCTTCTCCGTAGCAAACGGTGGCATTCATACGCTTCATTCTCATTACGTGAAGATCATAATGATCATCTTTATGTTTCTTGGAGGCGTGAACTTCTCTCTGCTCTATAACGCAGCCACCGGCAAACCGAAGGGTCTTATGCAGAACACTGCATTAAGGGTGTATATGATGTCGATACTGATAGGAGCAGTGATATTTGCTATCAACATCGTTATCTACGGGGATGTAAAGGATGTATCTGATGTCACGATCGATCCGCTCTTCCAGAGCGTATCTCTTATATCATCCACAGGAATAAGTGAACCGGACTTCGCCCAATGGGGTGCTATAGCCGCTCTCGTGATGATCATCATGATGATTATGGGAGCATGTGCAGGCAGCACGTCGGGAGGTGCGAAGATCGACCGCTTCGTCATACTCTTTAAATTCATCAAGAATGAATTTTATAAGATGATGCATCCCGGCGCAGTCACCACCGTATGCCTTAACGGAAAGGGCACTCCTTCGCCCGTCGTGATGAAGGTGCTTGCGTTCCTCTTCATGTTCTTCATTATTATCATTGTCGGAGGAGCCGCACTCGCACTGTTAGGACTCGACCTCAAGGATGGGCTTTTCTATTCATTGCAGGCGATTTCGAATACCGGACTTGACGCCGGCGTGATAGGATCGGCCAATAATTATATCGCAATGCCCGATTCTGCTAAATGGCTTCTGGGTTTCATCATGCTCGTGGGACGTCTCGAGATATTCACTATTCTCCTCGTCTTTGTCCCTTCATTCTGGAAGCAATAAAGCTATGGCCAGCACTACTCGGAAAGCTGAATCAGAAGTTTCTCATTTTATCGTCAGGCATATTAATGACAGGCCTGACGATCTTCTCCTGCGATGCGGAAAAGAACTGGAACAGGCTGAACTGAAATATGCCGTGGTTCAGCTTGAATGCCGGCAGCATACGCGCAGAAAGCTATCGAAATTCAATGCCTTCCCCGACTTCAGATATCCCACATTGCTGGCCTCTGAACAGGCGACAAATCAGGCAGTATCGGAATATCACGCTTCTCTTATAGGGACAGGACGGCGCATCTATGATCTTACGGCCGGACTCGGAATAGATGCGTTCACTATGGCACTTAACGGAAATAATGTGACTGCGGTAGAACTTGAGTCTGACCGTTACGGGTGTCTTGTATGGAATGCAGAGGTGCTGAAGGATGATATCGAAACAAAGGGCGGGAGGTTGACAGTAGTGAATCATAATTGCATTGACTGGCTCAAGGAGCGAGGAGAAGAAAAGGCTGACATCATATATATTGATCCGGCCCGCAGAGACATATCGAGCAACCGCGTTTTCAAACTCACCGATTGCGTTCCCGACGTGCTTGGGAATTATGAATTATTGTCGTCGCGCGCCGACGGCTTACTTATAAAAGCCTCTCCCCTGCTCGATCCGGTGCAGACCTTACGCGAGATCCCCGACTTAGCCTCTATACATCTGGTGTGTCTTCGCGGCGAATGCAAGGAGGTGCTGGTGGCTGCCGGAAAAATCTTCTCGTCAGATGATAAAGAGATTATAGCCGTCGATCTGGAGGATGAAGCCGACGGCAGTTTCCGCATCCGTTCTGAATGGAAATGCACGCCGGCCGATATCAGCCGAAGCGCGATGATAGCCAGTAGGGAAGAGATCACTCCGGGCACCTTCCTCTATGATCCCAATGCCGCAGTGCATAAAATCCGAGCCGGCAAGAAACTTGAAACTGACTTTCGGGGTATCCTTCAAGCAGGCCGCGACACTGATCTCTTCATATCCCGAGAGTTTTATCCCGACTTTCCGGGCCGCATCTTCCGCATTGAGTCAGTTCCTGATAAGCGGGAACTGAAATCACTCAAGAAGAGGAAGGGTGAGATAATGGTGCGTAACTATCCTGAAAAACCGGAGACACTGAGAAAAAAACTTGGAATTACATCTGGAGATGATATCTGGATCATAGGATTCAGAGCAGGAGAACAAGGCAACCCAACCCTTGTGAAATGCAGCAGAATAAGCTGAATTGACTTTTGAACGAATGCCACGAAGATTTTGGCCTGACTTTTGTTATTATTATAACAGAGATAGTTTCGACTGTTTCGTTTTACTGAAAAGACCATATTATGAAAAATGATATAGACCGAATTACCGGAAAACGTCGTAAGATAGAGGATCATCTTGCCAATATGCGCTATCCGGAAGCAATAGAAGTTGTCAATGAATTATTAGACGAGGCATCACTTGCCTATATGAAGGAGCGCTCTGCCAAAATGATAGAGACGTTCGGTCTGCTGGTGGAATACATGCTCAAGGGCTATCCTGACGAAAGCCGCGAAATGATGCTTAAGGACATAGAGGAGAATGTACTTACGTTAGCCGATCTCGCGGTGCGTGCCATCCGTGCCAAAGAGACCGACAGTTATTATTATTCATCTCTGAGATTCTCTGATTTCCGGCGTTATAACCTGGCTGCGCTTGTTAAGGAGTATGGCGAGAAAGCCGCCGAACTCACCCTCGTTGATTCGGGGAGTGTAAGTGAGAAGGAACTTCGTAAGAATAAGGAAGAACTGCTCGATACCATCTTTCATATCGCACTCACTGCATTAGGGGAAACTACCGCATACGAGGATCTGAGCCGGTATCTTCTTTCCGGTTACGCCGATCCCGAGATATCTGTATCGGTGATGAGCGCCTTCACCATCTCCGCAACCTTCTTTTACGACCGGGGTAAACTGAAGACGCTCCTTGATGTGTTCGAGAAAAGTGAGGACCCCGCATTGTCAGCGAGAGCTCTTTTCGGGATTCTGATGTTTTTCCTTTATCATTCCGACAGGATTAGAAAAGACAGGGAATTAGTCAACCGGCTTTCGCTCTGGAATGATTCTATCGCCACATTCAGCCGGCTTAAAGTGGCTGTCCGGACAATGGTGGGAACCCATGATACGGAAAGACTCTCCCACACTCTGCGCGATAAAATCATGCCTGATCTGATGAAGATCCGCCCGGAGATGATGGATATCCTCAAAAAGACAAAAGAGGGTGAGATCGATGCCGAGGAGCTTATGAATAATCCTGAGTGGGAAGAACTGCTGGCAAAGAAAGGACTTTCGAAAAAGATGGAGGAACTGAACGAGATGGTATCGCAGGGGGCTGATACAATGATGCTGGCATTCTCCAATCTGAAACAGTTCCCCTTCTTTAATTCTGCCGCCAACTGGTTTCTGCCCTTTGACGAGCACCATTCTGCCCTGAAGCTGGAGGAAGATGCTTCAGAATTAATGGAGCTTATGTCGACCGGAGGCATCGAAATGTGCGATTCCGACATGTATTCACTTGCCTTTGCCACTACCCAGCTGCCGGCGTCCCAACGCAGGATGATGCTCGACTCAATGAAAATGCAGCTGAGCCAACTTAAGGATCAGATGCAGGCTCAGGAGCCGCATACAAGGAAATCGGCATTTGATAAGGAAATTGTGAAAGTCGTGAGAGACTTTTACCGCTTCTTCAAACTCTTCAGGAAGAAAGAGGGTTTCAGGAGTCCTTTTGATAGAGAGTTTAATTTCTATGATTTTCCGGTGCTCGGACCACTTTTGCAGGATGAGGAGATAGTAGAGCTTGTGGCGGAGTTCTATTTCAGCCGTGGATATTATTCAGAAGCATTGCCGGTGCTACGACTGATGGCGGAGAATGCTCCGCAGGATGCCACAATCCTGCAAAAAATAGGCTTCTGCTATCAGTCTCAGGGAAATCTTCAGGATGCGCTGGAGGCTTACGAGCAGTCCGCCCTACTTGATACTCCCGGGCTCTGGCTGCTAAGGAAGCTTGCTTATGTCAATAAGCTCGCCGGGAATGAAAAGAAGGCGCTGAAATATTATCAGTCGGTGCTTGAGGCCGAACCTGAAAGCATCCCGACAATGCTGAATACGGCCCATCTGCTCGTAAAAACCGGAAATTATGCGGAGGCGCTCCAGCACTATTATCATGCTCACTATCTGAGTCCGGACACTCCGAAAGTGATGAGGGGGCTCGCCTGGACCGAGCTGCTGAACGGTAACTTAGAAAAGAGCAAGGATATCTACGGAAAATTGCTGTCGATCGACCCCGTTTCCTCAGACTACATGCACCTTGGCTATCTGGCTCTTATAGAGAATAATTTTAAGGAGGCTGTTAATTACTATTCTCTCGCCGGCCAGGAAAATGCGGAAGATCTGCGCATAGCCTTCAGCAATGATCTCGATGTATTGGTCCGTCTTGGAGTGTCGCGACCTACCGCTCTCCTCATTTTTGAGACCGCCCTCAGAAGATTCAGGAAATAAACTGCCTAATAAATACCCTCGCACAAAAAGAAATAAACTGTAACTTACCCGGCGATGCCGGGTAAGTTACAGCTTATTTTATATATTAATGTCCGGGAATCAGCCAAGCATTGCCTTCTCTATTGAAGCCACCGCATCACTCAACTCTTTCGAGACCTCCAGACGGTCGGTGATGGCAGATATGCCGTGCAGGACGGTCGCATGCTTACGATTGAGTTTGGCGCCGATTGCGGGCGAAGAGAGGCCCGTGTGCTTCTTGCATAGATACATGATCATCTGGCGGGCATCGGCAATATCTCTTAAGCGGCTCTTACTGAAAATCGCATCCGGATTCAGACGATAGAATTCAGCAGTGTTCTCCACAATCATATCGAAATTGACAATTTTCTTCTCCGCTTTCTTGACGAGATGACTGATGACTTTCTCGGCAAGATCCGCAGTGATCGGACAATTTTCAGTAATTGAGCGTGTATAGAGCCCCATTACGATTCCCTCCAGTTCACGCACCGAACCGTTAGAACTCTTGGCAATCAAATCAATAATGTCATCGTTCAGATCGAGCCCGTTACGCTTCGCCTTGAATTCAAGAATCGACTTTCTCAACTCATAGTCGGGATTCTCGAGAGGCTCGGTGATTCCCCACTTGAAACGGTCGATAAGGCGGTCGGCAATTCCGTCAAGCTCCATCGGCGGACGATCGCACGTAAAGATGAGCTTCTTATTGTTCTGATGAAGATGATTGAAAATCGGGAAGAGCGCCTCGGCAGTACCGGTCTTATTGGAAAGTTCCTGAAGATCGTCGAAGAGGATGGCATCCATGCTCTGGAACCAGTTGATGAATTCAGGAATCTCCTTCTTGATGGTAGCGTTAGCATAAAGATTCTGGAACTGCCTCATCGTAACGAAAAGCACACGTGCGCGCGGGTTCTTCTCCTTAATACGGATACCGATAGCCTGAATGAGGTGGGTCTTACCTACACCGACATTACCAAAAAGGAAGAAGGGGTTGAAGTCAGGCTTCTCCGGATGATTGGCGATATGCTCGGCAATTGTGAAAGGAAGCTTGTTGCTGCGGCCCACGCAGTAGTTTTCAAAATTGAGCGTACTGTTAAGCTGCGAATCAAACACCTGACCACGCTGGTCGACAGGCCGGTTAGCAGTAATTTTCTGCTCAATTTTATTCTTGAGCAGGTGAGAGTGTTCGGGACTCTGGATTGCGACCTTAGAATTCTTGTCACCATCAATCACGTAATAATCATAGGCGAGCTGTACGCCCTGCCCGAAGTGGGCGAAGATAGCTGAGCGGAGGATGTTATAAAAATCATCCTCGAATTTCTCCATATAAAACCGAGATGGGACAAGCAGAACGAGCTTATTATCCGTGAAGTCAATGGCCTCGACTTTAGAGAACCACACGCGGAAGCGTTCGTCACCGATATTGGTGCGAATCTTCTCAAGACACTTGTTCCATTTCAGTTTATACTCTTCCATAATCGGATGGGCTTTTCTTTCCAATTACAAAATAATAACAAAAATTTCTAAAAAAAAAATTCAAAATATTTTGGTAAATTCATTCTTTTTATTTGTGATTGATTTTCAGGTATTTGAGAAATCGGAAGTATTATTAAGCATCATCGAAAAGCAATCTGTTTATAATATATTGAATTTCAAAATTTTAACAATTAAATTATAGAAGACACTGAGGTAAGTATTTGTTCCACAGTCATAAAAGCAGAAAATCATCTTATCTACAAAATAACTCAAATACAAAAGGTTTTAAAATTTCTGTTGCGTGGAACAAAAATAAATTTATCGAAACTCAAAAAATATATATCCGCGTGTTGAAATGCAGTGCAGGCAATCGGCCTAAAGCTCCCGGGACCTACCGTGGCAGGTGTGGCGACTCTATTATTTTTTTATAATGAATGGGGATATGTCACAATTTTTGTGTAAATATGTTGTAGTATCCGCCTTAACTGACTGAAATAACTGAACTACAATAGGATTTGTTAGTAACCCTTATCGTAAGTGGCCATATTTGACAATAGCCGACAATCGTCAAATAGACCTTTTTAGTCAAAAACATTTCCTAAAAATTGTCCGAAAATGGCAATATTGAACGCAGTTATTGTGCCGGCGAAAGTACTCAAAGGTGGCCGGCATAAAGTCAGAATCTCAGTGGCACACAATGGAGAAACCAGATACATAGTCACTGACATTATCATCGACTCCAGCAAGGAGTTTAAGAATGGCGCTATCGTCAAACGTCCTGACGCAGCTTTCCTCAATACTAAACTCAGAGGAATCCTCCAACGCTATCAAGGCGTAGTGGATGAGTTGGCATACCTCAATGGTCTATCCTGCCCGGAACTGGTGTATCAGCTCAAGAACGCCGGAAACTATAAGCACAGAACCCTCCTTTCTATCTATGAGGAATACATGGACAACGCCCATATCAAGGACGGAACACGCAAAGGATA
Organism: uncultured Muribaculaceae bacterium; assembly: GCA_947178505.1. Lineage (GTDB taxonomy): Bacteria > Bacteroidota > Bacteroidia > Bacteroidales > Muribaculaceae > Lepagella. Next base: position 5,208 of record CAMWYR010000010.1, on the reverse strand, counting down.
TATCAATATGTGGAACACAATGTCTCGCCATCTCAACTCTAAGATGCTTGCAGAGAATGTAACGCACGGCACCATTCTCGGGCTTGAGAGATTCCTTCGGGACCGCGGACTCAAACTCTCAACTGTCAGGAACTATCTCGTATTCCTGATGGTGCTTCTCAACTATGCAAAGCGATGCGGATACGTTCAATTCAAAGTGGATCCTTTCGCCGGATATGAGCTGCCGAAGATGGAAGCCCGCCAGTCATGGCTTTCAGTAGAGGAAATAAAAAAAATTAAGAACCTTGAGACGACACGCTCATGCCTGATGAAGTGCCGGGACCTCTTCATGCTCTCCTACTATCTTGGAGGAATCAACATTATAGACCTGCTTAACATCAATTTCAACGAGCAGACAGAAATCATACACTACGTCAGGAAGAAAACCGAAGATCGGCCCAAGCAGAATAAGTTCGTAGAGTTCTCTATTCCTGAAGAGGCAAAGATTATCATTAACCGCTATAAGGGTGAGGACGGGTACATTGCTGTAACTCCTTCTCAGCGCAAATCGAACTGCCACTTCTTCTTCATTGTGAATATGCCGAAACTTGCGGAGGCTACCGGCATAAAGCACTTAATTTACTATTCTGCCAGGAAATCATTCTCCCAACACGCTTTTGACCTCGGAATCAGTACAAGCGTGATAGATTACATCCTCGGGCATAGAGTTGATAAAGGAGGAATGTCACTCTACAATTATATCTATGTAACCCCAGAAATGGCTACAAAAGCTGTACGTCAGGTATTGGATAATCTCAAATAAAGTGTTATCTTTGCACTGTCAATGAGACCTTTTCAATATTGGATAGGTTTTATTGGTTTGACTTTGGCGGTGGGGTGGTTCCCACCGCTTTTTTCATATCTCACCTCAAATATTATGAATTCCGATCGCCCCAACATTAAAGATTTTGAAAAGTTTGATGAGCCGAGGCTCCACATGGAGCGACTTCTAAAGGCTCATCTTATAGATTTTGACATTTCAATCCGTATTCTAATCCCTCTTGAAAGTGCAGGGATTAGGACTCTCGGAGATTTGACTAAGCAGACCAGAAAAAGCCTCAAGGCAATCAAATCTCTTGGTAAAACCTCAGTGGAGAAGCTGGAGAGTTTCCTCGCCTATCATCGGTTGTCTCTCGCAGAATAAAAAAAGGCTGTCTCACGACAGCCCGGAGCGTCACACATCATCATTTTACATCATCAAGGCCGCTCCGATACAAGTTACTAAAGACCTTTCAAAAAGTTCAGATATAAAAAGAGCCGCGTTTCCCAACGAGGCTCTTTCTTAGTTAATCAACATTAGTCAAAACAATTTCCGTATGACTGATAAAATGGGTTTCCTGAGTATCCATCCCAATACTATAATCAACATCACTATCAGATACCAAAAGGCTTCCAACCGGATGCTCTGCCATAGCGTAAGGCTCTTCTCTACATATACAGGCTCAGGGTATGGAACAGGTATTTCCTTGATGCTACTTGCCGTATTCTTGGTCTGAGTATCCTTCACCGGTACCGGCACCTCCGCTTTCAGTTTTTGTGGCTTGTTCTTTATAGAATGGCCGAGTGTCCCGTCATCATTTATCCAGGCATCGGATTCCGCAAGAGAGGTTTCAACATGACTGGTAGAATCTCTTACAACTTGGGAAACAGATTCAGCCGGTAGTGGCACCTCTACTATAACAGTGTCTATTCGCACTGTCTCGATGTATTCCAGCCTGACGCTATCCGTATTGGTGACAATAACGGGCGGGGAGGAAATAGCTTTCTTTGATGTATGGCATGCGCACATTATAAGCGCCAAGAGTATAAGAATTGATGTAATCACTTTCATAGTTCAGAGATTTTTATATTCTACACTTGCATCGAAACAAGGGCAACCTTTGATAAATTCAAATGGCTCGATAACCCCGTTCCCGTTCAGATCCGGAGAAGTATCACGATGCCCGATTACTCTCTTTATTGTCGGGTATTTTCTCTTTAACTCCTTGATGAGTTTGATAAGAGCCCCCTTTTGTTCTGTAGTGCGTGTGTCCTTAATCATCGTGCCATTGATATCTCGTGCGTCAAGCCCTCCAATATAGCAAATGCCGATAGAGCGCGCGTTATGCCCTGACGCATGGCAACCCATCTTGGCGTTAGGCCTGCACTCCTCAACCCTCCCGTCAAGATGCACCAGATAATGATAACCGATATAACGAGTCTTTCCGCCTGCAACATAAGAAGAGAATTTACGCGCTTTGTGTGATCGGCCGATGGAATCAGAGCTAACCTCTTTACCCTCCTTTGTGGCGGAACAATGGATGATTATCTCATCGATTACTCTACCGGCGCCACTTTGGATACCTAACGCCTCCCATGTATGAGGACCGACAATCCCGTCAGGAGTGCAGCCGTGTTCCGACTGATACTTCTTGACTGATGCTTCTGTCTGGGCTCCGAAGATTCCATCTGCTTTGATACCAAGCTTCTGCTGGAGAAGAATTACATCCGACCCTTTACTTCCTATTTTTAGTGTCTGCATTTGATTTTTAGATTTATTCGGGGTGAATATATGTTTCTGATGATAGCTTTGTGTTTGGAGGTATGCGACCATCGGGATCCTTGCAGATTGATTTCTCGCAACGCCAACGCTTGTAGAACTCTTTGAGCTGACGCTCTTCATCCCGTTCTTCAGTGAGTTTTATAATCTCATCCTTTGAATCGTTGAGTAGATCCTGGACACGGTTAACCTCTTGCTCCGACTTATAGACCTTTTCGGTCAGATTACGAATTTGTACGGTCTTGTCGCGCAATTCATCCTCCTTTACGTTAAGCGCGTGGTTGAGCTCCGAAATACGCTGAGAGTGTTCAACCTCGGTCTTATTATAATTCTCGATAATCTCATGCAGATGATTTACACGCTCCTTCTCAAAATCAAGGGTCGCTTTCTGCACTGCGATTTCCGATAACTTTGTCTCGGACTCTTTCAGGCGCTTATTCATTTTCCGATATTTCCAGATGCCAACTCCTCCTAACGCTGTAAAGGTCGTTACGAGTGTTCCAAGGGCAGTCGAGAGTTCGGCAAGATTTATCATATCACCTCCTTTCGTTATTTTTTTCCAAAATTAAATTATGATTTGCCAGATTATACAATCTCAGTCAATTTCTGAATAAGCATATCTTTCTAATTCTCATGTATTCAGGGAATTGGCAAAATAACGAGATTCTAAAACTCAGTCAACTAACTCCCAGACGCCGTCATTATCAGGCATCATGTGTGTATGGCGTAATGAATTGATATCTGCATTTTGAACGAGCCAGGCGCGCATCGCGCCGGTGCATCTTATCTTTCGCAGATTGAAACAGTTGTCGAACATACATCTTATTTGGGAGTCCGATGTGATAGGAGTCGGTTGGAATTTAGATATATCAAGTTCTTTGAGGGCGTGAAAGTTGCTGAACATGTATTCGTACGACTCTGCGGAAGTGTTTTGAAAGTTTGAAAGATCCAGTTTTACAAGTTTGTCTTCCGGTGGATGTGTTTCGCGGCAACCAAATTCTGCGAACATGTATCTGAAATTTTTAACCTTCCGTGTATCGAAACTTGATAGATCAAGCGATGAAAGGCCACGGCAGCCTCTGAACATAGAAGTCATGTCCGTAACCTGAGCGGTGTTAAAATTTCGTAGATTTAGAGACGTCAACTTTTCGCATCCGGCGAACATCAGGTACATATTTGTAACTTTACTTGTGTCAAAATGTGAGACATCAAGGAGCTCAAGCGATTTGCAATCCCAAAACATTTCCGACATATCAGAGACAAAATATGTATTAAAGGACCCTGTATCGATTGTTTTCAGTTTACGACACCATGCAAACATTCGACTAAGGTTCGTAGCGTAAGAAGTGTCTATACCACCTATTCTTAACTCTTCGAGGTTCGTGCATTGGAAGAATATACCGTAAAAGGATGAGACATGAGATGTATCGAAATTTGTCAGATCCGCGTATAGAAGTGCGTCGCATTCGGAGAACGTCGAGTGCATGGAGGTCCATGGGGCGCCGAGTTTGAGTTCGTTTACCTGATATGGCGTAACGTTGATCTCCGATTCCTGGCCATCCATATTGTTAAAGTATTTGAATGTAGGTTCGGACGATTTGAACCGTATGACATCGCGGATAGGCTGCTGTGCATTTAACATTCTTCTTCTAAACATGGAAACTCAGTTTTTCAGGATAACCAATCGTGATGTCGTATGCCTCCACTTCCTCAGCGGTCTTCAGAGCCCCGATAGCGGTCTGATGCTTTTTCGTGGTAATATAACATTCATCTGCATAAAGCTGAATCATAGCAAGCATTCTGTCAGCCTCCGCAGTTAAGACGCTCAGAAGGGTGTCACCTGCGAAGAAATGAAGGCTCCCCACACCGAGAAGTTTTGACGATTCGACCGATTGCTTATAGTTTGCACGTTGGGCCGGCGTAAACCATTGGGATACTCCGTTGATTAGGAAACTGTTCACCTCCCCTGAACAATCGTAGGCTGCCAGTTCGATCAGTTTACTGCTCCTTGCCCGATCCAACGCAGCGGATGGATCAATCTCAGCCTTCAGGATCTCCTCCACATCTGCATCAGGGTGCACCTCAGCAAAGGCCGTCTGATCCTTGGTCAAAGGGATATATAAGCCTTTCTCATAGTCATCAGCACCTTGACCCAGAAGCAGGCAGTTATCCTCAGTCAGCGGTTCTTCGGGACGGAACATTCTTCCCGGAATATTCTTATTTAGATACGTATACATAGATTATTAAATTAAATCATTTCATTGCCCTTACAAAGTAATTCACGCCGTCATAGACGAAATTGACTTCAGCTCGCTGCCCGGCGAGAAGCACGAGCGAGTCAACGTTGCGGATTGGATATGCGGCCAACGATAGCGTGACAGATTTGCTGGAGTTGTTTTGTATGATGCAGTGAAGCGACTCGCCTACTGGAATATTGCCCGCAAGCCGCAAGGCCGTGTCGGCGGTAATTGTCCCAGTTACAAGTTTCTTCGTCACGGGGATCGCCGCCCAGTTTGTGTGTCCTGTGGTGGCGCCGGTCAAGATATCGGACTGGCGCACGAGGCTTTCGGTACTCCCAAACACCGTTGACTCGCCTTGTGTGCGAGCTGTACGAACGTAGACATCAGGCT
>CAMWYR010000009.1 GCA_947178505.1 uncultured Muribaculaceae bacterium | reverse complement strand
TCAAATTGGTCTCTTCTTTTATCTGAACATATTCATAGCTCATCTTTTGAAGAGCAGCAATCAGACCTTCTTCCAATGCAGCCTCACTCTGTATAGGCATCCTTAATGTTGATAATTGAGGTTTTTAATGTGCAAAGTTAGTAAAAATTTCCGATAAACCCACTGGAAATGACCATCTTTCTTAACTTTAGCACCCAATATCTCGCAAAAAATTCGTAACTTTGCATATTCATTCTTGACACACATGATGTGTGAACATTTTAAAAATTAAAAAATCTATATATGAAACATATTCTACTTTTACTGCTACTATGCGTAACCTTCTACGCAAATGCACAAGACCATCTGACCTTCAAGGGTATACCTATTGAAGGTGGTATAACTACATTCTGCCAGAAGTTAAAAGCCAAGGGATTTACCCAAATGGGTAAAGATAAAAACATTACCCTTTTTACCGGAGATTTTACAGGTAGACAAGCGACTATAGGCGTTGGCGCTTCGGACGATGGCAAGAATGTATTCTCCGTTGTTGTGCTTTTTGACCCAAGCAAGGAATGGAACAGTCTTGTTTCTACCTATGATTATTATAAAGATCTCTATACTCGAAAATATGGTGAGCCAGCTATATCAAAGGAGAATAATCCTTCACATTCAGACTCCAATACCGCACTCATGGCAGAAGTTCATCAAGGTACTGTAGTCTATGGTAGCGCTTGGAATGTTCCTGGTGGAGATATACAGCTTTCGATAGAGAAATCATCTGGTTTTTATGAAGGTATGGTAATGATTCGATATCGAGATTCTCAGAATGTAGAATCGAAAATTCAGAGCGACTTAGAGGATATTTAAAACTGAAAAGATATATTTATGGCATCACAGTACCTACGCAAGCTTAGCAGTGACGAATATAAGCATCTCACGCAAAAACTCCATAAGATGCAGAATGGCTGTTGTTTTATATGTCAACAGCCTATAGATCTTTCCATTCATACCCCCAATGTCGATCATATTGTTCCACTCAATACAGGTGGCAAAGACAACGAAAGCAACTTTGCTCTAACACACGAATCTTGTAATAAATCCAAGCAAGATGCTCATCTTTGTGTAGCACGCGCACTTCATCGTTTAAAGGTTATTCAAGACGCTGTTCAAAAGAAAGAAAACAGAGCCGCATCCCTAAAAGATTTACTCCGTTCAGAAGAAGGTTCAAAGTATGAGTTCTCATTCAAGATTGAGAATGATAGAATTGTATATACATTTGATAAGTTGGGCTCAAATGCCGTACTTTCTGCACAAATATTCACGGATAATCAATCAGGAGTGAAGTCTGCATTTATTGAAGTACCCCTCGAATACCTTTACCATGACGAGCTTATAAACCCCAGAGGTATAAATAGTAGCATTAATCTTCTTGTTAAAGAGTTTTATAAAAAGAACCCTCAGTTGCATCTTACACTTGCTCGAATAGACGATGGGAAGATTAAAGTTTTTGATGGACAACATAAGGCTGTCGCCCAAATTCTTCTTGGAGCAAAGTCTATACTTGTAAGGCTATTCATTGATGCCGATGTAAATGTCTTGACTGAAACGAATGCTAATGCTGGTAGCAAATTGAGACAAATAGCATTTGACAAGGCTGTCATGCGTCAACTCAACAATACTCAATACCATGAAAAGGTCAAGGAATATCAAGAGTCTCATAGCTTACAGCCTGATGATTTTCATTTCTCAGAGACAGCCCTCTGCGACTATTTTAAGGGTATCAAAATGAAAACCTACATCTTAGACGCTATTCGTAGCTCCATCACAACGTCTCGTGATAATAAGATGAAGGATTATATCGACTTTGAAGGTAAAGGGAAATCACTTCCATTATCACATAGTACCTATGATAAAGTATTTCTTGCAAAATTCCTTGATTCCAAAGGTATTCTTTCGACTCCTATGGATTATAAGTCAGAAGATGGTAGAAATCCGCGAGAGTTAGAAATTAGTCAAATCTGTCAGTTATTGTCGATAATTACAGAGGAGCTATATGTAGGTAAGTTCAATCAAGAAATAGGCTTGAATAGAATCGAAAGCAGAATAATTGATCAACGAGATTCTGACATAACTGATGAGCATTTGATTGCCTATCGTATAAGCAAGGAGGAAGTTCTATATGCATGGACACCATACCTCATAAGCATCATAAAGATGTTCTTCCTCAACAATGGGCAAATGATAAATGAAAATAGCCTCTTTCAAACACAATTCCCAGAACAACTCTGGAAGAACTTACGCAATTTCATCCATGCACTTTCCCAACTTCCTGTTTGGAAAAATCGAGCCTTGGCATCTTCTGTTTTCTCTGGTAAAAAAGATCAGGGCTACTGGAAGAAAATATTTGAGACCGGGAATACTCCTGATGGAGCTCCTGTTTTATCTGAACCGCTGAATTATCTACAAATGATTCAGGACTAAGTTAAATCGAACTTATATGACTCAGAAAGAACTCAAACAAACGATACTCAAATCCCTATATGCAAGATATAAGGATAAGGGTCATGTATCTATAGGAATAAAAGAACTAGCAACAAACGACAACATTATTTTTGATTCTCTTTCTCAGCTTACAGATGCAGTTAAAAGTCTAAAAGAGCAAGGTTTTTTAAATGCTTTTTTCTATATTGGTGGAGATGGGCATATCTCACAATTATCCCCTACTGGTATTGACTTCGTAGAAGAAAATTTGTTGACAACTGAAGATCAGGTTTTAGACGGATTGAAAGATACAGAAACAGCTATAAAAAATGGATATACGTTGGACATTGGAGAGGATGTCTCGACTTCAGCTTCTAGTACTCAGCCTCAAAAGCCACATTCAGCATCAAAGGATCAATTCTTTCGAGCAAAATCTAATTATCGCAGAGTTGTGGATAAAGATGCCAAACCATGTTTTGGAGTCGATTCCTTAGCAGAATGCTATGCAAAGCAAATTGAGAAAATTGCAGATAGCTCTGTAGATGCGGTACCTATGATTGGTATTTTTGGTCCGTGGGGACGTGGTAAAACTTATTTTTATACTCGTATAAAGGATTACTTTACAAAACATAACACAAAGTTCCAGTTCGTAGAATTTAATGCATGGAAGCACCGAGAGACCCCTGCTATATGGGCTTATCTTTATGAAACCATCTACAGAAATTCTTCTTGGTGGACTAAGTTTAAATTATGGCTGAAAGATAAATGGCGTGGTGTCTTAAAAATAACAAGCATATTTGTTTTGGCTTGGCTCCTAAGTGTTTTATTAGCAAAGTTGCCTAATCTGAGCGAGAGAGTGCTGTCTTTGTTTAAAGACTTATCCCTTCCTATTGCTTGGATTGGTGGGGTGTCTGTATTTATTTATGGTTTTATCAATAATCCCACCTCTGCATTAAGCCTAATCAAAAAGTACTCAGGGAGAAGATCATTCACTTCAGAACTCGGAATACAAAATGAAGTTGAGCAACATCTTGTATCGTTACTGAAATCAATGGTTACAGACCCAACTAAAAAACAAATTATTCTTTATGTGGATGACATTGATAGATGCAATGCTATAAAAATGATTGATGTTATCGACTCTTTGCGTGTTATCCTAGAAAATGAGGAAATAAGAAAACGGCTCATTGTACTTTGCAGTCTTGATGAGTATAAGATTATGTCGGGTTTTATTCATCTTAACCAAGGTATGTATTCTTCAGAAAAGGATAGACTGACTACTATGGCAAGGGAACATATGGAAAAATTATTCATATTTGGAATCAAGCTGCCAGAGCTTGATACTACCCAACAATGCCTGTTTGTAAGTTCAATAATAAATCACGGAAAAGAGGCAACTAAATCGTCACCTATTGAAATTGAAACTCCGTATAGTACATATAGAAAAAATGCATCTATTATACCCGTATCTGCTTCTGAAGAAGAAAAAGAAATTAACGATACTATTATAGAAGACATCCTTAATGAGTTTATTACTAATTACAACGGGACTTTAACACCTCGCAAACTGCGCATCTTATATTATAGGCTTTTAATGGCGATAAACATAGCTGCCGCTGGCGGTGGAGTAATGACGCGAGAGATTGCAATGAAAATTTTGGATCAATCAACAAAAGTCAACGTTAAAAACGAATCGACAGACACAGCATTATCTGATATCGTTGAAATGGTTGTTCCCTTCTAATGTATGGCAAAGACGTTTGAAATACAAAAGAGTACAGCAGAGTTCCTGATCTTTCTGATTGAGGGAAATGAGAATGGTGTGCAGGTAGTGTACATAGATGAAAGCATCTGGTATACCCAGAAGACTATGCCACAATTGTTTGATGAAGGTGTGCCAGATACAAGCATACACCCCAAAATGAAAGTATGTATTCCAATAAATTTCACAGAGAATTAAGTACTTCAGATTCAGCTTCGTCTTAAGGGAATTTATCTTTTTAAAAGAATTATGAGCATCAATAAACATCATACGTTCCAAGACTACATATATTCTACTTATTCTATTAAGAATAGTGGCACTGCGTCTTCTTATCTGAAGGCAATACAAATACTTGATGAATTATTTAAGATAAAAGACATCTTCAATCTACATGGTAAGTCCCTCACTGAGATTAAGGATCCTTATTTGATAGAAAGAATTATTGATTATATTGCTGAGGAAGAAGACAAATACAGACATGGAGAAAATTCTATATTTGATCTGGGTAAATCGACTCAAACCAGTTATCCAAGAAAGAGGTTTTGTACTGCAGCAATTCGTAGATTAGGCGAGTTTGTAAACCTTATTTGCTGTGAAGATGCTACTGATATAATGCGAAGTTCTACCCATAAAGGATCGAAGTTATCTTCTGACTTATTAAAGAGATTTCATATCAATGATAAAGGAACTGATAAGGAGATTCGAGCTAAGCGAAGGGTCGGACAGAATATTTTTAGGGCGATGCTTCTGGAAATATATGATGCAAAATGTTGTATAACCGGAATAGATCTTCCGGAAGTACTCCGAGCCAGTCATATTGTTCCTTGGGCTGAATGTATAGATACGAGATTGAATCCGGAAAATGGTTTGTGCCTTAGTGCTACATATGATGCAGCCTTTGACAAGCATCTAATTACAATTGATGAAGATTACAGACTTGTACTTAGTCCTGTATTAAAAGAAGAATATACATCAGAGGCATTTAAGACACATTTCTTAAAATACGAAGGTACGACAATTGCTCTTCCGTCGATGTTTAAACCTTCGCAAGATTATCTTTCAAAGCACCGTGCAAAGTTAATTGTTTGAATACAAACGCGTCAAATTAGAATATTGCATGATTGAATATTGACTATGGCGAAGAAATTTGAGATTCGAAATAGTGCGGCGAAGTTCCTGATCTTTCAGATTGAGGGGAAGGAGGATGGTGTGCAGGTTGTGTACCGAGATGAAAATATCTGGTGCACGCAGAAGGCTATGGCGCAGCTTTTTGATGTGGGAGTGCCGCCCATAAGCGAACACTTAAATAACATTTTTTCTGAGGGAGAATTGCGACAGGATTCAACTGTTTCCAAAATGGAAATAGCTGAGTTAATCAAATTCCGAGGATTTCTCGGTAGTTGACAATAAAAAAGAGAATATGGCATACGAAGATAAATATCTGGAATTTGAACAGTATATACGTGCAACTGAGTCTGAACCTAAGGAGAGGGCTGAGTTGTGGCAAACGGCTATTGGCTTACAAAAGGTCGATGGCTTGAGCGTGTCGGACTATTTGATCGAGACTGCCAAGAAGCACATTGAGGGTGAGGTTTCCATTGATGATGTTGATGCGCTAATATCCACTTACTACCAAAGTGAAGCTGCGCGTGAGATACCGGATGATATGAAGGAAGCAGACGAGGTGTCTAAGAATATCGTCCGCGTTCTTTCAGAGCCTTCATTCTCTTTCTCGGTACAGGGATTAGCAGGACTACATCGCCGAATTTTCAAAGGGGTAATGAAACATGCCGGTGATTTTCGTCAATACAACATTACTAAGAAGGAATGGGTGCTTGAGGGGGAAACAGTGCTTTATGGTCCATTTGAGGATCTAACGCGGACCATCGAATACGATCTTGAACAAGAACGAAGTTTCCGGTATAAAGGATTGACTCATGTTCAGATAATAGAACATCTCGCGTGTTTTATTTCAGGGATATGGCAGATTCATCCTTTCCCTGAAGGTAATACCCGAACCACTGCCGTATTCTTGATAAAGTATCTCCGTTCAATGGGTATTCCAGCCACCAATGATATGTTTAAAGAACATTCGTGGTATTTCCGCAATGCACTTGTGAGGGCAAACTATCGTAATGCCCTTAAAGGCATTGAGCCAACTATAGAATATCTCGTTTTATTCTTCCGCAATCTTATTATTGGTGAAAACAATGAATTGAAGAATCGATATCTGCATATTCGGTGGAATAATGCTAAACCTCAAAATGAGGTTTCCGGAGATACTAAACCTCAAAATGAGGTTTCCGGAGATACTAAACCTCAAAATGATGCTTCTAAACCTCAACTCACAGTCAAAGAAAAATCAGTAGTTGACATAATGACTGGCAATCCACGAGTTTCAATCGATGAGATTGCAATGATGACAGGTATTTCTGACAGCACTATTGACAGAATCATTAAGTCCTTAAAAGAAAAAGGAATAATAGAACGTAAAGGTCAAAAGAATAACTCTCAATGGATAGTGAAAGGAGGATGATTACACTTCTATAACTGCGGAGTCATCGAAGTTGGTATTTTCGCCACAGAAGACGTAGCCAAGTGGATTGCTGACGAGGTGGGTGTTGCCAATCATCAGGTCGGTACGATGATGTGAATGTCCGTAAATCCATGCGGAGATTCGGCTGTCAGCAATGTAGTTGCCGAGTTCGGTGGCGTAGGCAGCATTCAGTACACTTCCCTTGTGTCTGTCTTCGATGGCTGCGAATGTTGGCAGATGGTGTGTGACTCAACAATCTTTTCAGCTTCGCTTTTGCATACTGATTGCTTGATAAACGCGAGGTTTCTCTCAAATTCATCATTGATATTCTGTGGAATGAGACGACGCTTGTTATACAGAATCTGGGCATAGTCGTTCATCCCGTTCTGAATTGTAAATTCATCAACAGGTGGTTTTCTTGACCATAGTGTTGAGAGTATGAAATCCACGTTATCAATCCTCACTACCTTATTGTGATAATAACCTACATTCGGCAGGAACATCTTTTGCCAACTCTCGCCTTGCGCTGCAATATCTCCGTTGTTATAGTATTTGTGATTACCTGTTACCATCAATACTTGACGGTAGTTCTCAGAATCCCATTTCCAGAATCTAAGATGCGGGATTGTAGTGTCAACAAGCTACCCGACATTGCCGGCAATGACAAGTACATCACTACGTATTCCGGAGCATATCCGTTCAGTTTCCAAGGGAGGAATTTTGAGGGGGATAAATGAATTTCGAGCCCTGACTCTGAATATTTTGCGGTATTACTACCAATATACGTTGAGGATCTGCTGAGGTATAGGAAAGTTGAATCCAACCGGATTGCGTTTAATAGGAGGTGGAATCCTATCAGGCAGCTATGGAAAATTCTGATGTTTACCAGAGGCATCTGATCTGTCGGCTTTTCGGATCGCCCGGTATAGATCAGACTTCTTAGCAATCTGAAGGTCCTCAATTTCATCAGCAGCAGCATAATATCCGCCCAGGTGCCATCTGATGGCTCTGCGCTCATCTTCATTTGTTTTAATCCCATCATCGAAAGGAGTTAACAGAACGCTTCCCGTGCCCGGGAATATAAGTGTTACGGTGACGGAGGTTTCCGTCTTTATCATAGTATGGCTTGAGTGCCTTGCTAATATCATGTAGCAGTGTGCACAAAATAACGCTATCCGGAGGCTGCTGATTATTTGTCGCAAGGGCTTTCCCTTTTGTCATTTTGCATACACTGAATCTCTCTGGGAAGGTAAGAATAAAGTTCGAAATTGTCTTTAGCAGGATAAGAAATGTGGAAAATCCGTCTACCATCCAATCGAACTTGTTTTTTATGTTGAATAAGACCGCTAAATAAGAGCGTATAATCAAAAAATATTAGTATCTTTGCACTATCCTACGGAGAAGAAATGGGCCAATCCTTGAAACTCCAGGGAGGTGATTAGTAATATTAATTAGCCATTTTTTTATTATTAACCTTAAAAGACAAAATGATATGAGTTGCGGTAATGATAACTCGAAGGATAAGGATCCGTCTGATAATAAGCTGCTGATGGCGCTGCTCCAGAATAGAGCGGATGATTTTATTGAAGCGTGCGAGGAGGCCGACAACCGGTGCTTCATTGGAATTTATACGTTGTATCAGGTTGCCTACGCGAATAAGTTAATTCTGGATGATAATGCCTGGAGTGCCGGCTATTGGCCGGAAATAGAAAAACTTCGTGCCGATAATAAGCGCATTCTTGACTATATGGCGTCACTAATTCCGATCCCTTCCGATTTTGAGGAGCAGTTCCGTAAATTGATAAGCCGCTTTGCTCCATATAGTGAGGAAGATGATATTGAGGTTATGATAGGGGCGAGTCTTGATGAACTTATTAAATTAGGTTTCCGCGAGATTGACTGTAGTCTTTATGAGGCCGGAATGAAGTTTAATTTCGGGGATGTCAGCCTTCTGCTGGAAGCGGGTGCTAAGCCATCCGCCTATCTCTCACCCGACTGCGGCCCTGACGATGTAGACAGTGCACTTAAGAGTGATGAGGAGGTATATTGTCTTAATGATGAGATACTGACCAAATTTTCTGACAACATTGATATCGATGGAATCGCGGCCTGTTGGGATGCAGGTATCAAAGGCGAGAAAATAAAACTATCTCCACAGCTTATTCCTGCGATTTACCAAGCTGCAGGCTTTCAAATCTTAATGAAGATGATAAGAGATAATTTCGAGAGGAACTCTGAGGAATTGCCTTTTTGAGTCATCTTGATAACCGGAATTTCACCTGGCTCGAGTCGCCGGTCTTAAGATAAAATCCCTCCCGCCTTGCAGAGTCAGGCGGGAGGGATTTCTGTATATTTGCTGGGGGCTCCCCGGCAGGTTTATTTCACGAGCACCTTGCGGGCCGAGCCGTCGACTACGACAACGTAGATGCCGCTCGTAAGGCTTACTGATTCACCTGCCTTGAGTCTGGCTACCTTATTGCCTGCAACTGAATATACGGCTGCTTCCGCGAACGAGCCCTCCACTGCGAGCGTGCCTTCACCGGCGATGATCCGGCAGCCATCTTCTGCCATTGCCGACGACACGCCGCTGTTGGTGAGGTCGATTTCCTTAGTTGTTGCATTTACTACCGTGCCGTCGGCATTATCGATCACGAATGCGATGAGCGTAACCTTATCCTTGGTGACAGTGCTGAGCGGGAGCGTAGTCTCATAAGTATATTCGCGGCCTACTTCTACTGTCGCGGGAATACTGCCCTCGTTGCCCATTAGGCCGCCATCGAGTAGCACGGCCACATCATCAAACAGAGTGGAGACTGTGAGCGACTTATTTTCCCAGCCGCCCATCGGGCCGTTGGCGCCCCCTGCATAGGCGCCGTTGTTCTGCTCGTAGGGGCCGACGCCGCTTTCGGTCAGATAATAGGAGAGACGGTAGCGTCCGGAGGTGGCGAGGTCGAGTGCGAACTTCACGCCCGTGGATACCTTCAGCTCATTGTCGGGAGTCTTCGTGCCCGAAATTGAAGAGAATCCGATCAACGACGGAATTGCCGCATAGTAGTCGGTGTATTGCCGGAGCTGCTGATTGATGCTGCTGTTCTGGGGATACATCCGGGTGGCTCGGTCAACGATCGCAGTGGGGTAGGACCCATTGAAGAGATTGGTGACGGGAGTAGTGCTGCCCACGGCCATCGGGTCATTGTAATGCACTGCTGCCAGGGCGTAATCATCAGGATAGGTAGCGGCAATGTGTTCCATCATCACGATGCCCGACGGACACCACTGGCACCATGTGCCG
The DNA here is from genome assembly GCA_947178505.1 of uncultured Muribaculaceae bacterium. GTDB lineage: Bacteria > Bacteroidota > Bacteroidia > Bacteroidales > Muribaculaceae > Lepagella. The sequence continues at coordinate 50,774 of CAMWYR010000009.1, read as the reverse complement.
GTTCCCTCCTCCATAAGGTGCATTCGCTTGAAGCCGTCGGCCTTGCGGAAGCAGTTGAGGTAGGAGAGACGTCGGCTGTCGGCTGCTGTATTGGGCTGACCGTTGACCTTCGTGATCTCGAACACAACCGGGATATCCACGCCTGCCTTTTCGCTTACCAGGTCGTTATATACGAGTCCGCGTCGCTGGTTATAACCCAACGGAGTCGAGAGGCTCACTTCCGCACTCTTCACCGTGCCGTCGCCTACTGAATAAGCCACCTCAAGCGAGTTCACGTCGTTCGATGCGACATTCTGGAAATAGATAGTGTAGGAGAAGGGTTTCCCGGGTTCGGAAAATTCCACGCCGTCGGTTTGCAGGAGCGTCACGCCATCGGTGGCGAAGTTATCGCCGGTGATGGTGCAGCCCATGCAGATATTGCCGTATACGCGCGAAATATTATTCCACACGATCTCACCGTTGCCGAGCTTATTGCCGATCCAGCCTCCGGCCATATCCTCGTGGTAGACGCCGTCGACCGAAAGATAGTTCATATCCTGCGAGGAGAGGGTGAAATAGTAGCCTATATATACGGTCTTACCTGCAATTATCGTATAAGGAGTGGTAAGCTCAATCTTATTGACCGTAGCCGCCTCCTCACCGAGTTTTCCGCTCTGTGTATAGAACGGCTCCTCGCGGAGATCCTCAGTAAGGAAGAGAGTAACGTTCTTCACTGTATTGCGGTCCGAATTCTGATACCTGCCGGTAGTAATGTTGACCGATGTAATCTGCGATCCGGCATAGAGATCGGCATTGGCGGAAGTGATCTGGAAAGCCTGATAGATTTTCGAACCCACGCGGTAGGACGGATCCTGGAAAGAATCGAAATAGTCGTAAGCAAGTGTGAAATCGAATGATTTCTCCTCCGCATCGCGCATTGGAGCGTTGCCGTTCTGAGCCTGCATGCCCGCACAGGCGAGCATTGCGATGGTGGCCAGAGTTAAGTGCTTTTTCATGTCAGCTTAGTAATTTAAGATGCTTTGATTATTTTAGATAAAGGAAATTCCCCCGCCGAGTCTCCCGCAAGGGATCCCGACGGGGGAAGATGATTATATATTCAAGATCTGTTATTTATTGATTTTAACAGTAGCTGAGGCTGATTTAAGGATGTAGACTCCGGCGGGGAGGTTAGCGATCGAGCCTTCACCTGCAGGAATCATAGTCATCAGTGTTCCGGAGATGGAGTAGACATTCACGTCTTCTGCAGAAGTCACGGTTGCGGTGGTTGCATCATAAGCGATTGCGCCCTCAGCCTTCACTGAATCCACGCCGATGGTATCTCTCTTCTTCACGATGGCGCCGATGGAGATTACGTTGTTCGCCATTGCATCATCGGGGTTAACCACATAATTCTGTGCGATCAGCACGGAAGGATTATTGAAGAGACAGAAGCTTTCACAATAGTATTCCTCTGCAGGGAACTCATCGATGTTAAGGAAGAAGAGGAGTCTTACAGTCTCACCGGCGTAAGCCATTACGCTTAGTGCGCCCATCTCTGTTCCGTTGTCGATGCGGGTGAGGCCTACGAGGCGCGTGTCGACAGAAGCATCACCCTGTCCGTCGTAGATCTGATTACCCTCAATGCGGAATGCCTGGTTTTCTTCGTCAATCACGAACGAACCCTGGAAGAAGAGATACTCAACGCCCTCTGGAACGGTGAACTCATACTTGCCGTCAACGGGTTCGGGGATAGGCATAAGCACGGAAGGAACAGTCTTGAAGCCATCGAATTTGTAGCCCTTCTCAGCGTGAGGAATCACATAGAACTTATCGCCCACCTCAAGATCAGCGCCGAGATTACCGACTTCGTTGATATATACGCCGCCGATGAGAGCTCCTGAGCCTGTCGCAACATCGATCGACTCGTCGCCATGTACGTTCACGAGCATCTTCTTCTCAGCCGCGGTAACTTCGATCACGGTGCGCTCTTCAATCTTGATGTAGTCAGACATCGAGATGCCATCTTCGATTTCGATTGGAGTCCCGTTCACCTTGATTTCAGTGATTTCATAGCTGCTTGACCATGTGATCACTCTCACCTGATCGCCTATGGCAACTTCTCCCGTATTACCCGACTCGATATTGTAGGCCAGGTTTTCGTTAGAAGGATCGTTCTTGCGATTGCCCTCGCTGTCGTAAACGCCGAGGCGGAATCCGGGGATATTGCAGGTCATTCCTACGAAAGTGTTGCCTTCTGCAGGTGTCTTGAACTCGACATTGATCATACTGCTGCCCTCAGTGAACTGTACGGTCCACACGGCTTTGTTGTCGTCGGCACTTACCTTATTGCCGCTGAAGTCGGAAATATTCTCAATCATATAGCCGAGAGCCGCACGGAATGAGAGTTCAGTGCCGTTAAGGCCGGTGATGCCCTCTGCGTAGTCAACAACCTCGCCGTTCTGAATAATGATGAGGTTATCGATAGAACCATCGCCTGTTGTCATAATCGTCACGGGAAAGGGAGCGTCTGCTACGCGGGTAGTGATATCGATAGTAGAGCCTGCGAGAAGTTCTACGGTATATCCGCCGTTAGTTTCCTTCACTGCCTCACCATCGAGAGCCACAGAAGCGATATCATAGTTTTCATTGGCGGTGATGCGGAGCGGGTTGGCTACGCTCTCAAGAGTATTGGTGCCGTTGGCAAGCTCGATGGCGTCGCCGTGGCCGTTGCCACCCTTCACTGTTACAGCCGCTGCATTATCCACATTGATGATCATTGCTGTCAGTTGCTTTGCGGAAAGGAATATATCGCCGGCAGCCCTTACCATAGCGGTCTGTACGGAGCCATCCGTAGTGATAGCTGTAATTGCACCTCCGGAGATTGCATTATATTCCTTCAGGGTATAACCCTTTCCGGTAGTGACGGTCAGAATCTCACCTATGCGCACTTCTGCTTCAGCCGTAGCGCCTGAAAGATCGAGGGTCGTATCGCCGGCCTTTACTACGAAGTTCGTAAGGTCGAGTTCCTGCCAGGAGTCGTTGTAGCCATAGAACTTCACATTAGCCAAAGGACCGACGGCATCAATCACGAACGTATCGCCCTCTGCGAAAGCAGATCTCCAGCCAGCGTAGGGGCTGTAGTTTACGTTGCTTTCTGTCCCATCGGCCATCACGCGCTTGATCGACTTGAGTTCGCCGCCTGCAGGAGCGGAGAATACGATTGAAGCCACGTTGAGAGGAGCCGTTACGGAGTAGGGTGATGTATATCCGTTAAGAGGAATAGTGCTCAGTTCCTCGTTGGAAGCGCTGTAGCCGGTAAGGATCACGTTTGACGGTACGTTGATGTCAACCTTGAAATCAGTGCCTTTAACCTTTGTCTGGATACTGACATAACCATACTGTGCTGGCATAAATGAATAGGTGCCGTCGCCATTCTCGGTGTAGTCCTCAATGAAGGAGAAGGTCACCTGATCAAAAGCATAGCCTTCAGCCGGAGCAAGAATGGCATATTCGCCGCTGTTAACCTTGACGTTGCCGTTTGCAAGCTCCATGGTCTCTCCGCCGGTGGTGAGGAGAGCTGTGCCGGGATTATTGATTGAGAAAAGGATGTCGATAGTATTGGCTCCGCCCCCACCGGCAGAGGTGATCTTCACGACCATTCCTTCAACCATAACAGTATTGTAAAATCCACCGCCTCCGAGCATGAGGTCCATGCCGTCGACGTTTACGGTGAGTTCTGCTCCGTTAGCCGGAGTGACGAACAAGGGGCGGTTAGCCGGGCCTGACACGGAGTTGACTCCATCATGAAGGGAAATGGGATCACCGTACGGACTGTTCATAGTGACAGTCGCGTTCGCTGCATTATCGATATCAATGGTGAAAGTCACATCCTGGGCCAAGGATGTGACAGTTCCCATCAACATCATGAACAGCAGCACAAGTAGATTCTTCTTCATAACTTGCGAATGTTTGATGTTATAGAATGTATTAAGTTAAAGTAGATTACAATCGTGTGAATCCGAGAGCCGGGAATCAGAGTCTTACCTTTCTGACATTTCCGGAAGCATCCCGCATGATGTAGATGCCGGGTCGGAGATCTCCCTTTTCGATTCTGATGCCCTGAAGAGTGAAGAACTCCGCGTTTCCGGAAAACACCTCATCCATTTCGATTTCGCTGACGCCTGCCTGATCGGCCATGAAGTCGAAAGTGATTACGCCGTCGTCGCTCTCACGGATGTTTGTGATTGCCATTCCCACGGGCGTCTCCGCACCGCTTGCTTTCCAAACGGCTTTCGGGCTCGACGTGTCGGTGAAAGATGTGTTTTTGCGAGTGCCGGGGAAAGGATCGCCCGCCTCGTAGTTGAGAGAGCCCTTCACGTTAAGATCGCGTGAATTGTCGGCCGGCATGATGCTCACGTGCTCATAGCCGGAGAGGAGCGAGTTCACGGTGTTCTTCTTCCAGGCCGTGCGGTTGTAGTTCACGTATGAGATCACGAGTCCGTGGCCGGGGAGGGCGGAATCGAAACCTTTCAGCTGTCGGTTCTCCAGCGTGTAGTACTCATTCTCGTTATTGGGGTTAACGATGAAGATGCAGTCTTCGTTCGAGGCAATGTCGAGAAGCGTCACATCTTTCTGGGGCGAGTCGAGCACGCGGGGGGTTATCCACCCGAGAGTGAACTTATCCATGGCCGTATAGCCGGAAGGCACGCGCATATCGCCGTTATAGGGGCCGTAGCACATCATGTCGTAATGGCCCATGCCGTGTCCGCCGGTGTTCTGCGCGTCATAGATATCCGGCAGCCCGAGGATATGGCTGAACTCGTGGCAGACTGTTCCGACGCCGTCGAGATCGGTGCCCTCGCCGTTCTTCAGTTCGCATGAGCAGGCAGCCACACCGAGATATTTGTCATCGAACATATCATATATATAGTCCGACACATCCTTCATGGCGGGCCATACGCTTTCGGCGGGGCCACCCTGAGCCTGGCCGTGGCCGGCGAAGATCACGAAGAAGAAATCGACGAAGTGGTCGTTGTCAATATCATAGTCTGCGAAATTCACTCCGCAATCAGAGTCTGCCAGAAGCGCGGCATCGCGGAAGAGATTAACGAGGTCTTCATTCTGGCCATAGTCGGCACGGTTCTTCGGAAGGGTGATCGGGCCGACAACATCAAACTCGGGGGTGAATCTGCCGTAAGACTGCTCTAAGAAGTAGTCGACGGCGCTTCCTGCGGTTTCCTCACCCTGATAGCCGACTTGGTTGAGCTTCCGGCTGAAATATTCCTTAGTCGATCCGGGCTGGAACTTCACGTCCTGGAACTCGGCGAGGACGATAAGTCCCTTCACGGTGCCGGTAGTGGGGAAGTCGTTCTTGATTGTGGCAGGGGCTGTGCGGGTTGCAGTAGCTTGGCGAGCTGCCTCGCGGCGGGCGCTGTCTGCAGCGCGGAGGGTCTCAAGCTTATGCATGGTGACAGGCTTGATGAAGCCGTCGGAAGGATCTGCCATCATCACCGACCCGTCGCGCAGTTCATAGTAATGAAATTCATGGTCGCCCATGATGCGGGCTTCAATTGTCGTTCCATCAGGCTGGGCTACGTTGATAAACCCCGGCATTGGAGGCACTGCCGATACAATAAACCCTCCGAATGCCGCTGTTGCAGATAATAAAAGTGTGCGTTTGATATTCAGTAGTTTCATTTTGAAAGGTTGTGTTAACAATTTGATAGATTCTCTTTACAAAAATCGGAAATAATTTCCATATTCAAATAACAAGGTGTTGAATTTAGGGGAAATTTAAGCAATTTTAACGTTTATTTTATTCTGCGTTTATTCATGTATTATTAAATTTGCGACACACAAAATTTATTAACTACAACCGGCGATGAGACAGGAAAAAGAAGTTTGAATTATCCCGACCGATACCCCTGCTCATCAAAAGAAATTTTTTCAAAACCAATTAATCATTCTAAACTTTGAAACGAATGTTTAAAAATTACAGACTTTTAGCAATGGGAGCAACAGCCCTTGTGGCTGCCTCTGCGTTCTGCGCAGCTCCCGGCAACCGTGTATTCTACGGATTCACGTTGGGTTCTGCGGAATTCGCCACAGAGTCACGTCCGTATGATTACGGTTTTGTGAAGTATCCTTTCAATCCCTCTGATGAGGACGCTGAAATTCTGGGCGACCTTCTTGATTCCTACTATGACACTCCCTTCGTAGGTGTCTATGCCGGCACAGGCGTCGACGGTCTTATCTATGCCTGCGAGTATGAGTTCTACTCCTCGACAAGTGCGCCTACGGCCACCAATCTTGTTGTTTACAACACGTTCAACGGCCTGAAGGAGGCGGTTGGCCCCTGGAATCCTGATCAGACTGATTTCAAGCCCCAGGATATGGCATGGAGCAAGAAAGACGGTAAAATGTATGCGATCGGTTTCGAAAGTAGCCGTTCGGGCCTTTACGAAGTGGATATCAACAGTGGTAAGTTCACGAAACTTTGCAATATCACCAATGGTGGTGGCACCCTTGCTGTGCATCCCGACGGCACGTTCTATTCAATCTCTTCATCCGGTTCGCTTTTTACAATCGATCCTGCGACGGGGGTTGCCACATTCGTGATGGACACGCAGCTGGGCAACATGCTCAGCAATCAGTCGATGGAGTTTGACGAAGCATCCGGTCTTCTTTACTGGGTGTCAAACACCACTGGTCATCCGCAGGGATATGAGAACAGCTGGCTTCAGGAGATCGACGTAGAGAAGAAGACCATCCGTGAGATTGGTTCCGTAGGTATCGGAAGCCGTTTCGTGGCTCTCTCTATTCCGTCGGCTTCCAACCTGCTGGCTCCCGGCGCGCCTGTGGTTTCGGCTGTGGCCGGCGCTGACGGTTCGCTTAGCGCTACGCTTACATTCAACGTGCCTGAGACAACTCTTAGCGGCAGCACTGATCTCGGCACTATCTACGGCTATGTCATCAAGCGTAATGGCGAGCAGGTATATGCAAGTGCGGCCGGCCTTACGTTGACTCCCGGTGAATCACTTACCTGGACAGACACTACTGTTCCCACCAACGGCAACTACCGCTATGACGTTTACTTCTACAACGGTAAGGGCGACGGAGCCGACGGCACCGCCTTCCAGTATGTTGGAGAGGATGCTCCCGGCCGGGTTTCCGCCATCACAGGCGAAGTGAGCGACGATATGCGTTCGCTCACTCTTAAGTGGGATGCTCCGACTGTCGGACTCCACCTCGGAGCCTTCAATCCCGAGAGCGTCACATACACCGTGGTCCGCAACGACAACCGCAAGATTGCGGAAGGAATCAAGGAGTGTATGGTAACCGACAATAATTTCGCTCGTCTGATGAAGTATTCTTATACTATCATCGCCTCTAACACCGAAGGTGAGTCTGAAGCTTATTCAAGCGACTATATCCTCGGTCCGGCTTACGATCTTCCCTATGAGCAGACTTTTGAAGAGCCCGCGCAGATCATGAACCGCTGGAACGTCATCGACGGCAACAACGATGGTTTCACATGGCTTTTCAACACTACTCTCGGACAGACTGCATTCGGCGACTTTGAATCAGCTGCTGAATACATCGTTTCTCCCGGTCTTGGCAACAGCAACCAGGGCACTGCAAACGACTGGCTTATCTCGCCCCCGATGAATCTTGAGGCTGACACTGAGTATGAGGTGACCATCAGTTCGCGCTCTTACACTGACGACCAGATCGAAGTGTATATGGGTGTTAATAATCAGCTCGCTTCCCAGACTGAGAAGATTGGCAACATCGATCTCCACAGCGATCCTACCAATCCGGAAATCGATCCCGCACTCGGCACTCAGAAGTTCGTACGCAACTCAGTAGCTGTGCCCGTGATGACTGAAGATGCTATCCGTTGCTTCGGCATCCGCCTTGTAACCAAGCACCTTGACCACAACTTTATCCAGATCAACGGCATCTTCTTCGGTAAGAAGGGTGAGTTCAGTGGCATTAATGAGGTGGCTGCTGCGGAAAACGTAAGCATCGCTGTCAACGGCAAGCAGGTCACTGTGTTCGGCGCGTTCCGTCAGGCCGATGTTTATGAAGTGAGCGGTAAGAAGGTGGCTTCTACTTCATCTGCCCTCATCGATCTCAGCAACCTCGCGACAGGCGTCTACATCATCAGCGTGGATGGCCGCAGCTTCAAGGTTGCACTCTGATAGCCGTCGTCGCAGGCTCTTATGAGTCCTGTAATAATCATATGAATAATAAGGAGCCGTATCGCTGCCAGGCGATGCGGCTCCTTTCATTTTGCCGATATAATCTATTTTGCGCAACATTGCGGAAGAAAATAATGCGGAAACAGAGTTTTCAGGTAATTTATTGCAGAAGTTATGTAATTTGTCATTTAATCATTACTTTTGTAGTAGAAAAGAAATCAGACAGGTCGCGGTGCTTGATACAGGACTCTCCCTTGATACAGGACTCCCCGTGGCTCGGGCTGACAAAGACATTAACTAAATAATTTGACTACTATGGCAATCAATCTTGAAAAGGGACAGCGTGTCGCAGTTAAGCTTCCCCAGTTCGCAATCGGTCTCGGCTGGGACGTAAATGATTCAAACACCGGCTATGATTATGACCTCGATGCCTCTGCCTTTATTCTTGGAGACAATGGTAAGATTCTGGCCGACGAGTATTTCGTATTCTACAACAACCTCAGCTCGCCTGATGAGTCGGTGATGCATACGGGCGACAACCTCACCGGCGAAGGCGAGGGCGATGATGAGACCATCAATATTGATCTCTCAAAGATTGACCCGCGTGCGAAGGAGATCATTTTCGTGGTGACCATCCATAAGGCTCCAGAACGTAAGCAGAACTTTGGTCAGGTGCATAATGCGTTCATCCGTCTTTATGACACAGCCACGGGTGAAGAAGTGCTCCGCTATGATCTGGATGAGGATTTCTCGATTGAGACGGCTGTGGAGTTCGGACGTCTTTACCTACGCAACGGAGAGTGGAAGTTCGAGGCTATAGGCAACGGTATGAAGGGTGGCCTCGCAGAATATCTGAAGAAATACAACTGATGCAGCCCTGGGGCAAAAGTATACTAATGAATAGGAATAATCATCTGTAAAAACTTAAACGATGGCAATAATTCTTGAAAAGGGTCAGCGTATTAATCTGGAGAAGAGCAACGGTTCCCGACTGACTGAATTTTGCGTGGGCTGCAATTGGGGAGCGATTGTCTCGAGCGGATTCCTTGGGCTCGGAAAGTCGGTGACTGATGTCGATCTTGACCTCTCATGCGTGATGGTGAATGATAAGGGTGATCTCGTCGACCATATCTATTCGCCGCTTTACCGCCGCGACTTCCTTTCGCGCTATGGCATGCCGCCGGGTAAGCTCGATTCGCGCGAGTCGGCGCTGCATCATAGCGGCGACGACCTTAAGGGAGATCAGAACGGTAATGACGACCTCGACAATGAGATCATCACGGTCAATCTCAATAAGATCAGTCCGGATGTGAATCAGATTTTCTTCTTCCTCAACAATGTTGGTCGCGAAGACTTCTCCCAGATTCCTTATGCCTCGATCCGTATGTACGAAGGCACGCCCACTCGCGTCAAGGAGGTATTCGCCTCTTACGATGTGGCTGCTGAGAAGCAGTATGCGGGAATGCGAGCCCTGATCATGGGCAAGCTCTACCGCCGCAACGGCGAATGGAAGTTCTCCGCAATAGGCGACGCCTATCCGGATGCGAATCTGTGCGAGACGATCAGACGCATCGTTACAAAATATGTCTGAGTTCCTGCCTTTCAGTGACAACGGCGTATTAGATTCCTTTATGTTTCGGAAGCCGCACCCTGCGTGCGGCTTCCACTCAGATTTTATAATCCTTTCTTAACGTCTATAAAATGAATTGTAAACTTGTAGGCCAGTATGTGCAACATCTTGAGGTGATGCTTTCGCCAGGTGAGGATTTTTATGCTGAGCGCGGGTCTCTCATCTATCTTGAGACTGGAATAGAGAAGGAACTTAGTTTCAACGGCTCGGGAATAGGACGCATACTGAGCGCGAAGCTTTCGGGAGAATCGCTCTTTATCCTGCGTCTGTATAATGTGTCGAATATGCCCCGCAAGCTCGTAATCGGTAGCCGGCATGGCATTCTGCCGATAAAGCTTAACGGTGAGAGCATGATCTGTCACCGTGGAGTCTATATCTGCTCCAACAACCGGGTTAACGTGAGTTCAAAACTCTCTTTGTCAGGTCTTACCGGCGGCATGGGGCTTGTGCTCCAGCAAATTCAGGGGGCATCCACCGTATTCCTCGATACGAAGGGGACACCGATTACAGTAACCTTGCAACCGGGCGAAACGATAGATGTAGATGAGAATCACATAATCGCCATGCTGAATCTTGCCGATCATCAGGTGCAGTCGAACTGGTCGCTGAAGAATTTTGCAAGCGGGGAGGGATTGAGTATGATGCGCGTCACTGGCCCCGGTACGGTCTATCTCTCGCCGGGCAAGTTCTTTTCGCCAATTGGATAGGGAAGTAATGTTAATGAAAAAAAGAGCGGATGGGAAAATGCAGATTTTGCGGGCGTGATGCCGGGTTGTTTCACAGCAAGCATAACGAGTGCGAGAAGCTTCATGAGAATGGAGTGGCACGCATCAAGAGTATTATAGGAGAATGCTTCAGCAGGAAAGAGGATTTCTATCTTCATCAGGATGAGTTGAGACGCATCTGCAGCGATTCATTCGTGACTGACGATGAACGCACCCTTATCTATCGGGGGAGCTTTGATGAGGCTATCGACCGCTACCTTGACGACGGCATCATCGACGAGGCCGAGGAGCGCTCGGTGGCAAGGTTCGTGCAGTTCACGGGGCTCCCGCAGCATGTGCTGAATGCCAACCATTCGCTCGAGAAGGTGGTGCAGTCGAAGGTGCTTCAAGATTTGCTCAACGGTCGTGTGCCGGCGCCACGGATTACTATATCCGGTAATTTTCCCTTTATGCTCAGCAAGAATGAGCAGCTGATATGGCTCTTCCGCGACGTTACGCTCCAGATGCAGAAAGTGCGGCGGGAAATGGTGGGGCGATCGCGCGGCGTGAGCGTACGGATATGCCGTGGTGTCTATTACCGAACGGGCGGGTTCAAGGGGCACCCGGTGGAGACAACCTACATGCAGCGTATCGGCGCCGGAAGCGTATGCCTCACCGACAAGAACCTCTATTTTCATTCTCCTGAGAAGGCTCTGAAGATTCCCTTTTCGAAGATTCTCTCGCTCGATGCCTATTCCAACGGCCTGGGGCTGCAGAAGGAGGGGGCGCGGGAAGTGCCGATGTTTTTTGAGAATCTAAACAGCTGGTTCTGCTACAACGTGATCGCGAATCTGAAATGAACCTCTCCGGAGCTGATGTTGCTGAAGCAGGGAGGCAGTTGAGCACGGGGCGTCGGAATGTCTCAGATGAACCCTCGCGGTTTCACAGACGTTACACGTAAAAGAAGATTTGTATTATGAAAAACGACAATTTATTCGATTTGACAGGTAAGGTGGCGGTTGTTACCGGTGGTGGTGACGGCATCGGTAGGGGTGCCTGTGAGATACTTGCGGCGGCCGGAGCCGCTGTTGTGGTAAGCGATATCTCGCTTGAGAAGGCGCAGACCGTGGCCGACGGAATCACGGCGGCGGGGGGCAAGAGTGCGGCAGTTGCCTGCAATGTTCTTGTCTCCGCTGATCTTGACCGACTGATAGAGTGTACTGTGTCGACTTTTGGCACGGTGAACATACTCGTCAACAATGCCGGCCTCGGCGGTGGTGGCCGTGAGAACCCGTATAAGATCGACCGCGCCTACGTGGAGAGAATCTATGCGATCAATGTGTTTGCTCCTTGGCAGCTCTCGAAGCTCGTTGCGCCTTATATGGAGAAGTCGGGCTATGGAAGCATTATCAACATCACGTCGATGAGTAGCATCAATAATAGTCCCGATATGGCTATCTATGGTTCATCGAAGGCTGCGCTGAACCACTTGGCCTCCAATCTGGCCTTTGATTACGGCCCAATGGGTATCCGCATAAATAATGTAGGCCCCGGAGCAACACGCACAAAGGCCCTCGCGTCGGTGCTTACGCCCGAGATTGAAGCGAAGATGCTGGCCCATACTCCTATTCATCGGCTTGGTGAAGTGTCAGACATCGCCGGTGCTGTATTGTATTTCGCATCTCCCGTTTCGGCCTGGGTGAGCGGTCAGACGCTGATGGTCAATGGCGGAGGTGTGCAGACACTTGACTGACCCTCTCAACCATTTCAATACCCGGTTTGTTTTATTAATAAAGGGGAAGAATGTCTACCGCGGCAGTAATCTCCTTTCATAAACCGATTTAATTTAATTCTTAGAAAAAACACGATTATGGAAAAGTTTGATACATTGAAACCGCAGGAACCGGTTTCAGTCACAATCTGGGGACCCGAAGATTCACGTCTCTATCAGTCGACTAACACCGGCTACAGCACAGTTGAGGAGGCAGTGCGCATAGCGCTCGCCAACGCCGGCCTGCAGATCAGTCCGGAACTCTGCGTGTTTGAGGTGACAAATGAAGATACGCTTGTGTCGCATCGCTATCGCTTCAATGCCGACGGCAATCTCGTGCTCATCCCGTCTGAAGATTGATTGCAGCCGGGTAACCGCCGAAATATGTTAGATAGACGATTATAATCTGTCGATAAGGATACGCCACGCCGTGTATCCTTTTTATTTTGTCGCTACTTCTTTCTGACGGTAGAGGTGGCGAAACCGCAAGAAGCCTAATGCCCTTATTACGGGTTTCTCTTACCATTTTCAATGATGGATGACCGAAGAGTGCTTCATTTGTGTTATCAAGTTATGAAAACCATTAAAGACACAGAATTCGGCGGCGAACGTCCGCTTTTTGGCGAGCGTAATCTTCGCCTTGAGAATGTAACCATACACGCCGGTGAATCGGCTCTGAAATGCTGCGCCAATATCGACGCCGACAATTGCCGCTTCGAAGGTAAATATCCTTTCTGGCACGTGGATACCTTCCACGTCACTAACTCTCTCTTTACTCCAGGCGCCCGCGCCGCCCTGTGGTACTCGCGCAACCTCGTGATGGAAGACACGCAGGTGGATACTCCCAAGATGTTCCGCGAAATGGATGGCATCGTGCTTCGCCGGGTCAACATCCCCGATGGAGAGGAGACGCTCTGGCACTGCGACAATGTTGATATTGAGGATGTGACTATCGGTAATGCCGACTATCTTTTCATGCATTCCAACAACATCCGCATCAACCGCTGGACCCAGCATGGCAACTACTCATTCCAGTATTGCAATAACGTTGAGATCCATAATGCGGAGATTCATTCGAAGGATGCCTTCTGGGGCACTGAGAACGTCACCATCTACGACTCCCGCCTGATAGGGGAGTATCTCGGCTGGCACTCGCGTCGCCTTACCCTCGTGCGATGTCACATCTCCGGCACCCAGCCTCTCTGTTATGCCCGCGATCTCAAGCTCATCGACTGCACCTTCGATGCCGATTGCGATCTCGCTTTCGAAGACTCCGAAGTAGATGCACGCATCACGTCGCCCGTCACCAGTATCAAGAATCCCAAGGCCGGACGCATCATCGCGCCCTCTGTCGGAGAAGTAATAATCGACGAATTCTCGCTCGCCAAAGATCCCGTCGAGATCCACCCCTAACCCCCAATCCTTGCCTTTACTGCTTTATGTCGGACACTTTGTTGCCTTCTCCCAAATGCCCATACGATCATAGCCGCGTGTGAGAAGGATGTATTCATGCAATTTGCGGTGGCCTCTAAGTCCGAAATGTCTGAGAAGGAGTATCAACGGTTCAGAAATAATGTTAGGTATCTTGAGAAGGTGTTGGTGTAAGTATACATAAATGCGAGTTTTGGGGTAGAGTTTTTGTTTGTCAGATTGTCGGATTTTTATTAATTTTGCCCCTCAGGTAACTTTAATTAATCAGACAATCAGAAACTTTATGAAGAAATTTACTTCTATCGCTGTTTGCGTTTCTCTTGCGGCCTCCACGGCTGTGGCGGCCACTTCGCCCAAAAGTCTTGGTGCGGAATTCAACCGTATGGCGTCGGCTGTGCGTGCGAAAAAAGTAGGTAACCTTCTGACAAAGGCTACTCCCGGCAAGGCTGATCAAAGCAAGCTCTGGAAAACCAGAGCCTCAAACGCCGGATCGCTCTGGCGCTCGAAGACTCAGAAGTCGTTCGGATGGTGGGATGAGGAGTGGATCCTCGATGAGACTTATACGATGGATTATGACAACGCAGGAAATATCACGACGCAGTCATGCGTTGATATGGAGGGTTTCGTTACCCGTCAGCAGAATACGTGGAACGAAAACAATCTGCTCGCGACGCGCCTTACCACTGTGGCTGAGTCGGAAGATGATGAATTTGAGAATTCATCTAAGCTCGAGCGTGAATACGATCCCATCGTGACCTCATTCATTACGAGCAACAAACAGGATATCTGGATGGATGGCGACTGGAATCCCAGCAACTGCTACACGCAGACCGTCACCCGCAACAGCGACGGCAACGTTACGGAAGTTGTGCGTGCCGTGCTCTTCAACGGAATCTATGATCCTATCAACAGACTCGTGATCGAGTATGGCAGCGACGGTAAACCGGTGGCAATCACTGAATATGACCTCACCTACGACTACGCTACTTCGGAATATGCGTGGGAGTGCTCGCTCAGCATGACCGATATCGAATGGGAAAGCTGCAACGGTCAGATAGTCTCGGCCGATGCTGATATTTTCTCGGGGGAGAACCGCGTGAAGAAATACACAATGGAGCAGGATGATGAGACCATGCTGGTGGTCGTGGAGTACGACGGCGATGATTTCACCGCCACTGCCACTGCCACGGAGGAAGAGGATGGAATGGTGATGTCGATCGTCAGCACCCTCAGCCATAAGAATCTCATCTTCTCAGGAGATGAGGCGGCCCATGGGGAGCATGGTTATGTTGAGGAAACAGACATGGTGCTGAGCGTTCCGATGCTCGGTTATGAGGAGAGCACGAAGACCATCGAGACATGTATCTACGATGGCAACGACCTCATCGTTCTCGAGAAGGCTGAGTCAGAGTATGACGGTGAGACCTATATTGACGACATGCTCGAGGGCGAGATTGAATATGATGCAGAGGAGGGTTACCCCTTGCAGTGGACACTCAAGACTTTCGATCCTGACACGGAGGAGAGTGAATACGCATTCCGCGCTGAGTATTCCGACTATGTGAATCTCGGTTCGGGCGTAAGCGGAATCGCTCCCGATTCTGCGGAAGTGAGATATTACGATCTTACCGGCAACCGCATCTCCATCCCGACCAAGGGTCTCTATATCCGTGTTGCCGGCAATAAGGCCGACAAGGTGATTCTCTGAAATCGGAAAATATAGTTCCCGCAAATGCGGTGAAAAATCCCCATGAACTGCATCTCAAAAGCCGCAATGGCTTTTTGGGATGCATTTCAAATGTAAGCGGGGTGGCTCGCGTAGCTCCGGATAAACTAATAATTAATAAGAATCAGTAAAATGGCAACCGAACGTGAAATAGAAGATTGGTTTGATACGATAACTGACCGCCGCCATACGGCGTCGATGAAGTGGGACGGACATGGCGATGCCGATGACGTGCTGCAGCTGTGGGTGGCAGATATGGATTTCAAGACTGCACCGGCCGTGCGCCGCGCTGTAGAGCATCGCGCCTCGTTGGGACTTTACGGCTATGTTGACGTGCCCGGTTCTTATTACCAGGCTCTTATCCGCTGGTTTGAGCAGCGTCATGGCTGGAGAATAGAGCGAGATATGGTGATTTACACTTCAGGAGTCGTGCCTGCCGTGTCGGCCATCATCAAGGCGCTCGTCAAGAAGGGGGAGAAGGTCGTGATTCAGACACCGGCCTACAATTGTTTTTTCTCATCGGTGCGCAATCAAGGATGCGTGATGGCGGAAAATTCGCTGCGTCGTGTGTCGTCGGCAGGAGGCTTCACCTACGAGATGGATTTCGAGGCGCTCGCCGCGACTCTGGCCGATCCGGAAGTGAAATTGCTGATTCTCTGCAATCCTCACAATCCGACCGGAAGAGTGTGGCGCCGCGACGAACTGGAGCGGCTGCGCGATCTTTGCCATGCGAATGGTGTGAGGGTGCTGAGCGATGAGATTCATTGCGAACTTGTGCATGCCGGTTCCCGGGCTTATGTGCCTTATGCGACAGTCGATCCTGCGGCCGTGGTTTGCTGTTCGCCGAGCAAGGCCTTCAATA
Organism: uncultured Muribaculaceae bacterium; assembly: GCA_947178505.1. Classification (GTDB taxonomy): domain Bacteria; phylum Bacteroidota; class Bacteroidia; order Bacteroidales; family Muribaculaceae; genus Lepagella. The sequence continues at coordinate 34,467 of CAMWYR010000009.1, read as the reverse complement.
TCGCCGGTCTGCAGATAGCCAACATCGTGTGTCCCGACGAGGAGGTGCGCCGTCTTGTCGACCGTGCGATCAACGATAATGAGGTGTGTGATGTGAATCCGTTTGGCGTCGATGCCCTGCAGGCGGCCTATGAGCGTGGAGGCGACTGGCTCAATGCCCTCAACGCCTATCTCGATGCTAACTTCGCGTTGCTGCGCGAGAAACTGTTGGAAGTCACCGGTCTCCGCCTCTGCAATTCTGAATCCACATATCTTGCATGGGTTGATGTCACCGGGCTCGGCCTCACCGGCGATCAGGCGGCGGAATTATTACTCGAAAAGGCGAAGGTCCGGGTTAGTTCGGGGAGTATTTATCACGACAATTCATGTATCCGTATTAATTATGCCTGTCCGCGGCAGGTGCTTCATGAGGCATTGCGCCGTATTGTTGAGGTTCTTGGAAAATAAGTATGCCCTCGGATATCAAATACATACGCGAAGGGCTGCCTCTTTCTTGGAGCGAGCGTCTCGGCCTGACGGTCAGGCTGTCGTTGCCGGCTATGCTCGCCCAGTTGTCGAGCATTGCGATGCAGTATATCGACGCCTCGATGGTAGGCCGTCTGGGGGCTGACGATTCAGCCTCTATCGGGCTCGTGTCTACATCACTATGGCTCTTCTGGGGCGTCTGCTCTGCGATGACGTCGGGATATTCGGTGCAGGTTGCCCATAAGGTAGGGGCGCGCGATGACGAGGGGGCGCGACGCGTGCTCCGTCAGGGCATTACGGCAGCAATCATTTTCAGTTTTCTGATGGCATTGATCGGCGTGGCGATAGCATGGCCGTTGCCGTTGTGGCTCGGAGGAGAGGAAAGCATCCGGCCGGCTGCGTCGCTATATTTCATGGTGTTCGTGGCTGCTCTCCCGCTTCTGACGCTCAATTATCTTGCCGGAGGAATGCTCCGTTGCGTGGGCAATATGAAGGTGCCCAGTTTTGTGAGCGGAGCTATGTGCGCGCTCGACTGCATTCTCAACTGGTTTCTGATTTTTCCGACGCGGGAGATGTCGGTAGGTGGCTTTGAGTTCACGATGCCGGGAGCCGGACTCGGAGTGCTTGGAGCTGCGTTAGGCACGGTCGGTGCCGAGGCGATATGCGCGTCTGTGCTGATGTGGTATGTTTGTTGCCGTCAGCCCGAACTGCAGCTTCGCGGTACTCGCGGAAGTTTCCGTCCCACGCGCGACATAACGCGCAAGGCGGTGAATATCTCCGTGCCGATGACTGTGGAGCATGCCGTGATATGCGGTGCGCAGATCGCCATCACGATGATCGTGAGCCCTCTCGGGGTGATAGCGATTGCGGCGAATGCCTTTGCCGTCACTGCGGAGAGCCTCTGTTACATGCCGGGTTACGGTATCAGCGACGCGGCCACGGCCCTCACCGGTCAGAGCCATGGAGCGGGGCGCCCGAGGCTGGTGCGTCAGTTCGGTTTCATGGCTGTAGGGCTCGGAATGGTGATTATGTCGGTGATGGGAGTGCTGATGTGGCTTTTTGCGCCCGAGATCATGAGCGTGATCACGCCGGTGGAGGCAATCAAAGATCTTGGGGCGTCCGTGCTGCGCATTGAGGCGTGGGCAGAGCCGATGTTTGCTACCGCCATCGTGGCCTACGGTGTCTTCGTCGGAGTCGGTGATACGAAAGTGCCAGCCGTGCTCAACTTCGGGAGTATTTGGCTGATCCGCGTACCGCTCGCATGGTTCTTTGCCTCGCGTATGGGCTTGCAGGGCGTATGGATGGCCATGGCCATAGAGCTCACAATTCGCGGACTACTCTTCGGTGGTCGCCTCTGTTTCACCCGCTGGTATATGAAGAAGTAATTCCCCTTGAGTTCCCGGAAACTTCCGTTCAGAAGGGAATATTGTTGCGTATGAGCAGCTCCTTCAGGCGCAGGTTCTCGGTGCGGAGGTTATCAACCTCTTCGCGCAGTTGGTCGACCCGGTTGGAGAGTCGGTCGTTGCGTTGCGCGAGGTATTCGATCCGTGCCGATTGCTCCGGATCAGACTGAACCGGCGAATTGCGGTGGGCAAGGTCGTGAAGGTGGTTGAGAAGCTGCGTTATCGAGTCGGTAGTCTCTCCGTGTGAATGAGGGGGCACGCCGTGTGAATGAGGGGGCACGCCGTGCGTGTGCGGGGGGACAGCCCCTGTGATGATTTCATCTTCGGGAAGAAGATAATCTTCGAGAGAATCAAGTTGGAAAATTTCTTTCAGGCGGTGGAGTTTCTCGTCGGGCAATCGGCTGCGCCCATTCTCGATAGCGGAAAGAAAACTTGCGCGCACCTGAAGATGGTCGGCCAGCTCGCGCTGACTCATTCCGGCATCCTTACGTAATCTGGTGATATCTATCCGTGACATTGTCCGTTGTTATTAGGTTATGGTTATGCCTGCTGATCGTCGGTCTTTATAAGCACGATATATTCATCCGGAGTTGCGGCGAGCACTTCGGTGCGGAATCCCCACGAGGAGATCTCACGCGCAAGCACTGGTGCCGGTGCGAGATGATCGCTGTCGGAGTCCCGCTCATGGTGAATTGCGTTGATAAATTTCTCATCAGAGGAGAAGGCCACCACGGCGCAACCTCCGGGTTTTATATTCATTTTGAAAAGCCATTTCAGTGTGTCATAGGGAGAATGGAGGTGAGGGTAGACGCAAAATAGCATCACCACATCATACATGCCCGGAATCTGCTCCTCCTCGAAATCAAGCTTAAGCAACTCCACATTCGGCAGATGGCCGTATTTCTTACGGGCTCTTGATAGCATTCCCTCCGAGAGATCGATTCCGACCACGCGCCCCGCGTCTCCGACGGCCTCCGAAAGGTAGGGGAGAAGCACGCCTGTGCCCGTGCCGAGATCAAGAATTTCTTGTCCCGGGGCCAGCGGCAGCTTTGACAATATTGATCTGACGCGCTCCGGAGTTGATTTCACTTCATTGGCATCCCACTGCGGCGCCAGCCTGTCGAAAAAGTCTATTTCTGATTGATTCATGGGCAATATACTGATTCTTTAGTAAATCATATTTCAAAGTTAATTAAAATTTAGTGAATATTCAAATAAATTTGTTAACTTTGTGACCGTTGTGAACTAAACTTTAATATCCATTAACCAGAAAACAACTATGGACTACAGAATAAAGGCTGCCGGAGCACTTATGATTGCCGGAGCAGCTACATGCGGAGCATCAGAGGCTCCGCGGGATACACTGGCATTGAACGAAGTAGTGGTCACTGCTCCACTGAAAAGCGACCCTGAATTGATTCCGCTGAACGTGACGCAGGTCACGGCGGCCGAAATTGAGATGTCGGCCGAGTCATCTCTGCTGCCCGTGCTTGTGAATAAGGTGCCGGGCCTGTTTGTCACCGAACGCGGTTTCGCTGGCTACGGCGTTTCGGGAGGTTCGGCCGGAGAGGTCAACATCCGTGGCGTCGGACAAGGTAATAAGGTACTGTTCATGATCGATGGTCAACCGCAATGGGCCGGCGTCTATGGTCACTCCAACGCCGACACTTACGTCGCCAACGGAGTGGAGCGCGTGGAGGTCGTCAAGGGTCCCTCATCTCTTCTTTACGGCTCAAATGCAATGGGCGGGTCGGTGAATATCGTCACGCACACGCAGAAGGAGGATGGACTCACCGGTCGCGCCCGCGCTATGTTCGGGTCGTTCAATACGCAGAAATTCGCCCTCTCCACAGGATATAAGAAAAACAGATTCTCAGCCACGGTATCCGGTCAGCTCGACCGCAGCAACGGCAATCGTGCCGGAAGCGCATTCTGGCTTGCCAACGAATTCATCCAGCTGAAATATGCCGCCTCGACCCACTGGAGTCTGGCCGGAATGGTGGATATGACCCAGAGTCATGCCAATAATCCCGGCACGACTCAATCACCGCTCGAGAATATGTGGACAGATATCTTCCGCGGCACCGGCGGCATCTACGTGAAGAATCAATACAGCAAGGCCGATGGTGGCGTGCAGGCATACATCAACTGGGGGCGCCATCTCCTTGACGACGGCAATGCCCCCGGGGAGGCTCCGCGCGACTATCTCTTCCATTCCACCGACTACAATATGGGCTGGACACTTTATGAGTCGTTCTATCTCTGGCAGGGCAATACAATCTCGGCCGGAGTTGACTTCCAGCACTGGGGCGGTCACATTTGGAACACTGATAAGGAGGATTCTTCCGTGCGTTCGGCCGAGGCGAAGCATTCGGTGAACGAGATAGCCGGATACGTGATGATGCAGCAGGGCTTCTGGAGCGACATCTTCAACATCAATGCCGGAGTGCGCCTCCAGCATGGTTCGGTCTATGGTAACGTCTGGGTGCCTCAGGTCGGCTTCATCGTGCGCCCGACTCCCGCCTCACAGATCAAGGCTTCTTTCGGCAAGGGATTCCGCTCGCCCAATATCCGCGAACTCTATCTCTACCCGCCGGCAAACCCGGATCTTCGCCCTGAATACATGTATAATTACGAGGTGAGCTGGCGTCAGCATTTCCTCGGTTCGCGCCTGATGCTCGGAGCCGCTATCTACTATATTGACGGCCGCAACATGATTCAGACCATCCGCGTAGACGGTCGCCCTCGCAATGTCAACACCGGACGCTTCCACAACAAGGGCTTTGAGATCGAAGCCGGATATTCCATCCTCGCAAATCTCTCGGCGGGTGCGTCATGGTCGTATCTGCACACGGATTCCGATAATCTCTACTCTCCTAAAAATAAACTGAATGTCGAACTGACTTATGCTCCGGGTCCTTTCAGCTTCACGCTTGAAGATATGAGCATCTGGAGTCTCAACAACGGTAATCCTACGGGAAAGACGGAAAATTATTCACTCCTTAACTTCCGCGCCGCATATACGTTCAGCGGGAAAGCGCCCGTGACGTTGTCGGTGAAACTCGACAATATCGCCAACAAGCATTATGAGATTATCTACGGCTGTCCGATGCCCGGCACGACCATTCTCGGCGGAGTCGAATTTAAATTCTGAGCTTAGAATATAAAAAGCGGATGCAAGCACGTCTTTCATTACTCTATTTCCTTCAGTTCGGAGTGTGGGGATCCTACCTCACATGCTTCGGACAATTGCTCGGCGCCGGTGGGCTCGGCGCCGATATCGCATGGTTTTATGCTGCGATCGGGTTTGTGTCGATCCTTACTCCCTGGCTCTTCGGCCGCATAGCCGACAAGACGGGACGCCCTGAGAAATTACTGGGTGCATGTCATCTTGCGGCTGCATTCCTTATGTTTGTGATGTGGCACTATGCGGCCGGTCATGAGCAGCTTCAGTTCAGCGTGTTCTATCCGCTTTATCTCGGGTTCCTTGCATTCTATATGCCGACAATGGCTCTCGCAAACACGACCTCTTTCGCTCTGCTGGCGTGTTCGGGGCGCGACACGGTGAAGTCGTTCCCCTCGATCCGCATCTGGGGCACTGTCGGCTTTGTGGCCGCCATGTGGTTTGTTAATTCCGCCTACTGGGTAGACGGTCATCTCGGCTTTGCCTTCAGCGATGGTGGCGACGTAGGACATCTGCGCTTTCAATATAACGCGATGCAGCTTTTCTGCAGTGGTGTGATGGGTGTGGCTGTCGGTCTTTATTCCCTCTCGCTGCCGACCCTTATAAGCAGAAGTGCCCATGCTTCGTCAGGCGGTCCGATGAATCATTCCGCCGGAGCGGACTCTTCACGACGTTCGCTTGCAGATTCGCTCCGCAGGATGTTTGCAAGTCGCCCCCGCACGGTGTTTCTGATTTTCGTCGTGTTCAGCGGTGTCTGCATGCAGATATCCAATGGTTTCGTTACGCCCTTCATCAATCACTTCATGGGAATAGGGGACTACGCGCGTTCGCTGGCGTCGGGCAACGCCACGATGCTCTTCTCATTGTCGCAGATTTCGGAGGCAGCCACGGTTCTGCTTGTCGCTATTGCGCTTCCCCGCCTCGGAATCAGATGGGTCTATGCCCTCGGTTTGCTCGCATGGGCGTTGCGTTTCCTCTTCCTCGGTTTCGGCAATCCGGGTGATGGTCTATGGTTGCTTGTCGGGTCGATGATTGTGTATGGAGTCGCCTTCAACTTCATCACTATAGCGGGACATCTCTATATCCAGCAGGTTGCTCCCGAAGGAATGAAGGGTTTCGCTCAGGGATTGATGATGTTTATGAGCAATGGTATCGGCGCCACGTGCGGCACACTTGTGGCCGGTGGCGTAATCAACCGCTGGTGCGACTGGCAGATGATGCCCGTAGGGGGCAGCAGCGCGATGATGCGTCTCTTTATGGGCGACTGGTTCTGGCCGTGGATTATATTTGCTTGTTACGCACTCGTTGTGTGCATCGTCTGGTTAATCTTAATGCGTTGGAAAGTAACAAAACCGGAATAGGATATGGCAGTTGATATTCAATTTTCGCAATCTTACTACTGGCTTAATTCTTGGATTTTAGGTAATATTATTCAGTTGGCTACCCAAGAATTTTGTGACCGTTTTGTCGACTACCGTATTGACCCAGCTCGTCGGCTTTACGACCAGATGGTCATGGCTGCCCGTTGTGGTGTGGCAAACATTGCCGAGGGCTCAGCCCGCCATTCCACATCTGTAGAAACGGAAATGAGGTTGCTTGACGTGGCGCGTGCAAGTTTCGATGAGCTGCAAGGTGACATTTTCAATTTCCTACTCCGTAGAAAAGCAGAAGTATGGGCTATCGGAAATCCCGATAGAGAAGAAATCTGGCAGATGCGGCTGGACACTCCACAATATTCAAACAGTTATCTTCATGATGCCGCAAGACATATCCTCGCGCAGAAAAGTAAATTTGATAAGTGGCTCTGCCATAACAACCCCGAAGTCGTAGCGAACGCAATGTTGGTGCTCTGCCTAAGAGAAAATAGAATGCTTCATTCTCAAATTCAGAGTCAACTTGATTGCTTTAAGCGAAATGGCGGTTTCACCGAAAATATGACTTCCGAACGTCTTGAAGCGCGGAAGGCGCAAGCCGTAAGTAAAGGAGCACCCTCATGCCCCATTTGCGGCAAACCAATGCTCAAACGGATGCAGAAGAAAGGGCAGCATCAGGGCCGTGAATTCTGGGGCTGCAGCAACTACCCGCATTGCACCGGTATCCGGAATTTAGATTAATCAGAATTATTAACGCGAGTTCGGGATAAGAAAGTTATTGATATCAAAGAATCATAAAGATACGATGACACGGGCGGCCAAAGTATGGTCGCCTGAAGTTTTCACTGTCCATCGGTTATTGCCAGAGGACAAGCTGACCGTTTGACTCGGCAACTTCGAAATCGAAATTAACTTCGGGCTTGATGGCGAAGAAACAGTATGCCCCGATGGCAGCGAGCATATTCATAAGAAAGTTATGTACACTGCGGTGACGGGTGTGAACTAGCTGAGCCACATTCTTGAGCATGTCGTTCACAGACTCAATGACGCTTCTTTTGCGCAGCATGATCTTGTCATATAGAGGTATCAGACGCTGTTTCATGTTTGAGCGCAATCCCGTCACTATATGTATGCCCTCGTCCCAAAGATGTCCGAAAAGAGACTGAGAGATGTAACCCTTGTCCGCGTATAATTTACCGAACACTTTGTCAGTCAGCGTGTCGATGACCGATTCATTGCGATCATCGACATTGGCCTTGGTAAGCACAAAGTTTATAATCTCCCCCTTCTCATTACACAGCAGGTGCAGTTTGAATCCAACGTACCAACCCATCGTGCTTTTCCCTTTTTCCGCAATCCCCTTGAACACTTTCATGTTGAACTGCCGCTTGTTGTGGATGACAGGTATACAGGTGCTGTCGACAAAACTGATGCCGGTACACTCTCCGAAACAGGCCAGTCTCAGGAACATGGTAAGGGCTATGAAACAGCGTGGCATCACCTCAACAAAACGATTGTATGAGAAGCTTTTTGGAAACAGATGCTTCCACTGACCGCATACACAAGAGAGGTAATAATGCTTGAAGTTCCGGTAGGTGTTGAAGTGAAAACAGATCAAGATGGTAATGACCTCCGCATCCGACATCATGCGTTTTCTGCGGCGTCTGGGACTACCTGGAGAGGCCGCTATAGTCTTTTTGGCCATTTCTTCCTCAAATTCTTTGCAAAAATCATCGGCAATACAAAAAATTTCTGTAACTTTACTTTCGGTAATCATGATATAGTAGTTATTGTTTGGTACCTCTAATTTACTAAATATCAGCGATATTACCAAAAGAATCGTCAACTTTTTCAAGCTGTCGATTCAACTTTTTTTATCTAATTCTTATCCCGAACTCGCGTTATTAGGCTTTTCCCGAATGATCCTGATAACTCTCGATTAATCCAGATTAATCCCGATAAATCCCGATAAATCCCGATAAATCCCCTAAGAATTAGTATAGCTAACTCCGATATATGAAAATTCTTCCCGTCGTCATTTTTGCCATGGCATTTGCCGGTGTAATTGCCGGTTCCAATAAGCGCAGCACGTATGAAATTCCACAATCCTCTACAACCGCAGATTCCATAACTGTGGCCCTAGAATATCAGATGCGGAATTATCCCGCTTCCCAATATAGGGACGTGTATAAAAATTTCATGCAAGATTATTTCGGACCGGGCCATCTACTGTCCGATACAGCCGCATCAGGTCGTTATCTGCGTAAGGAACTATCGGAGGGCGCACCTTTTGAAGGTCCACTTTACGAACCAACAGGATTCAGAGGTAATTTCATTCGCGTAAATATCGGCCTTATTGCAGACGGCACTATTCCGTACGATGTGTTTTTCTCTACTTTTGTTGAAAGCATGAATGGCATCACACCTCCCGACGGCAAAGACTGGATGGAGACATGGAAGCAGATCGATAGCGTGATAACAGCCGGAGGCCTATCATTTTTCAATGAGGAAGAAGATAGATTGGCTCTCGAAGGCCAGTTTTCACAAGGGAATTACATCGTGCATCACTCACAGCGCTACAACGACTCCGTCCGTTTCCACTACCGCATCATCTCCACTCCTCTCTTCCGCGAACGCCTCCTCCCGCTGATAAAACGCTAGCTTAGTGAGTGCGGGATTACGATTATGAAAAATAAGACGCCATCCCACAAAGAATATTAGTTAACTATTCAGCGTAACGTCCGAAAAAAGCCGATCTGAGAAAATTCATGTTGGCTTTTTTCGGATGGTTACCTCTGGTCGGGTAACATCGCAAGGCCGAGTCGGATATGACGACCGACCGCTCCGCGGCCGGCCGCGGAGCGGCCCACCTTTGTAACAAGTATAAAGATATGAGTTGAATATTTTAGTATTGAAAGTTGTAAAGAAGAAATTTCCATGCCGGGATTTTCCAACATTAATTCCAGTAAAATTTGCTTATTAATCATGGTGGCGTCTTGTTTGCAAGACAAATTTAATTCATTTTTGTTTTATATGCGAGACAAGATAAGGAATGACTCGGAGGACTTGTGCCAAGGCAAGTTTTTCTTGCCGTAGCCTGACTCCGGGATTTGCAGATATAAAAAAAAAAGCCTAATTTTGCATTACCCCAAAGAAGAATCAGGCTCACATTGCCTGCTTATCCTTGACTTAATACCACGCTCGGTCTAAATTTGGGGAGTACCATTCAATTCAGGTCAGTTTCGATAACTTTGCCCCATGACCTCATACGACTCAATAATCCCTTGCAAGAATAAGCAGGATTTCACAATCAATTTCTTTAAGCTGCTTCTTATATTAGGTGTTGTCTCTATTCATAGCAATGTGCTTGTGGAGATTGACAAGCCCGTCGATAACGCCGGCTATATGGTCGTCGATTTTCTGGCTTCAAAACTTACTTTTATATGCGTGCCTTGTTTCTTTATCTTGTCAGGTTATCTTTTCTTCAACAATATCACGCGGTTCAACATGCAGGTCTATAAGAAAAAGTTGCGTTCGCGCTTTTATTCGCTGCTATTGCCTTATTTCTTATGGAATCTGATAGCCCTCGCCTTGACAATCGTTAAAGTCTTATTTTTTAATTATCCATCCCACGGGTTGATCGAAAACGGCCATCTGTCACTTCTCAAACTATTTGAGGGCTTCGTCGACTACACCGACGGTTATCCTTACGCCTTCGCATTCTGGTTTATAAGAAACCTCATTGTGTTCGTAATCACATCGCCGATAGTGGCTTTGGTTATCCGTAAAAGATGGGGTATCATACTGCTCATACCATTGCTGCTGCTTGACATCAATCTGCATGGATTTGAATATTTCATTATGGGCGGATGGTTTGCCGCATATTACAAGGAATTAAAAGTTGACGGCGTGTCTGCGGTTTCGTCAATTGCAATCTGGATCGGAGTGGCGGTACTTTCCGAGTTCATAGAATTAGACTACTGGTTAGCGGTAAAGTTCGTGGCTGTGATATGTGCTTTTCTTGGCCTTCTGAATCTGATCCGCACACATAGATATAGATTGGACAATATCTATTCACGCACATTGATCGCCTCCACTTTCTTTATTTATGCGTTTCATCAACTCTACTGCACAGTGATACGAAAATCCTTCGAGAACTTGTTTGGTTTAGAATCTTCCAGCGGAATTATCTTATCCTACATTCTATCTTTCCTGGTATTAGTGGGAATCTCATTCACGCTGTGGCTAATCTGCCGGAGGTTGTTTCCGACGGCTACCAGATTGCTGGGAGGCAACAGGTAGATGGTTATCTGATATTTACTTTTCGGCTGCGTGAGTGGTATAGGCCTGGGGCCGACACAGGGGAGGGTGCAGCGACTTTTAGTTTTGTATCAATATAGGGGGTATGAAGATCCGATTTATTCGTAGGCATAAAAAATACATTAGGAGGAAGTAAGATTAGATCCTTAGGAACTGAGCGATTTAATCTAAACACATGAACATTAATATAAATCTTCGTACATACGTGCGATTGTCGTCCAGCGGTAGTGGGTGCGCGCCACCTCAAGAGTGCCTGAACCGTCAAGTCCGGGCATTTTTATCAGGCGCGCCAATTCGTCGGTGGTGGTGTAGTAGTAGGCGCGGTTATGGGTTGTCTCTCGGTTGTAGATGACGTCGAAGGTCAGGATCGGCATTTTGAAGAACATTGCCTCTACCAACGACGGATTCGTGCCTCCGGCCCGGTGACCATGTATGTATCTGCGCGCATTATTGCGGAGCGTGTACAGTACGTCGGGATCATAGACTGCCCGAATCAAGCGGATATTAGCGTATGACTTGTACCGCTCATACAGGCCGCGGGAGTAGTCGCTATGATTCCAGTTGCCTACAAACACTAAATTCCTATCTGTCGCGGCGTAGGCCTCAAGCGTGATATGGCAGTTGTTTTCCGGTTCGATACGGCAGATGCTGAGATCATAGTCTCCTTTCTCAATGCCATAATATGCAAGCATCGAAAGTTGACGCTCCTCGGAAATTTCGCGCAACGTGTGGTCGCCGCCGTATGCAACCAACCTTGCCTTGCGCCCATACACTTCCCTCACAAAATCTTGAATTCCTTTATTATCGGAAATTATCTCATGTGCCCAACGGATACATGTGCCCAACGAGAATTCAAGAAATCTTTTCGCCAACGGACGCCACTTGTCGCGCTTGTGTTCCAGACCGTCGATATTGACTATGACTTTTGCTCGGGATAAGAGTCTGAACACCGGAAGGAAGATACATCCGGAGACTCCCAACACTAACACGGCCTCATAGCCACGCGCAGCGCGGCAGAGCGAAACGATGTCGTATGCAACACTCATCACCCCATGAGCCCTGAGATTGACATATCTGAGTTCACACCCGTTATACTCCGACAGACTCGTGCCCATATCGGGCCGTGAGCAAAACACGGTATATGACACATTCTCGCTTCTGTTCTCAATAATGTTATCGACTAATGTCTCAAACCCTCCATACTGCGGCGGAACACCCTGTGAGCCGATTACCGCTACTCTGCGGATGTTAAATTTATGATAGCCCTTTTTCCCCGAGACATTATTAAGGACTCTGAGTTTGAAGGTCGTTCCCAACGCCATTACAAGCCACATCAACTGCATGTTGTAAGTTTCGGAAAATTGAAACGCCAGCAGAAACGGTATGATTGAAATCCATGAATTGCCTACCAATGTTGTGCTGCCGATTGCAATCCAAAGTGCCAGGGCTGCAATAATGCCGTAGTTATACCATACACTGAAAACTCCGGCCGATCCGTAGCCATTCCGGTCGCAAGGCTTGGGGTCGGTAGCAGTGCGGTCGGCATCGACACCGTGCCCCACGATTGTCTCGGGAGAGAGTGTAGTCACCAACCGCGCACCGCGAAAGGTGGGCACAATCCGTGCTGACGCACTTTCATCGGCACGGATTACGGCGCTGTCATTAAACGTCGGTACGGCAACAACCAACTGTCGGAGGCGGTCGATCTGTCCATTCCGTTGCGTCGGAAGAATCATAAAAATCAATAGGGCGAAGAACCCCACGCAGAGATATCCGCAAAAATTGCGGGGCCTCAGATAGGGGAGTAGTGTGAGCGGCCCGAACAGAAATGCGGATGCGTTAGCCGTTGAAAAAATAATCCACGCAAAAGCGATCCATACCCATGGATGAGAGCGCAACGATCGCGAGAGACTCAGACACTCGACACGGCTTTGCGTCCAGGCGTAATAATACATCACAGCGCAGAGCGTGAAGGTCGTGTGCGATGGTTCGGCGGTCAAGGAATTTAATTTCCATTCATTATCATATCTCATCGCCTCCATGAATACGGGCCAATGGAATAGCACGCATATCTGCTGAATAATCAGCACGGCGAGAAAGCACCATACTACAACCCTGCAAAATCGGCTGAATCCTGCTGCTCCACAGTTCGACATCTTCAGCAGGCGGGCAAGCATCATTAAATATACGCAGTAGGCACACGTGAAGCCCATTGTTGAAAGCCGGATACTTGCCGGATGAAATATTGCGGGCATTCCGATCAGAGCGGCCAAAAACACCAGCAACGGAACGTCGACAAAAGGAATCCAAATGCGCGCGCCCCGGAAGAGCAACACCAACGGAGAGAGACACATCACGCAGTTGAGCAACATGTTGATGTTGCCTCCGCCTTGTGTCCACCCCGGGTTGATGCATAGTAAGAAAAGGCCGGCCATTGCGAGCCGGCCTTGTAGGGTTGATATGTTATTCCGATTTTCAATCGTCATTCTCTTCATTGTCGTGATAATATCCCGAATTTTTCGACGAACCATAGCCATAACCATAGCCGTAGCCATACCCGTAGGAATAGGGGCGGTGATAGCCGTAGGAGTTCGATGAATTGATCGTGCCGTTGAGTACAAGCGACATGTTGGGATAAGTCTTGTTGAGATAGAGCTCATCAATAAGCGGAAGCATCTGAAGGTCGAGCACTCCGGCGCGTGCCACGAAAAGCGTAATGTCAACATACTTACTGATGATTGTCGCATCGGCCACAATTTCGATCGGCGGACAATCCACGAAGATATAGTCGAAATGCCCGCGCAGATATTCGAATAGCTGCTTGAGGCGGTCGTTATAGAGAAGTTCGGTCGGGTTGGGCGGAATTGTACCTACCGATATCGCCGACATATTGGGCACATCCTTAACGGGCTGGATTAGCTTCTCGATATTGTTTGCTCGCGTGGCCAGGTAATCGGAGATTCCCGTGTGGTTGTTGTCGTAGTAGCGGCTCAGAGATGCCTTGCGCATATCAAGGTCGATCACGATCGTCTTCTTACCTTTGATGGCGAAGCTCTTCGCAAGGTTGAAAACAATGAATGTCTTTCCTGATCCCGGATTGAACGATGTGAGCATGATGGTCTTGGCTCCATGAATGGTGGAGGTCATGAACTCAATATTCGTCCGGAGGATACGGAATGCCTCATTGATGGAGTTTCGGTTGTTTTCCTTTACAGCAATAAGCGGCGGAGCCTTCTTATCCTTGGCCTTACGCTTCACCTGCTTGGGCTTACCATAGAGCGGAAGTTCGCCTGCGAGAGGGATGCGGAGATCCTTGATATCACGGCGCCCGCGCACTACATGCACCGAAAGTTCGCGCACGTAGATGATTGCTGCCGGGATGATGAGTCCCATAAGGAAGGCATACATCATCATCTGGCGGCGTCGGGGTGCAATCGGGCCTTCGAGGGGATCTGGCTCCTGCACGATACGCGTATTATACGAGTTGAACACCTGATTGAGCTGATTCTCCTCGCGTTTCTGGAGGAGATAGAGATAGAGGCTCTCCTTCACTTTCTGCTGGCGCTCCACGGAGAGAAGATATTTCGCCTGCTTGGGATTCGAGGCAATCTGCTGCTGAGCGTTACCTGTCAGACTTTCCTGACTCCTGATTTTCTCCTTGAGCAGCACGAGCTCATTATCAATCGAAGTGATGAGCGCGCTACGCATGGCTGCGATTTCAGAATCAAGTTCGTTGACGAGCGGATTCGATTCCGAGCTCTGCGACACAAGGCTGTTGCGGTCGAGCAGGCGCGAGTTATATGTGGTGATCTGAGCCGCCAACGACGGATTTCCGAGCCCGGTGTTGGCGGGCAGAAGACGATGGCGGTTATCGTTGTTGCGAAGATACGACAATATGTATTTTGCCATATACTCCTGATTGCGCAGGTCCTTCAGAGTAAGCGACGCCTGCGATGCCTGATTCATATAGAGAGATGCGGCAGCCTCGACATCGGGCAGCATGTTGGCACTCTTGAACGAAGAAATCTCGTTGTCGACGGAGCCGAGCTCGTTCTGGAGAAGACTGACCCGCTCATCGATGAACTTACTTGAATTCTCCGCCATCGTGCGCTTGTCGCGCATCCAGCGTTCGTTGTACGACGCCACAAGCTGATTCAGGATATCGGCAGCGCGCTCGCACGATGTGTCGGTCTGCGTCATGATGACTAAGTTCCACGACTTCTCATCAGTGCTTACGGCAAGCCCGTTGCCCAGCTGGTTGACTCTCACTTTCAACGGCACATGCGTTACGCGCAACTCATCGAATTCGGTCGCCTCAAAGCCTTTTGACGGAGTGACGAGCACTGTGCCTACAGGCGTTGACAGGGGCACCCCGAATCTTCCTTTAACCTTCTTATCCTTGAACTCCTGCTTCCCTTTCAACATATCCGTAATTTCAAAATCTCCGTTACGGTTGAACGAGAGCCGGAAGTCTACTACCTCATCTTCCTTGACGTCGGGAAGTGTCACTTCCAACGGGAGTGCAGTGCCATAAAGATCTATATCACGGAAGCGTCCTTTGGCACGATACACCATCTGCAGGTTGAGCTTCCTCACTACGTCGCGCATAAGGTCGGGACTCTGGATGATCTGCACTTCATCGTTGAGGCTGTTGTTGGTGTTGGTAAGGCCGAGATCCTCAAACATCGCATCCGTGCCCGACACGGAGCGACCCTGCGAGTCGGTCTTGATAAGTATGGAGGTAGTGGTCTGATATACAGGAGCAGTCTTCATGATAAGCACGTAGCAGACCGCGAGACATATTACTATTGAGATAACGAACCAATACCAGTAATCGAGGCAGAGCCAGAAATATTCCTGAAGCTTGAGCCCGTACTTGCGCATCGGGGTGGCTTTCTGTAACTGACCGGAGGATTCGGAAGGGGAGTTTTCTATGATTGTAGCCATAAAGATTATTTCTTGATGAGAAGCACTGCAAGCGTCACTGCAAACGAACCGATAGAGATCCAGAATGAAGGAGTGAGCACATTGTTTCCGTTAGGAGTCGCCATACGCGCCTTTGTGGCGTTCGGTTCTACGTAGACCACATCATTCTGGCGCAGATAATAGACCGGAGACTGCGCCAGCTGCGCACCGGAATTGAGATCCACCTCATATACTTTCTGCTTGCCATCCTCCTCACGGAGCACGCGCACGTTGTTGCGCTGGCCGTAAATAGTCAGATCGCCCGCAGCAGCGAGGGCCTCAAGAATGGTGAAGTTGTCATTATTGAAGGAGTAGAGGCCCGGGGAAGCAACCTCACCCATCACTGAGACGCAGAGATTGAGGTATTCCACAGTGACGATAGGATTCTTTGCCAGATCGCGGCTGATGAGTTCACGGCGGATATACTCGGCCACCTGCTCGCGGTTCATGCCGGCGATGTGAAGCTTGCCAAGCACGGGGAAATTGATGTCTCCCTTGCTGTCAATTGTATAGCTGGCTATATTGCCACTTCCGGTAGATTGAACGGCAGATAGAGTGGTGGCTGAGCCCGGTTGCGGGCTGATACGGTTCTCGGCAACCGGAAGATTATATAGGGCATTCAGTCGCGAGTCGCCCGTGCTGACGATGATTGTGAGTTTATCGTTGGGCTGGAGGCTCACCGGTGTGTAACCGGGCAACGTCATTTCCTGTCCCGGTAGCATATCGTTAAAGTAGCTTATATTCTTGGGGGCTGCGCAACTCGCGAGCAGTATGCCTGCCGCTGCCGTGCATGCCAAGATCACTTTATTTGGTTTCATGGCTCGATGGCTCTGTGTTAAGTTAGTAATGGGTGACCGCGAATAAAATTACGGACGAGTCCTGAAGTGTCAGGCTTGTTCTTGCAAAATTAATAAATTCTAAAGAATTGGCAAAATAAAATGGCGGAGTTCAATCCCGTTTGGAAAATGTGATTTTTTTTGCTAAATTTGCATATCTGCGTAAAAACGCAAGGCCTTTACCTACGATATCAAATAACCCAACGATACAATGGCTACAAAACCCTTCCATTACCAGGAAATGTTTCCCCTGGGTCCTGATACGACCGAGTATCAGCTCATCACAAAAGATTATGTAAAAGTAGAAAACTGGAACGGCCACGAAATGCTCGTTGTCGATCCGGAGGCGCTGACCCTCATTGCCAACGTCGCTTCTCACAACTGCTCGTTCATGCTCCGTCGCGAGCACAATGAGATGGTTGCCAAAATCCTTGCCGATCCCGAGGCTTCGGAAAATGATAAGTTTGTAGCGCTTACGATGCTCCGCAATGCCGAGGTGGCTGCAAAGGGCGTGCTTCCTTTCTGCCAGGATACGGGCACATCAATCTGCTCCGCCTATAAGGGCCAGCAGGTATGGACAGGTTGCGATGATGAGGAAAAAATCTCTCTCGGCGTCTACAAGACATATACTGAAAACAATCTCCGCTATTCCCAGAATGCTCCCCTCACGATGTATGATGAGGTGAACACGGGATGCAACCTCCCGGCTCAGATCGAGATTCATGCCACTGAAGGCGACGAGTATAAGTTCCTCTTCGTTGCCAAGGGTGGGGGCTCGGCCAACAAGACCTATCTATATCAAGAGACGAAGGCAATTCTCAACAAGAAGACTCTTGTGCCTTTCCTTATCGAAAAGATGAAGACTCTCGGCACGGCCGCATGTCCTCCCTATCACATCGCATTCGTGATCGGCGGCACTTCGGCTGAGGCGAACCTCGCTGCCGTGAAGAAGGCCTCCGTTAAGTATTATGACAATCTTCCCACTCATGGCAATGAGTATGGCCACGCTTTCCGCGACGTAGAACTGGAGAAGGAACTCCTTGAAGCGGCCCGGAACCTTGGCCTCGGTGCTCAGTTCGGTGGTAAGTATTTCGCTCACGACGTGCGCGTGATCCGCATGCCACGCCACGGTGCTTCCTGCCCTGTGGGTATGGGCGTAAGCTGCTCGGCCGACCGCAACGTGAAGGCGAAGATCAACCGCGATGGTCTTTGGATCGAAAAGCTCGATGAATTCCCCGGCGAACTCATTCCGGCAGAATACCGCAATGCAGGCGAGGGGGAAGTGGTGAATATCGACCTTAACCGCCCGATGGAGGAAATCCTTGCAGAGCTTGATAAGTATCCTGTTTCGACCCGTCTTTCGCTCAAGGGTACCATTATCGTGGGCCGTGACATCGCTCACGCAAAGATCAAGGAGCGTCTTGATGCCGGTGAGCCGATGCCCCAGTATCTTAAGGATCATCCTATCTATTACGCAGGCCCGGCCAAGAAGCCGGAGGGAATGCCCTCAGGTTCGTTCGGTCCGACCACTGCGGGACGTATGGACTCCTATGTTGATCAGTTCCAGGAAGCCGGTGGCTCGATGGTGATGATCGCTAAGGGTAACCGTTCGCAGCAGGTGACTGATGCCTGCAAGAAGCATGGCGGTTTCTATCTCGGCTCTATCGGTGGCCCGGCGGCTATCCTGGCAAAGAACTCTATCAAGAACGTAGAGCTTCTCGAATATCCCGAACTCGGTATGGAGGCTATCTGGAAGATTGAAGTGGAAGACTTCCCCGCCTTCATCCTTGTCGACAATAAGGGCAACGACTTCTTCAAGCAGATCAAGCCCCGCTGCCCTATGGACTGTAAATAAATGGAGAATATACGTAATTTCTGTATTATAGCACATATCGACCATGGAAAGTCGACCCTGGCCGACCGTCTTCTTGAGCGCACCAACACTGTGGACGCCAAGGATATGGAGGCGCAGGTGCTCGACGACATGGATCTTGAACGCGAACGCGGAATCACCATCAAGAGCCACGCCATTCAGATGGACTATGCTCTTGATGGCGAGCATTATACACTCAATCTCATCGACACCCCCGGACACGTCGACTTCTCTTACGAGGTGTCGCGCTCGATCGCGGCCTGTGAGGGAGCACTGCTGATCGTTGATGCGTCGCAGGGAATCCAGGCCCAGACCATCTCGAATCTCTATATGGCGATCGATAACGACCTGGAGATTATCCCGGTCATCAATAAATGCGACCTCGACAGTGCGAAGCCGGATGAGGTGGAGGATCAGATCGTCGATCTGCTCGGCTGCGACCGTTCGGAAATAATCAGGGCTTCCGGAAAGACGGGTATGGGTATCGATGAGGTGCTCAAGGCTATCGTGGAGCGCGTGCCGGCTCCGAAAGGAGATCCGGATGCTCCGCTCCAGGCCCTTATTTTTGACTCGGTGTTCAATCCTTTCCGTGGAATCATCGCCTATTATAAGATAGTTAACGGCACGATCCGAAAGGACGACTTCGTGAAGTTCGTTTCAACGGGCAAAGAGTATCACGCCGATGAGATCGGTGTGCTCAAGCTTAATATGTCGCCCCGTAAGGAGCTCTCCGCCGGAAATGTGGGTTATATCATCTCGGGCATCAAGACCTCGAAAGAGGTTAGGGTAGGCGATACTATCACGCACGTCAACAATCCCTGCATAAGTGCGATCGATGGTTTCGAGGAGGTGAAGCCGATGGTGTTCGCCGGGGTCTATCCGATAGATACCGAAGATTTCGAGAATCTCCGTGCGTCGCTTGAGAAACTTCAGCTCAACGATGCGTCGCTCACATTCCAGCCTGAATCTTCAGCGGCTCTCGGATTCGGTTTCCGTTGCGGTTTCCTCGGGCTGCTTCACATGGAGATCGTGCAGGAGCGTCTCGGACGTGAGTTCGGTATGGACGTGATTACCACCGTGCCCAACGTATCCTATATCGTTACGGATAAGAAGGGAAACAAGATGGAGGTGCACAACCCGTCGGGTCTTCCTGAGCCTACGGCGATCGATTACATAGAGGAGCCCTATATACGCGCCACCATCATCACTCAGGCCGACTATATCGGCCCGATTATGACGCTCTGCCTCGGCAAGCGCGGTGAATTGGTGAAGCAGGAGTATATCTCCGGCAATCGCATGGAACTTTCTTTCGATATGCCGTTGGGAGAGATCGTGATCGACTTCTACGATAAGCTGAAGAGTATATCGAAGGGCTACGCGAGCTTCGACTATCATATCCACGACTACAGGCAGTCGAAGCTTGTGAAACTGGATATCCTGCTCAACGGCGAGAGCGTTGACGCGCTTTCGACACTCACTCATGAGGCCAACTCCGTAAGGTTCGGACGAAGGATGTGCGAAAAGCTCAAGGAATTGATTCCGCGTCAGCAGTTCGACATCGCTATTCAGGCTGCTATCGGTGCGAAGATTATCGCTCGTGAGACTATTAAGGCCGTGCGTAAGGATGTGACGGCGAAATGTTACGGCGGAGATATCTCGCGTAAGCGCAAGCTTCTCGAGAAGCAGAAGGCCGGAAAGAAGCGTATGAAGCAGATCGGTTCTGTCGAGGTGCCGCAGAAGGCTTTCCTCGCCGTCCTGAAACTTGATTGATGTGAAAAAAACCAACTTATATTAAAAATTGTATATAAAGGAGAAGATTCCCGCTTCTCCTTTATCTTTTTTTCGGAGAAGCAGGGATTCCGGATAGAGAAAATTTAATTATAAAAATATATTATTATGGAAGACCAGATTAAACTGATGGATATCGGTGATAAGTTTCCCGATCTGCTCGGACGCGATGCTGAAGGCAAGGAAGTGCGTCTATCCGATTTCCCCGGAATGCGTTTCATTATTTATTTTTATCCCAAAGACAACACGTCGGGATGCACCGTGGAGGCGCAGAATTTCCGTGACAATTACCAGACGTTCCTCGACATGGGCTATCAGGTGATAGGTGTGAGCAAGGATTCGGAGGAGAGCCATAAGAAATTTGCTGATAAGAATTCTCTTCCGTTCCCGCTGATTGCCGACACTGACCTTACTCTCTGTAAGCTGGCAGGTGTATGGCAGCCCAAAACGATGGCCGGTAAGGCATATATGGGTATAGTGCGCACGACGTTCGTCGCCGACAACGATGGCTCGGTGACCGACCGCATACTCAAGGTAAAGACCAAGATTGCTTCCGATCAGCTTTTTGAGATTCTTGACGATCGCTATGATCCGAATCCGGCATAATGAGTTCCGACGCCTGAGCGGAGCCTTCCTATTACGGGGAGGCTTCCGCCTGAATCTACTATTCTCTCTGAATTTACCCTATTGCATTTTATGGCGGGAGTAGGTCCCGCTTATTTAATTTTATTCCTATTGTTATGGCATCCGTATTTTATACTGCAAGGAAGACCATACGCAATTATGCCAATGGCGGAAATGTGCTGATATTCGCCACTGCGCTGGCGCTTATAGTGGTCAATGTGCCTTACCTCACCGATTTCTACAATTCACTCTGGACCCACGAGATAGCATTGCAGGTGGGATCCTTCAATCTCTTCAGTCATAACGGCCACCCGATGAGCGTCATGGCCTTCATAAACGACGCCCTTATGGCCCTCTTCTTTTTCTCAGTCGGACTTGAGATAAAGCGCGAGGTGCTGGTAGGGGAGCTATCATCATTCCGCAACGCTCTGTTACCGATCGTTGCGGCGGTTGGGGGTATGGCAGTTCCGGTGCTCCTTTACTTCCTTATGGCACGCGGCACTTCCTATTCCGAGGGATGGGCGATCCCGATGGCGACTGATATCGCATTCTCTCTCGGGGTGCTGGCAATGCTCGGCAACCGTGTGCCGGTGGGCCTGAAGGTGTTTCTAACGACGCTCGCGGTGGTCGATGACATAGGTGGTATTCTTGTTATCGCTATCTTCTATAGTTCTCATATCGACATCTCTCTGCTCCTCTGGGCTCTCGGCTGCATCGTCGTGCTTCTTGCAGGTGGTTATTTCGGTGTGCAGTCGAAGATGTTCTACGCATTCTTCGGCACTCTCGTTTGGTTCTGTTTCCTGAACGCAGGCATTCATCCAACGATTGCCGGAGTGATCGTGGCCTTTACAATTCCGGCAAAACCGGTGTTTGCGCCGAAGAATTATATCAAGACTATCCGTAAGAATATCGGTTACTTCTCCCATGAGAAAGATGAACAGCTGAATTCACGCACCATTCTGAGTAAGGAGCAGATGAACCTTCTGAAGGAAATCGAGTCTGCGTCGGATAAGGTGATATCGCCGCTTCAGGATATGGAGGATACACTCCATCCGCTCGTGAATTATATCATCGTGCCTCTCTTTGCATTCGCGAATGCAGGCATCTTCTTCGGCGATATGGAGGTCTCACAGCTATTCAACGGAATTGCGCCCGCGATCATCATAGCGCTTGTGGCAGGTAAGTTCCTCGGAATCTTCACTTTCTCATGGCTCACCGTAAAGACCGGTCTGGCTCCTATGCCGGAGGGGGGCAACTGGGCCCGTATGGCATCGATTTCGATGTTGGGTGGTATTGGTTTCACGGTGTCGCTCTTCATCGCCAACCTTTCTTTCGGCACGGGCGATCCGGTGCTGTCGGAGCTGCTCAATGACTCTAAGCTCGGCATTCTCGTCGCGTCGCTTCTTGCCGGGGTGCTCGGCTGGGCGCTGCTTCACTTCACGCTCCCAAAGGAGCCGCAGGATAATGAGGAGTAGCGGCCGGATGGCAATGAAAGCGGGTTCTTAAGTTAAGGCTCCATTAAAGAAAATTTACTTAAATTTTGCCTGATTGATAAAAAATAATTAACTTTGCATTGAAATCGTTTGCAAATTGATTGTTGGTCATTACGGTGCGCATTCGTCGTCTGCAGAAGTGTGTGCGTAATGAGGAGAATTCTCTCCGGTGGCCGTTATGTG
The DNA here is from genome assembly GCA_947178505.1 of uncultured Muribaculaceae bacterium. Classification (GTDB taxonomy): domain Bacteria; phylum Bacteroidota; class Bacteroidia; order Bacteroidales; family Muribaculaceae; genus Lepagella. The sequence continues at coordinate 11,961 of CAMWYR010000009.1, read as the reverse complement.
AATTTCTTTACAGGTAAAAAATAAAGATTAATGAAAGCAACAGAAGTGATGGCGGACCTTCGCCGTCGGTTTCCCCATGAGCCGGAATATCTTCAGGCTGTGGAGGAGGTAGTGACTTCAATCGAAGATGTCTATAATGAGTATCCTCAGTTTGAAACGGAGAATCTTATCGAACGTCTCTGTATTCCCGACCGAATTTTTTCGTTCCGCGTAAGCTGGGTCGACGATAAGGGAAAGGTACACAACAATATGGGATATCGCATCCAGCATAATAACGCTATCGGCCCCTACAAGGGAGGTATCCGTTTTCACTCTTCTGTGAATCAGTCTATTCTTAAGTTCCTTGCCTTTGAGCAGACTTTCAAAAATTCTCTGACCACGCTCGCAATGGGTGGTGCTAAGGGAGGAAGCGATTTCTCGCCTCGTGGCAAGAGTGATATGGAAATCATGCGGTTCTGCCAGGCCTTCATCGCTGAGTTATGGCGTCAGATCGGTCCGGACACTGATGTTCCAGCCGGCGATATCGGCGTCGGGGGCCGAGAGGTAGGCTATATGTATGGTTATTATAAGAAGATGGCCCGTGAATTCACGGGAACTTTCACCGGAAAGGGCCTTGACTTCGGCGGTTCTCTCATACGCCCCGAGGCTACGGGCTATGGCAACTGTTATTTCCTTCTGAACATGCTCGCCACGCGCGGCATTGATATCAAGGGTAAGAAGGTGGCTGTGTCGGGTTCGGGAAATGTTGCTACCTACACTACTCGTAAACTCACCGAACTCGGTGCGAAGGTAGTATCGATGAGCGATAGCGGAGGTTCGATCATCAAGCCTGAGGGGTTCTCCGAGGAGCAGCTTGACTACATCTTCGATCTCAAGAACTACTATCGTGGCCGCATCAGCGAGGTAGCTGAGAAATATCCCGACGTGACGTATCTTCCCGGCGAGCGTCCTTGGAAGCATGTGAAGTGCGATATCGCTATGCCGTCGGCCACTCAGAATGAGCTTGACGGTGAAGATGCGCAGGCTCTTCTCGACAATGGCGTGATCGCCGTGAGTGAGGGCGCCAATATGCCTTCTACTCCCGAGGCTATCAAGAAATTCATTGATGCCAAGATTCTTTATGCTCCGGGCAAGGCTGCCAACGCCGGCGGCGTGGCCGTTTCCGGCCTTGAAATGGCACAGAATTCCCAGAAGCTTTCCTGGGCAGAAGAGGAAGTCGACGAGAAGCTCAAGAATATCATGAAGGATATCCACGAGCAGTGTGTCAAGTATGGCAAGGACGAAGAGACGGGTTTCATCAACTACGTGAAGGGCGCTAACGTGGCCGGCTTCATGAAGGTGGCCCGCGCGATGACAGCTCAGGGCGTGCTCTGATAATTCTGAATGCTACAAAATAAGAGTGGTCTGATTCCCGCGAAGGAATCAGACCTTTACTTATTTTTCGTGAGTAAGATTACTGGCGGAGTGCACGGTAGACTTCCGAACGAAGCTTATTAACCTCCGAGCGCTCTGCTTCAATTTCCTGCTCGGCGCGCGCGATGCGGTTACCGGTTTCTGCAGATCGTCGCCTGGAATAGTTCTCGCGAAGAGAGAGGAGCGCTTTCTCATTTTTCTCAAGTTGCTGACGCGCCGATTCATATTTGCGCACGGCCGTGCGGGCTGCCGCAGAGGGAAGATCTTCATAGCGTGTGTACACGCGGCCGTCAAAACCCGTCAGATGAAATTCAGACGGCTTTTCCTCGCGGGCCGGGCGAATTGCGGAGATGCGGTCGATGAGTTCATTGTGATCGGCATCAAGCGGCTGGCTCAGCATATAGTCGGAGATGCGGGCGAGCTCAACGATGTTCTCCTCATCGGCGGGATAATTTTTCCGGAGTTCCTGAGGAATGAACACGTAGATCGTGATCATATCATCTAGATTATTCCGGTCGGTTGCCCACCAGCCAACATTGTTCAGTTCGTCGATGGCGAGCAGGTAATCATCATAAGGGGAATTATACGGGAACCCGAGATTGCTCGGCTGCATGAACGTGCCGTCAGAGGCATCGCGCGTGGCCACCATGATATCGTAGCCTCCGATTGAATTTTCGCCGTTAGCCGCATAATACAGTGTCACGCCGTCGGCCATCATGAAAGGATAGATTGCGTCGCCCTCGTCTCCAAGTTCGGGGTCGAGTTCGGCGGGTGCACTCCAGCTACCGTCGGTGAGGCGCGATGACTCTACCAGAGTCATATACCCTGTCGAGTCGGAAGGTTGGGCCCAGAGTTTATAATTCCCCCTCTCGCTCGTGAAGACATAATCGCTCTCGGCATTCCCCACGCCGTCGGGAAGCTGATCCTTACCGCCGAGTCGGCCTGATGACGACGGAAGACGATAGTGCGAGAAAAATCCATCGCGAGGCACTGCAATGCTGTCGATAATTTCAATCGCCTCCACTCGGCCGAGAAAATTCTCTGCCTGCTGAAGCTGGCGCAAATAGACCGACAAGCGTTCGGCGACATCTTCATCTCCCTTACGAGCCTTCGCCCTGGCCTGACCGTAAAAGCGTGACGCTTCATTGAAACGGTAATCGAGAAATGCCTCGCGCCCCGATTCAAGAAGTTCTTCGGCAGTCTGCGCATGGCCGGTTATCGAACCAAGCATCACTGCGGAAATGAATGCGGATCCCCGCAGTATATGTGTAATCTTCATCGTGAAAACATTTTGGGGAGAGACTTAGACTCCATCCAATAAAAAATGTTAAATGCAGGGCGGGCTCTTTTTGAGCTAAAATCTTGAATCTCTGAGGGAGCAGCCTTCGAGCTGTGACCGAAGAGATTCGAGATTTAAGCCAAAAAGAGGCCGGACGCAGGTAACTTTATTTTATTAGTACGAGCCATTATATTTAAATTGATTAAAATTAAAGTTTTTAAATTACTCCATTCATCGCATCTCAGGGGCACATATCGCCTTTTGCCTCAGTCACATAGCACGCTATGCTCCTTCGTCTGCAAGACGATATCTGCTCCCTGAGATGCGACCCTGCATTAATATTTTTTATTGGATGGAGTCTAAATGAGACTTTATAAAAACAACGAGTTTAGAATAAATAGAGTATATAGGAAAGAAAAAATAGAGCTAATGCAGATGATTGATTGCAGAAAAGTTCGAATTATGAGAAATATTTATTAACTTTGCGACATCTATGCGTAGCTCCGAGCAGCGGGGCCTCAAAAGGGCATGGATTCCGATAAGAAACATTATCTAACAATAATAACATGAGTTATAACATCATCGTATTGGCCAAGCAGGTTCCTGACACCCGCAATGTGGGCAAGGATGCAATGAAGGCCGACGGCACCATCAACCGTGCCGCCCTTCCGGCCATCTTCAATCCCGAGGACCTCAATGCCCTTGAGCAGGCCCTTAAGCTGAAGGAAATGTATCCCGGCACAAAAGTGACTATTCTTACAATGGGCCCCGCGCGTGCGGCTGAGATTGTCCGCGAAGGTCTTTATCGCGGAGCAGACGGCGGTATCGTGCTGAGCGACCGTGCGTTTGCCGGCAGTGATACGCTCGCCACTTCCTACGCTCTCAGCGCTGCCGTGCGCAAAATCGGTAATTTCGACCTTGTGATCGGCGGACGCCAGGCTATTGACGGTGACACGGCTCAGGTTGGTCCTCAGATTGCTGAGAAACTCGGTATCCCGCAGGTGACATACGCTGAAGATATCATCGAGGTGAAGGATGGCAAGGCCCTCATCAAGCGTCGCATCGAAAGCGGCGTCGAGACGGTGAAGGCTCCTCTTCCGCTCGTGGTGACCGTGAACGGCTCTGCCGATGCATGTCGTCCGCGCAACGCCCGCAACGTGCAGAAATATAAATATGCAGCCGTGCCCTCAGAGGCAGCCGCTGATGAGAAGGTTAAGGCTCTCATCGAGAAGCGCCCTTATCTTGAGATCGGTGAATGGAATGCTCAGACTGTTGATGCCGACCTCGCCCAGTGCGGTCTCCCGGGTTCTCCCACGAAGGTGAAACAGATTGAGAATGTGGTGTTCACCGCTAAGGATGCGCGCCGCGTGGAAAACACCGACGCAGAGCTTGAAAAGCTCATTCAGGAACTTATCGCTAACCACACAATCGGCTAATCATGGCAACAGACAAGAATAATTTGATCGTATATTGCGAATATGAGGATGGCAAGGTGGCCGACGTGAGCCTCGAACTCCTCACAAAGGGCCGTCAGCTGGCTGATAAACTCGGCATCAAGCTCGAGGCTGTCGTAGCCGGAAGCGACCTCAAGGATGTTGAGAAGCAGATCTTGCCCTATGGCGTCGACACTGTCTATAAATTTGACGACAAGCGTCTTTCACCCTATACTTCGCTTCCTCACAGCTCCATCCTTATCAATCTCTTCAAGGAGAAGCAGCCCCGCATCGCCTTCATGGGCGCAACTTCAATCGGTCGTGATCTGGGGCCGCGCGTCTCTTCGGCCCTCCACAGCGGTCTGACTGCCGATTGCACCCAGCTCGAGATCGGCGATCACAAGGATGCCCGTACAGGCGAGGAGTATAAGGACCTGCTCCTTCAGATCCGTCCCGCTTTCGGCGGTAACATCGTGGCTACGATCGTAAACCCCGAATGCCGCCCCCAGATGGCTACCGTGCGCGAGGGTGTAATGAAGAAAGAAGTGCGCGACTCTAACTATTCCGGAGAGGTGATTAATCTCAAGACAGAGGACTACACTAAGCCCGAGGATTTCGTAGTCGAAGTGATCGATAGAAACGTAGAGAAATCGAAGGTGAATCTCAAGGGTGCTCCGATTGTGGTCTGCGGCGGTTATGGTATGGGTTCGAAAGAAAACTTCGATATGCTTTACGAACTCGCTGATGTGCTCGGCGGTGAGGTGGGCGCAAGCCGTGCCGCTGTCGATGCCGGCTGGGCCGACCATGACCGTCAAATCGGTCAGACCGGTGTGACCGTGCGTCCGAAACTCTACATCGCCTGTGGCATTTCAGGTCAGATCCAGCATATTGCCGGCATGCAGGAGTCGTCGATCATCATCTCGGTCAATAACGACCCCAACGCTCCCATCAACGATATCGCCGATTACGTCATCACCGGCAACGTTGAGGATGTGGTGCCCAAATTAATCAAATACTACAAAAAGAATACGAAATAATGGCTAATTTCTATACTGATAACGAGGCGCTCAAACACTACCTCTCACATCCTATGATGGAGAAAATCGTGGCTCTCAAGGAGCGCGATTATGCCGACGCCGATAAATATGACTATGCTCCCCAGGACTATGCCGATGCCCAGGACAGCTATGATAAGGTGCTTGATATCGTAGGTGAGATCTGCGGTGATATCGTGGCCGTGAATGCTGAGGATGTTGATCACACAGGTCCGCGTGTCGTAAACAATCGTGTGGAATATGCCGAGGGCACGAAGAAGAACCTTGACGCATGCCGCAAGGCCGGACTTATGGGTATGGCTATGCCGCGTCGTCTCGGGGGTCTGAATTTCCCGATCACTCCCTACATCATGGCTGCCGACATCGTGAGCCGCGCTGATGCAGGTTTCGAGAATCTCTGGGGCCTTCAGGACTGTGCTGAGACTATCTATGAATTCGCTGATGAGGAGCAGAAGCAGAAGTATATCCCCCGTGTATGTGCAGGCGAGACAATGTCGATGGACCTCACTGAGCCCGATGCAGGTTCCGACCTTCAGTCGGTGATGCTCAAGGCCACTCAGAAGGAGGATGGCTCCTGGGTGCTCAATGGCGTGAAGCGTTTCATTACCAATGGTGACGCCGATATCCACCTCGTGCTCGCACGTTCGGAGGATGGCACAAAGGATGGCCGTGGCCTTTCAATGTTTATTTATGACAAGCGAAACGGCGGTGTCAACGTTCGCCGTATCGAGAATAAGATGGGTATCAAGGGTAGCCCCACTTGCGAGCTTACCTACAAGGATGCTCCTGCCGAACTCGTAGGCTCTCGCCGCTTGGGTCTCATCAAATATGTGATGGCCCTTATGAACGGTGCCCGTCTCGGTATCGCCGCTCAGAGCGTAGGTCTCTCAGAGGCTGCCTACCGTGAGGCCCTCTCTTATGCCAAGGAGCGTCAGCAGTTTGGAAAGGCTATCATCGAGTTCCCCGCGGTTGCCGAGATTCTTTCCGTGATGAAGGCCAAGCTTGATGCTTCGCGTGCGCTTCTCTATGCCTGCTCTCGTTTCGTTGATATCTATAAGGTCTATGACGATATCGCAAAGGAGCGTAAGCTTGAGCTGGATGAGAAGAAGGAGGCTAAGGAATACAGCCGTCTTGCCGACGCGTTCACTCCGCTTGCCAAGGGCATGACTTCTGAATTCTGTAATCAGAATGCATACGACGCGATCCAGATCCATGGTGGTTCGGGCTTCATGAAAGATTACGCATGTGAGCGTATCTACCGCGATGCCCGCATCACTTCAATCTATGAGGGTACGACTCAACTTCAGGTGGTAGCGGCTATCCGCCACGTCACCACAGGCACATATCTCAACTGGATCAAGGATCAGCTCTCACTCGAGTGCAAGCCGTTCGTGCAAGATGTGAAGGAAACTCTCGACTTTATGGCCCAGCAGTTTGCCAACGCAGTTGAGGCTGTGAACGGTGTCAACGATCCCGGTTATCTTGACTTCATGGCTCGTCGCCTCGTCGAAATGGCAGGCTACACCGTTATGGGGCTTCTCCTTCTTGAGGATGCCAACCGCAACGAATCGTTCGAGCGTTCGCTCCGCGTATTCGTTAAGCTTGGTCAGGCTGAGGTCGCTAAGCATGCTGACTTCATCGGCAATTTCCGCCCCGAGCAGATCAAAAATTACCTCTACGAGAAGTAATCCGGAAAATAGTAAATAAGTAAGCGTCCCGGCATGTGTGAGTGCCGGGACGCTTTTGTTTAGTCACCTTAATGCGTAAACCATGCAGGAAAATCGTGGAAAGAGGTATGGCTTATCTCGAGAGGTCTCGGCAGTCCACAAGGATAGTAACAACGAATGTCGAGAAGTCTGCACAGGCCGAAGTAGTCAACCACGAGTTGGTTAAGGCGACAGGACGTATACCGACAATAGAGAAGAAGCGACGATGTCCCTTATGCGGAGATACCATGAGATAAGATATGCGTAAAAGTGCCTTATGCGGAACGGCACGTACGGTGGTGTGAGAGGAACGAATTATTCATCATGTAGACGAATGTCCAGTTCTTGTGGTCAATTGGAATATTAATCTATCAAGGTCCGAAACTAATTTGTCTGGGGTATTACACGAAATCATATATTTTCTTGTTCCAATATTAATAAGGACGGCTTTTCCCCAATCAGTTACATAACTGACAAATAGACCGGTTTCATTTGTTCTATACCATCCTAAACTGCCACAGAAACCACCCGAGCCGAAGACCTTAGTTAGAAAAGTTGGATAATATCTATCACATCCAGAGATCTGATCTATCGGAATAGATGTAGAACCCAACTTACGATGGATAATCAGTGTCTTATTAGATAACTCTATACGAACAGGAGTATATGAGGCAACGTAAAGCAAGCAAATTAACACCATTCCAATAATCAGATATTCAACGGATATTATGGTTGTGCCATCTATTAGTAAGCCTACAATTATTGCGATAACAATCGCAAATACAACGAAAGTTATAGCAATAGAAGTCTTAGACCAGTTCACTTGGTAGTTCTCAGTCATTTCTCGCTTTCGAATAAGTAATTCATAAATAAAATACCAATAGAGTTTCTTATCTCTGCTTTAGAATGGATGTCCCAGTATTCGGGGTAGAGCTCATCTACTACCTTAAGAGTAACATCACATAGTTCTGTAATCTGCTTGTCCATGAAATTATATAGTCCCACGGTGCCATTATACTGTGTGTATGCGTCCCACACATCTACTTTTCTTGCATTCATTAACTTATTGAATGCAACTTGCGTAGAGAAGTTTTCAACCGATGAAATCCGATCACTTTTCGCAGCTCCTAATACAACAACCATGACAACTATTGCCACTTCAATACCTGCTATAGCTATCACAGCGGCAACTGCTACAGAATCAATAAACCAATCGCTTATTGCCTGCTGTGTAAAAACGTCTTTATTATTTATCTCCCTCGACTTTCTAATATTCGTAATTAGTTGCTTGGTTGGCTCTGGAAGATTTTCGAAGTCTATGTCTTTTGTTCTTTGATCTATATCATAACGTAGTAACCCCTCTTCTTTTGCCACCTTGATGAAGCTATCTATATCTTGATTCCTAATGGCTTCTGTAAATTCTACCTTACCAAATGCAGAAAGAATTCTAAGTAAGTCGTCATCAATGATTATTTCTCCAGCATAACCATACGATTCCAGCACATGCTTTGAATCATTTTTTAATATATTAGGGTCTATGTTTTCATTGATCATGTCTTCTATCAGACGAATAATGGCATCCATAAATGCATATTCATCTTCAGTTAAACCTTCGTAAATTGGGAGACTTCTAGTCCCCGTGTTCTGGTCTACTTTATTCGTTTTGGGGCTTTCTTCATGCAATGGCGGTTCCAGATATCCAGAACAAGAAGATCCCAAAAGACTGGCTACCGTTGTTATTACGACAGCTTTTTTCCCTGTGGAATTTCGTTGTTTCATATTAAATCTTTTGGTTAATACTTTTAATCCTTTTAGTTAGAATCTCATATTTACCTATGAGAGACGGTATCTTGTAACGATAATATTTTTTTAGTGTCGAAAAATAGTCATCATTTGTATATAGAAATTTACAATATTCACAAATATGAAGACCTTTGTCAATATTTGGCAAATGAGGATCTACTTTATTACAGTATTCTAATAATGAGTAAGGTCCATCCGTATATATCCAAAGCTTTATAAAATCATATATTGATTTTTCAAAAATGCAAGACAAATCAGAAGTAAGAACATTTCCTAATATTAAAGATTCATGATCTTGGGAAGTCAAACCACAACATGCTATAATAGAGCCATTTGGAAGAATTGAAGGAGAACTAAAAATAGAAGTACATCTAAGGGTGTTGCCTGAACTTATATGTTTTGAGTCTCTCTTAGTTATACTATCATCTGTTTTAGATGCAGAAACCCAATGTCCGTTAACTATATAAATCAAACCTGAATCAATAAACTTTTGAATCCTGTAATCCTCCAGAAGATCTCTGCTCATAAAGAATTTAGATACTGATGATTCAATGTTTATAGAAATGGGTATTTTATTTTTTACCGCGGCTACTATAATGTTTATGATATTATCTAATGATACCCATTTCAGATGTTCATCCCCAGTACTAACGTTAATCTCGGTAAGCCCACATTCGCGTAAATTTAAAATGGTCTTATATGCTTTTTTGAAAGAACTAGCCCAAAAACCATTTGTTACTATCCTTGACTTTAGACCTAATTTATTGATATGTCTTATGATATTGGCAAGGATATCTTCACCAAGTAGGAAACATTCCCCACCGGTAAGAACAATTAATTTTATATCAGGAAATGATTTTACTACCTTGTCAAGAGTATTAATAATCATATTATAGTCCATTGCCTCATGATTTCTCTGGTTACACCCAAAACAACAGTCTTTGCATGCTGCTGTACATTGGGTGGTTGTTATTAGTCCAACTGTCGAAGGTGTAACAATAGGTATATTAATAGATTTCTTAACCATAACCATTATGATTTAAAAGTATGTTCTGTTATAATTTATCACTGTATGTGCCTTTAGAATCTTAATTCTATATAGGCTTGATAATACAATCTCTGTTTGCAAAATTACAGCGTTTGCAGTAGGATTAAAACACCCTTTAGGGTGATTTTAACGATTGGAATAAGTATGAACTAAAATTATTTCCTGACTTTGTCACATCTTTGCATTAGAAAATATAATTGCTGATTATCAACGTAATTATATAGTCAGGGTAATTTAGGTTGGCGCAATGACGAAGTCAGGAAATTGGAGGTCGCAATTAGTGCAACCTTGCGATACAAAATTACAACCTAATTACAACCGTCAAAAGGTGTACTTGAGTTAATGCTTACGCAACTTTGCACTTAAAACTTAGAGGAAATGCATGATAATCTATAATAGAGATACGTCTATAATGTATTAAGGAATTTTAGATAAGGTTTGATTATCACACTTTTGGGTGGTGTTAACCCAATAGCATATTATTAACTTTGCACAAAAACACATACAAATGGAATCACTTTATAGCAGAAACAGAATATATATATCGCCTGAGCAACAGGAGAAAATAAAAAATACGAGAATTTTATTGGGGGGAGCCGGACTTGGCAGTGAAATAGCCGAATGTGCATTAAGGCTCGGGTTCGAGAAAATCACCATCATCGATGGCGATCGAATTGAACTCAGTAATCTAAATCGGCAGAATTATGTAGGAGAGGATATCGGCAGATTTAAAGCAGAGACCCTTGCACTTAGGCTACTTTCAATTAATCCGGATGCAGACATCTCCTTTCATAACGAGTTCATAGATACAGAAAACATCGACAGGCTCGTAAGAAATTGTGATATAGCTGTAAATGCCCTTGATTTCAAGGATGACACGCCACTGCGTTTTGACGAAAGATGCAGCCAGCTTGGTATCTATTCCTTACACCCATATAACTTTGGCTGGGGTGGGATGTTAATGATTGTATCTCCGGATGGATTGTCCCTGAGAAGTATGATGAAAGACAGCAATCCTAAGAATTTTGAACTGAAGATGGCTGAATATGTGGACGGTTACAGTCAGTTCTGGAATATACCTGAAAACAAATGGTTTCACAACGTTATAACAGCCTATTCCTTAGATAATTTGAAGTCCTGCGTACCGCAATTATCAATAGGGGCATGGATAACCGCCGGCTTAACCGTGAATGCAATGGTGGAACTTATATTTGGACATGAAGTTAAACTCTGTCCCAAGTTTTACATGGCATCATTGCTGAGTGACAGAAATTAAATTTCTGTCACTCAGATTAGTTTATAATTAGTGGCAAAAGCAATAGCCTCGCTGATACTTTTGACTCCAAGTTTATCAAAGATAGCTCTGCGTCTTGACTTGATAGAGTCCTTTGCCCGATGTACTCTTCTTGCAATCTCATCAACTGTAAGTCCTCTCGCCGATAACAAAAGGACTTCTCTTTCTCCATCTGTAAGCTTTATACCGGGAACCCTTATCCAACGGTCAAGATCCAGATCAAATTTCCAGTAATCCGACTGTCCCAGCTTCCTTACCTCGATATTTCCCGGCTTATCATGATTCGATATTGACACAAAGCATATTGCAAGCCAAATGTGACCATAAGGATCCAATTCAAGAGGTGTCAGCTTCTGATTTATCAATACCTCTTCTCCATTATTGTTGATATGAAAATCATAACTGATGCTGAAGAGAGCACGGTCTTCATTCGGATGGTTATTGAAAAATCTAAATCCAATGGCATTTATCTTCAGCAATAACTCCAGCTCTTTGTCTGGCACACGCGTCGTATAGAAGTTGTACCCCAGTGTCATTACTTCTTCAGGAGAGAAGCCGCAGAGGAACAGTGGATTCTGGGAAACATATAGAAAGTTTTTCTTAAAGTAATCAATTATATAGATGCTCTCATAGGCAATTTGTGAAAGTGCCTCGGCAGTCCTCACATAGTATGCAGCCCGTGTATAATCATCGGGCTTTATACCGATAGCGGTATTGTTTGAATTAAAGAACCTATTCGACATATTCTATTTTATATATTTGGGACAAAGTTAATAAAAATAAATTGCAATCGTAATCCTTTTTAGATAAAAACATCCTAATGGAAGAAAATGTTGTATAGAAATAACTATCTTGCAGAGTCAACTGGCAAGTGTAAAATTAACTTATTCTTCGATAGAACTCGATTTTTGGGGTTGAAAAATTTAGTTT
>CAMWYR010000008.1 GCA_947178505.1 uncultured Muribaculaceae bacterium | reverse complement strand
CACTAATCCTGCTACAATAAGTTTAGACTTCGACCGTGCTTTGTATTGGGTAGAAACAGGCGCACAGCCTACCGACACAGTTCGCTCTATCCTTTCTAAGGAGGGCGTTATGCTGATGAAGCATCTCCGTGGCGGTGTGAAGAAGGGCGCTTTCTCTGCAGAAGAGGCAGAACGTCGTTTCAACGCATGGAAGGCTGACCGCACCAAGGCAGCTGACGCTGCAAAGCTCAAATCAGAGGCTGCTGCCGCTGAAGAGGCTAAGAAGCGTTTCGAGGCTGAAGCTGAGAAAAATCGTATCAAGGGCGAATCTGTAGCCAAGAAGAAGGCTGAGAAGCTCGCTGCCGAAGAGGCTGCCGCTAAGGCTGCTCTCGAGGCTGAGGTTGATACGACTGAGGCTCAGCAGGACGAAGCTGCTGAATAATAGAGTCAGAAAATATTCTCACTCATATTATCATTAAAATCCGACGCATCGCGCCGGATTTTTTTGTGGCCTGTCATTACTTGAAAGGCCATGGATTTCCCCCTATCCGCGTGATGAGCGCCACATGCGCGCGAGAATGCCACTTTGTCGGAGATACGTATAAAAAAAAAGAAAAGGCAGCTGATAAGCTGCCTTTGTAGCGGGATCGAGAATTGAACTCGAGACCTCCGGGTTATGAATCCGACGCTCTAACCAACTGAGCTATCCCGCCGTTTTGCGAGTGCAAAGTTAATAACTTTTTCTCGATTCTCCAAATGTTTTTTAATAAAAATTTCTATCCCCGCTAAAAAGTTACCTCGACTCTTGTCGTATCTTTCTATTTTTTACTAATTTTGCAGTTAGTTATGAGAACTATCCTGAATTATATAATATATACCCTGATTTTACCGGCATGCTGTGTGGCCTCTGCATGCAGCACTGGCATCGAGGGCACCAAGACCATCACGATGTCGCGAGCCGATAAAAAGGCAACGCGCCTCACGCCGGAAGAAGAATTTCTTAACGCTCTTTCCGCAGCCCCGCTCGCTGGCTGGAACAGAGGTAAACGCTTCTATGTCGCCGATAATAAGGCTGCCTATGTGTTGGAGAGTATCGACAAATTGCCGGTTGATTCGCTGAAGGGGCATATCCTTAACTATGAGTATTCCGAGCCCTATCCCACGGCGGGAGGTACCATGGCCACAGCCATTGTGTTCAGCGACGGCGCCCGCAAGTATCGCTACGCTTCGGGGAAAAATGAATCTGCCGCGCGGAAAATCACCGGCCTTGAGGTGCCTATGCTTATCGACCTTGACTTCGTGGCCGCAGCCGACTCGATGCTCAGCGGAAAGACACTCTGGACGCGAACGCAACTCTGGTATACTCCCGATGGAAATCCGCTCCCCGGAAAAAAATTCGTGCCTGTAAAGGTCAAGGAGGTCACAGAAGGCAATATGGTGTTCCCACTCCGTGTGGTATTTGAAGATGCCGACGGTCGAACGGCATTCCAGTTTATGGGCGTGTCGGCCGGAGAAGGACTGCGCGGCGAGACTCGGACCTTCCCTTCTTTGTACTATCTTGGCGATCCCCGTGAGAAATATACGGCAATCGCTCCGGATGTGTGGCAACTTATACAGGAAGGGAAGGTACGGGCCGGCATGACAAAGGCCGAGTGCAAGCTTTCACTCGGAAATCCGAATGAGGTGGATGCAGGCCACAACTGGAGCAACACGATTGACGTGTGGACTTACAGCGACGGAACATTCCTCTATTTTGAAGATGGGCTTCTTGTGAAATATCGCCATTGACGCTTGATCCTCGTCACAGTTTTAATAATTTAGACTCTCCAATCATAAAACACCACTCCATGTTTGAAGAAAATAAAGATCTGACCCCGTTCACTACGTTTGGTATTCCGGTGCGTGCCCGTTGGTATGCGGAATATTCATCCCAAAAGGAATTACTCAGAATCTCGCGCGACGAGCGCTTTATCAACAACCGCGTCTATAATATTGGCGGCGGCAGCAATCTTCTGTTTATCCGGGATTTCGACGGGCTTGTGCTCCGCTCCACGATTAAGGGCATTTCCTCCTACATAAAAAACGATGAGGAGGTGTATGTAATAGCCGGCGCAGGGGAGAAGTGGGATGATCTGGTGGAATGGTGCATCAGTCAAGGCTACGGCGGACTGGAAAATATGGCCGGAATCCCCGGAGATGTCGGTGCGTCACCTGTGCAGAATGTCGGTGCCTACGGAGTGGAGGCGTGCGACGTCATATTCAAGGTTGAGTGCTTCGATGTAGTGACTCGACAGACGGTTGTTTTTACGAATGCCGAATGTCGTTTCGGTTATCGCGACAGTTTCTTCAAGCATGAAGGAAGGGGCCGCTATATCGTACTGAGGGTGTCGTTCAAGGTGCATCCTTCCGAGATCGCCGCTAACCTTGAGTATGGCCCGCTCCGCAAGCTGAAGGAGCGTCTCGGGCATGCGCCTACTATCCGAGAAGTGGCTGATGAGATAAAAGCAATACGCGCCGCCAAACTCCCGGCTCCGGAGGAACTGGGGAGCGCGGGAAGTTTTTTCAAGAATCCGGTGGTCCACAAAGGATATCTGGATGAAATCAAGGCGCTGACAGGTTATGACATTGAGGGGCACAAGGTTGATGAACATCACAAGAAGGTGTCGGCCGCCTGGCTGATTGATCAGGCCGGACTGAAAGGCTTGCGGCGCGGCGGGGCAATGGTATATCCCGGCCAACCCCTCGTGATAGTGAACACCGGCGGTGCGACGGCGGAAGATGTCGTCGAACTTGCCGACACGGTGAGGCGCCGCGTCAGGGAAAAATTTATGATCGACCTTAATCCGGAGGTGAATTATATAGATACGGCTGTGCATGTCACTCTGCTCGGCACAGGTACGTCAAAGGGTATTCCGGAGATAGCCTGTTCGTGTCGCGTCTGCACGTCGCCATATCAGAAAGATAAGCGAACGCGCACATCTGCGCTCGTGCGCACGATGGGGCTTACCCTGCTGATCGATCCTTCGCCCGACTTCCGCCAGCAGGCGCTTCGGGAGGGAATTTATCACATAGATGCAGTGCTGGTTACGCATGGCCATAACGACCACGTAGGCGGAATGGACGATCTCCGGTCGTTCTGCGCCGACAGCGACCTGACTGTTTATGCCGATCCCATCACCGAAGAGGAGATTCGTAAGCACTTTGAATATTGTTTCCGCGATCACAAATACCCCGGCGTGCCCCGTTTTGACCTACGCACGATAGGGAAGACCCCTTTCTATATTAATGGCGTGAAGATAGAGCCGGTCGAAGTGTTCCATGCGCAGCGTCCGATTCTCGGCTACCGCATTGGTGACTTCGCCTATATCACAGATTGCAAGACAATCAGCAGTGAAGAAGTCGATAGGCTCGCAGGAGTAGACACGCTCGTACTGAACGCCCTCCGTGACCGTGACCACTTCTCACATCTGATGCTTGCCGAAGCACTTGACCTGATAAAGGAAATAAGGCCACGCAAAGCTTACCTCACTCATTTCAGCCACGAGATAGGAAGGCACCATGAGCTTGCCACCCGACTGCCCGAGAATGTGGAGCCGGCTTATGACGGGCTCTCATTCACTATAAAATAACTAAAAAATATCGCAAATTTAACTATCTGACAATCAAGTTAATGTGAAGTCTTGTAAGGATAGTTTGGAAAATTGAATGAATTTTTTCCAAGAATTATTTGGTAGTGTCGGAAAAATGCACTAACTTTGCAGAGCAAAAGGGAAACAACAAGGCTCTAAGCTTCTCCTTTCTGACTAACTTGGTCTATTAGTGTAGCGGTTAGCACGCCACCCTCTCACGGTGGAAACTCGGGTTCGAGTCCCGGATAGACTACTGAACAAAGACGTAAATGCTTCTGACAGCTTTTACGTCTTTTTTTATTTTCCAATTGCATTGTAAATCCGCTACTATGGTTTCTATCTACGAACGTCTGATGAACCTGCCTATATTCCGTGGAGCCGGCAAGGAACTGATCGATAAGATTGCCGCTTCGATCCCGCTGGAATTCCGGAGTTTTGAACCGGGCGATATTATCGTAAGAGAAAACAAGGTTAGCGACGGTGTAATTTCACTGCTGAATGGTGAATCTCAGCGCCGGCAGGTGCTTTGCGATGGTAATCTGGTCGTGACTGAAGTGATTCCCCCTTTCTGTGTGGTCGGACTGGAGCATCTTTTCGGTCTTGACAATCACCATAACGTGCGGCTTAAGGCCCTTTCCCAGGTAGGAGCTATGAAGATTTCAAAGCAGAACTACATCAAGCTTATTCAGTCGCAAGGTCTCCTTCTTCTTAATTATTCAAATTTCCTCTCGCGCATGGCGCAGAATGGTCAGGATGCGCTAAGGCGTCACGACATGATGTCGGGAAGTTCTGACCTCTCCTGTCTGTTGCAGCTCGTCATGCTTCCGGAGGCTCTGGAGGTCACTCTGCATACGCCCCGCCTGAATATTGACTCTTTCGTAAGACCTCCCCGCACTGATGGCGGAACGAGTCTTTCCCGTCTGGAGGAAGAGGGTTATGTCATCAGGATTGACGATCACACAATCACGATTCCGTCGAGGTTGAATTTATTGGAACACTTTCGCACAGAGTGAATCATATCAGGCAGCGGGGATAAGAACTATCAAAACGGCGGGGATAATACCTATAAAGTTGTTGCGCATACCATAAAAATGTGCTATATTTGCATACCTCGGCTACCGGCCTTATTTTACAGCTGCCGGCGAAGCAGGTGACAACTTTTTCGTTATGCGCAATTCATCTCTGAAACTAAGACTTTCGGTGCTCAATTTTCTTGAGTTTTCCGTCTGGGGTGCCTATCTCACCTCGCTGGGTAATTTCCTTTCAAAAGCCGGGCTCGTGGCCGATATCGGCTGGTTCTACGCGATGCAGGGTATCGTGTCGCTGTTCATGCCCTCGGTAATCGGCATTATCGCCGACCGTTTCATTCAGGCCCAGAAAATGCTAAGTCTCTGCCATATGCTGTCAGGGCTTTTCATGGCCCTGGCCGGATTTTATTGTATGGGTGCGTCGCAAATAGAGTTTGCGCCTCTGTTTACGCTATATTCTCTGGCGGTGGCTTTCTTCATGCCCACCATAGGCCTTAATAATTCCGTGGCGTTCAATGCGCTGACAAAATCGGGACTTGACACGGTGA
Organism: uncultured Muribaculaceae bacterium; assembly: GCA_947178505.1. GTDB lineage: Bacteria > Bacteroidota > Bacteroidia > Bacteroidales > Muribaculaceae > Lepagella. The sequence continues at coordinate 59,941 of CAMWYR010000008.1, read as the reverse complement.
AAGACTTCCCCGCAATACGCATCTTCGGTACGATTGGTTTTATCTGTGCGATGCTTTTCGTCAACTTTGTCAAGGTGGATGGCGCAGCGCTACAGACCTCCTACATGCAGCTTTTCGTCTCGGCGCTCCTGAGCTTCGTGATGTGTCTTTATGCACTCACCATGCCTGCCTGTCCTACCTCTCAGGCAGCGTCGGGCAACTGGGTCGATAAACTCGGACTGCGGGCTTTCGGGCTGCTCCGCCATAAGCGCCTGGCCGTTTTCTTCTTATTCAGTATGTTGCTCGGAGTCTCCCTACAGATTACTAACGGCTACGCCAATCCCTTCATATCGCTCTTCGAAAACATCCCGGAATATGCAGATGCATGGGCAGCGCAGAATCCCAATGCGCTGATCTCACTTTCGCAGATAAGCGAGACGCTATGTATCCTCCTCATACCGGTCTGCCTGAAGCGTTTCGGAATCAAGTGCGTAATGCTGATGTCGATGTTCGCATGGGTGCTCCGCTTCGGCCTCTTCGGTGTCGGTAATCCCGACGGCGGCCTCTGGATGTTCATTCTCTCCTGCATTGTCTATGGCATTGCGTTCGACTTCTTCAACGTATCGGGAGGGCTTTATGTAGATCAGGAAACGAGCCCGGAGATGCGCAGCAGCGCTCAGGGTCTCTTTATGATCGTCACCAACGGCTTCGGCGCAACGATAGGTACGCTCGGTGCGATGTTCGTGGTGAATCATTTCGTGCCTCATTCAGCCTCGCCTGAACTGCAGCTTGAGGGCTGGCGCACATCATGGCTGATATTCGCGGCATATGCGCTTGTGGTCGGTATTCTTTTCTGGCTCATATTCAAGAATCCGAAGAGCAAGACTCCTGAGAATGATAAACTTAAGATTGATCTCGCCAAGGCAGAGAGCGCTGATGGCGGTGGTATGATTGACGAAATGTAAATCAACTCTGCGAAATCATGATCTTGTTTTATTCTCCCGATATAGTGGCGGCTGGCGAGTTGTCGGAATCCGATTCAGCACACTGCGTGCGCGTAATGCGTATGCGTCAAGGCGATGAGATAGATGTCACGGATGGCAAAGGCAACCTTTACAGATGCGTCATTACCGATGCGCATTCTAAGCACACGTCCGTTGATATCATATCCACGTGTCGTCAAGAATTGCACTGGCGCCCGCGTATAACGCTCGCTGTCGCTCCGACAAAGAATATCGACCGAATGGAGTGGCTGGCGGAAAAGGCCGTTGAGATAGGCGTAAGCCGGCTTGTGTTCTTGAATTGCCGACACAGCGTGAGGCGCGTCGTGAAGCGCGACCGTATGATGAAGGTCATGGTTGCGGCAATGAAGCAGAGTCTCAAGGCCACTTTGCCTGAACTGGTGGAGATGACTGAGTTCAACGACTTCATCAGGGAAGAGAACTCCGGGGTGAAGTTCGTCGGTTACTGCGACGAAGAGACTGAACGGCTTGAATTCGCAAGAACTTACGACGGACTCTCAGACATAACCATTATGATCGGCCCGGAGGGTGACTTCTCACCGGATGAAATCAATGATGCGTTCGCTGCCGGATTCCGCCCGGTCACATTCGGTAACACCCGGCTCCGCACGGAAACAGCAGCGCTGTTTGCCCTTTGTGCCGCTCACACGATAATGCTTCAGCAGGGGTAAACTTTGCCAGCCAAAGTGGCGACTTAAATGAAAAAACCTGATTTTTATGAATAACGATATTTTGAATTATCTGGCGTCGAGCGCAGATAATAACTTCTTTCTTCTCGCCGGTCCTTGCGTGATAGAAGGCGAGGAAATGGCCCTTGATATTGCGGAGAAGGTCTTGAAGATTACCTCCGACCTCAATATTCCCTATGTATTCAAGGGCTCTTACCGTAAGGCCAACCGTTCGCGTATAGATTCTTTCACGGGTATAGGCGACGAGAAAGCACTCCGGATTCTACGCAAGGTGAGCGAGACATTTGGTATCCCGGTTGTCACGGATATCCACAGTGCCGAAGAGGCCGCGATGGCGGCTGAATACGTTGATATCCTCCAGATTCCGGCTTTTCTTTGTCGCCAGACTGATTTGCTCGTGGCTGCGGCACGCACCGGCAAGATGGTCAATATCAAGAAGGGGCAGTTCCTGGCGCCCGAGTCTATGGCATTTGCATGCGAGAAAGTGCGCGAATCCGGTAACGATCGGGTGGCTGTTACCGACCGTGGTACTTTCTTCGGGTATGGCGACCTCATCGTCGATATGCGTGGCATCCCCGTTATGAAGAAGGCCTGCAATTGTCCTGTGATCCTCGACATCACTCATTCACTTCAGCAGCCGAACAGTGCGTCGGGTGTTACCGGCGGTAAGCCCGAGCTTATCTCCACTATCGCGCGCGCAGGTATTGCCGCTGGTGCCGACGGAATTTTCATGGAGACCCATCAGAATCCGAAAGAGGCAAAGAGCGATGGTGCCAATATGCTTCCGCTGTCGGAGGTTGCTACGATTCTCCATAACCTTACTCTTCTCCGACAGGCAGTGAATGCTATGAAGTAAGGGAGTAGTGAAGTAAGTGAAATAATAGGAGTAAGGGCACAAAGGCCCTTACTCCTATTTGCTTGATGCCGGAGCCGGAGTAGGTGCAGGTGCCGAAGCCGGTGCGGGTTGTGGTGCGTTGGGGTAGAGCCCGGCCGGGGGAGCACCCGGATTCTCAGGAACGCCCGAATTGTAAAAAGTGGGGTAGGGCATACCCACAACCTGATTCGTGGTCTTTCCCGCGCCGAGATATCCTTCAAGCAGCGTGTCGCGACCCGATGCATTCTCAAATGTGTAGAGATGGAATTTATGAAGCATCACGGCAAGGTGCTCGAAAATTGAAGCCTGGATGCCCTCATACGCAAACCATGCCGACGTATTGGTGAAGCAATACACCTGGAGCGGAATGCCCGACGCTGTCTGGGCGAGTGTTGTGACGAAACAGTCGTCTTCCTTTGAAATATGCGTGTTGTTGGCGAGATAAAGGCGGATGTATGCACGGAAGATACCGAGATTTGTATCAATGCTTCCATCCACGAGTCCGGCACTGTTGTTGACATCCTCCACCTTTCCGGCTGCCTTTTGCTCTACCTTCTTGGCAATCCAGCCTTTGATGAGGTCTATTTTGGAGAACTCAGTCAGCAGAACCTCATCAGCCTCCACAACGCTGTCGGCATCTATATTATATGATCGCTGGATGCGGCGTGTGTGCGACTCTTGCATATTGCGATAGTTGGTGAAGCCTCCTGAAATCAGCGTGTAGGGAGGGATGGTGGAGATGGTCTTATCCCAGTTTATGATTTTCACATCTGTAAGTGACACTTCCGAAACGATTCCGTTAGCGCCGTTAGGCAATGCAATCCAGTCGCCGACATGCAGCGAGTCATTCTGTGCCAGCTGCACGCCTGCCACGATGCCGAGGATAGAATCCTTGAACACCAGCATCAGCACAGCGGCAAACGCTCCGAGTCCGGCAAGAAGAGCGCCGGGCGACTTATTAAGCAGTACCCCCGCTATGACGATCGTGGCCACTATCCAGAGCAATAGCTTAATCACCTGAATGATACCGTTGAGAGGGAGTTTCTTCCTATTCTCACGCGACTCAAATGTGGCCCAGATAACATCGCATAGCGAACATAGGGCCAGCGTGAACACCACCGTTATATAAATTGTGGTGAGTCTCGTCAGCCAGCTGGCGATTGAGAGATGCATATAAAGCGTGAACTGGATGAGGATCAGGAACAATATAGCAGGAACAATACGACAGATCTTAAGGAAAAATTTCTTATCCACAAGATTTGTGTAGACCTTGGATTTGATATAGGGCTTCAGTTTGTCGAGAATGAAGACTATCAGCCATTTAAGGCACATTCCGACTACCATCGAAACAAGAAAGACAACGATGATATAAAGCCACGTAAAGACTGATTCATTCTTCTCAAGGCCTATAAGACTCAGCAGCCAGTCGGAAAATTCCATCAGCTTCCGTGCCAGGAAGTACGTGCTCTCCTCAGTGGCCGAATCGTGATTTATGCCATGCCGGATTACTTCCTTCGCGACATGCTCAACGGGATTATTGGGCAACAGTCCCATGATTGAGGTTATGAGTGCTGACATAAGCAATAAGGGTTTCTTTTATCGTATTTCTATTTAGGTATGCGGCGTACTGAAACCATTCGACTTCTCAGGCGCGCCGGACTATTTATATTAAGGAAACATATCTCCACAACACTTTGTTTATAGCGGTCCTTTCCTGGTCGAGGGGATTGACTCTAAAATGTTCCACGCCCGGAGCTCGACAGCACAATATTCCCTTTATATCATTGCTCTTGATAAACGAAAACGTAATATATTGAATAATAGGAGAGTTTTTGTGAATTAACAATCGTTAACATTAGGAATGTGGCCAATGTTGCACAATAACCCGGAAATGTGCATTTTGTTCGTGGAACAAATGTTAAAATTTTAATTATCTATAAGTGTTTGAGTTATAGTAAAATATATAGATAAGTCAGTTGAAATTCCGTGCAGGTCGATCAAATTTTCTTTTAAATTCTTTGGTTTGTAAGGTATAAATGCTTAAATTTGAAATCGTAATCAAATAGGATTACATAAAACTCTAACGATTGTTAACTGACCATGGAAAAAACTTTAGTGCTGCTCAAACCCTCATGCGTAGATAGAGGTCTGATAGGAGAGGTGGTAAATCGCCTTGAGAAAAAAGGTCTGATTATCTGCGGAATGAAAATGATTCAGCTCGATGAGAAAATACTTCGCGAACATTACGCTCACCTTGTTGACCGTCCTTTCTTTCCCGTGCTCGCTGCCGGGATGATGGCTACTCCGGTGGTGGCGATGTGTCTCAAAGGTCTGGATGCAGTTGAAGTCGTTAGAAAACTTACGGGTTCCACAAATGGCCGTAAGGCAGACCCCGGTACTATCCGCGGTGATCTCAGCATGAGTGGTTCGCAGAATATTATTCACGCCAGCGATTCCCCCGAAAATGCGGAAATTGAAATCAAGAGATTTTTCCGTCCGGAAGAAATTTTCGATTATATGCCCGCCTATCTCAAATTCCTTTACAGCGAAGACGAGCTCTGATCGACGAAGACAGCGGAGGAATGAAGAAAATGTCTTAATGTATGTTAAGACGAAAATATTACCTGATTTTCAAAGTTATATATAACGGAGACTTCAGAAAAAGAAATAGAGAATGTTGAAATTAACAAATATCATCTGTGTAGCTATACTTCTGGCGATGCCTGCAGGAATAGCCTCAGCCCAGAAAATCACATCCAAGAACCCCCATTCACAGGCGCACAAGGAGTTGCTCGCTGCCCGTGCAAAGAGCGACGATCAGATTAAGCTTGTGGAGAAAAACACATTCATCGATCTTATCGACGACCTCGAGCCGGAGCTCGATATCTATACGGAGGGTTGGAACTCTAAAAGTGTGAACCCTTTCAAAGAAAGCGATGTCCCCACTTCTAAGGTGATAGATGTGACAGGTTATCATATGCCTGTGCCCGGTCGCGTCACTTCAACCTACGGATACCGCGCTAAATTCGGCCGTATGCACAAGGGTGTTGACCTCGCACTTCGTTCCAATGATACGGTTTATGCTGCGTTCGACGGCAAAGTGCGTCTTACCAATTACGAAGGTAAGGGTTATGGCAATTATGTCATCCTGCGTCATCCCAACGGCCTTGAGACCGTTTACGGTCACCTCAATCGCTTCCTCGTGAAGCCTGATCAGGTGGTGAAGGCGGGTCAGCCCATCGCTTTAGGTGGCAGCACAGGCCGAAGCACAGGTCCGCATCTCCACTTTGAGACCCGTTACATGGGATATGCAATCAATCCCCAGGCCATTTTCGATTTTGAGCGTCACACAACTCACACCGACACCTATCACTTCTCCAAGCAGACCTATACTAAGGCCCGCAACTATGCTCCCAAGACCACGATAGCCAAGAGCGACTCGGAGAACACGTATAAGAGTGGTGCGAACAATCAGACAGCCTACACAGTGAAGAAGGGTGACTCACTTGCCTCGATCGCCCGTTCTTATGGTATGTCGGCAACCACACTTAGAAAAATAAACGGAATGGAGCCGACGGACAAGATTCACGTAGGGCAAGTGTTGAAACTTAAGTAAATAGAAAAAATCGACATTCTCTAAGATTAAACGGCCGTCTTCGCAGGAAGGCGGCCGTTTGCATATTTTGACTTCTTTTATTAATTTTGCGTTAATGGATACAAAGACCTTTACCAACATATTAGCAGAACGTCTTCGCCGTGATCCGGAGGATGTTCAGGTGGTGACCAAAGCATTGGGTCGGCTCATCGCTGAGCAGATTGTTGACGGCAATTCCGTGACGATGCCCGGGTTCGGTACTTTTGAACCCAAGATGCGCGACGAACGGATCACTAATCACCCTGCTTCCGGCCGACGCATTCTCGTGCCCCCGAAGATGTCGATGATGTTTCGCCCGGCCACACTCCTGAAACAGAAGGTGCGTACTTCCAATCAGGATACTGATTCCATTACCAACAAAGCATAAAGAAGTGAACGAGAAAATCACACTCCCCACAATAGTTCAATTGCTCGCCATCGCAACCGGCGACACACGCAAGGAATCGGAAGATTTCGTAAAGGAATTTTTCGCGCTTATTTCGTCTTTGCTCGCGGAGGGCGAATCTGTCAAGATTAAGGATTTCGGCGTATTCAAGACTATTAATGTTGATGAGCGTAGGAGCATAAATGTCTCCACCGGAGGTGAGCAGATAATTCCGGCCCACAGGAAGGTTGTGTTTGTTCCCGCTAAGGAGATTGCCGCTCTTGTCAACTCCCCGTTCGAGATGTTTGAAACAGTAGAACTTGAGGAAGGAGTGGAATTTAACGCGGGTGCCGACGATTCAGTGCTTGTGGAAGTGGAAGAGGAATTCTCTGCATCTGAATCTGAAGAGGATCTCACCGCCCAGGATGCCGTGGAGAGTCTTGCGAATGAGAATGCTTCTGAAGAGGAGAGCCCTCTGGAAAAGGAGTCACCTACGGATGAAGTGCCGAAAGATGAAGTGCCGCAAGAAGAGACTCCTCAGGTTCAGAATCGGAATCCTGAAATCGAGGTCGAGGCAGCGCAGGAAGATAATTCTGTCGTAGAGGAGACCTTCAATGTATACACGGCGCCTGAAGAGGATGTTGAAGAGCAACAGGAAGTGGCCGAAGAAGTTCTATCAGAACTTCCCGCGCGTCAGCGCAGGCGGTTCTGGCCCGGTTTTATGTTCGGGTTCGTATCGGCCGCGGTGCTGGCAATGCTTGCCGCCCTCGTGCTCGTCAACACGGAAGTGATCAGTCTGAATTATAGGAATCAAGTGGCGACAGTTGTGCCGCAGCCCGCGCCTGCTGATTCCTGCGCAATAGTTCAGAATGAACCGCTTCAGGATTCAGCAGTCGCATCAACTGAACTTGCGGCCACCGGTGTGGATGCCACTGATGAGTACCGGCAGCGGGAAACTCCGGCGGAAAAACAGGAGGTGCCCACGAAGCCATCGGATGAACCGATTTACGACACCATCACGACCACTCGCTATCTCACCACGATGGCAAAGGATCATTATGGAAATTTCAATCTCTGGCCCTATATCTATATGGAGAATCAGTCGTTTCTCGGACATCCCGACCGTATCCGTCCCGGAACGAAAGTGGTGGTTCCCCCGCTTTCAAAGTATGGAATTGATCCCAACAATCCGGCAGACATTGCAAAAGCCAAGCGTAAAGGCGTCGAGATATATAAGAAATATAATAAATAGGTTCTTATATGCTTATGGCTCCATCCCCTAAAATTTCTAAATGCCAGGGTCGCAGATGTGTATAGGTATCAAGAAATTTTAGTGGATGGACCCTAAATCATAATGACAATTTATAACTCTGCCATTTCTTTTCATAAGCCACCTCCGGACCCACCATTAAGCAATATTTGCTCACCTGAGACGAAAGATTACCGCCGGATTTGAAAATTTTAGTCAGATTTTCAGCATAATATTTTGCCGATTCAAAATTATTTTATAAATTTGCATTGCAAAAGCAAAAATGGTTCCATGTCCGAGTGGTTAGGTACCGGTCTGCAAAACCGTTTACACCAGTTCGAATCTGGTTGGAACCTCTAAGGCTGACTTAATGTCAGCCTTTTCTTTTTATATACTCATCAATACAAAGTTTATACCTTCTACTCCTTATAATTCTAAGGCTCCATTAATTCTCTCCTCCGCGCGCGCCGGGTATGCGCTGCAACTATTCCCGCTATTAATTGTTAAAATAATAAATGCCGTGTTAAAATCGAGCGGCATATTGAAGCGACCCTCTATGACTAAAACTAAGGATAACATATATACCGGCGATGGTCTCTACGGAATTTTCAACGACAGTTTCCCGCCAATTCTTGACGGCGTGACGCTGACGGTAGAAAATTATGTGCACTGGCTCAAGCAGATGGGCCACGAGCCATGCGTGGTGACGCCCTGGAATCCGGTGTCGGAACCGATTGATTGTGAGGTGATGAAATTTTTCTCTCTTCCGATTCAGTCGCGTAAGCCCTACAGATATGGCTATCCGAAGTTAGATCCGTTTATCTGGCGCAAATTGCGCAAAACTAACTTCAAGATCGTCCACGCGCATTGTCCGTTTAGTTCGGGGCGACTCGGTGTCTATGTCAAGAAGAAAAACCATGTTCCACTGATAGGCACGTTTCATTCTAAATACCGCGATGACCTTCAGCACTCCTTCAAGCACGTGCCCTGGATGGTCGACATCATAATGAAACGTATCCTCAATTTTTTCAATGCCTGTGATGAAGTGTGGATTCCTCAAGCCTACGTAGAGGAAACTGTGCGAGAATATGGCTACAAGGGGCCGCTGACAGTGGTGGAGAACGGCAACGACTTCGCTACGAGAGTGACGGGTGATATCTCGGAGTATAAAGCCGAGGCAAAACGCCGGCTTGGAATAGGTGAAGACGAAATCTCACTGCTCTTCGTGGGGCAGCACATACGCGAGAAAGGAATTGATATTGTGGTAGATGCCCTTAAATTATTAAAGGATAAGCAAAAATTCCGGATGAATTTTATCGGGACGGGCTATGCGTTCGACGATATCCGCCGCGATATTGAGCAATCGGGACTTAGCGACCGTGTGACCCTGAACGGAGTCATTTCCGACCGCGATACTCTGAGCAATTATTATGCTGCAGCAGATCTTTTTCTTTTTCCATCATTTTACGACAATGCTCCGCTCGTGATACGCGAGGCGGCCGCGATGGGCACTCCTTCAGTATTGCTCAGGGGGTCCACAGCATCAGAAGTGATATCCGACCGAAATAACGGGTTTCTCACCGAGAAGACACCTGAAAGTTTTGCCGACCTTGTCGGCTGGCTCTCGGCAAATCCGGAAGATTTGCGTAAGGCTGCTGCCGGTGCGCGTGATACGCTCGTACGAAGCTGGCAGGATGTTGTAGAGGAAGTGGTCGACAGATATGATTCGCTTATCAGGCGGACGAAATGACAGTTTCATAATAATGAAGAAGCAATAAGGAGAGTTATGGAAGATAACAGCCACCCGCAGGATATTTCAGGCAATCAGGTCCCGGCAGTTGCTCCGAGCCAACCTGCGCCCGATAAGAACTCCTTTGCACTATGGAAAGTGCTTCTCCCGGTAGCCATCGGCCTGGGAGTTGTGGTGATGATGTTCCGCCATGAGTTGAAAGGAGAAAACTTTGATCAGCTGTGGGATAAGATTCAGTTTACTCCCTTAGCTATATTTTGCATTTTTCTCGGAGTGGTGTGTATGGGTTTCCGTGATCTCGGACTGACATGGCGATTCCGTGCGCTTACCGACCGCAAGCTCTCCTGGAAGTCAGCATGGACGGTTGACATGATGTGTGAGTTTACCAACTGTATCACTCCCTCGGCCGTCGGGGGCAGTTCGCTCGGCCCCGTTTTCCTGAATGCGGAAGGAATCGAATTTGGACGAGCCACCACGCTGATGCTCACGACCCTTTTTATGGATGAGCTATTCTTTGTAGTGTCGTGCCCCTTTGTGGTGCTTTTCACTCCGTCGGCCGAAATCTTCAATTCCGGAGGGACCGACTTTACGCATGGTATAAAATATACGTTCTGGGTGGTCTATTCTATAATCGCCGCCTGGACTTTCCTTCTTTTTCTCGGAATAATCTGGAAACCCTATTGGATTCAGAAGACGCTCAACCGGATAGCCGGCTGGAAGATCCTGCGCAAATGGAAGGGATCGATTCTCGGACTCTCTTCCAATATGATTGCCACGGCTCAGGAATTGCGTCTCAAGCCGTTCAGATTCTGGCTGGAGGTGTTCTGCGGCACTGCGCTTGCATGGACAGCCCGCTATTTCGTGGTGAATGCCCTCTTCCTCGGCTTCCTGCCGGGTAGTGACCCTCATCAGTGGATTATTCTCGCCCGCCAGTTCGTGATATGGGTGGTGCTGATGGTGAGCCCGACTCCGGGTGGTGCAGGTCTGAGCGAATGGCTGTTTTCGAATTACTATGGTGATCTTATCACGGTGGCCGGAATGGCGCTTGTCATGGCAGTGTTCTGGCGACTCATTACATATTACCTCTATCTTCTGATAGGCGTCTGCGTCACTCCGTCATGGCTGCGGAAGTATTACGCCACCATTCATGCCCGCAAGGAAACCAAAGACCAGGCCCCCTCGGAGGTTCAAACAAAGACAACAACATAAAAATCATGAAATGTATCGTATTGATTCCGGCTCGATATGAGTCGTCACGTTTCCCCGGGAAGCCTTTGGCTAAGATTTGCGGTGAGGAAATGATAATACGCGTGTGTCGTCAGGTAGCTAAGACAGGCATTCCTCTAGCGGTCGCGACTGATAATGATCTTATTGCCTCCCGCGTAAGAGAGAAGGGTTTTGAGGCCGTCATGACCTCCTCCGCACATCGCAGCGGCACGGAGCGTATAGAAGAAGCCTACAGAAATCTTAATTCTGACGCTGAGGTCGTGATCAATGTGCAGGGAGATGAGCCTTTTATCGATCCGGCACAGATTCTCGCGCTTAAGGAAATCTTCGATACTTATGATGATACGAAGATAGCAACGCTTGCGCGGCCGTTCGATCCGTCAGCTGGATATGAGGCGCTTGATAATCCTAATCTTGTGAAGCTCGTGAAGTCGGATGAGGATAAGGCTCTATATTTCTCACGGAGTGTCATTCCTTACATACGGAATGTCGAGAAGGAAGACTGGCCCGTGAATCATCAGTATTTCTCGCATATCGGTATCTATGCATACCGTGCGGACGTGCTGAAGAGGATAGTTGCCCTTCCGGAGACGAGTCTTGAGAAAGCGGAGAGCCTTGAGCAGCTTCGCTGGCTCCAGCACGGCATTTCCGTGCGCGTTGGCGTGTCGGATGTGCAGACTATCGGAATTGACACTCCGGCTGATCTCGAGGAGGCTGAAGCCTATCTCCGCGCGCAGGGGAAGGCATAGAAAGTTATTCCCAACAGGGTCAATTAACATTTTTTTGACCTGTCGGAAATGAATTTTTTGATTTCACTTACTTAATAACTGCAAATAATTTTGTAATTTTGCACCAACGAACGAAAATTTATAACCCTATACACAACGATGAAAAAAAGTCCACTTCAGCGGGTAAGAGCTGAGTATCAGCCCAAGCTCCCCAAAGCCCTGCAGGGATCAGTGAAAGTCAAGGTAGGTGAGCCTACTGAATCGGTTGCCAACCAGGCCGAAATCAAGGAACTCTTTCCTCACACATACGGAATGCCCGTGGTAGAGTTCGAGCACGATGATCAACCCGTGCGTGTTGAAGAGCCGTTCAATGTCGGCATCATCCTCTCCGGTGGCCAGGCACCCGGCGGACACAACGTCGTTTCAGGTATCTTCGATGGTCTCAAGAAGCTCAATAAGGAGAATCGTCTCTACGGCTTCCTCATGGGGCCTGCCGGTTTCATCAACCATCAGTACATGGAGCTCACCGCAGGTATCATTAAGGAATACCGCAACACGGGTGGTTTCGATATCATCGGTTCGGGCCGCACCAAACTTGAGAAGCCCGAGCAGTTTGATGAAGGTCTGAAGATTCTTAAGGAACTCAATATCAAGGCCCTCGTAATTATCGGCGGTGACGACTCCAACACCAACGCTGCGGTGCTTGCTGAATATTATAAGAATATCAACGCCGGCGTTCAGGTGATCGGTGTGCCCAAAACCATCGATGGCGACCTCAAGAACAAGTGGATCGAGACCTCCTTCGGTTTCGATACTGCATGCAAGGTCTACAGCGAGGTTATCGGTAACATCCAGCGCGACTGTAATTCAGCCAAGAAGTATTATCACTTCATCAAGCTCATGGGCCGCTCTGCATCGCATATCGCCCTGGAGTGCGCTCTTGAGACTCAGCCCAATATCTGCCTCATTTCGGAGGAAGTGCAGGCTAAGCGTATGACTCTCGACAACATCGTAAGCTACATCTGCTACGTTGTTTCCGAGCGTGCTAAGCTTGGCTGGAACTTCGGTACTGTCCTCATCCCCGAGGGTCTTATCGAGTTCATTCCCTCTATGAAAGCGCTCATCGCCGAGCTCAACGACGTGATCGAGCTTCATGCAGACGATCTCGCCGGCCTCGATGACAATGATAAGCTTGAGAAGATCCACAGCTATCTGACAGCTACTAACGCAGATCTCTACAAGAGCCTTCCCCGCCATATCGCCCTCCAGCTCAGCCTCGATCGCGACAGCCACGGCAATGTGCAGGTATCGCTTATTGAGACTGAAAGCCTCCTCTCTGAAATGGTGGCTAAGCGTCTTGATGAGATGGCTGCAGAAGGCGAATACAGCGGCAAGTTCAACACGCAGCATCACTTCTTCGGTTATGAAGGTCGCTGCGCTGACCCGACCAACTTCGATGCAGACTATACCTATGCCCTCGGTTACAATGCAGCGATGCTGATCAACTCAGGCCTCACCGGCTATATGTCGAGTGTGCGCAACCTTACCGAGCCCTCTGAAGAGTGGATTGCCGGTGGTATTCCAATCACAATGATGATGAATATGGAGCGTCGCAAGGGTGAGATGAAGCCTGTGATCCAGAAGGCACTCGTTGATCTCAAGGGCCGTCCCTATCTCAAGTTCGCTTCAATGCGTGAGACAATCGCCCTCAACACTCTTTATCAGTATCCCGGTCCTATCCAGTACTTCGGTCCCTCGGAAATCTGCGACCGTCCGTCAATGACTCTGCTTCTTGAGCACGATAAGGAAATCAACTGATAACATCGCCAACTGAAAAATTCGCCGGGCGTCTCCCTCCAGAGGCGCCCGGCTATTATAAGAGATGAAAGCAATTGAAATAATAGATGCGGGTCCGGAAGATGCTCCAATGATTGCAGAGGCTATTCTGGAGGCAGTAGGAGAGGAGATAGTGGCCGGAATAGGAGGGGGCCGGGACCGTCAGGAAGTAAAGGAGATGTTCACGGCTCTTGCGCGGCGCACTGATTCACAGTATTCCTACCTCAATTCGAGAATTGCCTTGGTTGACGGAAAACATAAGGCCGGCGTTTGCGTGAGCTATCCCGGCGCGTGCTTACGCGAATTGCGCCGTAGCTTCTTTGAGGAAGCAAATAACCGATTCGGCTGGGGGATGACCCCGGAAGAGGTGGAGGCTGTGCCTGAGGAAACTACGGGTGAAGAATTTTATCTTGATTCGCTCGCTGTCGTGCCCGAATACCGTGGCCGTGGTGTAGCAAAAGTTCTCATTACCGATGCCTGCAGAAAAGCAGATGAGGCCGGTTTACCGCTTGGATTACTCGTGGCCGACCATAATCCGGGCGCACGTCGACTCTATGACAGTCTGGGTTTCCGGCCCGTGGCCCGGCGCACGTTTGCCGGAGAAGAAATGACCAATATGCGATTATAGAACACAAGGAAAATTTACGGATATTGACTGTTTTTCAGAAATTATAGTTATCTTTGTCGTGAAATAGAAGAACAATGGGAATAAAGGCAACCCTTAAGGTGCTTCTTCCGATGTTGGCATTGGTCATACTGACTGCAACCTCCTGCAATTCAGGTAAAGCCAAAACCTATGCAAGATCAGCAACAGAAGATACTTCCGCACTATCCTCCGGTACGCACACCCGCACCAAGCGGAGCACACTTCTGCATTTCCATGCCGACTGGTGCACGCCTTGCAAGAAAATAGCCCCTGCAGTCGAGATTCTGAGAAGCGAATATTCGCCTCGGGTTAACTTCCGTAGCATTGACGTTGACGAAGACATTGAGCTCACGCACCGTTACGGCATAAAATCCGTGCCTACCTTTATCTTCCTTGATGAAAATGGGCGGGAGATAAGGAGATTAGAGGGGGGCGATCCCGAACAACTCGCCTCGGCTCTCGATGAACTCCTTCCCTGACCAACCGTAAGGTCAACGCAAAGGATTTAGAACTAAACTACACATCACGAAACAATTTAAATATGGCTAACACAATCTCCGCGCCCGTCAAGGGCGAATTGTTGCGCGATAAGGCCTGGGCCCGTTGGACGGCGTTAGGTCTGCTCGCATTCGCAATGTTCTGTTCATATATATTTATGGACATCCTCTCTCCGATCAAGGACCTTCTGCAGTCAACCCGAGGCTGGGACTCCACAGCATTCGGAACAATGCAGGGCTCTGAGACATTCCTCAACGTCTTTATATTCTTCCTCATATTTGCGGGTATCATCCTCGACAAGATGGGCGTGCGCTTCACCGCCGTGCTCTCCGGAGCCGTGATGCTGGTGGGTGCCGTCATCAACTGGTATGCGCTCACCGACGCCTTCCTCGGTTCATCGCTCGACATCTGGTTTACCAACCATCTCAATTACATCCCCGTCTTCGACGAACTCGGCATCTCTCCCTTCTACGAAGGTATGCCCGCGTCGGCAAAATTCTCTGCAGTCGGTTTCATGATCTTCGGCTGTGGTGTGGAAATGGCCGGTATAACGGTGAGCCGTGGTATCGTCAAATGGTTCAAGGGTCGTGAGATGGCTCTCGCAATGGGCTCCGAGATGGCCCTTGCTCGTCTCGGCGTAGCTACATGTATGATATTCTCTCCGCTCTTCGCCGAACTCGGCGGCGATATCAGCGTATCCCGCTCGGTCGCTTTCGCAGTAGTGCTTCTCATGATAGCCCTCATAATGTTCATCGTCTACTTCTTTATGGATAAGAAGCTCGACGAACAGAGCGGTGAGGCTGAGGAGAAGGATGAGCCCTTTAAGATTTCCGATCTTGGAAAGATCCTCTCTAGCTGGGCATTCTGGGTGGTCGCGCTTCTCTGCGTGCTCTACTACTCAGCTATATTCCCCTTCCAGAAATATGCGGTCAACATGCTCCAGTGCAACCTGTCGTTCACCGATGTTGATCCCACTTCTTTCTGGGCCACGGATTCAGTTGCCGTCGTGCAATATATCATCATGATTATCGTGGCCGTCGCATCATTTGCGAGCAACTTCTCCAAGAATAAGAGCATCAAGACCATCATGCTCTTCATCGCTATCGCAGCGCTCGTGGTCTACTGCTACATGGGTTATATGCGTCAGTCGGCTGCGGCCATCTTCGCGGTGTTCCCCCTTCTCGCCGTGGGCATTACTCCTATTCTCGGTAACTACGTCGACTATAAAGGTAAGGCGGCGTCGATGCTTATCCTCGGTGCATTGCTCCTCATCCTTTGCCACCTTACCTTTGCCTTCATCCTTCCGATGTTCAAGGATAGCCCTGTGGGTGGAGTCTTCGTGGCCTATGTGACAATTCTCGTGCTCGGGGCCTCCTTCTCGCTTGTGCCCGCATCGCTTTGGCCCAGTGTGCCTAAGCTCGTGGATGCCAAGATTATCGGGTCGGCCTACGCACTCATCTTCTGGATCCAGAACATCGGTCTCTGGCTCTTCCCGATGCTTATCGGTAAGATCCTGACCAACACCAATCCCCAGATCGTTGCCGATGAGGCAGCCGGTATCCTCACACCCGAACAGGCTGCCGTCAGCTACAACTATACCGCGCCCCTCGTGATGCTCGCCTGTCTCGGTGTGGCGGCGCTGATTCTCGGATTCGTGCTTAAGGCCGTCGACAGGAAGAAGCACCTCGGTCTCGAACTCCCCAACATTCAGCAGAAAGAAGATGTTAAGGAGGAAATAAAAGAAACTCAGGTGTTTGATTCAGAACTCTAAAGCTGAAATTAACATACACGACAGACCAAGCGCACATGATGCTCCGGCAACATGTGCGCTTTAGTGGATGGAGTCTTAATTATCGGCAAAGTCGTAATTAATCACAATCCCGAGCGTTATATAGATATGGGAAAGATCAGGAATATGAAATATTGGCTCGCGGGAGCGGCATTAGTATGCGTGTCGGGAATCGCCGGCGCGGAGATCGTGTCGCAAAAGCAGGCCTCCGGAATTGCGCAGACATTCTTCAATGCTGCTTACGGGCGTTTTATGACGGCCCCCAAACTGGCATGGAACGGACGTCAGCTTACGACCGACCGTCTGTTTGCCCCGTTCTACATCTACAATCATCCGGCAGGTGGCTTTGTAATCATCTCCGGAGAAAACAAGGCCTATCCCATCTTGGGCTACAGCCGGACCGGAAAATTCGACCGTTCGAAGCTCAACGACGAAGAGCAGGATCTTCTCAGCCAGTATGCCCATGAAATCGAACTTATACGCTACGATTCGCGGGTGCCGGAGCGCGCTATAGCAGCCTGGCAAAATCTGCCGGTTCATATATCCGGAGTGCTCGAGAATCCTTATTCCACTCCGGAATTCGGAGCCCTTACCGACGAAGCGCAAGAAAAGATTGAACGTATTGACCGCCGCAACAACTCCATCATGATGCCTTCGGCAGTGGAATTCGAGATATATAACCCCGAGAACTACCGGAGTTATACGCTCGATGATGTGAGCGAGGAAGATGACTATATAACTTTCAGTCTCTTTGAGGATTTCATGCGCGACATTGAGGAGGAGACGCGAGCGCGACAGGCAGCCCTGGAAGAACTCATTTCGCCTACGCGGCCTGTCGTGAGCCTGTGGGGAGGGGCCCATTATACCGTGAAATTTCCCTCTGAAGTGCGGATGGCTCGTGTTTACTCAGTGCAGGGCAAGCGCGAGCAGGAACGTTATTTCCGCAACACCGATACGGTCAATCTTGACCTGTCGGCATTGCCGGCAGGATATTATGTGCTCGTGGCTCTTGACGAGGCGGGCAAGCTTTATGGCGTCAAGCTCGCGAGGTAATTACCAATTCGTTGTCAGTTCCCGTAAAAATAGAAAACTTCAATAACTCAAAATTTACTCAAGTGAAACTTATCGAATCAAAAGCCGTGGCATGGATATCTATGATACTTGTGGTCGCGCTCATAGTATTCTCCATGTTCCTGGCATTACCCTGGTGGGGCTTTATCTCAGAGTTCTTCTGCTTTATCGGGGTGTTCGCGCATCTCGCCTCGCTCTACATCAGGCGCATGAGTCCGGTGGCAGCCGACAAACTTGATGTCTGTGCGCTCGTGGCACTGATTCTGGCCGTAATCGGATTTATCGTGGAGTTTGTGGTGTTCGAATTATGAGGCCGTTCAGTCCTCTAATTTGCCGAGCCCATCGCGGGTCACTACCGGCGTGCCGTCAGTAAGGTCAACGATGGTTGATGCCTCCGTTATGCCCTCTTCCCCTTCCACCATAAAGTCTACCTTTCCTTCGTAATTCTCAGCGATAAGTCCGGGATTGATGGCATAGTCATCATCTTCGAATTCTATGCTGGTGGTGATGAGCGGGCGCCCGAGCGTTTGGGCAAGTTCGCGGGCAAACTCGTTGTCGGGAATGCGCACTCCAACTGTCTTTCTTCCTTTGAAAGCCTTCGGAAGAGTCGACACGCTGCGGAAGAGCCAGGTAAAGGGCCCCGGCGTGTATTCTTTCAGCATCTTGTATCCATTGTTTTCAATCCGTGCATACTCGGCGGCCGTCGATATGTCAGGGCAGATGATTGAGAGGTTGGTCTTATCGGGGTTGATACCCTTCAGCCGGCAGATACGGTCGATTACTTTCGAATTAAGAGCGTCGCCTACAATAGCATAGAGAGAGTCGGTTGGAACGATTGCGATTTCACCGTTGTCGAGGCGACGGGCAAGTTCGCGCAGTTGACGCTCGGAGGCCTTATTGTTCCAGATTTTGATTGTTTCCATGGGCGGGAGTTGGATGGTGAAAGATTTTAATGCGAAAATAAGGTTTTTTTTTGTAAATTTGTATCTGAAATCAGATAAAAATTGATTATGAAGATAGCCATTATAGCCGCAATGCGGAAGGAATTAGATTTAATTCTCTCACAATTAGGTGATTATAAAGAATCGTCGCTCGATGGTACGCCGGTTTACGAGGGTCGGGAAGGCGACAATGAATATGTGATCACCCAGTGCGGCATAGGAAAAGTGAATGCGGCCCTCCGCACGCAGCGGATTATCGACCGTTATCTGCCCGACATGGTGATCAACTCCGGTGTGGCAGGCAGCGTGGATGATCAAATGGAGATCGGGTCGGTGCTTATTGCCGATAAAGTGGCATATCATGACGTGTGGTGCGGTCCGGGCACCGAGCAGGGTCACGCCGACAATTGTCCGCTTTATTTCACGGCATCTTCCGACGGTGTGGAAATTCTCCGCAAGGTGAGCGAGGACTCCGATGCCGACATTCATGTGGGCCTTCTCTGCAGCGGCGACCGTTTCATAAGCAGGCCCGAGGAAGTGGAGGAAATAAAGGAAAAATTCCCTTGCGCACTCGGATGCGATATGGAGTCGGCAGCAATCGCCCACACCTGCTACCGAAACAATGTCCCCTTCCTCATTATCCGCGTGACGAGCGACCGCCCGGGCAGCGGAAAGAATATTGAGGAGTATACTGATTTCTGGACAGATGCCCCCGCACGCACATTCCAGATTCTTTCATATTATCTCGCACAGGTTTGAACATGACTCCAAAACATACAAAAGAGGAAAAACTTAAGGCATTCGGAGATTTTCTCGATGTGCTCGATACGTTGCGCGTTCAGTGCCCGTGGGACCGAAAGCAGACCAACGCATCGTTGCGTCCCAACACGATTGAAGAAGTCTATGAGCTATGCGACGCATTGATTGCCGAAGACAATGCAAATATCCGCAAGGAACTCGGCGATGTCCTCCTGCATGTGGCCTTTTATGCCCGCATAGGGGAGGAGAAAGGTGAATTCGATATCGCCGACGTATGCCGATCGCTCACTGAAAAGCTTAAGTTCCGTCATCCGCATATCTACGGCGACGTAAAAGCCGATTCAGCTGATGACGTGCTGCAGAACTGGGAAAAGATCAAGCAGAAGGAAAAAGATGGCAACAAGACCGTACTCAGCGGTGTGCCTTCCGCTCTTCCGGCGCTAATCAAGGCCAACCGAATCCAGGAGAAGGCGCGTAACGTCGGTTTTGATTGGGAGAAACGTGAAGACGTCTGGGCAAAGGTGAAGGAAGAACTTTCGGAAGTTGAGACTGAGATGAAGGCTGAAGAGGGGGATAAATCGAAAGAGCGTCTCGAATCAGAATTCGGGGATCTACTCTTCTCCGTCATCAATGCCGCGCGACTCTACGGAGTTGACCCTGAAAATGCACTTGAACGTACCAACCGTAAATTCATCTCCCGTTTCAATCATATCGAACGTCGTCTTCGCGAGATGGGGAAGTCTTTCGATTCCGTTACCCTCGAGGAGATGGACGCTTTGTGGAATGAAGCTAAAACAGGATCAGAAAGTCTGAACTCAGCCGACGTATGATTCTTTGTATCACAGAGAAACCGAGTGTTGCCCGCGACATAGCGAAGGTGCTCGGAGCCACGGCTCAGCGCCCTGGTTTTTATGAAGGTAACGGGTATTGCGTAACGTGGACCTACGGCCACCTGTGCGAACTGAAGGAGCCTGCCGATTATTGCGCGGCCTGGAAGCACTGGGCTCTCTCGCTGCTTCCTATGGTGCCTCCGAAATTCGGAATAAGAGTTATCAACGACCCCGGCATTGAGCGTCAGTTCAATACCATCCGCACGCTGCTCGGCAACTGTCAGGAACTCATCAACTGCGGCGACGCCGGTCAGGAGGGTGAGCTCATTCAGCGCTGGGTGATGCAGAAGGCCGGTTGCTCTATTCCTGTAAAGAGGCTCTGGGTGAGCTCGCTTACCGATGAGGCTATTAAAGAGGGATTTCAGCATCTCAAGGATCAAAAATTCTACGAGACCCTTTATCTGGCAGGACTGTGCCGGGCGATCGGCGACTGGTTGCTGGGAATTAATGCAACGCGCCTTTATTCGCTGAAATATGGCCGTGAGCGGCAGATCCTGTCAGTTGGGCGCGTTCAGACTCCGACCCTCGCGCTTGTTGTGGCCCGTCAGAAGGAAATAGAGGAATTCGTGCCCAAGGATTCTTTTGAAGTGCGCACTAAATATCGCGGCACTGTTTTCACTTCAGCTCTTAAACCCTTTGATTCGGAAGAGGAAGCACGCCTGCTGGTAGAGAAACTACGTCCCCATCCCCTCGTAATATCCGACATTACCGTAAAGAAAGGCAAAGAAGCCCCACCAAGGCTTTTCGACCTTACGTCGTTGCAGGTGGAATGCAATAAAAAATTCGGTATGGGCGCAGAGCTTACTCTACGCACGATTCAGTCGCTCTACGAGAAGAAGCTCACCACTTATCCCCGCGTGGACACAACCTATCTTACGGAAGATATCTACCCTAAGTGTCCGGCCATACTCGGGTCACTGAAGCCATATGCCAACCTTATCGCCCCCCTTTCGGGCGCTAAGCTCAAGAAGAGCAGGAAGGTATTTGACAATTCCAAAGTTACCGACCACCACGCCATTATTCCCACCGGTCAGCCTCTGCCTCAGGGCCTTACGCATGAGGAAAAAAGAGTGTTCCATACCATAGCGCTCCGCTTCATATCCGTGTTTTACCCTGACTGCTCCTTTGAGCAGACCACTGTCAATGCCAAAGCAGACAAGACGGCATTTAAGGCCACGGGTAGGGTGATTACTGATGCCGGCTGGAAAGCGGTATATGGCAATGGTGGCGACAGCGGTGCCGCTGCTGAAGGAACCGAGGCCGTACTGCCCCGTTTCGAAAAAGGAGAGTCGGGGCAACATGAACCCTTCATCGGGAAGAAGACATCCCAACCCCCGAAATATTACACCGAGGGCTCACTACTGAAGGCAATGGAGACGGCCGGCTCAACAGTTGAGGATGAAGACCTAAGAGAGTCGTTGAAGGCAAATGGTATCGGACGTCCCTCAACTCGCGCTGCAATTATACAGACGCTCTATAAACGCGGATATATAAAGCGGGAGCGCAAATCATTGCGCGCCACTCAGGCCGGTATCGACCTTATCGCCACAATAAAAGACGAATTGCTGAAAAGCGCGAAACTCACCGGTATCTGGGAATCACGTCTCCGCCTTATTGAGCGCGGGGAGTATGATCCTCAGCAGTTTATCGACCAACTTAAGGTTATGATCACAGAAATCACCAACACCGTGATTGCTGATACATCAAATCAGATCATCGAGACTCATCAGGATAACAAGTAGAGTCGCGTGGTCATTAAATTGAGTCATCATGTTGTCACCGCAGGTACAATTCATCATAGTAATCATAATCCTCGCTTCGCTTGTGATATGGATAATATGGAAACTCCTTTTCTCCCGATCAAAGCCGGGAGGGGGGTGCCCCGGATGTGCTCTCTCTGAAAAATGCAACAAACCCAAGAAAGATAAGAAGAGCCGCTCTGATTGCGATAAATAAGGGGGCTCCGGCGGTTGCCATTGAAAAGTTTTTAATTAGAATTATAGAGTTTTAGCCGATAAATTGCTATATTTGCAAATTGAAGAGATTCAGGTATGAAAAATATATTCAATTCCGAGAAGGTCCAGGAACTTAAGCATCTGCTCAATAAGCATGAGCGTATCGTGCTGACCTGCCACATGCGCCCCGACGGCGATGCGGTGGGAAGCGTGCTGGGACTATGGCACGTGCTCCGCGCGATGGGCAAGGATGCGCATGTGGTCGTTCCCGACAGAGTGCCCCGTTCGCTCCATTTTCTCCCCGGAATGAAGGAGATTGCCGTCAACACGCAGTATGATCCTTACTGCACGCGCCTCGTCAATGAAGCCGGACTCATTATAATGTGCGACTTCAATACACCCTCTCGCCAGGGGGATCTAGCGCCCCTTATTCAAGGCGCCTCCTGCGATAAAGTGCTTATCGATCACCATCGGGGTCCGGATATAAAGGCCAATGTCGTTTTCTCTTTCCCCGAGATGTCGTCGACGTGCGAACTTGTGTTCCGGCTGATAGCAGCCTGCGGTTATTACGGCTACGTGGATAAGGCTGCTGCCACCTGCATTCTTACCGGTCTCATCACCGACACTCAGAATTTCAGCGTAAACTGTAATAATCCTGAAGTCTACGAAATCCAGATGCGTCTTCTTGAGAAGGAAGCGGATAAGAAGCAGATTGTGGATGAGGCGATTAAGGCCACATCTTACGATGCGTTGCGTCTTAATAGTTTCGCATTGCTCGAGCGCCTTGAGATCTTTGAAAAGCACCGTTCGGCCGTTATCACGCTTTCAAAGGATGATCTGAAGAAATTCAATTATCAGAAAGGAGACACGGAAGGCCTCGTAAATATGCCTCTCGGAATCCGCGGCATCGTAAGCAGTATTTTCCTCCGTGAGGATAATGATTGCATAAAGGTGTCGGCACGAAGCAAATTTGATTTCCCGGTTTGCGACATCTGCTCCGATCTCTATGGCGGAGGAGGACATCTGATGGCTGCCGGCGGGGAATTCAACGGCTCTCTCGAAGAATGCCGGGAGCTTCTTATCAGTCATTTTAAGGATTATGACAGGTTTCTTCCTAAAAATATCGAGAAACTTGAAATCAGCTAACAAGGCATCACGCACATTAGTGTCAATAAATTGAAATGAATAGAATCGCAACTAAAGTAATAGTAAGGATATTCCTTCCGGCCATCGTAGGCCTCGCTATTCTGGCCGGGACCGCATCGTGCAAGGACTCAAAAAGCTATTCCGACCTGCTCACTGAGGAGGAACATGCCGTCAACTGGTATCTTGCGCAGCAGCGCATAGTGCCCTATGTGCCCGGAGATTCCATATTCGAGGTAGGTGAGAAAGCACCTTTCTACCGTATGGATTCAGAGGGTGACGTCTACATGCGTGTGCTCCGCACGGGCGACATGTCCAACCGCCCGCAGAAGGGGCAGCGCGTATACTTCCGCTTCACGCGCACCGATCTTAAGGCCTATTCGGCCGGAGGCGGGTTCGGCGAAGGAGGTAACCTTGAAGACGACATGAGCTATGCTTCGTGGAGCCTTATCTACGGCAACACATCTTTGCCATCCACTACAGATCTGGGCACAGGAATACAGATTCCACTCAATTATCTCGGATATGACTGTGAGGTGGATCTCGTGGTCAAGTCAAGGGTGGGTCCTTCGGGAGATATGGGACAGTGCATTCCTTATCTCTACTCCAACCTTAAATTCTTCAAAGCAGAATACTAATTTATGGCCGGCCCGATAGAAACAGGGTTTTCCATCACCCGGATGCATAATATTATTTAACCGGAAAAATCTTCTTAAAATGTCACTCATAAAGTCAATTTCAGGAATCCGCGGCACAATCGGCGGTCCGACCGGCGAAGGACTCAGCGGAGTCGATATCGTAAAATTCACAGCAGCCTATGCGGCCTTCATACGCAAGTCGTATAAGGGTGAGTCAAATTCAATCGTAGTTGGCCGGGATGCACGCATCTCCGGAAAGATGGTGGAGCATCTCGTGGTCGGCACGCTAATCTCAATGGGATTTGATGTGATAAATATCGGCATGGCTTCAACGCCTACTACTGAACTGGCAGTGACAGGAGAGAAGGCCTGCGGAGGTATCATCATCACCGCAAGCCATAATCCCATACAGTGGAATGCCCTCAAGCTCCTTAACAGCGACGGCGAATTTCTGAACGATGCTGAAGGCAAGGAGGTGATCCGCATTGCCGACGAAGAGGATTTTGAATTCTCCGACGTGCTTTCACTCGGCAAGGAATATCATAACGATGCTTACACCCTCCATCATATCGAGATGGTCAAGAATCTGAAGCTCGTTGACGTCGAGGCCATCAAGGCAGCTAACTTCATAGTGGCCGTTGATGCGGTCAACTCTGTCGGTGGAGTCGTGATTCCAATGCTGCTCCGCGCCCTCGGTGTGAAGAACATCATCGAACTCAACTGCGAGGCCACCGGCAAATTTGCGCATACTCCCGAGCCTATCCCGCAGAATCTTACGCAGATTTCCGAACTGATGGCAAACTCTGATGCTCAGGTTGGCTTTGTGGTAGATCCCGACGTCGATCGTCTTGCTATCGTGATGGAGAATGGGGAGATGTTCGTTGAAGAGAACACGCTCGTTGCGATCGCAGACTACGTGCTGCAGCATACTCCCGGCGCAACCGTGTCTAACCTCAGTTCATCACGCGGACTCCGTGACGTGACAGAGGCACATGGCTGCACATATACCGCCGCAGCTGTCGGCGAGGTCAATGTCGTGACAAAGATGAAGGAGACCGGTGCAGTTATCGGTGGCGAAGGAAATGGCGGAGTGATTTATCCTGAAATCCACTATGGCCGTGATGCTCTCGTAGGGGTTGCCCTGTTCCTCACGCTCATGGCCAAGTCGGGAAAGAAGGTGACCGAGATCAAGGCTTCGCTTCCGCAGTACGCAATCGCAAAGAATAAGATAGAACTCACTCCCGACATCAATGTGGATGCAGTCCTGGAGGAGGTAAAAAAGAAATATGCCGGCGAGAAGGTGACAGACATTGACGGTGTCAAGATCGACTTTAAGGATGCGTGGGTGCATCTCCGCAAGTCGAACACCGAGCCTATCATTCGCATCTACAGCGAAGCCGCAACTCTCGAAGAGGCCGACCGTCTTGGACGCGACATGATCGCCGTGATAGAATCTCTCTGAATTCCACTACGAAAAAATCTTCCTGATGCTGAAGAAATTCATTCTTAACGCACTCTCTTCATTTGTCGGCGCATGGCTTGCACTTGGGCTTGTTGCCGTCTCTGTAATCCTGCTGATAGTAGGCCTTGCAGGAAACTTTGCCCTCTCGACGGCTTCGAATGCTGAGCAGGTGAAGTCGAGAAGTATTCTGGCGATCGATCTGTCGGGCCCGATAACGGAGCGGGAGATGGCAGTCGAACCGGATCTTATGTCGGTTATGCGGGGGAATTTCGATATGCCGCAGACTCTCGACGAAATCACCCTCGCCATAAAAGAGGCTGAGGATAACGACGATATCGTTGCTATTTATCTGAGATGCGGCGCAATGTCGGCCGGAGGTGCGACACTTGATGCAATCCGTCACGCACTGGTGGATTTCAAGCAGGCTACCAACGGTGAGAAGAAGATCATAGCCTACGCCGAATCCTTCACGCAGGGAGGTTATTTTATAGGTTCGGTTGCCGACCGCGTCTACCTGAATCCGGCCGGTGCGGTGGATATCAAGGGTCTGACCATTTCCAATTTCTATCTGAAGGGCCTTCTCGATAAAATCGGAGTGCAGTTTCAGGTGGCTAAAGTCGGTACATACAAATCGGCGGTCGAACCCTACATTCTCAACACAATGAGTGATCCGGCCCGTGCTCAACTTGATACGCTGCTGGGATCAATGTGGAATCAGATACGGGATAACATCTGCAGCTCGCGAACAAAGCTGACGCCTGCGCTTATAGATTCGCTCATCAACAACGACTATATTGCTTTGGCCGCCCCTGCCGAGGCCGTGAAGGCAGGGCTCGTGGATTCGCTGGCTTACGAGCGTAAAGTGGAGGAAAAACTCGCCCAACTCTCCGGCAGGAGCCGCGATAAACTCAACTTCGTTTCTCCGAAGACACTTGCCGCTTCCGCACGTCGCACTGACAATTATAACGCAAAGAATCAGATAGCGGTGGTCTATGCCATAGGCGAGATTGCCGACGGCAACAACAGCCAGATCAATTACGAGACGCTTGTGCCCATTATCCAGCAGCTTGCCGAGAACGACAAGGTGAAGGGTATGGTGCTCCGTGTCAATTCTCCCGGTGGATCGGTGTTCGGCAGTGATCAGATAGGGGAGGCACTCGACTATTTCAAGTCGAAAGGGAAGTCTCTTGTCATTTCCATGGGCGACTATGCCGCATCAGGCGGCTACTGGATATCCGCGAAGGCTGATAAGATTTACGCCGATCCGCTCACGATAACCGGTTCGATAGGTATTTTCGGACTTATTCCCAATTTCAAGGGTACTCTCGACATGGTTGGAGTAAATATTGCATCGGTGAGCACCAATCCTTCGGCCGACTTCCCGACAGGTTACCGCGCTCTGACGGATAGCCAGATGGCTGAGATGCAGAAGTATGTCGAGCGTGGCTATGATCAGTTCGTGAGCCGTGTTTCCGAGGGCCGCAAAATGAAGAAGGAAGCCGTGCTCGCAATTGCAGAAGGGCGTGTGTGGGCTGCTCCTACGGCCCTAAAGATCGGACTTGTCGATAAACTCGGATATCTCTCTGATGCTATTGATGAGGCCGCCTCTATTGCCGGACTCTCAGCCAATTATAATATGGCTTCCTATCCAAAGGTAGAGCCAAATTTCTGGAGCATTATCCGACTCAACTCTATGTCAGTGGCCGATTTTTCGAAGGCGTTCAGTGCCGGAGATGAGAACGTGGTGAGGGCTTATCTGCTTAACCGGATTCTTTCCAGAAAGCCGGCGCAGGCCCGTATGCCTGAATTTACTATCGAGTTCTGATTGAATCTACAACCTCTAATCCCTTACCCTCTATGAGCAGTACGTTAAAAGCCAGAGTGCATAAGATTCTCCCTTATATCCTGAAGCCGCTTTCATGGTTATACGGGGGCATCACCGAAGTGCGCAACTGGCTCTTTGACCATGATGTGCTCAAGACGGAGGAATTTGATGTGCCCGTAGTGAGCATCGGCAATATCACGGTGGGGGGCACAGGCAAGACGCCCCATGTGGAATATGTGGCGGGAATGCTCATGTCGACCTACCGTATCGTCGTGCTCAGTCGCGGTTATAAGCGCAAGACTCGCGGCTTCCTGCTCGCTAACGCCCACAGCACTCCGGAGACAATCGGCGACGAACCTCTGCAGATCTACAACAAACTTGGTCCGAAGGTGAAGGTCGCAGTGTGTGAGAGCAGGAAGAAGGGTATTCAGGAAATAATGCGACAGTTTCCCGACACGCAGATGATACTGCTCGATGACGCCTTCCAGCACCGGTTCGTAAAGCCGAAAGTAAACGTTCTGCTGATGGACTATAGCCGTCCTATCTACGAAGATCACCTGCTTCCGCTGGGTCGGCTGCGCGAATCAGCGCAACAGCGTGAGCGTGCCGACATGATCGTTGTGACAAAGTGTCCTTCCACACTCGCTCCGCTCGATTACCGTCTTATTTCGAAGCATCTTGAGGTGAGGCCTTTTCAGAAACTCTTTTTTTCCAGCCTTTCCTACGGGAATCTTGAACCGGTGTTCCCACTCGACAGCCCTTACAACGTAGATCTCACTTCGCTCACCTCACGCGATACCGTCATGCTCGTCACGGGAATCGCCAATCCGCGGGGATTCGTGCGCCATTTCAGAAAATATCCCTTCCGGAGATCAGTGAGTCATTTCCCCGACCATCACGACTTCTCCCGGACCGATATCGAGCGTCTCGAAGAGAAGTTCAGATCGCTTAAGGGGGAGAGGAAAATCATAATCACAACCGAGAAGGATGCTGTCAGACTCGCATATAATCCCTACTTCCCGGCCTCTCTCAAACCATCCATATTCTACATACCCATTTCAGTGAAGATGATCGGTGCAGGCGACAGCGGTGATTTTATTTCCGAACTTATCAAATCAATTGACGCCTGAAGTTTGTTAAAAGTATAAGGAGCGGCCGAAATTATCGTGCGGAGTCATCCGTCAGATAGCTTCCGGCTGCTTTATCACTATATCCACATCGGCTTTTGCAGCCGGTTAATACCCAATAACCCATGGAAAAGACACAGACATCCTATCTCGACAAAATTCGTGAGACAGCCAACTGGATCCGTACTGAAGTCGGCGAACTTCCCTCAATCGGTATAATTCTCGGCACCGGCCTCGGCGAACTGGTAGATCATATTGATATCCATCAGGAAATAGACTATAAAAATATTCCCAATTTCCCGGTATCGACAGTAGAGGGGCATTCCGGCAAGCTTATTTTCGGTAATTTAGGAGGCAAGTATATCCTCGCTATGCAGGGTCGCTTCCACTACTATGAGGGTTACGACATGAAGGAAGTGACCTTCCCTGTGCGCGTGATGAAGGAACTCGGCATCGAAACTCTTTTCGTCAGCAATGCTGCGGGAGGAATGAATAAGGAATTCCGTGTAGGCGACGTGATGGTTATCACCGATCATATCAACCTCTTCCCCGAGAACCCGTTGCGCGGTCAAAATTACGACGAACTCGGCCCCCGCTTCCCCGCAATGACCGAGGCTTACTCGCTCGGTCTCATCAGGATGGCCGATGATATTGCGGCTGAGGAGAATATTCGCCTGATGCATGGTGTCTACGTAGGCACTCAGGGCCCTACGTTCGAAACTCCGGCCGAGTACGAATATATGCGCATCATCGGCGGTGACGCTGTCGGTATGTCTACGGTGCCTGAAGTCATTGTCGCCAACCATGCCGGAATGCGCGTGTTCGGTGTGTCGGTAATCACCGACCTCGGCGGTAAGGATGTAAAGGAAGTGCCAACGCACGAAGAAGTGCAGAAGGCTGCTGTGAAAGCCCAGCCGATCATGACAAAAATCATTAAGAAAATGTTGGAGCGCATCTGACCGAGGGGAATGGAACATAAGGAAACAGAAATATCAAGCCTCGGTGAGTTCGGACTCATCGACAGGCTAACGAAGGACTTTCCACTGAAGGATCCTTCATCGGTAGTTGGGGTCGGCGACGATGCCGCAGTCCTCGACCTGAAGGACGGCGAGACCCTTGTCACCACCGATCTTCTGCTTGAGGGAATACATTTCGATCTCCGCTACGTCCCGCTCAAGCATTTGGGCTATAAGGCTGCCGTCGTTAACTTCAGCGATATCTATGCGATGAACGGCCGTCCGCGCCAGATTACTGTAAGCTTAGGAGTGTCCAGCCGCTTCACAGTGGAGCATCTTGAGCAGCTCTATGACGGCATCCGCCTCGCCTGCGAAGTGTATGGCGTCGATATGGTCGGCGGCGACACGTCAGCTTCCGTCACAGGTCTTGTAATCAGCATCACCTGCATCGGGGTGGCAGAGAAAGATAATGTCGTGTTGCGCTCCGGAGC
The DNA here is from genome assembly GCA_947178505.1 of uncultured Muribaculaceae bacterium. Classification (GTDB taxonomy): domain Bacteria; phylum Bacteroidota; class Bacteroidia; order Bacteroidales; family Muribaculaceae; genus Lepagella. Next base: position 30,377 of record CAMWYR010000008.1, on the reverse strand, counting down.
AAAACCGACAGATATAATCTGCGTCAGCGGCGATCTCGGGGCGGCTTATATGGGACTGCAGCTTCTTGAGCGCGAGAATCGTGTCGCTGCGAAGGCGGCTCCCGGTTTCCAGCCCGATTTCTCCGGCAAGGAATATCTGCTCGAGCGCCAGCTTAAGCCGGAGGCCCGAAAGGAAATTGTCGAGATACTCGCTGCCAACGGTATCAAGCCTACATCCATGATGGATGTCAGCGATGGCCTCTCCTCCGAACTCCTGCACATCTGCAAGAACTCCGGAGTAGGATGCCGTGTCTATGAAGACCGCATACCGATCGATTACCAGACCGCTGTGATGGCAGAGGAATTCAATATGAACCTCGTTATGACGGCGATGAACGGCGGTGAGGATTATGAACTTCTCTTCACCGTGCCGCTGGCCGACAACGAGAAGATTGAGAAAATGAAAGGCGTCACTATGATCGGCTACATCACAAAGCCGGAACTCGGCGCGGCGATGGTGACGCGCGATGGTTCGGAAATCGAACTGAGTGCCCAGGGCTGGAATGCCTTCCGTCCCTCCGGGAGCACTCCTGAGCCGAATCCCGATCCCGATGCCACCCGGCTCATCGATGCAGACAAAGAAGCCGAAAAGACCGTCGGAAATGATGGCAAAGAAGAAGTGAAAGAAGCCGGCTCTGAAAACTGACAATCGGATGCTGTGAATGATATTATACCTGACAATTTAATTCTGCCCGTTCCTTGCGTTTTCCTGATATTTTCAGGCGGAAAGTAACGGGCAGTTTTTTTGTTTTTAACAGTTGGGATAAATCATCTAAACGTTATTTAACAGAGACTCACGTGCATTTTAACTTAATATTAGTAATTTTGCAAATAAATCGGGAGGCGACCCGGGAAGTTCGGCCCATCCCGGCTCCCAGCAGCCCTCAGACGTCAGGAAGCGATGCTCTTCCGCCCCTGAATCCGGCCGGCCTCCGATTTCCTGCAATAAATTTATTTGTAAAGTTTTCTTATGAACGAAACCGTAAATATTCGCGAACTTCAGGATCTCATTGCCTCCAAGAGCAATTTTGTCACCATGATACGCACCGGCATGAACCATCGAATTGTCGGTCAGAAACATCTTGTCGATGCCCTCCTTATTGCGCTCCTCTGCAACGGCCATGTGCTGCTTGAAGGGGTGCCGGGGCTTGCAAAGACCCTCGCCATCAAGACTCTCGCGAGCCTTGTTGATGCTAAGTACAGCCGTATTCAGTTTACCCCCGACCTCCTTCCGGCCGACGTGATCGGTACGCTTATCTATAGTGTCAAGAAAGAATCTTTTGAAGTGAAGAAGGGTCCTATCTTTGCCAATTTCGTGCTTGCTGATGAGATCAACCGAGCTCCTGCAAAGGTGCAGAGTGCTCTTCTCGAGGCAATGCAGGAGCGCCAGGTCACCATCGGCGACAACACATATCCGCTTCCGAGTCCATTCCTCGTAATGGCCACTCAGAACCCCATTGAGCAGGAGGGAACCTACACTCTCCCCGAGGCACAGGTTGACCGATTCCTACTTAAGGTTGTCATCGGTTATCCCGAGAAGGAAGAGGAAAAGCTTATCATCCGCCAGAACATACGTAGCGAGCTCACTCCGGTAAATGCCGTCATTGATCCACGCGAGATTCTCGAAGTGCAGAAGATTGTGCAGAAGATCTACATTGATGAAAAGATCGAAAATTATATCGTAGATATTGTCTTCGCTACCCGCCAGCCTTCCAAATATGGTCTCAGCGATCTGCAGAGCATCATTTCCTACGGCGCATCTCCGCGTGCGTCGATCAGCCTTGCGCTCGCTGCCCGAGCCTATGCTTTCCTGCAAGGACGCGGTTATGTGATTCCCGAAGATGTGCGCGCAGTCTGCTATGACGTAATGCGCCACCGTATCGGCCTGACCTACGAGGCTGAGGCTAACAATATTTCGGCCGATGAGGTGATCACCGATATCCTTGATAAGGTCGCAGTGCCCTGATAAGGCTCATCTTAACTGATTTCTATGGACGCAAACGAACTTCTTAAGAAAATTCGCAAGATTGAGATAAAGACGCGTGGACTCAGCCAGAATATCTTTGCCGGTGAGTATCACAGCGCCTTCAAGGGTCGTGGCGTGATTTTCAGCGAAGTCAGGGAATATGAGCCCGGGGATGATGTGCGTGATATCGACTGGAATGTCACTTCACGTCATAACAAGCCATTTGTTAAGGTCTATGAAGAGGAGCGCGAGCTCACGGTGATGCTGCTCATCGATGTCAGCGGGAGCCGTAATTTCGGAGCCTGCGGCGACCTTAAGAAAGAAAAGATGGCTGAGATCGCAGCCACTCTCGCTTTCTCATCGATTCAGAATAATGATAAGGTCGGCGTCATCTTCTTTTCCGATAAAATCGAGAAATTCATTCCCCCGAAAAAGGGCCGGAAGCATATTTTGCTGATTATTCGCGAAATTATCAATTTTGAGCCGGAAAACAGGGATACTGATATAGATGTGGCTCTGCGATTCCTTACAAATGTGATCAAGAAGCGCTCCACCTCCTTCCTGATATCCGACTTTATCGACAGCCATGACTGGTTCAAGAGCATGTCGATTGCCAACCGCAAGCATGATCTTGCTGCAATTCAGGTCTACGACCGCCGCGATGCGGAGATACCCGATGTCGGCCTCGTGAGGATGCGGGATATGGAGACGGGTGAGGATCTCTGGATCGATACCGGCTCATCAAAGGTGCGTAAGGAGTACGCCAAGGCCTGGTACGACCGTCAGCAGAAACTCGCTTCCGACACCCAGCGTTGTGGCGTTGATGTCGCATCGGTCGCCACTGATGAAGATTTTGTAAAGGCATTGCTCGGCCTCTTCCGTCGCCGCGCATTGCCAAGATAATCGGATTTCATCATGACATTAAAGAAATTATTTATACTGGTGGTAATGGCCCTCCTCGGGATGGTACCCTCTTTTGCGGCGCCCGTAACGGTGAAGGCCTCTCTCGACTCCGTCAATCTCCAGATGGGGCGGATCAGCACTCTTCACCTTTCGCTGTCACAGCCCCGAAATATCAAGGGCCATTTTCCTATCTTCTCTCAGGTGCGTGAGAACGGAATTATCCCTGTGTGCGGCGACAGCGTCGAACTCCGCTATCCCTCTAAGATTGATACGGTGGCGGAAGGGGAGCGCCTCAACATATCGCTCGATGTCCCTCTGCAGGCATTTGATTCGGGTTATTATCAGTTGCCGGCCATTGCGTTTGTCAATGGTGCTGACACCGTAGAATCCAATCGTGTGGCATTCAAGGTCTATCCCGTGGCAGCCACGGCTGATACACCTATCGGTGATTTCGCTTCCACAGCCGACCCCGCCGGATGGTCGATCTTTGATTTCCTTCCCGACTGGGTGGTTGACTTCTGGTGGCTGATAATCATCGTGCTTCTGGCGCTCACAGCCTTCTGGCTCGGTTTCCGCCGTTACCGCAAGGAGGGTTCTATCCTTCCCAAGAAGCCTCTTCCCACTCCCTATGAGGCGGCTGTCGAGGCGCTTGCCGTGCTTAAGTCGCGTCAGCTCTGGCAGCAGGGGCACGAAAAGGAGTATTATACGGAACTCACAGATATCCTCCGCAGATATCTCTATGGCCGCTTCGGAATCAATGCAACCGAAATGACCTCGCGCCAGATTCTTGCGCGCCTTGATAAAAATCCGGAGACCAAAGACAAGCGTCAGTATTTCCGTCAGATTCTCGACATGGCCGACTTTGTGAAATTTGCCAAAGTGCGTCCGTTACCTGATGACAATGTGCTTGCATTCGAGAATGCGGAGCGTTTCGTAAGGGAGACCAAGCCTGTTGATCCCGTGCAGGACAACGAGGTATCCGGTGCAACGCCTGGAGGGGCCGTGTCATTGAGAGTCACGAAAGAAAGAAAAGAGAAAGGGGGTGCGAAATGATGTTCCGTCATCCTTGGGCATTCTTCCTCTTTATCCTATATGTGCCCCTGATCGTATGGTATGTTGCCAAGTGGCGTAATTCAAATCCATCGTTAGGCGTTTCGACGGTGGCCGTGTTCCGTCGTTACCGGGCGAAAGGAAAGGTCGTGCTGATGCACTTCTGCTTTTTCCTTCAGCTCGCGGCCATAGGCGCGATGATAGTGGCACTGGCACGCCCTCAGAAGCATGATTCCCTCCGTTCGTCAACGATAGAGGGAACGGATATCGTGCTTGCCATGGATATCTCCGGCTCGATGACCGCGACCGACCTCAAGCCTAACCGCATGGAGGCAGCCAAGGAGGTGGCCACGAAGTTCGTGTCGCAGCGCACGAATGATAATATCGGCTATGTGGTGTTCTCGGGCGAAAGCCTTTCTCTCATGCCACTGACCACCGACAAAGCTGCTCTTATCAACGCCATCAACGGCACCAAGGAGGGCTCGCTGCGCGACGGCACGGCAATCGGCGATGGTATTGCGTCGGCGATCAACCGCCTTGTGTCGGGCCAGGCAAAGTCGAAGAGCATTATCCTGCTTACCGACGGCACGAACAATGCCGGCGATGTGGCCCCGGCTACCGCCGCCCAGATCGCCCGTCAGAAAGGTATCCGTATTTATTCAATAGGCGTGGGCACCAACGGTTCGATTGCAATTACCGATCCATATGGATTTTCTACCACGACGATTGAAACTAAAATTGATGAGGCCGCTCTTCAGGGCATTTCAAATGCCACGGGAGGAAAATACTTCCGGGCCACCGACTCGAAATCCTTGCGTAAGGTGTTTGAGGAAATCGATGCCCTCGAAAAGTCTAAGATCAACGTCAATAATTTCACTCAGACAGAAGAGAATTTCATGCCGTGGGTGCTTATTGCATTTGTGGCGTTCGGCCTCATGCTTCTAATCCGATATACTGCCCTGCGCAGAATCCCTTAGTATTCGTCAGCTATGTTTAGTTTCGCATATCCCGGTTTCTTACTCTTGCTGCTTCTCGTGCCGCTCGTAGGTTTGCTCTACGTATGGGCCCGTTATGCACGCCGGGTTAAATTGAAAAGGTTCGGCCGGCCGGAGGTCATAGCATCCCTGATGCCCGACGTCTCGCCCTTTAAGCCCCCGCTGAAGATCTCGCTCCAGCTCGTGGCACTCGCCTGTCTCATCCTCGCTTTCGCTCGCCCGTGGGGTGGCGTGAAGGATGAGAAGACCATAAAACAGGGTATTGAGGTCGTAATTGCAGTCGATGCCTCCAACTCGATGAAGGCCTCCGCGACAGATGCTCCCGACGGCCCTGAAAGAATGCGCACCGCAAAGATTATTCTTGAGAAACTCATCAACCGTCTCGACAACGACCGCGTCGGTCTGATCGTGTATGCCGGACAGGCCTATACGCTCATCCCCGTCACGAATGACTATGTCTCGGCCAAGATGTTTCTCAATTCAATCGATCCCTCGCAGATCGCCGAGCAGGGCACCAACATCGCCAGTGCTCTCGATATGGCCGTGAATTCATTCAGCGATAACAAGAATCTCGGCAAGGCCGTAATTCTCATTACTGATGCCGAGGAACTCGAAGATCAGGAGGGCGTGATGAATTCAGTGAAGGATGCAGTCAAGAAAGGAGTGCAGGTAGATGTGCTTGGTGTCGGCTCTTCGACGCCGGTTACAATTCCTGATAACGGCTCAGTGATGATCGACGATCAGACAGGCGAACCGGTCAGAACCGCCCTTAACGACCGTCTGGCTGCTGAAATTGCCAGGGAGGGTAAGGGTATCTACGTGAACGCCTCTTCTTCCGATGCCCTCAACGAACTCGACTCCCGCCTCTCTACACTCAAGAAGGCCGCGATGGAATCGAGCGTCTACTCCCAGCACGATGAGTTGTTCGCCATCTTCCTCTGGATTGCCCTCGCTTGCGTAATCGCCGATATCTTCCTGCTCGACAGAAAGATTACATGGCTCGACAAGATCACATTCTTTAAAAAGGAGACAAAATGAAACTGAAATATATCATCCTGATGCTCGTCGGAGTTTTCGTATTGTCCGCTGTTGAGGCGGATGCCGCTGAATCCACGCGCAAGGAGCGCCGTTTCATTAATATGGGCAACGATGCCTATAAGGAGCGCAATTTCGTGGAGGCTCAGAGCTTCTACGAACGCGCGCTCAATGAAAATTCAGGTTCAGCAGAAGCCCGCTATAATCTCGGATTAAGCCGGGTGAGACAAATCACGAACTTGGCTGACACATCGGCAACTGTGAAAGCAAAGCTCGATGCCGTAAAGAAAGATTTTGCTAACGTGGCCGCGCTCGCAAAAGAAAAGCCGGGACTCGCAGCAAAGGCAAATCTAAATCTTGGCAATATCGAATTTAAGGCCCGGGATTTCCAGAAGGCTATCGATTACTACAAGCAGGCCCTCCGGATCGATCCCTCCGACGATAAGGCAAGAAAAAATCTGCGCATCGCTCAGCTGAATCTGAAGAAGCAGCAGGACCAGAATAAGGATCAGGATAAGGATAAAGATAAGGATCAGGATAAGGATAAAGACCAGAATAAGGATCAGAACAAGGATCAGAACAAGGACCGGAATAAGGATCAGAATCAGCAGCAGGATAAGAAGGAGCAGCCGAAAGACAATAACATCAGTCAGCAATCGGCCGAACGCATCCTTAAAGCAATGGACAATAAAGAAAGCGCAACACGCGCACGAGTGCAGAAAGGGCAGGGCAAGAATGCTGCATCTTCCGCGTCTTCTTCGCGTCGCTGGTAACGTCATGATGGTCACCTCACCTTTACTCCCGATAATCAGGAAATTGATTTGAATATGGGTAGCAGATTTCGCCCTTTCGGAAAGCTAATGAGCGTCGGTAAAACAATCGTTGTTGTTTTGCTGGCGTTTTATGTACACTTTATTGCCTGCGGTGCCGACAGGAACGACCGGACGGCTTTTATAGGATGTGAGCTTCAGGTGGGGAACGTATATGAGCATCAGCCCGTCACGGCCACCGTGATGCTCTATACAGAATTTCCCGAAATAGCCTACATTTCCCGACGTTCCGACCTGCAACTCGACAAGGGCGAATTTGAAGTGCTGCGTCAGGTGAATATCCGCCGTAAGCCTGAAAGAAAGGAGATCAAGGGCAGACAGTATTATGCAGTTCCGTTGGAGACTTTCGTCATTTCATTTCCTGAAGCGGGCAACTATTCGCTCACACTTCCCACGTATGAGGTGGGCCTTTCAGAACCTGTTATTGTCGATGATCCCTTCTGGGGGCGCGTAAGAAGCTCGCGCACTGTAAAGCATTATCCCTCGGCCTCAAAACAGAGTGTCAAGGTGCGTAAGATACCCCGATCAAACAATAAAGATGGTTTTGCCGGTTCGGTAGGGGAGTTCTCAATACGCACGGAACTGCCCCCCGGCGATATTTTCGCGGGTGAGGAGGCAGTGGCATTGCTCATTATCTCCGGCCCCGGCACGATCAGTACGGATGAGATGCCGGAATATAGGAGTGCGTTTTCCGACGGAGTGCGTCTTAAATCCGTATCCGATGAACGAAAGGAACTTTTCGCAGATGGCCGGATGGTGACGGAATTTGTGCTCGAGATGATTTTTATCCCGGAGTCGGAGAAGAATGCGGAGATAGGGCCGGTATCCTTCCGGTTCTTCAATACGGCGAGCGGTAAGTTTGAGGTGATTCAGTCAGATCCTATCACGGTTGAAGTTAAGTCGACCACAGCGAAGCGCGACAGAATGTCTGTATAACCTCCGCTCGGGTTGTGATGTAAACATGATTATCAAAGAGAACTAATTAAATTCTTTTGAGTGATGTCAAAAAGGATTTCTATATTAATATTTATAATGTCGCTTCTGTCTGTGCTGGCGGAGGCGGCATCCGTAAGGATTTCAGTCTCTCCGCAACGCGGAAAGAGTAAGATTGAGGTAGGAGATCTGTTCTACCTTTCGATTGACGTGCAGGATGCAACAGTGCAGCCGAAGGCTCCGGAACTTTCCGGCGCACGTCTTGTCTATTTTGATATGATGAGTGGAAGCGCCTCCACTTATACAGTCAACGGCGTTACGCGCGGCAGTTATTCAGGCCGTTGGGAAGCGACATACCGAGCTACTGACGCCGGATCATATACTGCCGGGCCCGTGGCGATCGGTGACGCGCGTAGCAATCAGGTGAGATACAGCATCGGTGGCGTAGGTTCGTCTCAGGATCAGGGTGGCAGTCGCCGTAATGCTCAGCAGAACGCCGGCTCACAACAGGATCAGGATAGTTCCGACGATTCCAAGCCGAAATTTATAGGCAAGGGCGACGCCAACCTGTTCCTGAAGGCCAGCGTATCCTCAAGCACCGTTTATGAGCAGCAGGCGCTCGTCTATACGCTTAAGATATACACTACCTACGACGGACTCAACTTCCTCGGTGCAACTTCATCGCCGAAGTTCGACGGTTTCGTCGTGGAGCAGTCGGATGATATCTCCACATCCTGGTCTTTTGAGTCGGTCAACGGGCAGACATACAAATCTGCCGTAGTTGCAAGGTATATTATCTTCCCGCAGATGACCGGCAGCCTGCGTGTGGTAGGCAATACATATACCGTCTCGGTCAGTCAGCGTGAATATTATCACGATGAGTTCTGGGGTAGTCTTTCATACACAACTCCGCTGCAGCTCAACGTGACGCCAAACGATCTTGTGGTCAACGTGAAGGCCCTTCCTGAACCTAAACCGGCAGATTTCTCCGGTGGCGTTGGTAAGTTTTCAATCTCCTCTCACCTCAACAACAAAGACTTCAAGACCAATGAGGCCGGCTCAATCGTCTACACCGTTTCCGGATCCGGCAACCTGAAATATATCGAGCTCCCCGATCTCGACGCCCTCTATCCGCCGGAAATCGAAGTGACGACTCCAAAGGCCACTCAGGACATCACCGTTGGCTCCTCCAACACATCGGGAAAGGTAGCCTTTGACTATTCCTTCATGCCCCTTGATGAGGGCAAATTTACAATCCCTGAAGTTAAACTCGTCTATTTCAATCCCGAGACCGGAAAATATGAGACTTCCGTCGCTAAGAGCTACTCCATCAATGTCGGAAAGGGCTCCGCAGCGGCATCCTCTGTCCCCCGTGCCCCCAGATTCGATTCTGATCTGATGAAAGTAGATAACTCCAGACTGATAAAGAGCTCGCGTCCGTGGGTAACGACGTTCGCCTACTGGCTGTTCTATATCGTGCCCGCCATAGCGCTTGCTGTGGCAGTCGTGCTCTATCGCCGGTATGTAGGAATGCACGCCGACATGGCTGCCCTCAACATGCGCCGGGCCAATAAGATGGCTCGCAGACGTCTTAATAAAGCGGCCGCTGCGATGGCTAAGAACGACCGTGAAAAATTCTACGATGAAGTATTGCTCGCGCTCTGGGGCTATCTGGGTGACAAACTGAAAATGCCGACGTCTGAGCTTCTCCGTGATAATATCCGGCAGGTGCTTACCGACCGTAACATCTCCGCCGCATCTATTGATAGCCTCATCGCCGAGATTGATAATGCAGAATTTGCCAAATATTCCTCGGCCGCCGGAAGTGAGTCGCTTTCGCAGGCCTACGACAAGGCTACCGATATCATCAACGCCCTTGAGAAAGAATTCAGAAAGTCAAACTCCAAACAGGACTGATCACCGGGTCGTCACGACCTGCATTAAACTCTTCTAAAATGAAAAGACTTTATATTCTCTGCATAATGACTCTCATTGCGGGCCTTTTTGCCCCGTTTACTGCCGGAGCGCAGGAACTGACTGCGGCTGATGCTGATTCGGCTTATAATGCCGGAGAGTTTGCGCGTGCGATAGATAGCTATAACTATGTGATCGGGCATTCGGGCTCGTCCCCTGAGATTCTCTTTAATCTCGGGAATGCTTATACAAAAGGAGGCGACTATGGCCGTGCAATGCTGTCCTATCAGAGGGCATTGCGACTGAATCCTTCGGATAAAAAACTCAAGGATAACATCAGCTATATACGCTACAAGGTGACGGAGGCGAATAAATCGGAACTCCGCGGCAAGAAATTCTCGCTCGAACCCGAGTCTCGTTCATTTTTCGGAAATATCCGCTATTTTATAGAGCGGCGCGTATCGTCGGACGCGTGGGCCGGAATCGCAGCCGGCGCATTCATCCTTTTCATCGGTGCGGTGGCTCTCTATATCTTCGTTGAGAACGTGCTGCTCCGCAAGATCGGTTTCTTCGGCGGATTCTGTGCGCTCGGAATATGCCTCGTAATGCTCATATTTGCCTTCATGGGATCCGGATATAAATCGAGCGAGGGGGTGATAACGGCTGCTAAGGTTAAGCTCCATACCGAGGCCTCCGATGAATCAAAGGAGGGGCAGATAAATCTCACGAAAGGCACAGTGATGACTGTGCTCGATATCTTCCCCGAAGGCGTGGATAATCCTCAGTGGTATAAGGTGCGTCTCAATTCCGACTTTATCGGCTGGATAAAGGCAGAGGATTTCGAGCCGGTGGAAAAGTGAGTCTCCTCGCTTATGCTCGGTCGTTTCGTATCGAAAAATGAGATTATTAGATTGATGGGACAATGGGGAGTAAAAAGAAAGTATGTTCTACAACATAAGCAATAATTTGACAAAACTTTTGAATAATCAAAAATTTTGGTTAATTTAGCAAATGAAGAGAGGCCAACTTCGTCAGAATTTAGAAAGACTGCGCGTTGAAGTTGACATCTCCGACAGTTGAAGAAAGACTCTCCAGCGAAAAACTCACATATAAATTACTAAAATCCTAATAGTTATGAGTAAGACCATCAGTTTCAACGAACTCCGTCGTCTCAAAGACAGTCTGCCCGATGGAGCCACACACCGCATCGCCGATGCCCTCAATGTTACAGTTCAGACAGTACGCAATTATTTTGGTGGCGTTAATTATCAGTTTGGTAAGAATGCAGGTCTTCACATTGAGCCGGGTCCCGATGGCGGAATCGTAGTGCTTGATGACACCACGATCTACGATATGGCTGTCAAGATCCTCGAAGAAGAGAATAATAAAAAATAAGTAAAGTCAAGTTGCCCGACGCTATGGCCCCTACCGATCAGTTCTTTACCCTTGTGGTGCATTCTCCGCAACGTGCCGACCGTCTCCGTGAAATTCTGGAATTTCACGGCATCAAGGTTGAACTTGCTGATTTTCCGGCAGGTCAGTGCGGCTCTGCTCCTATGGCGAAGGAGGTTAGGATTCCGTTTGCGTCGCTTGAACTCGGACTTAAAATACTGGAGAGCGGCCAGATGGCCTCTGCTCCGGCTATGGTAATGAAAATGACGGGTATGAGTAATATTTTACTCATTCCCGTCGATTTTTCTCCCGCCAGTCTTCTGGCAGTGAAGATTGGATTCTCAATAGCACAGAAATTCAATTGCGAGCCGGTGGTGCTTCATTCATATATTGTCCCCACTTTCCCCTCCGAGCCTTACGACGATGAAATTGACGGCACCGGCGAGATGGTGATAGCAGAGGAGGTGCAGGAAGGCGAGGATGTCTATAAGATTTGTTCCCGTCAGCTGGCAAAATTCAAGGCTCAGATTGAGAAGGCCCAGAAAGAGGGCACCGTGCCCGATATTCATTTCTCCACTTCCCTGATTGAGGGAATCCCCGAGCAGGTGATAGAGGAATATTGTCGGCAGAACAAGCCTGTGATGGTGGTGATGGCCACCCGGGGCATCAATAAGAAAGAATCCGACCTGATCGGCAGTGTCACGGCGGAGGTGATAGATTCGTGTCGTGTGCCGGTATTCACGGTGCCTGAGGAGTGTCATCTGTCTGCTCTGGAGAAGATAAAGAACATAATTATCTTCTGCACGCTCACGCCGATTGACATAGTAAATGTCCGCGCGTTGATGCGCATATTCGATTACCCTGCAGCCAAGGTCTGGCTGCTTCCCGCCAGCGAACGTCCTCTCGACAGCACATTCAGATCGCTCGACGATCTTGCAAATGCTTTCTCTCAGAGTTATCCGACAGCCGAGTTTGCGGCTGCCGAGCTTGGAAAAGGCAAGTTTGAGGCATCTATGAAGGCATTCCTCGCATCTCATGATGTGCAGCTCATCATTGTGCCCAACAAGAAATCGAGTGCTTTCTCGCGTTTCTTCAGGCCGACGCTCGCGCATAAGATTCTCTTTGAGAAGGATATTCCTTTGCTTGTGCTCCCGGTTTGAGAGGAGACGGATGAATGTTTTGCAGGGGCCGCGATACTTATATCGGCCCTTTTTTGTTATAAAAGAAAATAAGGTTGAATTTTAATGATATACCCTAAGGATTTTGAATCAAAAATAGGTTTCGGTGCTGTTCGTGAGTATCTCGTGCGGAAATGCGAGAGCCGTCCGGCTAAAGATCTGGCATTGCAGATGTCGTTCTCGGCTGATTATGAGCAGGTGATCCACGCGCTGAAATCAGTCACTGAGATGATGATGATACGCAACGGAGGTCTCCCTTTCCCGACGCTTCCCGCCCATGATATAATTCCTTACCTTAAGGAAATTCATGCGTATAATTCCTTTATGTCGGCCGAGCGTCTATACCGTCTGCTCACGATGCTTCATGGCTTTGCTGAAGTGCTCGACTTCTTTAATAAAAATGTAGACGAGTCAACGGGAGCCTCTCAGTTTCCCGCTCTCAGCGAAGATACGGGCCCTCTCACGACGTTTCCCGGTTTGGTGAGGGTAATCTCCAATGCCGTCAATAAATTCGGCGAAATCAAGGATAATGCCTCTCCGGCGCTGTATGAGATAAGACAGAGCATCCGTACGGCACAGGGCTCGATGCAGAGGGCCATGCGGCGAGTGATGGACCGTGCCATGGCCTCGGGTATAATAGATAAGGATACATCCCCTTCCGTGCGCGACGGACGTCTGGTGATTCCGGTCGCAGCGGGCTCCAAACGTCAGATCACGGGTATCGTGCACGATGAGAGCGCTACGGGTAAGACTGTATTCATCGAGCCGGCCGAAGTCGTTGAAGCCGGTAACCGTCTCCGCGAGCTTCAGCTCGATGAGCAGCGGGAGATCGTCAATATCCTTATCGGAATTGCCGATGTGATCCGTCCTCATTCCGAGGAGATAGCTGACAGTTGCCGTGTGATGGCGACCCTTGATTTCATTTCAGCCAAGGCTGCGCTCGCTATTGACCTCGACGCGCAGATGCCCCATATTTCCGATCGCCCGGAGATTGAATGGTACCACGCGGTGCATCCGGCCCTCTTTATGTCGCTCCGGCAGCAGGGTAGGGAAGTGGTGCCTCTCAATCTCACCCTCTCCAACGAACACCGGATACTGATTATTTCAGGCCCGAATGCCGGTGGTAAGTCTGTATGCCTCAAGACAGTGGCCTGCGTGCAGTATATGATGCAGTGCGGGCTTCTGCCGACATTGTATTATAACTCCCATATGGGATTCTTCCGCAATGTCTTCATCGACATAGGCGATGAACAGTCGTTTGAGAATGATCTCTCCACCTACTCCTCTCATCTGCGAAATATGCGCTTTTTCCTGCAGAATGCAAATCGACGCACGCTCCTTCTCGCCGACGAGATGGGCTCGGGCACAGAGCCTCAGATCGGTGGGGCGATGGCGCAGGCAATCCTCGAGAAACTCGGCGAGTCGGGTTGCTACGGAGTGGTCACTACTCATTATCAGAATCTCAAGACCTTTGCAGAATCAACTCCGGGATTCGTCAACGGCGCGATGCTCTACGACCGTGCCCGTCTCGAACCGACGTTCCAGCTTTCGGTCGGGCATCCGGGCAGTTCGTTTGCAATCGATATAGCCCATAAGATGGGGCTTCCGAAAGATGTGATTGAATCGGCCAAAGTGATTGTGGGTGAAGATTATGTGAATCTTGATAAATATCTTGCCGACATCACGCGCGACCGTAAATACTGGGCCAACAAGCGCCAGAATCTAAAGGAGAAGGAGAACCGTCTTGATGCGCTTCTTTCTAAATATGAGGAAGTGGCGGGCGACCTCAAGTCGCAGCGCCGCGCTATCATCGAGGATGCGCGGAAGGAGGCGAAGGAAATACTCGCCGAGGCCAATGCGCGCATTGAGCGTACGATCCTTGAAATCCGCAAGGTGCAGGCCGAAAAGGAAAAGACGAAGGAATTGCGTCGCGACCTCAAGGCCTTTGCTGAGGCTACTGAAGAGGCAGGCGACGTGGCTGAGACGCCTAAGATTAAGGAACTCAAGCACAAGAGCCGTAAGGCAAAGGCTAAGCAGGAGGCTCCCGTGAAGGAGGTGAAGGATGAAAAGAAAGTTCCGGAGGTCGGTGATTTCGTCACTCTTGATGGCGGTACTATGCCGGGCGAGATCCTGTCTATATCAGGTAAGAAGGCCGAGGTAGCATTCGGAGCGCTACGCACGATCGTCGAGCTCTCACGCCTCAAACCAACGAAGAAGCCGAAGAAGGCAGCCCTCACCACAACTTCGACTATCTCGGCCTCCACTTCTGACGACAGCAGGCGCCGTCAGCTCAACTTCAAGACGGAGATAGACGTGCGTGGCATGCGTGCCGATGAAGCGATTCAGGCCGTGACATATTTCCTTGACGACGCCATTCAGTTCAGCGCCGATAAGGTACGCATCCTTCACGGCACGGGCCATGGCATCCTTAAGACGCTTATCCGCCAACAGCTCAAGGCAAATCCGGCTGTGGCGCATTTCGAAGATGAGGACATCCGATTCGGAGGCGCCGGCATAACGGTCGTCACCCTCGAATAGTAATCCGGATATACTGAGTAACTGACAAACCGCGGTGTGACGGGATCAATTCCGGCACACCGCGGTTGCTTATTATCTGCTTCTTACTCTCTGCGAAAGGAGTGCGTTATCAGAACTGGAAGTAGATGAAGGGAGAAACCTCCTCCGACATAAATTCGATTACGAGCTGCACGACGATGAGGAAGCTGATCAACTTCACAAACCATGGGCTCTTTATGAAGATGATCTGAGCCTTATCGGCCGCACTCTGCGGGATGAAATGCATGATGATGAGAGCTATCATCATCACGCACCATACCATTCTCGCTTCGAAGAACTGAGGAATCTGATTCCAGTGGAATTCCACGAATATATTCTTGATGATAAGCACGGAGTCTTCAAACGAGGCCGCACGGAAGAACACCCAGAGCAGTGAGACGTAGACGAACGTCAGCGCCCAGGATATAAAAATCGTAAACCAGTTGTCGGGTATTCGGCGGAGCACCGGCTGAAACGCCTTATGGATGGCGAGTCCGACGCCATGCATCGCTCCCCAGAACACGAATTTCCAGGCCGCGCCGTGCCATAGGCCGCCGATAAGCATCGTCAGGAAGTTGTTGAGGTAGGTGCGGAATGTTCCTTTCCGGTTACCACCAAGCGGAATATAGACGTAATCACGAAGCCAGAAGGAGAGCGATATGTGCCAGCGGCGCCAGAACTGCGTGAGATTGCGGCTCTGATAGGGGGAATCGAAATTGATGCCGAGCCTGAAGCCCATCATCAGCGCCAGGCCTATAGCCATGTCGCTGTAGCCCGAGAAGTCGCAGTAGATCTGCATCGTGTAGCCCAGCACGCCCATCAGCGTCTGCACTCCGGTGTAGAGCGACGGATCATTGAAGATCAGGTCGTTGAATTGCGAGATATAGTCGGCGATGAGGGCTTTTTTGATGATACCCACGATTATGAGCCACATGCCCCCCCACACGTCGGCATGCGACGCAGGGATGTTTTTCCTTATCTGCGGCAGAAAATAATCGGCTCGTACGATAGGACCGGCCACGAGAGCCGGGAAGAATGAAAGGAAGAAAAGATAGTCAAACCACGTGCGCGTTGGCTTGATCTTCTCCTTGTAGACGTCGACGATATAGGATATCGACTGGAACGTATAGAACGATATTCCGACAGGCAGGATGATGTCGAGCGGCTGGAAATTGCCCTCAACCATCTGATTCCAGTTCCATAGGAAGAAGTTGGCATATTTGAAATATCCCAGAATAGAGAGCGAGATGCAGATTGAGAGCCACATCAAGGCTTTCCGGGCGCCGCGGGTGCGGGTGCACACCATTATTCTCGAAATCACCCAGTCTACAAGTGATGTGCCTATAAGCATCAGGAAGAAAAGACCGCTCGACTTGTAATAGAAATAGAGTGAGAAGAGGATGACGAAGATAGTCATCTTTGAGCGGCTGCTTTTCAACCAGGCGTAGACCGGGAGGAAAACCAAAAAGAGCACCCAGAACACACCGCTTGAGAAGAGCATCGGTGCTGTGGGGTCGTATTTGAAGAGGCCTGTGAAATTATGAATGGCCGTGTCGGTGATTTCCGGAAAATCAGGAAGCATACGTGCACGCGTTATTTGTTAAGTGCTTTGAGCAGTATTATGTCCGGATTCGACTTCCGGATTGAATCAGCCGGGGTTTCGGCCCGGAAGGGATGTGTCGATTTCGGGAGCCAGCGCATTATGCTGTCGACCCAGAGCGCCGACGCTTCCCTGGTAGGATGGATTCCATCTTTCTTTCGCTTGAATTCCATTCCTGCCGAGCGGAAGAATGAGCCGGGACGGCACATCGATTCTATCATATCGTTGATGCCGGCATCCTCCTTCCAGTTGGGCGGCCCTATCCATACGTAGGGAATATCCCCGATTTCGTCAAGGATGCGTTTCACTTGCGGACGCCGCATATCAGGCTTCTTGAGATAGAGTTCGTTGCTTCCGAGTGAAATAAATATCTGAGTCGGATGGAACCGGTTGATATAATATGCCAGAGTGTCATGATCTGCCCATATCTTCGTGTTGCTCGAATCCCAGTTTACGGCGTGCACTTCGTGGCCGTTCTGCTTTCCATATTGAGCAAGCCTGAGTGCGAGGTTGAAGGTCATCGAGTCGCCAAAAATGAATATGACCTGCGGAAGCGTGTCAAGCTCGGCCTTTACCTGTGCAGGCGCGACTGTGTCGCCCTCCGCGGTTTTCACCGGCGTATCGGAAGCTTCATCGTGAGTCTCAAATATGGTCTCTGCTATCGGCGCTTTCTTCACTGTGTAGGAGCCGATATGGATATCTTCAAAAAATGCCACCCATGTGACAGCAGCAAGGGCAACTGCAAGTAGCAGCCATAACCCGATATATGGTCGGCGCGACATTATTCTTTAAATTTCTTACCTAAAAATACGTTTGCCCTCATATTGCTGAAAGCATTCTTAATTACCTTATCTTTACGTTTTTAGCATTTCGTCCGGCTGGTGTGCGGGAAGGTTCGGCAAAGATTGTGCAAAGATACGCAATTTACCTGTATCCGACAACATTCTGTGCGTAAAAGTTTTCAAAATATTTTATCTTCATAATTGCGAGTCGCTTTCCGGGTGGGCGGCGGGTAATAATACGAAAAACGGATGCCCGGCCACGGGCATCCGTTTTTATCTGGAATGAGAGTTTATCAGAAGCGTACGCGGGTCGAACCGATCACGTAAACGCCGGGTTCGGGCGAGTCGGTAACGTTGCGACCTGCAGTGAGCTTGAGCACGCGCACGAGACGTCCGTCAACTGCGTAGATCTTCAGTTCGCCGGCTTCATCAGCATCGATGATAAGCGATGCGCCGTCGCGAATGATACGCACGCCCTCAACCTCAACACCTTCAACACCGGTCACTACTGAGCCGGGGATGAGGGTCTCGATCTGGTTTGCACCGACTGAAGAGGTAGCATATACACGGAAGGGCTTCACTTCTACAACCTCGTCTTCCTCAGTGCCGGCTTTGTCGAATGTGCCGCCACCCTCACCGAGTAGGTAAGTCTCGTGAGCTGCGTGCTCTGTCGAAGCATAAGATGCATGGAGCTCGAAGTCCTTGCCTGCGCTTACGATTTCCTTCGGAGTTGAGGCCACATTGCCCTCAGCAGCACGGAACACATATCCGGCATTCTTAGACGAAACAGTCACGTAGGGAGTATTGGCCTTCACGCTGCTCTGTGCCTTGAGTCCTTCTGTATCGGCCTCAGCTCCGTAGACGCTGATTTCGGGGCGGTCGGATGTGCGGCCTGCATAACGACGGGTGTTTTCACCGTTCTGTGCGGCAACCACCACATCAACTGCTGAGCCGTCTTCGAGTTCTACCGACTTCACGTCAAACGGAATGGTCAGCGTGTTATATCCGCCAAGATTTGTGGCGAGTGTAACGCTCTGATGCTCGTTGAAGCTGAACGAGTGGGGGATTGCCAGCGGATAACCGGTGGTGAACGCAATGTCACCACCTGCACTGTAGCTGCGGCCCTCACGCTCGATAACGCTGCCGTCGGGCTGAGTCTCTGAAATCATACCCGATGCCGTGGTGAGGTAGTTGGCCTCTGCTGCCGGCATGGCTACGCCTTCGTCGAGCACTACGATACAGTTCGGGTTGACTCCTCTGAAGGCATCCGCGCTTACGTTTACGCGACGCGGTTTAGCTGCCCCGTTGTGAGAAGTGTTGTTAGAGAGAAGCGTGATGCTCGTGAGTGAGTTACAGCCGTCGAACGCGCCGTCACCGATCTCGTCTACGCCGGTGAAGCGTACGGTCTCGAGGGATTCGCAACCCTTGAAGGCATCTGCGCCTACGCTGTTCACAGAAGAGGGAATCTCGATGGTCTGAAGCGACGTACATCCGTTGAAGAGGCCTTCGCTGATGTGCTCTACTTCGGGAAGTACCACCTGGTTCAGGTTATCGAGGCCTGCGAATGCGTTAGCAGGAAGTTCGCCCTCGAGTCCGGAAAGGTCGAGGTTCTCAAGATTAGCGAACATATCCATTGCGTCGCTGAGCTGCTCGGGAGTCAGTTCGCCGGAAAGTGCGATTGAACTGATGCCTGCCGCGTCGGCCGGGTTAATGGTAGAAAGCTCCTCAGCATTAAGCACTGCGCCTTCGCCGGGAACTGCCGAAATAGCAAGCTCGCGCGCTGCATTGGTCACGCTTACAGTGTAATAACCTTCCTCGTCAGCCTCAAGCTGCTGCTGACCAAGCATCACGTGTACGTCAAGGCCTTCGTTGTGCTCGGTGTTGAAGCCAACGCGGAACTTTACGGTTGAGTTCTCGGCCACGTTGCGGAGCACGTGTGAAGCACCGTCCTCAGCTGCCTCGAAGCTTTCTGTGTGGAGATCAGCCTCGTTGGTCACTTCCGGATTCTCGATCTTGAAGAGAGGAGAAGAGGTAGCGAAATTCACATCGTAGAGATACACTACGCTCAGCTCGTGGTTACCGCTCAGCAGTGCATTCTTTGCAGGGTTGTAGAATGTCACGGGGATGGTGCCATCCTCTGCGACAGCTACTTCCTGACCGTTGTCGTAAACCTTGCAGTTCACGTCGGGATTGTGGAGGCGGATCTTACCTTCGATAGTCTTCGAAACTACAGCAACATCGTCGCCAAGGAACGACGCAGTCTTCTGGAGATCAAGATCCTCATCTGCATCGATACGGGTCTGGTCGAAGATCAGACCATATACCGGATTTTCAGAAAGGATGTTGTAGCCATGAGCATACCAAGGATTGCCCAATTTGGAATCATTTCGTTGTGTTCTGTACACAGAAAGATATTCTTCAGGCACGATGATCGTCACTTTCTTGGCATCTTTATGTCCTAAAGTATACCAACTCTTGAACATTTCGTAATTCGCCGTGCCGACATATGCTGTACAGAAAGGACTAAAGTGAGCAACTATGTATTCCCCGTTCTGCTGTTGAGGTGTACCGGGTATTCTTAAAGTGGTGAGATTATCAAGTCCGTAGAATATGCCCGGATATTCTCCCTTGTTGGGATCGAAATTGTTGTCACCTGCAACCAGGCCATATTTATTTCCATAGCCGGGAACATAAACGGGTATGGATATCAAACTCTCAGGAAGAGTGAATTCCTTTATGTTCTTACAATTCTGGAATACGCCGCCTTCGATTCGAACTACACTGTTGGGAAGGATAATTTGTTCCACAACAGAAGGATATGTAGGATTGATACTGTTTGTAGGAACAAAGAAAGCGTGACTTATTACATTAGCCTCGTTACCTCCGTTTTGAACAATCGTTACGCCTGAGAGGTCAAGCACTTTGATAGTCTCTGCCGCAAATTTGTGTTGGGTAGCCGCCTGAATATCTAATGAGTACATTTCACCACGTACAATCACAGTCTCAGCTACATTATCAGCAGTCAGCTGATTGTTGAACGTGCCGGGAGCTACAGTAAACTCTGCGACGCCACCGGCCTTCGGATCGAACACCTCAATCTCAAACTCAGTGTCTTCGAGCGCTACGAACGGATAGTTGACCGACATTGAATTGCCGGCAATCTTATTGCCGTTTGCAAAGACGTTCAGACGGTAAGCCGGGTTAACGGGCACCATCTTGATTGTCATGTCCATACCGCGGATTGCTGTCGCCGATGCGCCTGACACGTTCACACCCTCTATTGCGGGAATCGTGATGTTGTAGACGGGAGTCATGTTGTTGAGTGCTTGCAGCTCATCAACGATCTCCTCGTTTGCACCCCTTACGATATTCCAGTTGCGGCGGTTGCCCGACGTTACGACGCGAAGCTTATTGCCTTCGCGCACCTTCGAATCGGTGACCTTGCACTTCACGTTGAGCTTGTGGTTGTTGCCTGCGCCGGCCGACCATACATTCACCGGAGAAATGAACTCCTTGATGTTGTCGTTGGCATCAGTAAGCGCTACTGCCCAGTAAAGCTGATCGAAATACTGCGGAATCTCAAGCGCATTGAGACGCACGGTGAATTCCTGACCCGGAATCACGTTGACAGCCTCGGAGAGCATACCGATAGAACCGTTGGCGCCCGTGAGCTTCCACTGCGACTTGGCTTCGTCGGTAGCGATCGGCGCTACGAGATCGAAGTGAATGATCGTGTTGCCGTTTACGGTGGCTGTGTACACGCCGTCGGCATTCGGGGTGAGGAGTGTCGAGTTAGCGAAAACCTCCATGCGGTTGTCATTCTCGGCAACAAAGTCGGCAGTGAAGTTCACGACAGTGCCGGGAGCAACGCGACCGGGAGCCGTTGCCGACTCGAAGTTAACGTTGTTATCATCCTGGATTGCAAAGAGAGCATCGGTAGTGGCCGGAATCGGATCAACGATGATGTTCTTGATGGTGTTCCAGTTTTCTGCTTTGCTGTAGTTGGTAACTGCGCGTTCGGAAGGTACGTGGAGAGTCACGAGGTCAACCTTTACACCCGAGAGTACACACCAGTTGATGAACTCGGCAGTCTCACGGCCTACGTAGATGTCGCGGAGTGCGGAGGCAGCCACGAACACGTTGTATTCGTAGGTCTTAACGTTGGCCGGAATCGTGATCTTCGTGATGCCGCACTGACGGAAACAGCCGTTGTTCAGGCGGTTCACCGAATTGGGAAGGATAACCTCCTTAAGGTTGCCGCATCCGCGGAAAGCCTCGCGGGGGATTGCGTTGGCCTGGTTTGAACCGTTGGCTGCGATGTAGACGCCGGTAAGGTCGAGGCGCTCAAGACGCATATGGTCGCGCATGAATGCGAAATCGTTGGCATCGATTGAGCCGAAGAGCGTAAGGTCTTTGATCACGCCTGATTCCTCCTCGGAGATGATGCTCTGGAGCGTGCCGGGAGTGCCTACCCAGATGTTGCGCTTCTCCTTCACGTCGGCTGCCTTCTGCACGATGAGCGAGATCTGCTGATTCTCACGCACGTTGCTGATGGTATAGACGTTGTTGGCGTCGGGAGTGAGCACATAGCCGTTGGCCTTCACGGTGAGCACGTCGTTGACAGGATCAGCAAGGGTCGCCTTAAACTTATAGTCCCAGCCCCGGATTACGGTCGGCTCGCCTTCCATAGTAGCGCCTGTGGGATTGCCTGCGAGTGTCACGCTGAATGTTGCAGGGCTGGTGGAGGGCTGAAGCTGATTGACGGTGAGAAGTTCGCCGGCAACGGGGAGCCAGCGGTCGCTGCCGTTGGCCTTAGCCACGATACGCACTGCATCGCCGTCGGCAACAGTTGTGCCGGATGGAAGCTTGCAGTTGTTGCGGAATTCAGCAAAGCCGTTGTAGAGCGTAGCCATAGAGGGGAGCGAGAGATTCTGCTCGGGGCTAAGGAGCGCTCTTACGGAGCCGTTGGAGGCGCAGAGCGCCACCGCGATCTTACCGTTGAAATCATCATAGGAGAGATTCTTGAGGTTACCTACACGTACGGTGAATGTCTTACCGTTCGAAAGGTCGGTTAGGTCTGAGCCGATACCCGCCTGGTTGCCGTCGGATGTGATGTGCAGAGTGGCCCAGTCGGTAATTTCTCCGGAGGCCGGGCGGATATTGTAGATGATTGTGTTGAGGTTGTTATAGGAGTGAGTGCGGCTCACGGTCGGATTCAGTGCTGTGGAGAGGAAGTAGGCGTTTGCCGAACCGCCCCAGCCCCAGTTGATGTGAAGATAATCGCCGTCATAGCCGTCGCACACGAATGCATGGCCGGCTGTCACATCCTGACCGCAGTAGAGCACCGGGCGCCCGGCGTCGATCTCTGCCTTCACGATGTTGTCCCATTCCTGCTGGGTCGACACCTCTGCGCGCTTCTTATAGGAAACGCCCGGGTCGTAGCCGAAGTAAGTTGAGAGAGCCCAGGGAACTCTCACCTCATATGCGCTTGAACCCGACATCGCATACTGCGTGTCGATACTCTTCGATGTATGATACATAAGCGTGGCTACCGCATCGGCCTCAGTCTCCGTGTAGCTGCCGCGGTAGTTGTCCATACGCATGTTTTCCCAGTCGTAGGCCGTGTTGAAGTCAACGCCTCCGAAGGAGCCGCTTCCGATCGCGGGCCATGAATGGTAGCGCATGATCGTACTCATTGCCGTGCCGACGCAACCAACGAGAGGACGTCCGGGGATGAGATTGTTGAAAGGTCCTTCCTGGCTCCAGTTGGGAGTCTCAAGAAGTTTCTGAGCGGCCTTTGCGCCTGAACGGCGCGCAAGATTGCGGCGCTCCGTCAGCGACAGACTGCTCTGAAGCTCGGGAGCAGCCTTGATCTCGCGCTGCAGCCCGTCGAGCATCCACTGCATCGATGTCGGAATGCCCTGGGCCGCATAGCCTCCTTCGAGCGAATATCCGAGCACCGGTATGGTGGTGTCCTCAGCTGAAATAATTACAAATGCACCTCCGTCGGCGGAGTTAAACACATAATAAAGTGGTGAGGTGGCGGTCCCTGCAATATGCACCGGAGTCTCAGACACGGCAATAGCTGTGCCTCCTTTTTGCGACAGAAACTCGGCGGCAAGACTGCGCGCCTCATCTACACTGACTGTCGACGCTATGGTCGGAGCCGCAAGGGTCATTGCAACCGCCGGCGTTATCAGCCATCGTAATGATCTTGTCATAAACGTGTAAATGATTAGTAGTTAGTATTATTTAGGATTAGTTTGTATCTTATGGAAATGTGGGGGAGCCCTTTTCTTCTGACAGGTAAGTTCGGATTTATACCCAGGAGATGTCCTTCGAAGTAGGCAGACATAGCCTTTAACGAAGGAAACACAATATTTATTTTATACCTGTCAAAGTGCAAATATACGCAAAAATCCGGTAATATACAATAAAAGCCGGATCCGATGGGGATCCGGCTTTACTTTTATAGGATGATTATTGATTATCTAACGACGAACTTCTTGCCGTTGCGGATGTAGATGCCGCTTTCAGGATTCTTTACTTCACGGCCCTGGAGGTCGAAGATGCGTCCGTCTTCGTCGCATTCGGCTGATACGGTCTGAACGCCAACCGGTGAAACGCTCATCGGCAGAGTCATAAGGCCGAGCATCGGGAACTTGGCATTGGTCATCAGGCAGACAACACCGCTATAGCTCTTCTTGAATGTAGTGACATCGCCGTTAATTGTGTAGTCGGTGCCCTCGCGGAGCTCTGTTCCTACATAGTCCTCGGCCTCAACATCGTAGGTGGGTTCGCCTACGAACCAGCGGTAACCTGTCGCGCCATACATTGAGAGATCGACTTCACCGTTATCGCATACGGCTTCTACCGGATTCTGATATGCGTAGGCATAGAGCACGTATGATTCCTTCGGCTCGGGGAGGGTGTTGAAGTTGAAGTTATTGCCGGCAATATCAAGGAGGCGGAGGTTGCGGATGCCTTCAACATCAATATCTGTCAGCTGGTTGCCCGAGAGCCATACCTGCTGGAGAGCGGGGAGGTCGAGGAGATCGATCTCTGTGAGGCGGTTACTCGTAAGGCCGAGTTCCCAGAGAAGAGGATTGGAGAGATCGACATTCTCAATCACGTTGCCGTCAAGATAAAGCACCTGAAGCTTATCCCAGTTGGATGAATTGAATTCGGTGAGATGGTTGTTGGTAAGCTTTATCATTTGGAGATTCTTATAGTCGTTGAGCAGATCATAAGACGTGAGGTTGGCGTTGGTGATGGTGATTTCCTCGAGATTCTCGGAGGCGGGGAGTGTGATACGGTCTGACGTCAGTTGCGAACCGAGCACACTGAA
Organism: uncultured Muribaculaceae bacterium; assembly: GCA_947178505.1. Lineage (GTDB taxonomy): Bacteria > Bacteroidota > Bacteroidia > Bacteroidales > Muribaculaceae > Lepagella. The sequence continues at coordinate 5,856 of CAMWYR010000008.1, read as the reverse complement.
GGCCTTGAGTTCGGTGAGGGGGCTGGCATCGATATATTCGAGCGGACCGGCGCCGATGGTCATAACAGTCAAGCCGCAGTTCTGATCGTAAGCATAGAAGTTTACTTCAACGTTCTTCTTTACGGGCACCTGGAAGATGGTCGGAGTTGTGCCGGCGATGTATTGACGGATATTGCCGTTGCCTTCCCAGTCAACATAGATTGAAGCATCTTCATTCTTACCGACAAGCACGATTTCACCGGTTCCGTTGAGCAGGGGCTTGAAAGTGGTAACGACTTCTGTCGGCATCGGAGCCACCTCGATATTTGTCGTGCGGTAGGCATACTCTCCTGTAAGGGCAGGGAAGAGGGAGTTGCTGAATTCACAGTACACTTCGCCGAGTGTCACATCGTCGAAGCGGAAGAGACCGGTGGATGTTTCAACAATCGCATCCTCAGCCACGGGTGTGCCGTCGGCCTTATACCATTTGAAGACAGTAGGATCAATTACCATGGGCACGATCTGCATCGAAAGGTCAGCTACAGGAGCCTTCGAAGGAAGGATCCATGGCTTCTGAGGAGCATACACGAGCGTTTCGGCGCCTTCGGTGGGAAGTGTGCTGAGCGGGAAACGGTTGTCGGAGATGTCGAGCTTCTTGAGGGGAAGATATTCGAGAATAAGGATTGAGCTCAGCGAGTTGTCGGAAAGGTCGAGATATTCGATTGCTTCCAGATCCCTGAGGTCTACCTCCTCGATGAGGTTGTGACTCAGATTGAGCTCCTTCATATCGGAGGCCTTCAGCAGATTGATCGAGGCGAGCTGGTTGTTGCTCACGTCGGCATACTCTATCTGGCGGAATCCCGGAGTAATGGATGTAAGCTTATTGTTGGCAAGATTAATACGCTTGAGTGAGGTCAGGTCATCGCGGCTGTTTGCACCTTCAAGATTGATTGATGTGAGGTTGTTGGTATTCAGATCGACGTCATACAGCCAACGGTTATGGCTGATGTTAACTGTGTTAAGGCCGCAGTTTGTCGCGCTTAGGTAGGCAAGAAGCGGGGCTTTCGACAGGTCAAGTGAGGTAAGGCGCGTGTCGGCGACTCCGAATGCGGAGAGATCCTCGCCCTCGGGTATATATATAGTCATAGAGCCGGTGCGCTTTACATCGCCTACGGCATTTGCCTCTTCAGGAAGCACAGCCGATGTGGTCGTGCATTCCACGAGCGTGCCGTCGCCGAAGTCCACGTAGAATGTCTTGGGAGTTTCGGAAGAAGCGCCCACCATACCGATCTTGTAAGCAACCGTGCGGGTGCCGGGGCTTGTACGCAGTGAGATCACGGGATTGGGTTTCCCATATTCTGCTTCCGATTTGATCTTGAAGTTGGTGGTATAGAGGTCATATTCACTCAAGAGGGAGTTTTTAAATGATATATACACTGAGTCAGGAAACTCCTCAAGCAGTGTGATCTTACCGTTCTCGTAGCGATATGCGCTGGCCGGGAGCTCAACAGTTGTGGGCATTCCGTCATCCGTGAATGTGTTGGTGAAGAGTTTCGCAGTTGTAGTGGAGTTGGGGCGTACCACACGGTCGGTCAGATCGATCGTAGAGTTGACTGCATAAGAGCGATCGATTGGCAACGGACGCTGATAATAGTAATATTCAATGAATGAGTTGCGCGGCTCGGGAAGCGTTACGAAGTCAAAGTCGTTGTTGGATAGGTTGAGTGACTCGATGTAGGGATTTTTGGAAATATCGATCGATGTCAGGAGATTGGTGTTGCAGAATAATGATGTGAGCAGAGGGTTGTTGCTTACGTTGATTGATGTGAGTTGGTTGCCTGAGCACATCAGTCGCTGCAGCTGCGTATTCTTCGACACATCAAGAGATGTCATCGGGTAGTCCTTGTTCATCGATCCCATATGCGTGCAGTAGAATTCACGCAGCTTGGGATTATTTGAAAGATCGATTGAGGTGATTTTCGTCTCGCCGATGTTGAGGATGAGCAGCTCGGGATTGTTGCTGACATCGAGCGATGAGATATTGGTGGCATCAACGCTGAGCTTCATCAGACCGGGACACTGAGAGGGGTCGCAGGTTGTCAGCGTTGGAGTGGAATATGCATCGAATACCGCGAGGTTGGGATAATCTGAAATATTTAAAGAAGGGTCCAGATTTCCCACCATGCTGAGTTCAAGGATTGTAAGGTCGGGCTTGTTAGGGCCGATCTTGAGTGGCGACACGTTGAAGGGGTTCCCGTTGGCATAAATGGCCTGAAGCTTGTTGTGGTTGGAAAGGTCGAGTGCCTCGATGTCATTGTAGTCGATGCGAAGGATCTCAAGCTGAGTGAGCTGCGAGATATCGAGGGTTGTGGCATACACGCCCTCGATATCGAGATAGTCGATAAGCGAGGCGTCGCCGTAGATCGATACTGTGCCCCGAGGACCTACCGAACCTTGGATCAGTGTGCCCTGGATGCCGGTGGTGGGATCGTAGACTGCTTCTGAAATTACAAATTCCTGCTTGCCGTAGCCGAAGTCGATTTCTATGGGTGTGGTCTCTTTCGCACCCATATAGAAATGGAAGGCATTCGTCGTCCCTGCGTTGTCGTACAGGGTGGTTTTGAATGTCATGATTGGAGACTGAGCCATAGCTGCCGCTGCCGGTAACAAAAGTGCCGTACATACGGATAATATCGAATGTCTCATAAGTAAGGTATTATGGTTGATTGATGGATGAATTAAAAAAAGACAGTGGAGTTATGATATATGCACTCCACTGTCTTTATAAGAATATCGATTATCGGATTACGACTTTCTTTCCATTGACAATAAAGATGCCGTTGGAAGCCTTTGAAACGGGCATACCCTGAAGATTGTAGATCTTGTTGTCTTTATTGTTATCTCTGATGTCGGTGATACCGTCTGTCTCGGATGCTGTGAGTTTGATTGTAGAGTCGGAAGTGATGTGCGCGATGTAGCGGCCCTCTTCGTCGGCTTCGAGTGTCTCGTTGTTGAGGGTGACGATAGCTCCGGGTTCATCGTCGCGTGAGCCTACGGTAATCACGATGTCGGTCGGACCGAATGCTTCCACATAGTCGCTGGTAACAGGAGTCAGATAGTCTGCGAAGATTGACTCTGCGAGCTCAGTTCCTTCGATGTTCACTTCGTAGGTGGGCACTGCCAAATTATCGGGGAATAATTTCAGCACTGAATTGTCGGGTAGATTCTCGGTGCCGTAATACATACCGTATGAGTTTGTCAGCATCTGTCCGTCAAGATATACGCTCACATAAGGATAGGCAGCTACGCTGAACGGTGTGTCAATTTTAGAGTATTCCACGAAGTTATAACCGGGTGTCAGGTCAACCTGCTTTCTGAAGTCGTAATTACTGTACGACAGCGTTATATAAGCGTAGGTATAGCTTTCATCCTCAAGGTTGTCGAGATATACCGCAACCTGTTGATCGCGTACGAAGGCATCGGTGTATACAGAGAGTTCCATATCGGAAGTAACATATATCGGAGATCCGACAGTCTGTTCATCCTGATTAATGATCTCGGTGATATAATAACCTTCCTTAGCCGTGATATAGAGATAAGTGTTGGGAGCAACTGTGATATGATCCTCTCCTGTTTCAGAAAGTTCGTATTCATCAGAGTAACCGATTTTAACGTCAATCGTGTTCGGCTCATAGTAGAGTGTTATTTCGTAATCACGCAGTTTTTCTGCTGTTATTACAAAATTGAGGGGCTCTTCGCTCTTGACGGTCTCGCTGTAACCATAATAGTTATAATTGGGCTCTCCGTTTATGGTAATGGACGAAATTTTGTAACTGTCGGTGTTGTATGAAATGCCCAGTTTCGATCCGAGTTTAACACTGAAGTCGGATGATGACCACACTGACTTGTCTACAGGCTCATTGTTTACTGTGACGCGGGTGATAACATCCTCAGTGTCTTCGTTGGTGAAGGAAAAAGAAACAGGCACATCTATATCCGGGAAGTTAGGATAGACTGTGATGACATCTCCATCTTTCAGATCGTAGAGCCGGAAAGAGGAGCCCTCAGAGCTCTGGGCCACTCCGTTAACCTCTACTTTATAAAGAGGCATCGAGTAATCCGACGGTGTAATGGTAAGGGGAAGTTCTCCGCTGTAAAGGGCGATGTCGTTGTATTCATCAGTGGGCACATATGTGTATTCTCCTGTGCGCTGCACGCGGAACTGATCAAGCGTACCGTCAGCCACCTCCACTTTTACGTGAATGTCGCGGAGTTCAGATAAAATGCCGCATTTCACGGTGATTATGTCTCCTGCATTCAGAGAATAGAGACTGATGTCAAGATAGTCCTTGAGAAGCTGTGAGGCATAAGCGATGGTTGCTCCGCTTGAGCATTCTGCTGAAGTGAACACATAGCCGTCTTTGGCGGTGAACTGAAGGGGAGCATAGTCTGAAGTGAGCTCAACTGTCCATTTCCCGTCTTCTATATTGCTTGCGTCGTATACGTTGGAGTAGTTTTCGGTGAAGGACATCTCATCAGGATTACCGATAACTGTTACGATCTTTTTAGGTTTGTCTACAAGTACGATATCTACTGTGCAACCGTCGGGCATTGAGGCGGAACCTACGTATTGTCCGGTCTGATTGGCATAGATCTCGTTGGTCTCTCCGTCGGCAGTGACCGTGATCGCATCAATAATATGCGTGGAATTCGGCATAACCTGGACACCTTCATCATCTCCAAGTGTTAATTCAAGGGAGTTCCCTCCGGTAAAATTATGATACGTATAGTCACCGGGGGTGTAAAGCGTCACTGCCTCAGGTACATTCGTTGTGAATGTCACTGTCTTTGCAATGGCCGCAGTTGGCAGGATGGCTATGGCTGCCGCTGCCAGAAAAGTAGCTATTTTCTTCATAGGCGTTTGAAGTTATTTATTATTGTTTTTATGAATGCGGGTTATATTGTCTATTTGGTTAGTTACCTGCTTCTGCGTGCAAATATAATTATTTTATTCGGAAAATTCAAAAATGTCGCGATTTTTGGCGCATTTTTATCTTTTTTGTTACGCTTCCCCTTATTTTAATGTCATTGGCTGTAATGGCGGTAATAAAGAATGTTGCGCGTCTGCTCATTTGTCGCCGTCATTTGGGGTGTTATGCTATCTGTTCTCAGTCCTCACGCGCGCGTTCTTATAATAATTATAAAAACGCGGGATTTAAGGTAGAGATTTTGATCGCTCGAACCCTTATGGGAGTAGAAGCGTTAGTATAAAAGAAACCATTAATTATAAAAGACTATGATAAGACTGAATGTATCAATGATAGCAGCCACTGAAGATGGCGCGCGTAAGCTCCGTGAAGCAGCCGTAGAACTCGTGGCATTCTCACTCCGCGACAAAGGGTGCATCAGCTATGATCTCTACCGTTCGGAAACGAACGATGACCGCTATATGATTGTCGAGACCTGGGAATCACGCGAAGACCTCAAAGCTCATCAGGAAACTGATCATTTTAAGCGTCTCGTTCCCGAACTTGAAAAGCATTCCGATCTCACGATGACAGAATTTGAATTCTGATAATCGGAATTCTCCGAATATTCTCAATAAAACTCCTGAAAGGAAATAGGGGAGGCTGCTCCGTTATGGGTGGCCTCCTCTCTTTTTTTGACCGTTTATGCCGTTTTTCGGGAGCTGGATCCTCTTTTTTCGTCCTGTCTTAAATGGTGCGATGGATAGGGATAAGGTTTGAGTTTGTAAATTGTTTATGGTATTAACAATACAAAAGATATTTTAACATTTATTGATTTAATTGAAAATTAATTTTTTATGCGCCTTGATGTGTTTTAAAACATAATTTTTTATCGGATTATTTGCACACG
>CAMWYR010000007.1 GCA_947178505.1 uncultured Muribaculaceae bacterium | reverse complement strand
AAGTGGTGGCGCCGTCACTGCGGAGTAGTGATGCAGGAGAGCGTGCTCTTTTCGGAATCAATCGCACGCAACATTGCCATAAGTGACGACGAACCGGATCCGGAAAGACTCGAAGAGGCAGCGCGGATAGCCTGCATACATGATTACGTGATATCGCTCCCGATGAAATATGACACCATGATAGGCCCCGACGGAATGGGACTCAGCCAGGGGCAGAAACAGCGGGTACTGATTGCGCGCGCCGTATACAAAAATCCCGATTTTATCTTTCTCGACGAGGCCACCAACTCGCTTGATGCACACAATGAGCGTCAGATAGTCGATAATCTGCAGAAATTCTACGAAGGGCGCACGGTGGTGGTTGTAGCCCACCGGCTTTCAACCGTGCGGAATGCCGACCGGATAATCGTCATGGAGAAGGGGCGCGTAGTGGAAGCAGGCACTCATCAGCAACTCGTGGCGGCGCAAGGCGCCTACTTCAACTTGGTTAGAAATCAGTTAGACTTAGGATGCTGATTTACTCAGGATATAGAGCTACTTTGGGCTGGGGCATTACTCCATCGAGACACTCAGGAGAATGATACGCAGCTAAAATATAATGGGGCAATTCAAGGATTGATATCATGGAAAAGAAATATAAAGATAATTACGCCAGCAGTAATATTGACGATACTGTAAGATCCGAGAAAGTGAAGAAGTTTTTAGGGGAGCAACCCCCGGTCGTCTTGAGATGGGGTACTCTTATAGTAATTATAGTAGTTTTGGTTGGTGCGTTATTAGTGCTACCACTTGAATTTCCGCACTCAGATGGCGAAACAATATGGCACCACCTAATTTCATCTATATTTTCTAATATATTGTAATCTATTGCAATGTAGTTGGATAATTCGTTTGATGTAAAAACCGCACTAAAACCGCACTATTATTTTGCTCACGTCGCGAGGGTTTCATTATATTTGCTTACTACAACACTGGTAGTAGGCTATTACGCCATGCCAACACATTTGAATGAATGGAAATCTATCTTTACAGGCATTACTATTTTAGAAGATAAATATAGGGTAAGTTAGATTTAATTGATACTCATTTAACAATTTTAATAAACTATTAATCCTGACTCGCAAAAGAAGAGGATATGCCAGCGTTCTGACATATCCTCTTCTGATGTTTATCCGACCCGAAGCGACGTACAGTCCAGCCAGGTTGCGTCGGTTGTATGACCTGCGATTAGGCGACGTCTTATTTCTTGGCCGTCCTTTTCTTCTTTGCCGGTTTATCCTCGATCTTCTTCACGTCGGCTCCGTCGGTTGACTCGTCGGTGTTGGCACGCAAGGCCTTCACCTCCTTGTTGAGCGATTCGATTTCAGAGGCCTGATTGCGAATTGTGAGTAGAAGAGAATTGAGCTCTTCATTGTCGATGCTTTCCGGATACTGCTCTTCAACACGCACCAGGAAGTCAGCAAGCACGTTCATATAGTTGGTGAAGGCGGCGAACGGGGAATCGTAGGGACTGAAGGCTGCGTGCGAAGCGCCGTCAGCAAGATTCTTAGTGCTCATATAGAAGAAATGGTCGGCACTCTGGAGATACTCCCAGTCCTTCTTCAGACGGCGGTCCGTGCAGAGACTCACGCGCTCAGACACGCCATAAAGCTTTCGAAGCGCCTCACGCTGCAGGTCGTTACCCTTCCATGCCGACACGTCGCGGGCCTCATCTATATTCGAGATGGGGTAGGGAATCGAAAGCTCGCCAACGGACTTAAGCTTCGAAGTGACTTCCGAAGGAGTAGTGAACACGATGTTGCGCTCAGCCGCGAAACGCGGAAGCGCACGCATGAACTGGAATATACCTGTGGAAGCCGGAATGAACGAGCCGAAAGTATCCATATTGAAATAGAGGTTCACCACCTGCTCCTCTTCCGGGAGGGCTGCGATCCAGTCCATATACTTATCTGCATTCAGCGGATATTCAGGCCATTCAGGATTATTGAAATTACGCGAGATGTCTTCCGACAGTTTGTCGTTGGTAAGCAGAAGCTTCAGTTTCGGAGCGGATGCAGACTTATAGACATAATTAGGCGATTTCCAGCCAAGCACATGCTTGGCGCCCGCAGTAAGACACGTCTTGAAGCCCATGCCGCTGATGAGCATCGCGATATCATCATCATAGATTAGCTCCGTATTGACAAAAGTCTTTGTCTTGATGCCAAGAGTGCGGTAGATGATATCACTCTCCATCTTTACCTCCCGGATAAATTCCTCCGGGTCTTCAAGAGATGCCAGGGAATGAGAGAAAGTGGTGGAAAGAAACTCCACGCAGCCCGTGTCGGCAAGAGCCTTGAGCTTATCGACACATTCCGGCACATACTGCTGGAGCTGTTCGAGAGCTGTGCCCGACACCGATACCGCGCACTTGAACGCCCCGTTGGTCTCGCGGATTATATCGAGCAGCGTGTCCATCATCGGGATATATGAGGTCTCCGCCAGACGAGTGATGATATCATCATCGGCGAAATCATCGTAATAATAATGGTCGTTTCCTATGTCGAAGAAACGATATCTTTTAAGCCGGTAAGGCTGATGGATTTTAAAATAGAAACAAACGTTCTTCATATCTAAAGGTCTTGAATTCGTAAGGTTACTTGTTAATCACTTTCTCATAAATGTCGATCACCTTCTTGCCGGCTTTCTCCCACGTGATTCCGTGGATCTCCTCGATGCCGCGGTCGCGCAGGTCTTTATGAAGGGCCGGGTAGGTGGTGAGAGCATGCATGGCGTCGGCCATCGCGTCGATATCCCAGTAGTCGGTCTTGATGACGTTATTCAGGATTTCGGCGCAACCGCTCTGCTTGGAGATAATCGACGGCACGCCCATCTCCATAGCCTCAAGCGGAGAGATTCCGAAAGGCTCCGACACCGACGGCATTACGTAGACATCCGAGTCAGCCAGCATCTCATAGACCTCCTTGCCGCGCAGGAAGCCTGTGAAGTGGAATTTATCTGCAATGCCGCGCTTAGCCGCAAGGCGGATCATCTCATCCATCTTATCGCCCGACCCGGCCATCACGAAGCGCACGTTCTTATTCTTCTTCAGTACCTTAGCAGCGGCCTCCACGAAATATTCAGGGCCCTTCTGCATCGTGATACGACCTAAGAACGTGATCACCTTATCCTTCTTCTCATGGCGGGGAAGGTTGAGGAGGTCATCGCTAAGAGGAATCACAGCGTTATGCACCGTTGTCACCTTATCAGGTGAAATGCCATATTTCTCTATGACGGTGCGACGCGTAAGGTTGGATACCGTAATGATGTGATCGGCATTCTCCATGCCATCCTTCTCAATTGCGAACACCGTCGGATTAACATTGCCGCGCGAGCGGTCGAAATCGGTAGCGTGCACGTGAATCACGAGTGGCTTGCCCGTAATATTCTTCGCATGAATACCGGCCGGATAAGTCAGCCAGTCGTGCGAATGAATCACGTCGCAGGGAATCGTACGGGCGATCACGCCGGCCACAATCGAATAGTTATTGATCTCCTCGATAAGGTTGTCGGGATACTTTCCCGAAAATTCTATACAACCCAGGTCGTTGAGCTTCATATAATTGAAATCGGCATAGATATGGTCGCGCAGGTCATAGTAGGTCTGCGGGTTCATCACCTTACCGATGCGGCTCTCCACATAGTCCCAGCTCACATCGCGCCAGGCCACAGGAGTGCAGTTGGCGCCGATGATATGAGCGAACCCTTTCTCTTCGTCGCCCCAGGGCTTAGGGATCACGAACGTGATGTCGATGTTGCCGTTATTGTGCATGCCCTTGGTAAGTCCGTAACTGGCCGTGCCGAGGCCGCCAAGAATATGGGGAGGAAACTCCCAGCCAAACATTAATGCTTTCATTTCTTTTACGGATTAGAGGGTTTCTTCAGATTCGGTTAACAATTTATTCATACGGTTGACCGTGCGGATAGTGGAGAGTATCTCGCCAACGTTCTTTGCCGTTGACACGGCGCCACGACCCGTGTAGGGCGGATTGCCGTCGTACATCTCCGACAGCGAACCGATGCAGCCCTCTGCCATCTCCTCCTCGTAGCCGATCAGCATGCGCTCGATGAATGAGAGGCCGCTCACGCCGAAAACCTTGAAATAGGCATCCGCATAGAAGCCGAACAGCCACGGGCGCGCCGGACCCTGATGCACTGTATATTCACGCTCTGTCGGATTGCCCACATAGACCGGACGGTAATAACGGCTCTTCGGGCTCAGCGAGCGGAGTCCCTTAGGAGTGAGCAGTTCACGCGTGCAGAAGTCGAGCACCTTCTTGCGCTGACGGCGGTCGAGCGGCGAATATTCAAGTCCGATCGCAATCGCCATATTCGGGCGCACTTCCAGATCCATATAGTTGCCGTTGACATAATCATACAGATAGCCATATTCATTGAGGAATGTCTCGACGAATGATTCGGCACACCGCTTTTCGAGCCCACGGAGACCCTCGAGATATTCTCCCTCCTCCTCGCGAGTCTCAAGAAGCGAGATGAGGAACCGGATGGCGTTATACCACAGCGCGTTGAACTCCAGCACGTAGCCCGAGCGCGGGATAATCGGTTTGCCATTGATGGATGCCGACAGCCAGGTCACCGGGGAGTTGGTGCCTTCCGTGCTCACGAGACCATTGTCGTGTAACTTCAGGTTGCGCACCTTCGAGTCGCGCACGCAGTCCACAAGATAACACACCTCCTCAAGATAGCGGTCTGCACACTCGGCGGCCGAGTGATAGCGGCGGTATTGCTGGATCGCCCAGATTGTCCATAGCGGGATGTCGGGAAGGTCGATTTCCTTTATCGTGCGGTCTTTCTCGCCCGTCTTGATGAAATTGCGCAGTGCCTCTGTGAATGTCCGGAGGATATCCTCATAGTCCTTCTCATGGTCGATAGCCAGCGTGCAGCCCGGGAGTGCTATTAGCTCATCACGCCCGCGCACGTTGTACCACGGATAGCCGGCCATGATATAGATTCCCTTGTCTGTCTTATAATAGAACTGCTTGGCGGCATTCTTCAGACAGTTGTAGAAACTCGTGCGGCATGTGCGGGTGAGAAGTTCCTCCTCATATGTCTTGTCGAAGCCCGCGGGATCTGCTTCAAATGTCGAGGCTGAGAAAATGATTGATTCCCCCTTCTTGATGGGAAGCTCAAAATAGCCCGGCACCCAGAGGTCTTCCTTATACGGGATGCCGCGGTCACGATCTTTATAATATTCGATTCCCTTATACCAGTTGGGTTCATCGACCCACTTCACCTCCTTATTGAACTGCATGAAGAGCTCGGGATAGCCCTGGTAGAGGCACGTCGCGATTCCGTCGGGCACGTGGCGTACGCTCTTGTTTATCGCGTCGTTCTCCATCACGAGAGAGTTAGCCTCTCGGAAGGCCAGGAAAGGGCGGAAACGCAGCGTCGTCGGCGAGTGCGCGTCGAGAAGCGTATAGCGGATGAGGATGCGGTTCTGATGCGAGATGAACACTTTCTCCTTCGTCAGAATGACACCGCCTACCCGGAACGTCATCTTAGGTACTGACTCACAATTGAATTCGCGGATATACTTATGACCATTCGGGCTGAAGACATCGTTGCCATACTGATGCAGACCGAGATTAAACGACGCTCCATGCTGAATCACCGACTCATCGAGCGATGATAGAAGCACGTGAGCCTTATCGTCCATCTCTGGAATCGGTATCACCAGAAGTCCATGCTGCTTGCGCGTGTTGCAGCCCACAATCGTGGTGCAATGATACGCGCCCGATTTATTGGTGCGAAGCATCTCCTTGGGTAACGATTGCTCCAGGTTGATCATAAGGTTCTTGTCGAATTTAAGATAACTCATGATAACTTAGATATTTTTGGTTAATTATTTTGCATTAGATCCGCCCGACGAGCATTCTGTGCTTAAAAGAGAATACTTCCGGTGGTATATTTCTACAAATGTAGTGATAATTCTCGGTGAAAACAATATGTTTTTGAGCATCTTACAGACAAAATATCACGTATGAGGATATTTGACCGGATATTGCTAATGAATGCAACAAATTTTATGGTGTCTGCTTTGACTTCTGACGTTCTTTTGCCGCATCATCAATCATTATCGCCTTGATCACGTCGGGGGTGGGAAGGGGAAGATCCTTCATGAGAATCTTGTCAAACTGAGAGTAGGCCGCACGGCGCGCAGGGTCAATCATGCTGACGAATGCGCCGTAGATATTTCTGAAATCTGCCATGAATGCCGTTACTCCAATCAGGTCGAACGTGCGCAGGAATTCGGCAACCGTGAAATTCTCCGGCTCGACCGCGGGAGTGAGTCCGAACTCCTCATTACTCATTGCCACCTCATATATCAGCCTTGCCTCCTTGAGCTTATCCACCACCTTGCCAACAATCCTGATCGGCAGATAATATTTCACCGCCATATCCTGCTTCGACAGAGGCTTCAGGCGGTTGTGGAATCTCTGCACCGTGATTGCCATTACTATTATTGCAACGTTATGCCAGCCGCGATTGGAGATTGAGCCCTCATCGCCCATTAGGTTGAATGTAAACACATTCTGCATCGAATAGACAATCATGCAGCCGGTGAGCGCCACAAGCCATGACAGCTGCAACCAGATGAGAAGTAGGGGGAGGAATGCGAACGAACCATATATCGCATTATATTTAGAGACGTAGATCTGGCCGTTGACGAATAGAAGCTGGAGAGTCTGGAAGGCCACGGCTGCGAAGGCTCCTGCAATAGCCGCATACTTGAACTTTACGCGGGTGTTCGGAATGAGGTAATAGGAGAGGGTGAACGCGCACCAACAGAGCACCCACGGCACGAATTCCAGTACAGCGTTCATCACAGGCGACAGGAAAGGCACCGCGATATCCGATTGCACGATGCCCGACATAAACACCGACACACCAGCCGAGCAGATGATCAGAATCGGGATAATGAGGCAGATGGCGATATAGTCGGTGATTTTCTGATAGAACGAGCGCGAGCTGATCACGCCCCATATAGAATTGAACGTCTCCTCGATCGACGACAGCAGGGATATCACAGTCCAGAGCAGCACCACGATGCCGACGCCCACGAAAATGCCTTGCGTTGCCGAACTCAGGTATGAATCCACGAACTTCAGCGCCGTGGATATACTCTTGTCCTGCGATGGAAAATACTGATAAAGCTGGCTCTGGAGGAGATCCTGAAATCCGAATCCGCGGCCTATGGCCACTAGTAGGGCGAACGCCGGCACGATCGAAAGCACTGTCTGATAAGTCAGCGACATTGATTTGGTCTGCAGGCTCGAATCGAAAAATGCGCGCAGCGTCAGATTGAGCGTCTTCACCATGCGTGTGCGCAGATTATCGCTCGGATCGCTCCAGACTCCCTCCGTGACATATGCATATGCCTTCTCACCCCGGGATATCATATTCCCCATCCATCCCTTCTTGCTCTTTTTGCTGTCTGTGTCCATGGCCATTGCTGTCTGGGTCTATGCCTATACAACAAGGGTCGGAGCTTTTTTGTTAAAAGCTCCGACCCGAAACGATGCAGAGATGTTGTAAGCCGGGTTATGTGCTCCGACATGGTCGGAGTGTCTGTCATTTATCTTTGCGGCCGTTTGCACGGCTCGCTAAAGCAGTCTACCCCCCGGCAGCGGGCGAGCAGCCCTTGATTGCCGGTGTATTTGACCTTGCAACCCGCAGGTTGTGCGGCCCGGCATGTCGCCATGCCGGCCGGTGGGCTCTTACCCCACCTTTTCACCCTTACCTTCCTCCGCGGAGGAGGGCGGTCGTTTTCTGTCACATTGAACCCCGACGTCGCCGCCGGCTTTCCGTTAGAAAATGCGGCGCTCTGTGTTGCCCGGACTTTCCTCTATATGCCTTGCGCATAGAGCGACAGACCGCATCTCTGTCTTTATCATAACGCCTCCGGGGCGCCATTATTATTTTTTCGCAAGCAGCGCTTTCACTATATCCACTACAGCCTCATCCCCGATGCGCGATGCATCGAAGGCCAGCGTGTAGTTGGAGGCCTGGCCCCAGGAGCCGCGGTTGGTGTAGTAGTTATAGTAGTCGCGGCGAGCCGAGTCACGTCGCTGCGCGATCTGCTCGGCCTCGCGCTCATTATCGGTCTCACCCCTCCTGATGATGTTCTTTACGCGATGCTCCAAAGGGGCATGCACGAAAAGCGATACCAACCTCGGGTGATCGCGCATCACGTAATCAGCCGTGCGCCCTACGATGACGCACGACTCCGACTCGCATAGATTGCGGATGACGTTGCTCTGACACTCGTAAAGCTTCTCGTCGCTCATCGGAGCATCGCTGATGTTGGCTGTCGGAGCGCCGTAACAGAACGACAGCAACGAGCGCATTGCCGACGGCCGCTTCTCATCTTTCTCGGCGAAGATGTTCGCGCCGTAGCCCATTCGGGCGGCGGCTTCGCTAAGCAGCCGCTTGTCGTAATAAGCTATCCCGAGTGCCTTAGCCAGCATCTTACCGATGCGGCGCCCACCGCTCCCGTATTCTCGCCCTATTACTATCAAAAACTTGTCTTTTCGGTCGGTTACAGTGCCCATTATTGCTTTTTCTGAGAGTTTCTGCAAAATTAATTAAAATTTTTATTACTTTTGCATTTCCAAGATTCAATTTATTGAGGCTTGCGGGAGATTATGAATGTTCCGCAGGTCGTTTCAAAACAAAAAGAAAAATGGGAAATAACATATCAGGCGATAATCTGGAGACTCCCGAAAACCGGGAAGCTCTTGACGAAGCCCTCGAGCAGGAGGGGTTTGAGGCTTATCAAACGATAATCGACAATTGCGAGACGTGCGGCGACCGTATGTCGGAATTTGTGGCGCATCTGCGCAGCATCGACACTTCCGGACAGTTTCTTGCCAGCGCCGCCCGCTATCTCGCCGCCCTCGACCGCGAGCGTTTCGAGCCCTGGCTCACGCCCCTGATCGAAGGCGCAATTGAGAAAGATCGCGAACGCAAGTATATCGGTTCGCTCCTTCAGGCTATCTGGGGAAGCGATTATATGGACCATGCCGAGGAGCTGAAGGAGTCGGACAATAACTTCCGGCGCATCTTCAAGCGCATCTATCCCGAGGCGCCGCTTTGAGCGGCATTCCCTTAAGCGGTAACGTGTCGGAATAATGACATATCCCGAAAATTTTTCAGAGAAATAATGAGAAAGGCAATCAAAATACTCTTACTCTTAATTATGGCAATCTCAAGTGCGCATGCCGAACCGATCGTCGATATCAAGACAACGCTCGGCGACATCAAGGTGAAATTATATGATGATACGCCCGTCCATCGCGACAACTTCCTCAAGCTCACGCGCGAGGGCTATTACGACGGTGTGCTCTTTCATCGCGTAATCAAGGATTTTATGGTGCAGACAGGCGATCCCAATTCCAAGACCGCCGACAGCACCACGATGCTCGGCAGCGGCGATCCCGCATATACGCTTGAGGCCGAGATCAAATATCCAAAGCATTATCATAAGCGCGGCGCGCTGGCGGCCGCCCGCACCGGCGACCAGGTGAATCCCGAACGCCGTAGTTCAGGTTCGCAGTTCTATATCGTCACCGGCGAGAAGCAGTCACCCCGCACACTCGAGATGATGGAGCAACGTGCCAACCACGAGCGCAAGCAGCAGTATTTCAATGTTCTTTCCAAGCAACACATGGATGAGATCCGCGCGCTGATGAAGAGCGGCGACCGTGAGGCCCTCGAAAGTCTCCGCAAGCGTCTCGCTGATGAGACAGAGGCTGCCGTCAAGGATGAGCCGATGCCCCGGGAAATCAAGGATGCCTACATAAATGAGGGCGGTACGCCCCATCTCGACGGTCAGTACACGGTGTTCGGCGAAGTGATCGAGGGTATGGATGTGGTCGAAAAGATCCAGAACGTCGAGACCGGCCGCGCCGACCGTCCCAAGGAGGATGTGCGCATAATAAAGATGACGGTGGAGGAATAAGATTCCGGCCGTTGCCCCCTAAGAAGATATCACCGCTCCCTGCCCTGCAGCGACGGGCCGGAGAGCCCAATTGAGAATTTGTAACTCACTCCCAAATCTATGAACGAGTCTGAAAAAACAGCTCCTGAAATGGAGGCTGTAACCCCCGTTGAAAACGTCGTGACTGCCGAATGCGCAGTTGAAGTTTCCGAAAATTGCGCCGAGCAGGAATCTCCTGCCCTCGAGATTGCAGAGGCTGCTGAAGAAGATGAGAAGGTAGCCAACGCACGCCGTTTCAACGCGATGTCGAAGGAGCAGCTCCGCGACACCCTTAAAGAAATCCTCGAGAACGACAAAATGGAAGCGCATCGAGAGGTGACTTCCATCAAGCAGGCTTTCTTCAACATTAAGAGCCGCGAGAATATGGAGGCTCTCACTGCCTTTGTTGAAGTAGGAAATAATCCGGCCGAGTTTGCTTCCGACCCCGATGAGGTGGAAAATGAGATCAAGGAGCTCTATGCGCAGTTCAAGGAGCGCCGTGCGGCATTCATCGCCGCTGAAGAGCAGCGTCTCGCCGCCAATCTTGAGAAGCAGAAGGAGATTCTCACTCGAATGGAGGAGATTGCCGCAGATATCGATAATGTCAACACTAAGTTTCCCGAATTCCAGCAGCTCCAGCAGGCTTTTAAGGCAATTAAGGAAGTGACTCCCTCGGCTGAGTCGGAAATCTGGAAGCAGTTCCAGAACGTGGAAGACCGCTTCTACGATAATCTGAAGATCAACAAGGAACTCCGCGATTTCGATTTCAAGCGCAACCTTGAGGCCAAGCGTGCGCTCATTGAGGAGGCCGTGAAGCTTGAGACTCTCGCCGACCCCATCGCTGCATTCCGTGCGCTTCAGGGCCTTCACGATCAGTGGCGTGCCATTGGTCCGGTGGCTAAGGATATCCGCGAAACTCTCTGGGATGAGTTCAAGAAGGCTTCCACGATAATCAATAAGAACCATCAGGATTATTTCGAACAGCGCAAGGCCGCAGAACTCGCCAACGAGGAGGCAAAGACCGCGCTCTGTGAGGAAATCGAAAAGATTGATATCAACGCGTTCAAGTCGTTTGCCGACTGGAACACGGCCACTGAGAAGATCATCGAGCTTCAGAAGAAGTGGAAGGAGTATGGCTACGCCTCCAAGAAGGCAAACAATGCCCTCTACAGCCGCTTCCGGAAGGCCTGTGATGACTTTTTCGAGGCTAAGACAGCTTATTTCCAGAAGACCAAGGATGAGCTCAACACCAACCTTGAGAAGAAGACCCTCCTTTGCGAGAAAGCCGAGGCACTCAAGGAACTTGATGATATCAAGAAGGCTACCGATGAGATCGTGAAGCTCCAGGCCGAGTGGAAGTCGATCGGCAGCGTGCCCCGTAAGGTAAGCGATGCGATCTGGCAGCGTTTCACGGCCGCCTGCAACTACTTCTTCGACGAGCGCAAACGCGCCGGTAAGGAGCGTCACCGTGCCGAGATGGAGAATCTCGAGAAGAAACGCGCAATCATGGAGCAGCTCAAGGCGCTTCCAAAGGATGGCGATCGCAAAGAGGTGATGCCCCGCATCAAGGAGCTTCAGGCCGAATGGCAGAATGCCGGGTTCGTGCCTTTCAAGATGAAGGATAAGCTCTACGCCGAATACCGTGAGATCTGCGACGCCCTTTACGACGCCTATAATCAGCGCGAGGCCCGCAACCGAATGGCCAACTTCCAGGCCCGCGTGTCGGAACTTAAGGCCGACGGCTCGAAGGCATCGCGTGAGCGCGACCGTCTGCAGAGAATCTGTGAGGCTCGCCGCAATGAGCTCAAGACGATCGAGAATAATATGGGCTTCTTCAGCATCAAGTCGTCGGCAGGTAACTCGATGCTTAAGGAAATGGAAAACAAGATCAAGCGCATCAAGCAGGACATAAAGGAACTTGAGGAGAAAATCGCACTTCTTGATGCTGAGGCTTAAAGTCTCGCTCAACTGAATCTTACGGATATGGAGTGTCCATGCGGCTCTCCATATCCGTACATATTTATTACTATGACCTTCAAAACTTTATTCTTATCTTCTTTAATAGTATTAGCCTCGTTGCAGGCGGGTGCGCGGGTCGTTACGGATCCTGCTCCGACGGTAAGTGTCTCGGATTATTCCGCATATATCGCAGCCGCAGAGAACGGCGACGGCAACGCAGCGCGGGTAATCGGCGACTGCTATTATACGGGCATAGGCGTGGAGCGTGATTACAGGCAGGCCTGGACATGGTATGGCAAGGCAGCCACGAAGGGCGACCTTGAAGCCCGCTACCGAATCGCCTGCATGTATCGCGACGGTAAGGGCGTGAAACATAATGACCGGGAGGCAGCCTACTGGTTCGGCCGCGCAGCGGCCAACGGCCACCCTCTTGCTCAGCTTAATCTCGCCGACTGCTATATGAGCGGACGCGGGATACAGCCCGATCAGCGAATAGCAAGTGAAAACTATTGGCGTGCGGCCGACCGCGGAGTGGCTGAGGCTGCTTATAATGTGGCGCTCCGCTTGCGCGACGGAATCGGTATTTCGCAGGATAAATCGCAGGCTCTTAAATTTTTCCGTCAGGCTGCGGCCCAGAATTATGCTGATGCCGAGATTCTGGCCCAGATGCTTGAGCAGGAGGGTATAACGATGCCTCGCACCGCAGCGCCGGCGGTAAGGAAATCTTCAGCGCCTGTAGCTCCGAAGGCCAAACCGGCGCCTAATTCGAAAAAGCATAAGGCTGCTGCCTCGGCTAAAAAGAATACTCATAAAGCTACGGGGAAGGCCACTGCCAAAAGCGGAAAGAAGACATCTGCCAAGACTAAAAAGAAGAAAAAATAACGTGCACACATAAATTGTAATGACTGAACTCATATTGCTTAATATTTCCGGTCAGGATAAGACCGGTATCACAGCCGAACTCACGGATATCCTTGCGCGTCATGATGCCAAGATTCTGGATATCGGCCAGGCCGATATTCATCATACGCTCTCGATGGGTATCCTCATTAAGACCGACAGTCACCGCAGCGGTGAGATCATGAAGGAAGTGCTTTTCAAGACGCGCGACCTGAATGTGCAGGTGAAGTTTGACCTCGTATCGGAGCAGGACTACAATGAATGGGTGGGGCGCCAGGGCAAGAACCGCTACATAGTGACCGTGCTCGGCCGCGAGATAACAGCAGCCCAGCTGGCCGCCACCACCAAGATCATCACGGGGCAGGGTCTCAATATCGAGACTATCACGCGCCTGACCGGTCGCCTTCCCCTCGATGAGGCCCAGCAGCCGCTCACCAAGGGCTGCATTGAGCTATCCGTGCGCGGCACTCCGCAGGACATCGAGAAGATGCATGCCGATTTCCTTAAGGCCGCATCGGATCTCAACTTCGATATATCTCTGCAGGAGGATTCAATGTACCGCCGTTCGCGCCGCCTCATCTGCTTCGATATGGATTCGACGCTGATACGCACTGAAGTCATCGACGAGCTCGCCGACCGTGCAGGTGTCGGCGCGGAAGTGCGCGCCATTACTGAATCTGCCATGAGGGGAGAGATAGATTTCAACGAAAGTTTCAAGAGGCGTGTCGAACTGCTCAAGGGGCTCGATGTCTCGGTGATGAAGGATATCGCCGAGAATCTGCCGATCACGGAGGGTGTGGAGCGTATGATGGACGTGCTCAAGCGCTCCGGATATAAGACTGCGATCCTTTCCGGAGGATTCACTTATTTCGGAAATTACCTCAAGCAGCGTTTCGGTTTCGACTACGTCTATGCCAACGAACTCGAGGTAGGACCCGACGGAAAACTCACGGGCCGCTATCTGGGCGATATCGTCGACGGGCGCCGCAAGAAGGAACTGCTAAAGCTCATCGCGCAGGTTGAGAATATCAATATCGCGCAGACTATTGCCGTGGGCGATGGCGCCAACGATCTTCCGATGCTCTCTACCGCCGGCCTCGGCATCGCTTTCCATGCCAAGCCCAAGGTGAAAGCGGAGGCAAGTCAGAGCATCTCGACCACCGGAATAGACGGCGTTCTCTATTTCCTCGGCTTCAAGGATTCATATATGCAGCAGTGATACCGCTCATAATCGCATCGGCACACATGCTTTTCAACTAACCTGAAATCAGATTCCACTATGAGTAACAATGCTTTTTTCAGATTGCCGGATATGCCGGCATTCTGTGCGCGGATCAGACGTGCGGGGCTTGTCGCAGTCTCGGTAGTAATTTCGGCGGCCTCCGGTTTTTCACAATCGCTTCCCGAGGGGGAGAATATGAAGGAATATGATGAATTGTTCGGGGCGGCTTCCAGTGAGCCTATGCCCGAGCTCCCTTCGATGATTCCCTCCGAAAAGACACTTCCTCGGCCCAAGGGGCGCGAATCGGTCGGCCTCGTGCTCAGCGGAGGAGGTGCAAAGGGTATTGCTCATGTGGGTGTGATAAAGGCGCTTGAGGAGAATGATATTCCGATCGACTATGTGGCGGGCACCTCTATGGGCTCGATTGTGGGAAGTCTCTATTCCTGCGGATGGTCGCCGGAACGGATGCTGGAGTTCTTCACTACTCCCGATTTCCTCGACTGGAGTCAGGGTATCATCGACCCGAGCAATATCTATTACTATTATCGGCCCACGCCGACACCTCAGTGGGTGTCGGTGAATCTGAGCTTTAAGAAGAAGCAGTCGCTTCCTACTCAGATTATCCCGACGAGCCTCATAAGCCCGCTGCCGATGAATATTGAATTCCTGAAGTTATTCAGCCCCTATTCCGAACAGTGCGGCGAAAACTTCAATCAACTTTTCGTGCCGTTCCGATGCGTGGCCTCCGACATCTATCATAAGCATAAGGTAGTGTTCGGAAAAGGCTCATTAGGTCAGGCGGTTCGCGCCTCGATGAGTTTCCCGATGGTGTTCCGCCCGATCAAGATCGACGGCCTGCTTCTCTACGACGGAGGAATATATGATAATTTCCCGGTGAACGTGATGCAGGAAGATTTTGATCCTGACTTTATCATCGGAGTTTCTGTGTCGGATGCCGATACGAAGCCGGTCAGCGGCGATATGTACAGCCAGCTTGAGGACATGATCATTCAGAATAATGATTATTCACTTCCGGAGAAGGATGGCGTGAAGATTCAGGTGCCTGTGCTCAACTTCGGTGTCCTTCAGTTTGACAAGGCCCGCACTATCTATCAGATCGGATATGAGACAGGCCTCTCGATGGTGGATTCTATCAAGAGCCGTTTGAAGGCCCGCGTGCCGCTGGAGGAGGTCACGGAGCGCCGCCGTAAGTTTGCGGAGGATACGCCGGTGATAATGTTTGATTCGGTGGAGGTGAAGGGAATGAAGGGGAGTCCTGCCCGTTATCTCAAGTATCTCTTCACCAACGACTCGAAAGAGCCGTTCGGAATGACGCGCACGGTCCAGGCTTACTATAGGGCGGTGACCGACGGCTCGCTGAGCAATCTTGTGCCGGAGGTGCAGTTTAATCCTCGTGGCCACAATACGCTTGTGCTCAATGCCACGCCGCGGCGCCCCTGGACGTTGGGAGTCGGAGGATATCTGACCACGTCGACCAACTCGATGCTCTATCTTACCGGCGGCTATCACACGATGGGACATAACTCGCTCGATGTGTCGCTGAGCGCCTGGGTAGGGCAGGCCTACATCGCAGGCTTGCTGAATGCCAAGTTTGCATTGCGCACGCACGTGCCATCCTATCTGGAGTTCTCCGGCGTGCTGAGCCGTCAGAAATTCTATCAGCGGGAGGAATTCTTCTTCAAGAGCTCCAACCCGATGTTCATCACTGAGGTTGATAATTTCATCAGAATGGGTTATTCCTGGGCAATCGGCCGCACGATGAAAGGATATGCCAGCATAGCGGGAGGCTATATCTCCGATTCATATTATCCGAATGATATCTATGAGATGGAAGAGGGGGATCTGCATCGCGACCGCCTGCAGTATAAACTGGGCGTGCTGAGGGCGGGAGTCGAGTCGAACACTCTCGACAATGACATGTATCCGTCGTCGGGTCATCAGTGGATTGCGAATGTCGATGCAAGTTATCAGAACTCGCGTTACCGTCCCGCTGAGGGCTATTTCAATGGCGACCGCAGCTGGCACAAGCGCCCCGTAATTTCGCTCGATATGTTTTGGCGTAAATTCTTCCCGATAGGGGGCAACCTGGCCGTGGGCACAATGGCAAACGTGCATGGCACGCTCCAGAGTCTCGACCAGAATTATACGAATACAAAAGTGCATGCAACGGCATTCTCTCCCACACCCTCGACTCAGAATTATTTCAACATGGCGTTCCGCTCGGATAATTTTGTGGCGGCGGGTCTTATCCCTATGTGGATTCCGGCTAAGCGTGTGCAGCTGCGCGGCGACTTCTATGCCTTCTGCCCGATGCGCAATCTTGTGAACACAGGGCGCCAGGACGTGGCCTACTACGACGGATGGTTCCGTAAGCCTCAGTTCCTCGGCGAACTCGCGCTGATCGTCAACCTGCCGTTCGCCAGCGTTTCGGCCTACGGCAATTATCTCTCCTCGCCTGCCAGAAACTGGAATTTCGGCATCTCGATCGGTCTGTTGTTCCGTGCGCCGCGTCTTCTTGTGAGATAACCTGCTCGACTACGAGCGCGTCCCGGTTATCATTCAGCCGAGGGAAAACCTTGCTGCCAAACCGACATATCCGACAGCACGAGCAGTACGCGGTAGCCCGTGGCCCGGGCCATTTTCCTGGCCCCTTCGCTCCCTGCGGCCATCATGGCCGTAGCGAGTGCGTCGGCTTCCATTGCTGTGGGTGCGATCACGGTCGCGCTAAGTATGTCGGTCGTCACCGGGCGTCCGGTGGTGGATGAGATGGTGTGTCCGGCATTTGCGCCGCTTGCTTCGTTGAAGTTGCGGTAGTTGCCCGATGTAGCGAGTCCGGCATCGGTGAGTTCCACGACACACTGCGAGTCGTGCGTGATTTTATCGCTCCTCACGGGGCGGTCGATCGAAACCCGCCATTGCTTACCGCTCGGGCTTTTTCCTTTGCACCGGATCTCACCTCCGATTTCCACAAGATAATTCTCAACACCGTTGCGCTCGAGAGTGGCGGCAACGGCATCGCTTCCGTAGCCTTTGGCGATGGCCGAGAAGTTGAATGAGATCCGTCGGTCGTCCTTGATGAGCCGGTTGCCCGAAAGATGGGTCTTACTGATTCCGGTAATTGCGAGAAGCGAATCGAGTCTCAAAGTGTCGGCCGTTGCCTTATGGCCCTTTCCGAATCCCCAGGCCGTGATAAGCGGCCCGAGAGTCGGGTCGAACGCCCCGTCGGAAAGTTCGTTGATGTGGCGCGACATCTCATAGACCCTGCGGAAATGAATGTCGGTCAGGATGGAATCCTGTTCGTTAGCCTTCGACACGAGTGAGCCGGCGTCAAAGACATTAAGCGAGGCATCGACGTCGCGGAATGTCGCTATCACGCTGTCGCGCAGGTCGCGGGGCGAATCGTAGGTGATATGGTAGGTCGTATGCCACACCATCCCTTCGTCGCGATGGTAATCGCGGCGGCAGCCTGAGAAAATACAACAGCCCATGGCAAGAAGCAGGAGTGGTTTTCTGAGTGTCATTTCAGTGAAGAGTTGTTGATCAGATTGCGAAGATAACTAAAAATTGGTGGGCAGGCAAAAATTTAGGCCGCTCCGTATCGTTTTAACAATATATACGTGGCTCTGAGGCGTGCCGCTGAAGCGTAGTCCGGGGCCGTGTGAAAAATAAAAAGCAATATTATGAAAAAGTCATTTTTGTTTCTGGCCGACGGTTTCGAAGAAATTGAAGCTCTGACGCCTGTGGATATCCTGCGTCGTGCAGGAATAGATGTAACGACTGTTTCCATCATGCCCACTCAGGAAGTGAAGGGTGCACATGGTGTTACGGTCAAGGCTGATATGATGTTCGGTGAAGGCAATTTCGAGGATGCCGAATGGCTGATACTACCCGGCGGAATGCCCGGCGCGCAGAATCTACATGATTGCGAGCCGTTGATGAATCTCGTGAAGGCTCAGGCGGCCTCGGAGAGCGGACGAATTGCGGCAATATGCGCGGCGCCTGCGGTGGTGCTCGGTGCAGAAGGCCTTCTCGGAGGCAGGAAAGCCACGGCCTATCCCGGATTTGAGTCGCAGCTTATCGGCGCGGAGGTAGTGAGTGATCCGGTTGTGATTGATTCAAAATTCGTGCTTGCTCCCGGTCCGGCCAAGGCAGCGGTCTGGGCTCTCGGCATCGTGCGTGAGACGCTCGGCATTGATAAGGCTGCTGAGGTTGCATCGCAGATGCTTTTTCCGCCTACGGTGCTCGACCCGCTGATGAAGTAATCGGATTACGGCAGTGAGCGACATATATTACACAATAGAGCGGGAGGGCTCGGCAAAACACACCGAGAAAATGAGCCGCTTCCTTGCATTTGCGCTTCCGGTGAAGGATGCTGTGGAGGCGAAGGAAATCGTGCGCAGGTATCAGAATGAATATCATGATGCGCGTCATGTCTGCTGGGCCTGGATGCTGGGCCCGGAGAGGAAGGAATGGCAGCTCAACGACAACGGGGAGCCGTCGGGCACGGCGGGAAAACCCATTCTGGGTCAGATCAACAGTTTCGGACTTACAGACGTGATCGTCGTTGTGGTGCGCTATTTCGGCGGCATCAAGCTTGGCACGCCAGGGCTGATTGCGGCTTACCGCGAGGCCGCGCGCCTCGCGCTGGAGGCCGCCGGAAAGAAGGAATGCCGACAGATGACGCGGCTCAATGTCGAATTCTCATACGAGACAGCCGACGGGGTGATGCGTGTGATAAAGGGCGACGGAATCACCGTAATCGACAAAAGTTTCGACAATATGTGCCACGCACTGATAGAATTTCCGCTTGATATGCGCGATGAGGTCACCGGGCGTCTTTCGAAAGTGGAGGGTATCATGTTGACCGAAATTCCCGTCTAAACGCGTCTTAAGGCGTTTTTTCGCTTTAATATTGTGAAAATTCAAAAAAAATTCCGATATTTGCACTGCAATTTGTGGGTGAAATAGCCGATATTGCGTTGATTGATAGTTAAATTATTGACTATTAATAAAATGCGTATAGCAAAGGCAGAAATTAAATAATCGTGACATTCGTGTGCGCGAATCAGCATGCGCAGTGTCATACCGTCAAATCAAATAAAATAAAAAATTAACAACTATGCCCAGCGGAAAAAAGAGAAAAGGCCATAAGATGGCTACTCACAAGCGCAAGAAAAGACTGAGAAAGAATCGCCATAAGAAGAAATAATCCGGTTCTTTTCAGAAGCGTTTACCGGCAGTGGGGTCGATGGGTATGAATGGCCCGTTGGGCCCCACTGTCACGCTTTGTACACACCTGATCATGAAAAGCGAATTAGTTGTAGATGTCAGCAGGGAGGATATTTCGATAGCCCTCCTTGAGGATGGCCGGCTGGCTTCGCTCCAGAAGGAGAGCAGGAATATCGCTTATGCGGTAGGCGATCTCTATCTGGCGAAGGTAAAGAAAATTATGCCCGGTCTTAATGCTGCGTTTGTCGATGTAGGCTACGAAAAAGACGCTTTTCTTCATTATCTCGACCTTGGCCCCCAGTTCAGCTCCTATTCTAAATTCATTCAGGAGGCGCTCGATAACAAGCGTACTGTTCCCTCGCTGGCCAAGACCACCTTT
This sequence comes from uncultured Muribaculaceae bacterium, assembly GCA_947178505.1. Classification (GTDB taxonomy): domain Bacteria; phylum Bacteroidota; class Bacteroidia; order Bacteroidales; family Muribaculaceae; genus Lepagella. The sequence goes on along the minus strand of CAMWYR010000007.1, from coordinate 53,163 downwards.
GAAGCGGATATACCCAAACAGGGCACTATCCAGTCGGTGATTCAACCCGGGCAGATGCTGCTCGTGCAGATTGCCAAGGAACCGATTTCATCTAAGGGTCCGCGTCTCACAACGGAAATCTCCTTTACAGGCCGATATATGGTGCTGATGCCTTTCGGCGATAAGATATCTATCTCGCAGAAAATCAAGTCGACCGAAGAAAAGATACGCCTGCGCCAGCTCATCGGTAGCATCAAGCCTAAGGGATTCAGTGTGATTGTCAGGACATCGGCTGAAAACAAGCGTGTGGCGGAGCTCAATCATGAGATGCGTACGCTCGTTAAGAATTGGGAGGAGTCGCTTGCAAAAATGCAGCGCAGCGCCGCCCCTTCTCTCATCTATGAGGAGGATTCAAGAGCGGTAAGCGTGATCCGCGATCTCTTCAGCCCCAATTTCGAAAACATTTATGTGAATCATGAGGAGACTTTCTCCCAGATTCAGAATTATGTGAGCCTCATTTCTCCCGAGAATAAGGATATCGTGAAGCTTTATTCGAAGGATACGCCGATTTTCGACAATTTCAATATCACACGCCAGATCAAAAGCAGCTTCGGTAAGACAGTATCTTTCCGTTCGGGAGCATATCTGATCATAGAGAGCACCGAGGCCCTGCATGTGATTGATGTCAATTCGGGCAACCGCAGCAAGGCGAGTCCCGACCAAGAGTCGAATGCCCTTGATGTGAATCTTAAGGCAGCCGACGAAATCGCGCGTCAGTTGCGTCTGCGCGATATGGGCGGCATTATTGTGGTCGACTTCATCGATATGAGCAAGGCTGAGCATCGCCAGCAACTCTTCGACCACATGAAGGAGGTGATGGCCAACGATCGCGCGCGCCATAATATCCTCCCCCTGAGTAAGTTCGGCCTTATGCAGATCACGCGTCAGCGCGTGCGCCCGGCTCTCGACATCACTACTTCGGAGTCGTGCCCGTCATGCTTCGGTAAGGGTGAAGTGCAACCCTCGATACTCTTCACCGACAAACTTGAGGAGAAGATCGAATATCTTATTGATCACCTCAAGATAAAGAAATTCAATATGTATATCCATCCCTTTGTGGAGGCATATATCAAGAAGGGAGTATTCTCCCTTTACGGAAAATGGCGACGCAAGTATGGACGCAGTTTCAAGATAATTGCGGATGAGTCGCTGGCTTATCTGCAGTATAAGGTGGTGGATGCCGACGGAAAGGAGATTGACGTTAAGGAAGAGAGCGATATGAGCTCAAGCCAGAGCAAGACCCGCGCCAAGACTCGGCAGAGGAATAATGAAGAAAACTGATTAATCCCCGGAGCTCTCAGTGCTCCGGTCTGAATGTAAAGAAAGGATGTGCCGCACTTTTCCACGGCACATCCTTTCTTTAGTTACTATGTTTACATTTGCGTTCCGTTCGCCGGCTCCGTGAAGCGTGGGGCGATTGGAGAGGGGCGTATCAGCGGGCCGACGCAAGATAGTCGGCGACGATGAAAGTGCTTCCGCCGATATAGATGATATCATTGCTTCCTGCCGCAGCCATGGCTGCCTCGGCCGCTTCTGCCACCGTGGGATAACCCTCAGACCGGAGGCCCATAGCGCTTACTTTGGTGAGTAGCGTCTCCCGGGGCATTGCGCGCTGTATAGCCGCCTGCGTTATGTAGTATACAGCTTCTTGAGGGAACATCGGAAGAATGTGATCCACATCTTTATCTTTGACAAAGCCTAACACAAACCTCAGCGTTCCCTCCTTACGCTCGGCAAGCAGCCGGCGCAGCTGACCGAGATTATAGCTCAGTCCCGCCTCATTATGACCTGTATCGCAGATCACGAGCGGATGTTCGGATAGTTTTGTCCAGCGCCCCTGAAAACCGGTCAGCGACTCAACTTCGCGGAATCCTCGCTCCTCAGCTTCCCGGCTAATGACAACTCCGAGACGGCGCAACTCGTCGATTGCAATTCGCGCCGTATTTACATTCTTCTTCTGGTAATCGCCCGTCAATGCGCACCGGAGGGCATTGTTTGCCATTTCATCTATCTCGTTGTAAGCCTCGCGAAGGGGAGCGTCAACTTCCGACGTCTTATTCCTGAACACAGGCTCCGTTTCAGCCACCGCCTCGCCGATCACCACCGGAATACCTGCCTTTATGATGCCAGCCTTCTCGGCGGCTATCTCAGCGAGAGTGTCACCGAGAAACTGCGTATGGTCAAACGAAATATTCGTTATCACGGAGAGTAGCGGGGTGAGGATATTCGTGGAGTCAAGACGTCCGCCCATCCCGACCTCAATAACGGCATAGTCCACCTTCTCCTTCGCGAACCAATCGAAGGCCATCATCATCGTAAGTTCGAAAAAGGACGGTTTGTCGCCGTCGTAGGTGCCGTTGCGCCAATCTTCCACGAACCGGATGACGTCTTCCTCAGGAATCATCGCGCCATTGATGCGCATTCGCTCGCGGAAGTCAACGAGATGTGGCGATGTATAGAGGCCGACCTTATAACCTTGTGCCTGCAAGGTGGCGGCAATAAGGTTGGAGACACTTCCTTTGCCGTTGGTGCCGGCTACATGTATCGCGCGGAGGCTGCGTTCGGGATGCCCGAAATGCGCGGCCAAAGCCTCGCTACGTTCAAGTCCCGGTTTATAGGCCGCCGCTCCCACGCGCGAGAACATTGGCAGCTGGGAGAAAAGCCAGTCAAGTGATTCCTTATAGTCCATAGATGAGATAGCCTGCAAGGCCTGCAATGCAGATAATTAGTATCGGATGAATTTTAATCGTGCGTTTACGGGTCTTTATCGGGAAATAGACCAGACAGAACGCTGCGGCGCAGATCGCTATGCTGATCCAGAGCTGACTGTCTGTGCCGTTGGGACAGAAGTTGGCCGCATTCATCAGCATGATGGCTGCTGAGGCAATAAGCCCCACCACCACAGGGCGCAAGCCCTCGAAAATCGCCTTGATCGCTCCGCTTTCCTGATGCTTGCGGATAAAATGGGCGCAATAAAGCACGAGGAAGAACGATGGAACCGTCACAGCCAGCGTGGCGGCCACGGATCCGAGGATGCCCCATATCGGCGACGCGAGGTCGGGATTCACCTCACCCGGCGCAACGTAGCCAATGTAAGTCGCCGAATTGATTCCGATCGGGCCGGGAGTCATCTGCGAGATTGCCACGATATCGGTGAACATCTGCTCTGTGATCCAGTGATTATCCGACACTACAAGTTTCTCCACCAGCGAAAGCATCGCATAGCCTCCGCCGAAACCAAAGACGCCTATCTTGATGTAGGCCCAAATTAATTTCCAGTAGATTCCCATTGTCAGTGGCCTTTAGTTTTTTTTAGTTTTCTCTGTGAGAGAGCCCAGATGGAGAATCCTCCGAGTCCGCCCAGCACGATATAGAGAATCGGGTTGGATGCGTAGCCGAGATCAAGCGAGATCATCAGCGCGGTGATGCATGGAATCCAGACCGTTTTCCAATTGAGTTTGGCCGCTTTTGCCGAGGTGATTACCGGAGCGATGATGAGTGCCACCACCGCCGGACGGATACCCATGAATATGGATGATATCACGCGGTTGTTCTTTATCATGTCGGGCGTAAGGAAGATGGCGATGCAGAGTATGATGAGAAAAGAGGGGAGGATAGTCCCTGCCGCCGCCAGCATACTTCCGCGCGTACCCCGAAGTTTATCGCCCACTGCAGTCGCGATATTCACAGCAAGAATACCCGGAAGTGACTGCGCGATGGCAAGAAGATCAAGAAAATCATCCTTCTCGATCCAGTGATGCTTATCCACAATCTCGCTCTCGATAATTGAGATCATGGCCCAGCCCCCACCGAAGGTGAAGGCCCCTATCTTAAAAAAGCTGGCAAAGAGCTGCCAGTAGATGTTCTTTTCTTTTGTAGCCATTTGAATGGTTGGTTAATCAATCACCGGGAGCGCGTGTGCGTACGTGCCCCCGGTGAATCATGAAATTTTGTTTCGATTATTTCTTATCCATCTGCCTCCATACATACCAGATGTAGGCCACTACAACCGGTATGAATAGCGACGCGTAGAACATTGCCGTAAGAGTGAACTCTGTTGATGACGCATTGCGGATAGTGAGAGAGCTCATCGGGTCGGTGATGGAGGGGAGGAATGCGGTGTCGCCGTAGCCGGCTGCCCAGAAGATCGCGAGCACTGCAAGCATCGTGCCGATACCCGTGAACCAGATGCCTTTCGTGAAGTGGCGCGCCAGCACGCTGCGAAGCAGACCGTAGAGCACGAACACGACGCCGAGCAGAAGCACGGCAAGTTCCCACCAGTCGGACACCATATTGAAGAAATACTTGTAGGGAGCTTCCGACACCGATACTGTGCGGCCCCCTTCCGTCACGACGTCATAGCCCGTGGTCGTGAAGAGGATCGACAGGAAGGCAAGGAACGCCACCACGAAGATTCCGCCATTGATGAAGGCCGATGCCTTGATGCGGTTGAAGAAGTCTTCATCGCGGTCGCCGAGGCGGTTGAGTAGATAAAGACATGCCTGCATGCGGGCGAGGAAAAGCACGGCCATGCCGAGCACGAGGTTCTGCCAGTTGAAGATAGCCTCGAAGCCGTGGGTCGATGCCCATTGAGATATCACGGGAGCCTGCCCGCTCAGGATGTTGTCGCGGTTGACGGTGAATTCACCTCCGAAGAAGAACATGGCCACTGCCACACCGAGCAGGATGCAGCCTACGCTGCCGTTGATGAAGAGGAACGTATCGTAAGTGCGGGTGCCGTAGACGTTGCCTTTCTTCCGACGGTACTCATAACTTACGGCCTGAAGCACGAAACTGAACAGGATGATGATCCAGAGCCAGTAGGCACCGCCGAAACTCGTAGAGTAGAACAGCGGGAATGATGCGAAGAAGGCGCCGCCGAAGGTGACGAGCGTCGTGAACGTGAGTTCCCATTTCGAACCCATGCACTCAACTATAAAATCACGACGCGCCTCAGTGTTGCCGAGTCCGAACAGCATCGACTGTCCTCCCTGCACGAAGAGTAGAAATACCAGGATCGCTCCCAGGACCGATATAATCAGCCACCAATAGTTTTGAAGACATTCAAGTGTCATGACCTTATGTGTTTAGTTGAATAACTGTTCTTTTGATTTCTTCTCGATAAAGCGGCACATGATGCTCACCTCAGCTACGAGCAGCACGGTGAATACGGCGGCGAACATCCAGAACGTCACCACTACCGACGTGGTCGGGATGTCGGAGATGGCAGCGATTGTCGGCAGCAGATCCTGGATTGTCCAGGGCTGACGGCCAACTTCAGCCACAGCCCAGCCTGCTTCGGAGCAGAGCCACATGAAGGGCACCGAGACCATGGCCACGATATTGAACCATTTCCAGCCCTTCTTCTCGAAGTCGACGCGATAGGCCAGGAAGAGTGCCACTACGAAGAAGAGAAGGAAGTAGGAGCCTAAGATAACCATGATGCGGAACATCGTGAATGTAAGTCCCACAGGAGGAATCGCTTCCTTCACGTCCTTGAAATAGGCGTAGCCGAAGTAGGGATAGTTGGCGCGAAGTTCCTTCTCTGCAAGCTGCATGGCGGCAGTGTCGCCGGCCTTACGGGCTGCGTCATACTCGCCGAGTGCTTTCTGGGCGAGTTTACCACGCTCGATGCGCTCGGCGTAGCTCACGGTGTTGATCGTGTCGCCCTCGGCATTGATGGAGAAGCCGTTGACTATGTCGGTGATTCCCGGCACGAAGGAATCCATATCATGGTTGGCAAGGATCGAAAGGCCGTAGGGTATCGACACTTCGAAGAGGTACTCATCTTCCGCATTGTCCCATTCCTTATTCGGATTAAGGATGGCCATGCCGGTGAGCGACTGTCCTTTATGTCCGTGATAAAGGCCCTCCATAGCTGCTAACTTCATAGGCTGATGGCGTGCTACCTGCACCGCCGAACCGTCGCCCGTGTACATCGTCAGAAGCAGACCGATCAGGCCGAACCAACCGCCTACCTTGATCGAACTCAGCGCGAAATCGCGGTTGCGGTTGCGCCAAAGCATATAGCAGCTTACGCCGATCACGAAGACGCCTGCAAGTGCCCAGCCGCTGAAGACTGCGTGGAAGAATTTATTCACTGCAATGCCTGAGAAGAGGGCCCAGAAATCCACCATCACGTTGCGCATCTGAGCCGGATCGAATTCCATGCCCACGGGATATTGCATCCATGCGTTGGCTACGAGAATCCAGAGTGCTGAGATCGATGCGCCGATTGCAGTGAGCCATGTTGAGGCAAGATGAAATTTAGGGCTCACCTTGTTCCAGCCGAAGAACATTACGGCGCCGAATGTCGCCTCCATGAAGAAGGCGAAAATACCCTCGATCGCCAGCGGCGCTCCGAAGATGTCGCCCACAAACCAGGAATAGTTGCTCCAGTTCGTTCCGAACTCGAATTCAAGGATAAGACCCGTCGCAACGCCTATCGCGAAGTTGATCGCAAAGAGAGTCATCCAGAATTTTGTGGCGCGAAGCCAGTTGTCTGACTTGGTTTTCAGATAGATGCTCTCCATTATTGCCACGATCACAGAAAGTCCAAGTGTGAGCGGCACGAAGAGCCAGTGGTAAATTGCGGTGATCGCAAATTGCAGTCGCGACCAGTCGACCACGCTCGTCAAGTTTTCCATTTCGCTTATAATTTAATGGGGGCGGCCTTGCCGGCCGCTCCGTTTGTTAAGGCTGTTGGGGTTAGTAATCTGCAAAATTAATAAATTTTAGGAATTGAAAAAGTTTTTAAAAATAAATTGCATCTTTTTTTTAAAAGTGTCCCGGGTCTATTCTTTTTCTCACTTTATTTTCTTAATTTTGCAATGAAGTTGTTCCGGCTGATTCCGCAAAGTTATGCCTCCTTAATATTAAGATTAAGCGAGGTGCGGCTCTTGCAGATGCCGATAAAAATATCCGCAACTATGGCCCTTTGGTTTGAATGTAAAGTAAGATATGACAAGACCCAGGAGGATGGGTCGGTGAAGAAGGTGAATGAGCCTTATCTCGTTGACGCGCTCACCTTCACAGAGGCTGAAGCCCGCATCATTGAGGAGATGAAGCCCTATATCTCCGGAGAATATTCGATTTCATCTGAGAAGAAGACTAAAATTTCTGAGATATTCTTTAACGACGGCGCCGACCGCTATTATCTGGTGAAGGTCAATTTCATCACGCTTGATGAGACGTCAAAAGTCGAGAAGAAATCGGTGAGCCAGATTCTTGTCCAGGCAAGTGATATTGAGGATGCCCTCAATAAATTTAATGAGGGCATGAAGGGCACGATGGCCGATTATGAGATCGCCTCTATTGCCGAGACGATGATTATGGATGTGTTCGGAGCAGACCTGAATCCTGAAAACTGATTCCGCGGGAGTCATAAATCTGAATGTCGTGAGGATAGCTGAAGAAATAAAGAAACTTCATGATGAAGTGCCCGCCGGGGTGCGTCTTGTGGCCGTATCGAAATTTCATCCGGTGCCAGCGTTGCGTGAGGCCTATGATGCCGGGCAGCGCCTGTTCGGAGAAAGCCGTGTTCAGGAACTGCTGGAAAAAATTCCTCAGTTGCCGTCGGATATTCAGTGGCATTTCATCGGTCATCTTCAGACTAATAAGGTCCGCTCGCTCATCGGGCGCACAGCGCTGATAGAGAGCGTCGACTCGGAGCGTCTGCTTGAGCTTATCGACCGCGAATCGGAGCGTGCCGGAGTCATCACGCGTGTGCTTATGCAAGTGCACGTGGCTCGTGAAGAGACCAAATTCGGTTTCTATCCCGAAGAACTGCAGCAGTATTTTACCGACCGTAAGTTTGAATCTCTGAAAGCCACGCATATCTGCGGCGTTATGGGGATGGCCTCCAACACCGACGATATGGAGCGCGTGCGTCGTGATTTCAGAAATATCTACTCAATTTTCCGCGCAATCAGAGATAATGAGTCCCTGGGTCTGCGCGGATTTGACATTGTGTCGATGGGAATGAGCGGCGACTGGAAGATTGCCGTCGAGGAAGGCTCCGACCTTATCCGTATCGGTACGCGCATTTTCGGCTCGAGAGAATATTAAAGATCTATTTACCAAAAACTCGTTTATTATGAGCAACACTGACAAGACCAATCGCAAGGGTAGTTTCGTGGCGATAGCAGCCATGTTCTTCCTCTTCGCGATGATTTCGTTCGTCACTAATCTGGCGGCGCCGTTAGGTACCATCTGGAAGACTAACTATGAATGGGCCGGCATGGTCGGCAACTTCATGAATTTCTTCGCATATCTCATCATGGGTATCCCTGCCGGCACGATGCTTATGCGCATCGGATATAAGAAAACCGCCCTCTGGGCAGTCGCCATCGGAGCAGTGGGCATGTTTCTGCAGTATCTCTCAGGCCTGGTGGGTAGCGAGACGCCTACATTCTCTGTCGGTGGAGCGCCGGTGATGCTCAACTTCCTCATCTATCTGCTTGGAGCTTTCGTTTGCGGTTTCTGCGTGTGTATGCTCAACACGGTGGTGAATCCGATGCTTAATATGCTTGGCGGTGGCGGCAACCGTGGTAACAGCCTCCTGCAGCTCGGCGGGTCTCTCAACTCGCTGGCGGGCACAGTGACACCGTTATTTGTCGGTATGCTTATCGGCGAAATCACGCGCACCACTTCCATCGGCGATGTGTCAATCCTTCTCTGGATAGCTATGGCCGTGTTCGTGGCGACGTTCATAATAATTTCTTTCGTTCACATTCCCGAGCCTCATACTCACGGCGCGGGCACTTCCGGCAAGCGCGACCGCTATTCTGCATGGTCGTTCCGCCACACGGTGCTTGGTGTGATTGCGATTTTCTTCTATGTCGGCACGGAAGTAGGAATTCCCGGCGTGCTCATTTTCTATCTTAGCGACTCGGCCGTGTCCGGCATCACTCAGAACGCAACTGCTGTGGCGGGTGCAGTAGCGGCCGTCTACTGGCTTCTTATGCTCGTGGGTCGTCTCTGTTCATCGGTGATTTCATCGAAGGTGAGCAGTCGTGTACAGCTTATCACGGTGTCGATCACTGCGATTCTTCTCATCGTGTTTGCGATCCTCACTCCCGCAACGGTGCGCGTAAGTGTGCCTGCTTATTCGGTAGAGGATGGTTTTACGTCTGCATTAGTGCCTATCTCTGCACTCTACCTCGTGCTTTGCGGTCTATGCACATCGGTGATGTGGGGCTCGATCTTCAACCTGGCGGTTGAGGGACTGGGTAAGTACACGGCGCAGGCTTCCGGCATCTTCATGATGATGGTCGTTGGCGGCGGTGTGATGCCTCTCATTCAGAATGCAATCGCCGGCTCGGCAGGCTATATGGCATCTTACTGGCTGCCTGTCGCAATGCTCGCTTATATTCTCTTCTTCGCCCTTTCAGGAAGCCGTAATGTCAATACAGACATTCCGGTTGACGAGGATGATGAAATTAAAATTCCTGATGCCGTCTGATCGCAGCCGACTGACGGACCACTTAAACTGACTTCAAATTCCAATCTAACATTTCATGGATATAAAGACAATGAATTCGGCCGCCGATAATATGCGCGTGCTGATCACAGCGATGGTTGAGAAAGCTAACTCGGGTCACCCCGGGGGCGCTCTCGGCGCAGCGGATTTCATCAATGTGCTCTATTCTAAGTTTCTCGTTTATGATCCTGAGGATCCCAACTGGTTTGCAAGAGACCGCTTCTTCCTCGATCCGGGCCACATGTCGCCGATGCTCTACAGCGTGCTGGCGCTCTCCGGAAAGTATTCTATGGAGGACCTGCAGAACTTCCGCCAATGGGGGAGCATCACTCCGGGCCATCCGGAACTTGACGTGATGCATGGGATCGAGAATTCATCAGGTCCTCTGGGCCAGGGCCACGTGTATGCCGTCGGCTGCGCAATTGCGGAGCGTTTCCTGGCAGCCCGTTTCGGCGAGGTTGTGTCGCATAAGACGTATGCCTTCATTTCCGATGGTGGTATTCAGGAGGAGGTGTCGCAGGGTGCCGGCCGCATCGCAGGCCATCTCGGGCTGCATAATCTGATAATGTTCTATGACGCCAACAATGTGCAGCTCTCCACGAAGGTGGATGAGGTGACGTCGGAGGATATCGTAGCCAAGTATCGCGCCTGGAACTGGAATGTTCTTGAAGTCGACGGTTGCGATGTCGTCGCTATCAACGATGCTCTCCGTGCTGCGATAGAGGAGCGTGAGCGTCCGACGCTCATTATCGGCCGTACTGTAATGGCTAAGTCGGTGCTGGATATGGAGGGCGCCTCTCTCGAAGGCGCTGTCTCCACTCATGGACAGCCCCTCTCGAAGGCCGGCGCGGATATCGATGCCACTATCCGCAATATGGGCGGCGATCCGGAGAATCCGTGGGTGATCCGCGATGAGGTGAAGAATCTTTACGACGGCCGCGCCGCTGAGCTGCGCGAGATCGTGGCTGCGCGTCGCGCGCGTTTCGACAAGTGGGCCGAACAGAATCCCGACCGTTATGAGCAGCTTGTGAAATATATCAATATGGAGCTTCCCGAGCTCGACTGGAGCGATGTTGAGCTTAAGGCTAATCAGCCTACGCGTGCCGCTTCCGCGGCATGCCTCGGTTTCCTTGCCGAGCATGTGGGCAATATGATCGTATCGAGCGCAGACCTCTGCAATTCCGATAAGACCGACGGCTTCCTTAAGAAGACCGGCGAGCTGCTGAAGGATAACTTCTCCGGCGGCTTCCTTCAGGCCGGCGTCGCGGAGCTCACGATGGCTTGCATAATGAACGGTATCGTGCTTCATGGCGGTATGTACGCGGCTTGTGGCACATTCTTCGTGTTCAGCGACTATATGAAGCCTGCCATCCGCATGGCGGCTCTCATGCAGCTTCCCGTGAAGTTCATCTATTCCCACGATTCTTTCCGCGTCGGTGAAGATGGACCGACTCACGAACCTATCGAACATGAGGCTCAGATGCGTCTGCTTGAGCAGATGAAGCTTATCGACGGTACGCCCTCGATTCTCGTGCTCCGTCCGGCCGACGGCGCGGAGGTTGTGGCCTCATATAAGATGGCGATGGAGAACGACAAGACTCCGACGGTGATCATCTGCTCACGCCAGAATCTTGAGGATCTCCCGGGCGACAACCGCCGTGAGGAGGCAATGAAGGCTTCGAATGGCGGTTATGTGATCCGTGAGGCGATTGCGCCTGAGATGGTGCTTGTGGCTAACGGTAGCGATGTGGCTCTGTTGCTGCATGCGGCCGACGAATTGGCCAAGGATGGTATCGAGACTCAGGTAGTGTCGATTCCCTCAATCGGACTTTACCTGCAGCAACCTGAAGAGTATCGTGAGACGGTGATTCCGACCGGCGTGAGAATCTTCGGTCTGACTTCCGGACTTCCCTCAGTGCTCTATCCCATAATGAAGGGAGATTTTGAGGTTGTCGGCCTCGAGCGCTTCGGTGCGTCAGCTCCCGCTAAGGTTCTGGAGGATAAGTTCGGCTACACTGTTGAGGCTGTAGTTGAGAAAATCCGTCGTTTCATGGCCCGCTGAAGCGTCGTAGCTCACAGAAAATATAATTCCATACAAATATAAAAAGAGGCTGTCTACAAGACAGCCTCTTTTTTATGTTTTGACTCCTTGTTGAATCGTGCCCTGAGGCATGAATGGGTCAGGGTGCATCAATCGAGCCCTTGAGCAGGGGGATGAAGTCGGGTAGGGGAGGCACGGAGAGAGTGATCTGAGCGTGGCTCACCGGATGCTCAAACTCAATGTGGGAGGCCTGCAGCGAGATCCCACCATCGCGGTTGCTGCGTTTCGCTCCATATTTGAGATCTCCCTTTATAGGATTTCCCATGGCCGACAGCATGGCACGGATCTGGTGCTTGCGGCCGGTGAGAAGATTCACTTCGAGAAGAGTGTATCGGTCGCCCGTAGCAACTGTATTATATTGCAGCTTGGAAAGCTTGGCATCCTTTTCTCCGGGGCGCGCTATGAAGGTTTTATTCATCCTTCCGTCGGAGATAAGATAATTCTCAAGTAAGGACGTTGATTTTTCGGGATGTCCTTCCACGAGTGCACGATAAGTTTTATGAATTTTTCCCTCACGTAGCATTTTGTTAAGGCGTTCGAGAGCCTTCGACGTGCGAGCGAAGATCACGAGGCCTGACACGGGCCGGTCAATGCGGTGTACGACCCCACAGAACACGTTGCCCGGTTTCTGATACTTCTCCTTGATATACTCCTTCACCTCCTCCGACAAAGGTTTATCGCCCGTCTTATCGCCCTGCACGATTTCGCCGGCTCTCTTATTCACCACGATAATGTGGTTATCCTCGTAAATTACGTCCATATAAAGTCTTAGCGTCTATAATGCGTCTACGAAAAAACGCTGATAATCAACTAAATTGGTGATTATCAGCGTTTTGGCAAATTTAGTGGCGAGAGCAGGACTCGAACCTGCGACCTTTGGGTTATGAGCCCAACGAGCTACCACTGCTCCATCTCGCGATGTGATTTCGAGTGCAAAGTTACCGCTTTTTTTTGAATCTACAAAATTTCCAGCTAAAAAATTCTCTTATTTAATCTATTTTAACATATCCGGGTTGCTATCCCTTGAAAAAACAGTGCCGCAGTCATCTTTCGATGGCTGCGGCAGCTAATATGGTTTGGGGTTTCAACCCGGTTCTACCGATTTTTGTGTCTGAGTGAGGGTATGTTTATTTCACGATTATCTTTGTGGCTGAAGATCCCTGGCGACGCACGTAGACACCGGGAGCAAGTTCAGTCGCATTCACGCGGAAGCCATGCATATCGTAGTATTCGGCCGGAGCCTGCTCTGCATCAATGCTGCCTACTCCGTCAGTGCCGATTCTTACTACGTTCGAGGCCGTCGATTCACCCTTGTCATAGACCGTGGTCACGAAGAAGTCATCGCCTTCACGCTCGCGTGCGGCCGTGTAGCCGGGAGTGCTAAGAAGCTCCGTATTGAGCTTCTCTCCGTTACGATATACGTTATAGCCCTTGATGATGAGCGGAGCAGGCTCACCGGGTGCTGTGTAGCGGATATCATCGAGTGTGAAGAAATAGCGGTCGTTGGATGTGCATCGGATCGCGAAATACTTCGTCCCGGCCGGGAGAGTCACATAGAACTTCTCGAAATCTTCTCCAACCTCAGTCTCCACCATTACCAGACGGAAATCGGAGAGATCCGCAGTTTTGTCGGAGGCGTAGACCTCGAAGGTCTCATTGCCGTAGTCTATGGTCTGGGAGCAAGCCAGGAAACTGATGGTCTGGCGTCCGCCATAAAGTTCGGGAGAGATCAGCCAGTCGTCGTTTGCGATCGGACGCTTGTTTTCGTCGACCGTGGCCATCGCGAAGAGTGAGCTGACTCCATTGGTATAGAGGAACGCCGTCGGTTCTTCGGCACGCATAGTCCAGTAGGCCTGCGACGTACCGTTGACGGGCATTTCCAGGCCACGCAGCCCGACAACATTACCTCCGTCGGCATCAACCATCGTGAAGCCCTCGAGTTCAGTTGTGAATGCGGGGTAGCGTTCAAAATCCTCAAGAGTTTCCTCCGGTGCGGCCTTCGACAGATCAGGAGCCCCCCATGTGAGATGCACCTGACCCTCAGATTCCTCGCCCTTAAGATCATCTACTACCGGATAATTCGGCGCGAGATAGGTGATGCTGAATGCAGGTGATTCATTATTGGAGTCATTATTATCGCCCGCGCCAACAACGTCTACGGTGAAAGTCGACACTTCAGCACTCGTGGCCTCAAACCGGCCGGTAAGGTTAACAACCTCCGACCCGAATGATTCCAGCGGCCCGGCAGTGACTTCATTCAGAACCCGGTCTCCCTCTTTCAGGCGTACGGTGTACGATTCTGCAGTCTGAGCACCGATATTGGAAACCGTGGCCCACACGTCAAACGGTGCGCTGCTTCCTGCGTGTCGGTCATATTCCACTCTGTCGACTGCGAGATCGATCGCCGGCATGCGGTCAACGCGCATATTGTCGATCGGCGTATAGCCGTGGCTCTGGATCTTCACGCCCGTGACGAGACGGATTGTCTTTCCGCCGAAACCCTTCAGCGGGCAAACCACACGCGTCCAGCCGATGCTGTTGAGCGTATTGAGTGCGAATGTCTTAAGCACAGTACGTTCACCCGTAGCGCAGTCTACGGCAATCACGCTGACCTCATTCTCATCGTCATCATACACGTAGGTATAGAAGCTTACGAACGGATCCTCACTGCCGGCGAGCGAGATCTTGCCCGTGGAGAGTTCACCGTACTGTCCGGGCTGCGTGCCGATCATACATATATAGCCTCCATCGCCATCCTGAGATTTAGGGTTGGAAAAGTCATCAAGCATACGCCAGATAATTCCCTCGTCGCCTTCAGCCGCAAGAATGATGTCGGCGTCATTGTCGCAGAAATGATTCTCGTAGGGGATACCGTGAGGTTCGCCCACAAAAAGGATTTCCGTCTGTACGCCGGTAGATTCCATTTCGTTAATGACAGCGGTGATCACCATAGATGTCACTTCCTGCGTGCCGGGAAGAATGTTGAGGTCCTGAGAGTATTCCGTGCCGGCAAAATCCTCTGCAACGGGCCAGAGGCCTTCATAGGTCACGTTATAGAGATTATAGCGCAACTTGTCGGGATTAATGGCCGTGCCGTTCACATCAGTCGCAGGGGCTTCCCATCTGAGGCAGACGCTACCCTCCGTAGGTTCGGTGAATGATGTCACCACCGGCGGAAGCGGTGTGCTCATACCCACAAAGCGGCTCACGCGAAGATCACATCCCTGGCCTTCGTCGTTGGAGCATGTGAACGTATAGGTGTAATTGCCCGCGGTAGCCACCTGATCCTCAAAACTGAGAACAGTGCCGGGCGCAACCTCATAACTGCGGATGATGTTGCCGTCGCGTTTCACCTTGATGGCGACCTGACCTGAGATAGTCTCCCCGTTGATAGCCTTCTCCGGGGCAGTGAATGATATGCTTGTGGTTGACGCTCCGTCAGGATCATTTACAAATTCCAGATTCTCGACTACCGAGGGCTCACGGCCGTTTCGGCCCAGCTCCACCGTTATGTTGTCCATAAAGAGATAGCCACCCTCCGAACGCTGACGGTCGGAGATGCCGTGGATGCCCATGTAATAGATACCGTCATACTCGGGCACGAACCATCCGTCATACTGCTGAGGGATGATGCTCTCCACGTCGGTAGCCGGGATTACGGGAATGTTAAGTCCCTCGGCGTCATTATATTCTCCCATCTTCACTTCGAACGTATGCACCGCACCCTGCAGATAGAGTGATGCATCGACCGTAATGCGATAGTACTTGCCGGCTTCGAACTTAATCGCACGGGGTATCAGCCAGTCGTCACATTTGGCTACCTCGAGCGGATACTGCAGATAGGCGCATTTGCTGAACTTGCGGCCGTTTGATTCGCCGTTATAGTTATAATAACCCCACGTGCGGTCGCTCCCGCTCGGGTTAGTGTCGCCATCTGAGTTGATAGCCTGAAAATAGCGTTCGAACTGATCAAATTCTGCACCCTGCGGATAATCATCAAACACCTCCGTGAAAGGGGGCTTGAGCGGGTTGCGCTCGCCGAGTTGCTCCGGACCGTTGTTCGGAGTCTGCTTCACGGGGCGCGAGAGCGCCTGCTTTCCGCTTATCGCCTCGCCCCCGCGCAAGATGCTTTTAGCGCGGTCGAGAGGGTCATTGGCTGTCATGGCCAAGGCCATGGCTGCGCCCCCGCAGATGAGGATTCCTTTTATTAATGTTGATTTCATGATATCTGAAACTATAAAAGATAATATGCATTCCCCGGCGCTCGACCGGCCGGGGAATGTTATTACAGAGTTGGATTATCTTACGATTACCTTAGCCGAGGAATTGCCTGCGGTCACTATGTATACGCCTGTCGTAACCGGAATCTCAACCGTGCCTTCAGCCTTGACCGAAGCTACCTGTACGCCTGCAATGGTATAGATGCCGACATATTCGCCGATGCCCCCTTCGATGCGGATGCAACCCTTGAGGCCCGAGATTGTCAGATCGTAATTCATAACGGCGTCAACGCCACTGGTTACGCGGATTGTGACAGGCTCCGATGCGCAGGATTCGCCCTTGTCATAAAGTGCGCTCACGCAGTAGGTATATTCCTTACCCTCTTCCACATCTGCATCGTGGAATGCATTTGAAGTGACGGGGGATTCAGTGATAAGCTCACCGTCGCGGTACACGCGGAATCCTTCGAGCGAGAGGCTTACAGGTTCGCTGCCTGCCGGAATGTAGGTGATGTCGTCGAGCATCATCGCTACCTTGTCGGTCGACTTATGCACTATTGCGAAATGACGGGTGCCTGCGGGCACGCGGAAGTTGAATTCTGTCCAATCGGTTGACGAGTAGGGCACTTCCACGTCAGATTCGAGCGGCTGGAAATCACTTATCTCAGTTCCGCTGTCCGACACCATAAAGTCGAAGAGTTCGGGAGCGGCCGATGCAAGTCCGGCACGGGAATAGAACGTCACGGTCTGCTCCTCACCGTTAAGTTCGGGTGAGATCAGCCAGTCATCACATTGCGGGCGGTTGCCCTGCGACGAGGCCTGGAAGCTTACGAGCATCTGCGAGCCGGAGCGCGGAGACCATGAGTTGAGGAGAATGCCTGCCTGGGCCGGATCGATGATCTGCCATGCCATAGGCTGACCGATATTGGGATAATCAAGCACTCCGAATGAAGTGGCAAGTACGATCGTTGTCGAACCGTCGCCGTCATGGAGACCCCAGTTGCCGAGCTCGCTGATCGTGAAGGCCGGATAGCTTTCGAAGGTTTCCGTCACGGCCTCTCCGGGCACTGTGCTCATATCAGGGTTGTCCCAGGTAAGGTCAACACCGTTACCCGTCTTGGCCTCAAGATTGCCCACAACGGGATACTCATTCTTTATCACGCGCACGGTGGCATTATCGGAGATATTGTTATCCTGAACCATATCGGCCGCGAACGCCACCTCAGCATAGTATTCGTTATTTTCATCATCGAAAATGCCGGGAACGTCCGTTACAATGAACAGTTGCTCTCCGTCAGGATCAAGCGTTACGCCATCAACTTCTTCAAGCACATCACCATTCTTATAGAACACAACCTTGTACTCATCGTCATAGGCTGTTTCCGCACCATTGTTGCGCACCTTGAGGGTAATGTCAAGCTGCTCGTTGACATTTACCTTGCCGTTAACGTTGAATGCTGTCACTGCAAGATCATAGGGCTTGAGGTCGGAGATAGTAAGATTGTCGATGCTTACGGCATCCTCACCGGGATCTGCTATGCCCGCGAAGCCAAGCTGGATATATTTAGCGTTCTTGTAGTCGCTGAGGTCTATCTGAGTGCGGTGCCATTCATTGGCGGCCTCAGGAGAAAGATCGAGAGACTCCAGCGTTTTGATAGGCTGATCCTCAACGATAATTTCTACGTTGAAACTCTTCGCTGCATCGGTGAAATGATGATAGAACACGAGTGTCGGATTCTCTGATCCTTCGAGCGTGATGCGGGGTGATAGGATACGCTTGGCTCCATTCTCAACACAAGAAGACATTGACAACATACCGCTGTCGCCATCCTGAGGCTGCACCGTGCCGGCAAGTCCGTCGCGATAATCCCAGGCCGCATCGCCGATCGTGGTCTGGCCGTAGAGAGACTGACCTCCCCAGATTCCGCTGCGCGAGGTCTGGTTGGGCCATGACTCATGCAATGGGATCGGGAGTGCCGGTCCGAAGTAGCAGACATTGGTTGCCCAGTTGGAGCTCTGCGCTACCGAGCCGGCTGAATTGCGGCCGTAGATTGAGCCTGCGAAGATATCCTGCACGTCGGAGTTAACCGGCAGATCAAATGTATGCTCAGTGCCTGTGCCGAGTTCGATCTTTCCGGAGCCGTTGCCCATCACGAGCCAGTCGACGATATAGATGGTGTTATCCGGATCGAAGTAACCGCCGTAGTATCCCGCAGACGGAGCATCAAAAGTCACGTGCATCTTGCCGGGAGTCTCCAGATCTTCCCAGAAACGGACGTTCGACGGACAACCCGGGAAGTCGATTCCGCGCCAGATCTGCATTATTGTCTGCTTTCCTTCACCATCTCCGTTAGTAGCTGCCACTGTATAGTTATGGAAGCCCTTGCTCACTTCCGCCTCATCGGTATATGAAACAACCTTTCCGGGTGTCAGGTCGTCGGTAAGGGTGGCGATAAGCTCGTTGTCGCGCAAGATATTGAGTGCGGATATTTCCTCGAGAGAATCTCCGCCGACAGTGGCTGATGGCAACGTGATGTTCAGTGTGGCTGAGGTAGCCTCAGGTGTGATTTCGAGAGCAGGAGCGGCAGGGGCTGCGGCAGCCACTTCCTTAACGTTCACTTCGTAAACGTAGATGAACTGAGACGCGCCCTCGGTGCAGGCCTTGATTCCGAAATAGTAACTGCCTGATTCTGTCGGCTCGTAAGCAAGGTTGAAACTCTTTTCGCCCTTGATGGGGTCGAGAGTGGCGGGAGCCAGAAGCTCAGTGCTGAACGATGCAGCATCATTCTCATCTGTGCCTACATAGACGGCGATCTGCTCCTTGAAGTTATGACCGTCGGCGCGCATTGAGAAGGTGTAGGTAGAGCCGGCTTCCATCTTGAAGGGGCCGATAAGCAGATAATCGTCAGCCGTATTGCTGTTGGCCGCATAGAGAGCGACGCCACCATACTTGGTAGAGTATTCCCAGGTGTTGTCGTCGTTGTTCGCGTCAATCACAGGATAGGTGAGGAACATGCGTTCGTCGTCAAACTGCTCGCTGAGCGGAAGCGGAATATACCGGCCCGCGATTGCAGATCTTGAAGTAACGGCCTCGCCTTCAACGTCGCCCGCAATCGGCTGGATAAGGTAGGTGTATACCGTGCGGTAGTCAGAGGGGAGTTCGTCGGTATAAGTGGTCTCGGCACAATCCTCGCAAACCACTGTCTCGTCGGGCAAGCGAGTGATGCGGTAAGTGACGGGCGCCATATTTCCATTGTTGATGGCGTAGGCGGCATCCCATTTTAGGATGATCTTGTTGCCGGCCACACGGGCGGTAGGAGTTCCCCAGATTTCAGGGGTATCGCATCCGATGAAGAGTGATTCGCTGGCGGGATTGGAGATGTTCTCACCGCTTGCCACGGTCACGACGATAGTAGTCTTGCCCGCAACCGGCAGTACGACGGTCTCGCTTACTTCCCCGCCGGGGTTTGAGCTGCCGGTGGCAAGGTCGTTCGCACCATCGGAGATTGTCCATGTCAGAGCATCGCTCAGATCTTTTCCGTCGGTATCCTTGGTGGGAAGCGTGAATTTTACGTTAGCCTTTAATTCGATGCCTTCGGCGGTTACACTGAGATTTGTTACGCCCTCGGGAGTCCCGGCAGCCAAGGCTGCCTTCTGTTCGAAAAAGAGACCGGTAAGGACATTACAGTTTTCCGTACCATAATCTGAATAACTGTAATCGGCCACGATTTCAGCATCGCCGGTTTCGGGATTAAACCTTGTGACGTATGTGTTCCACATATCATCGCCGTAGGTGATATAGAAATCACCGCTTTCCCAGTCGCAGCACATTGACTCACGGCCGACGGTGTTCCATACGTCAGCCGGGTTGCCGTCATCACGGGTCGGGAGGTCTACGTGAACTCCGGTGAGTTCGGCCTCTCCTGTAAATTTGTTGATTTTGTATAAATCACCTTCGTAATTAATACCATATAACTGGCCCGAGGCATCAAACGTCAGGGCGCGCATCCGCTCGGGAAGGTCAGCAATGATTGATACGGGTTCAAACGCGTTATCAAAGTTAACCGTTCCGAAGTGAGCCTCACTGTCTCCGATAAATGAGCTTGTGCTCTCGAAGAAAGAAGCGTAGAGCTTTCCGGTGGTATGGTCGTAGGCAGCCCCGTAGGGGAGAATGTCTTTAGTCGTGGCCACATAGTTGACGCTGCTTTCCAGATCCCAGGTCTCTGCATCATAGAACTGATAGGTCACATAGGCCGGACTGTGGAATGCATCATAAATCACAACGAAGGCTTTTCCGTTCATGTAGGTAGCAGTGAAAGGCACTCCGTCGATCTCATGCACCGGCTCAGGGTCCTGAGCCCCTTCGAGCACTTTGACAACTCCATACCATTCGTAGAGCGGGCCATACTCGTCGAGCACGTTGAATGCGTAAAGCTGCTTATCACCTGCATGCACGCGGCTCGCCGGGGTTTTGGTTTGTGCTTTCGTCTTTGCAACGGGATGCTGCATGCGGTAGTTTGTCACTTCCTCGCGACTACGAAAGGCACCCTTGTCGGATTTACCGGCCATAGCATAGCTTCCGCCAATCAGGGCGGTTGCGGTCAGCGCTGCGCCGGCAAATAATCCAATGGAATGTTTCTTCATAAAAATAGGATTAGTTAGTTTAATTATTGTTATTTATCGCTAATCTAAAATGTTGACTTCTATAAAGATAATTAAAATATTCGAGAAGATTGAAGGTGTATTGACGACTTTAACATTGATTAACAAAATTAAGTAAAAATCCCGCCATAAGTGATATCAATATAATAAACAGACTACCGCAGTCATCTTTCGATGGCTGCGGTAGTCGATATAGGATGGTAATTTATTCTACAGAATGGTTATCAGTCGTTCTTGCGGAGAGCGATTTCCTCGGGAGTGAGTTCGGGATCCACACCCCAGTTCTGAGCGGCGAGACGCTTATAGTTGTTATAGCGCCACTTCGCGTTAGCCTGTGCTGCGGCGAACAGTTCGTCAGCCTCTTTGGGGAACATCTTGTAGAGCGACTGGAAGCGAACCTCGCCCTTGAGGAAGTCGTTGAACTTGCTCCAATCCGGCTCCTTAGAGTCGAGCGAGAAGGGATTCACACCCGTATTCTCGAGCTCGGGGTTGTAGCGCCAGAGCTGCCAGTAACCGCATTCCACAGCCTGCTTCTCCTCTTCCTGAGAGTGACCCATACCCTTCTTGATACCATGGTTGATACAGGGAGAGTATGCAATCACGAGCGACGGACCATCGTATGCCTCAGCCTCGCGGAGAGCCTTGAGTGTCTGTGCGTTATCGGCGCCCATGGCGATCTGTGCAACGTAAACGTAACCATAAGTGGTTGCGATAAGGCCGAGATCTTTCTTACGGATGCGCTTGCCGGCTGCGGCAAACTTAGCGATCGCACCGATAGGAGTAGACTTCGACGACTGGCCGCCCGTGTTGGAGTAAACCTCCGTGTCGAGCACGAGAATATTGACATTCTTGCCGGAAGCAATCACGTGGTCGAGACCGCCGAAACCGATATCGTAACTTGCGCCGTCACCACCGATGATCCACTGGCTGCGCTTGGTGAGATAAGCCTGGAGCTCTACCACTGTCTTGCACGACTCACAGTCGCACTTCTCAGCCTCAGCCACGAGTGCCACACCCTTAAGGTGAGACTCCTTGGCGTCGTTGCGGGCATCAAGCCATTCCTGAGCGGCCTTCTTCACTTCGTCAGAGCACTTCTCGCACGTAAGGATGGTCTTCGCAGCCTCCTTCACGCGATCGCGGAGTTTCTCGTAAGCAATGTGCATACCGAGACCATATTCGCAGAAGTCCTCGAAAAGTGAGTTAGCCCATGCCGGACCATGACCATGCTCGTTGGTAGTGTAGGGAGTTGAGGGCACTGAGCCAGAGTAAATTGAGCTACAGCCGGTAGCGTTGGCAACTACCTCTCGCGAACCGAAGAGTTGAGTGATGAGCTTAACGTAGGGAGTCTCACCGCAACCCGAGCAGGCACCGGAGAACTCGAAGAGGGGCTGTGCGAACTGGCTGT
Source organism: uncultured Muribaculaceae bacterium (assembly GCA_947178505.1). Lineage (GTDB taxonomy): Bacteria > Bacteroidota > Bacteroidia > Bacteroidales > Muribaculaceae > Lepagella. The sequence goes on along the minus strand of CAMWYR010000007.1, from coordinate 31,255 downwards.
TCTTGACATTAGCCTGAATATCAACGAGGTCTGCCTTGTTCGTAACGTTAGCAACGAGCCAATCCCAGTTCTTCTGCTGGTCGAGCTGAGTCTCGAGGGGCTTCATCACGAGAGCCTTGTTGCCGCGCATACCGGGACATACGTCTGCACAGTTGCCGCAACCGAGACAGTCGAGCACGTCTACCTGCTGCACATAGCGCATTCCGGCCATTGTCTTGCCGAGTGCAGGCTTGGAGTGATCATCACCGAAGGGTGCAGCTGCAGACTCCTCGGGAGTGAGCACGAACGGACGGATGGTTGCGTGAGGACATACGAACGCACACTTGTTACACTGGATACAGTTCTCTACGTTCCATTCGGGTACGAATGCAGCCACACCGCGCTTCTCATAAGCGGCTGTGCCCTGCTCCCATGTGCCGTCTGCATTGTGCTTGAACGTGCTCACCGGAAGCAGATTACCGTCCTGTGCGTTGATCGGGCGAACGACGGTCTCGATAAATTCGGGAGCCGGAGTGCTCTTCTTCTCATCATCCGGAAGATTTGCCCATTCAGGCTTAACCTCAAGCTTGTGATATTCACCGCCGCGGTCAACAGCCTGATTGTTCATATTGACGACATTCTCGCCCTTCTTGCCGTATGACTTCACGATGAACTTCTTCATCTGCTCGATGGCGAGATCGACGGGAATCACCTCTGTGATGCGGAAGAACGCGCTCTGAAGAATAGTGTTCGTGCGGTTGCCGAGGCCGATCTCCTGAGCGATCTTCGTAGCATCGATATAATAGCAGGTGATGTTGTTCTGCGCAAGATAACGCTTCACCTTATTGGGTAGATTCTCTGCGAGCTCTTCGCCCTCCCAGATGGTGTTGAGCAGGAATGTGCCGTTGGGCTGGAGGCCGCGGAGCACATCATACATATGCAGGTAGGCCTGCACGTGGCATGCAACGAAGTTAGGAGTGTTCACAAGATAAGTGGAGCGGATGGGCTCATCGCCAAAGCGGAGGTGTGAGCAGGTGAAACCGCCCGACTTCTTGGAGTCGTAGTCGAAATATGCCTGGCAATACTTATCAGTGTTCTCACCGATGATCTTCACTGAGTTTTTGTTCGCACCGACAGTACCGTCTGCGCCGAGGCCATAGAACTTAGCCTGGAACATACCCTTGCCGCCGACATTGATTTCAGGGCCGACGGGGAGTGAATGGTGGGTAAGATCGTCGACGATGCCGACAGTGAACTGATTGCGGGGCTCGTCGAGCTTAAGGTTTTCGTAAACCTCCACGATCTGAGCCGGAGTTGTATCCTTCGAGCTGAGACCATAGCGGCCGCCTACTATTACCGGAGCATTCTCCTTGCCGTAGAAGCAGTCTTTCACATCGAGATAGAGGGGTTCGCCTACGGCGCCGGGCTCCTTAGTGCGGTCGAGAACTGCAATTTTCTTAGCAGTTGCGGGCACGGCAGCAAGGAAGTGGCGTGCAGAGAACGGACGGTAGAGGTGCACGCAAACGAGACCTACCTTCTCGCCCTTGGCGCGGAGATAGTCGATAGTCTCCTTGATGGCCTGGGTCACGGAACCCATAGCGATGATCACGCGTTCTGCCTCGGGATCTCCATAGTAGTCAAACAGACCATAGTTGCGGCCTGTGATACGGTTCATCTCCTTTACGTACTCCTCAACGATTTCGGGAATAGCATTGTAGTATTCGTTGGAGGCCTCACGGTGCTGGAAGAACACGTCGGGGTTCTCTGCCATACCGCGAGCCACGGGCTTGTTGGGGTTGAGAGCGCGTGCGCGGAACTCAGCGAGAGCCTTCTGGTCAACGAGCGGAAGGAGATCTTCCTCGCTCATAGCCTCGATTTTCTGGATTTCGTGTGATGTGCGGAAGCCGTCGAAGAAGTTTACGAAGGGCACGCGGCCCTTGATGGCTGAAAGGTGAGCCACCGCAGCGAGGTCCATAACCTCCTGAACAGAGCCTTCGCAGAACATAGCGAAGCCTGTCTGGCGGCAGGCCATAACGTCCTGATGATCGCCGAAGATGCTGAGCGCATGCGAAGCAAGCGTACGGGCCGAAACGTGGAAGACGCAGGGAAGGAGTTCGCCGGCGATCTTGTACATGTTCGGAATCATAAGCAGAAGACCCTGCGATGCAGTGTAGGTAGTGGTCAGGGCGCCGGCCTGAAGAGAGCCGTGCACTGCGCCGGCGGCGCCGGCCTCACTCTGCATTTCCTGCACCATCACTGTCTCGCCGAACATGTTCTTGCGTCCGGCTGCCGACCAGTCGTCGACATACTCCGCCATGGTCGACGACGGGGTTATCGGGTAGATGGCTGCTACTTCGCTAAACATATAGCTGATATGCGCTGCGGCCTGATTACCGTCGCATGTCAGAAATTTTTTTGTTTTGCTCATAGTTGTTAATGTATAATTTAAGGTGAATTTGTTGCTTTACCGTTGGTCAACTATATTCTGCAAAGGTACAAAAATTTTGCCGTTCTGCCAATCCGTATTCATTTTTTTTCATAAAGTTTGACCCCGAACGACTCTTTAAGATTATTTCGGTTGAAAGTAGGGGTTAATTAACTGATTAAGGAAATCATGCGCTTCTCGCCCTTGATTTTCTTGCCCTTGATGGAGTCGATGAGTCGGGCGGCAACGTCGGCGTCGATGGCGGAAAGGGAGTAATGGTCGTAGACGTCGATGCGTCCGATCTGTGACACTTCGAGGCCTCCTTCCTTCACCAGAAATCCGAGGATATCACCTTTTGAGAGTTTCTCGCGCTTTCCTGCCGAGAAGTAAAGTGTTTCTTTGGGAGCGGGAAGATTACTTTTCTTGTCGGGATCAAGGTAGCGGGTGGTGTCAAATTCGACATATTCCTTCACATCCTCCTCGGGGCCGATCAGCACGAACACGTCTCCTTCGTTATCGACGCGGGCCGTGCGTCCGTTGCGGTGCGTATACGTTTCGGGAGTGAGGGGCTGATGATAGTGGATAACGTTTTTTACCCCCTCGATATCCAGACCGCGTGCCGCCAGGTCGGTAGCAACGAGTACAGGCCGCGAACCGTTGTTGAAGCGGGCCACGGCTGCCTCGCGGTCGCGCTGATCGAGTGCTCCGTGATAGAGCACGGCCGGTACGCCGTGACGCTTGAGCCAAGCTGCAGTGCGCTCGGCGCTTTCACGGTGATTTACGAAGATGATGCTCCGCGGGTATTCTCCCTCTTCGGCGGCGAGATTCTCAAGAAGTATGTATAGCGATTCGAGTTTGTCGGCACGGTCCGAGTCCACGCGATGCACACGTAGCCGTTGCTTAAGGTCGCTGTTCTCGTTCAGATAACTGAGCGTAATGGGGTTGTTAAGACGTAGGAAATCGGGCAGAATGTCGGCCTTGGTCGCTGATGTGAGGATGATGCGGCTGACGTTCTTGAGGCGGTCGACAATCTTCTTCATATCTTTCTCGAAACCAAGTTCGAGCGATTTGTCAAACTCATCGAGCACGAGTATACGCGTCGGCAGCACGTCGATGTTGCGGCGTGTGATGTGGTCGAGCAGGCGCCCGGGAGTAGCCACGATGATATCTGTTCCGGCCGAGAGTGAGTTGACTTCATCCTCTACCTTGTGTCCCCCGTAAAGGACCGTGGTCTTGAATCCGGCTGCCACATTGCGGATGATGCCGGCGATCTGCAGCACGAGCTCACGCGAAGGGGCAATCACTACAGCCTGCACGCGCCCCGTCGAGGGCTTCAGAAGTTTGAGCATCGGCAGGATGAAGGCAAGCGTCTTGCCCGAACCTGTGGGCGAAAGCAGGATGATGTCTCTCGATTCCGATGCGGTCTGCATCATTTTCTGCTGCATCGGATTCAGTGTGTCTATACCAAGTTTTTCCTTTACCAGGGGAAGGAATTCTTTTTCTCTCATGACTTACGAAATTAATATGGGTTACGGAGAAGAACGCTACAGCCTCCTGCTCTCGCAGTGCAGCGATGTGGCTCCGACGGGTGCTGTCAGGATATCTGCGACCAGTCGACCTTCTTCATAAACCTATAACGCAATTCGCGCCTTAAAGTGTCGATGGAGGAAGCGGATAGGGGCATCGAGCCCTCGGATGAGTCAAAATCGGGGCCGTCAACCTCAAGGAGCTGCGGGTTACCGTTGAGCACCTGCAGGGCAGCGCGTCGGGTAAGCCCGAGGGTATAGCCGTCGGTAGCGAGATTGGCCACGCGGAGTGCGAATGCGATTCCGCTTTGCTGCGTGCCCTCCATGTCGCCGGGTCCGCGCAGTTTCATATCGGCCTCCGAGATGAGGAAGCCATCGTTTGTCTGGGTCATGATGCTGAGGCGCTTGCGAGTGTCGCTTCCGATATTCTGCTTCGTCATAAGTATGCAGAAGCTTTTCTCAGCGCCGCGTCCTACGCGTCCGCGCAACTGATGAAGCTGCGACAGACCGAACCGCTCACTATTTTCAATGACCATTACAGAGGCATTAGGAACGTTGACGCCCACTTCTATCACGGTGGTAGCCACGAGTATGCGGGCTTCTCCGCTGACGAATTTCTGCATCTGCGCATCCTTCATCTCAGGACTCATGCGGCCATGCACGTAGCTCACCTTATATTGAGGAAAAATTCCGCTGATGCGCTCGAAGCCTGTTTCAACACTCTTAAGCTCGAGCTTGGGATTTTCTGAGATGAGGGGGTAGACGATATAGACCTGCCGGCCGGCCTCTAGTTCGCGTCCGATCAGACGGTTTACCTCCATTCGGTTGTCATCATAGCGGAGCATTGTGTCGATAGGTTTGCGGCCCGGAGGGAGCTCATCTATCACCGACACATCGAGGTCGCCGTAGACGGTCATTGCCAGTGTGCGGGGGATGGGTGTGGCTGTCATCACGAGCACATGAGGAGGCGTGGAATTCTTGGCCCACATCCGTGCGCGCTGAGCCACACCGAAGCGGTGCTGCTCGTCGATGACGGTGAGCCCCAGGTTGCGAAACTGCACCGTATCCTCAATCAGCGCGTGCGTACCCACGATCAGCTGTACTGACCCGTCGAGAAGTCCGGCATGGATCTCCCGGCGCTCCTTGACACGCGTGCTCCCCGTGAGCAATCTGACGGTCACGCCTATTTTCTCACCCCATTCCCTCAGCGTCTCATAATGCTGAGTGGCGAGAATCTCGGTAGGCGCCATCAGCGCCGCCTGGTAGCCGTTGTCGACCGCCATGAGCATTGTCATGAATGCCACCATAGTCTTCCCGCTACCGACGTCCCCCTGCAGCAGACGGTTCATCTGCCGACCGGTGCGCATATCACCGCGAATCTCCCTGAGCACGCGTTTTTGGGCGCCGGTGAGTTCGAAGGGGAGGCAATGGTGATAGAATCCGTTGAAATAATCTCCGATGCGTGCGAAAATGAGGCCGCGGATCTTACGGTTGCGGCTGCGGGCAAAGCGGAGGATGTGCAGTTGAAGATAAAAGAGTTCCTCGAATTTCATCCGTTCGGTGGCCTTCTGCAGTGTGGCAGTGTCGGCGGGAAAGTGCATGTTTCTGAGGGCATCCTGAAGAGGCATGAGCCGGTAGGCTTCCACGATTTCCGGAGGCAGCGTGTCGGCCACACCGGCAAATCCGGGGTGGGATAGGAGATTGGATGATAGGGTGGAGAGAAGTCGCGCCGACCAGCCGGCACGGCGCAGTTTATCGGTAAGGTTATAGACCCCCTGCCAGCCTGTCGGGGGCTTCGCCGGATCGTAGGGCGTCACTTCCGGATGGGCGATGTTGTAGTTGCCTCTGAATTCTGTCGGGCGCCCGAAAATCACATAATCCACACCGGGCCGGTAGGCATCCTTCATGGCATTCACCCGGGCGAACCAGATGATCTGCATCAGTCGCTCGCCATCAGAAAAGAGCCCGACCAGACGGCGTTTGGCGCCTTCACCTTCGATTTCGAAACTGATGAAGCGGCCTTTTAACTGAACGAGCGGCATCTCGCCCCGCAGTTCGCTTATCTTATAGAAGCGGCTGCGGTCGAGATGCCGGAATGGGAAATAATATATAAGATCGCGGAATGTGTGGATTTCGAGTTCGGCAGCAAGGGATTTGGCGCGGCTTTCGCCCACGCCTTTAAGAAATTTTATGTCGCTGTCGAGAAAGTCCACATTACATATTCATACCGCCGTCGACCTGGATCACCTGTCCGGTCACATAGCCTGACATATCAGAAGCGAGGAAAGTAGCTACATTCGCAATATCCTCAACCTTACCGCCGCGGCGCAACGGAATTTTCTGGCACCATTCAGCGCGCACCTCGTCGGGAAGAGCGGCGGTCATGGCAGTCTCGATGAAGCCGGGGGCGATGGCGTTGGCGCGGATGCCGCGTGAGCCCACCTCCTGAGCTATACTCTTGGCAAGAGCGATGAGGCCTGCCTTGGAAGCTGCGTAATTCGACTGGCCGGCGTTGCCGTGCACGCCCACTACAGAGGCCATGTTGATGATGGAGCCTGATTTTTGGCGCATCATGATCGGGAGTACTGCGTGGATGTAGTTGAATGCCGACTTAAGGTTGACGGCGATTACGGCATCCCACTGCTGCTCAGTCATGCGGAGCATAAGGCCATCTTTAGTGATGCCTGCATTATTGACGAGGATATCGATACGGCCGAAATCATCCTTAATCTGCTTCACGACTTCTTCTGTGGCAGCGAAATCAGCTGCATTCGAAGCATAGCCTTTTACCTTTACGCCGTAAGCGGCAATCTCTTCTTCTGTTTTCTTGCCGTTTTCGTCAATCACGAGGTCGGTGAATGCGATGTCTGCGCCTTCAGAAGCGAACTTAAGGGCAATTTCCTTGCCGATACCACGGGCCGCCCCGGTGATGACGGCCACTTTTCCTTCAAGCATTTTCATAAGTTATATTTCTTGATTGAATGATGTTTTCGTGATGTTTGCGATTCTATTTGCGGCATGTTCTCATGACTGGTCCCGGAGAATAATTCCGTTGAGCACCATATCGGAAATCATACCGGCTATATCCTCTTTCGGGATTCCGTACTCGGCAAGGCTGTTACGGATATAGGGCACATCGAAGCCGTGTATGGAATTAGTGATGATTATTGCCGTCTTCTTCACATCAAGCGGAACGAACACGCCGAGCACCTCTCCTTCGTGAAGAATATGCATAAGCATCGAGATTTCCTTCTTGGCAATGACAGCGCGCGCACGGTCAACCTTCCTGACGTCGCGGAAGAATCCGGCGCGTAATGATCCGTTGCGGGCCACAATCTCGCGCATTGTTTCCATACGCGTCGCCACGTATTCACGCAGCTTCTGCTCAGGCGATATCGGCTTCGATACGATTGAATTGAGGTTCTGCAGAAGGTCGTCGCTCTCGCTTTCTATCACGGCATTGAAGATCTCACGCTTGCTCTTGAAGTAGGTATAGATCGTGCGTCTTCCCTTGTCCGAAGCCGTAGCTATGTCGTTCATGGTAGTGTTTTCTACCCCCTTGCGGGCAAAGAGCGACCGGGCTACCTCTATGAATTTATCGCGGGTTTTTTTTACCATTATAGACTTCGGATTTTTTGCTTTAAATGCGAAATTACAAAAAAAATCCGTCTTTACCATCGGATTTTTCTTTTTTTTCTTTTTTTAATGAGAAATATCGGTAATTGATTCTTATTTCTCACGCTTTTTTAGTAAATTTGCATTTCGCAACTTCTAATGATTATGCTCGAAAAAATTAAAGCTATAAAGGAAGAGATCGCCGCCGCGCAGGCGGTCAATAAAGAGGCGGTCGAACAATTACGTATTAAATACCTCAGCAAGAAGGGTGCGGTGTCCGAACTTATGTCGGAGTTCCGCAACGTGCCTGCTGAGCAGAAGCGTGAACTGGGTCAGAAGATCAACGAACTCAAGGCATTCGTGACCGAGCGTATCGCCCGGCTAAAGGAGAGTTTCGAGCTGGCCGACGAGGTGGCTGCCGATGATATCGACCTTACCCGCACGGCGTCGCCCCTTCCGCTCGGCACGCGTCATCCTCTCTCGCTGGTCAAGAAGGAGATTCTGCGCATATTCGCCGGTATGGGATTCACTATTGCTGAAGGTCCGGAGATTGAAGACGACTGGCATGTGTTCGAGAGTCTGAACTTCCCTCCCGACCACCCTGCGCGCGACATGCAGGACACGTTCTTTATCGGGCGTACTCCGGTCGACGTGCTTCTCCGCACGCATACCTCATCTGTGCAGACGCGCGTGATGGAGCACACGCGGCCCCCGATCCGAATCGTGTGTCCGGGCCGTGTCTACCGCAATGAAGCTATCTCGGCGCGTGCGCATTGCTTCTTCCATCAGGTGGAGGGCCTCTATATCGACAAGAATGTATCGTTCGCAGATCTCAAGCAGGTGCTCCTCGGTTTTGCCCGCCAGATGTTCGGCCCCGAAACAAAAATACGCCTCCGTCCCTCTTACTTCCCCTTCACCGAGCCCTCGGCCGAGATGGATATCAGCTGCGATATCTGCGGCGGAAAGGGATGTGGTTTCTGTAAGTATACCGGCTGGGTTGAGATTCTCGGTTGCGGTATGGTGGATCCCAACGTGCTCAAGGCCTGCGGTATTGATCCGGAGGTATATTCGGGTTATGCTTTCGGTATGGGTATCGAGCGAATCACCAATCTTAAGTATAAGGTGAAAGACCTCCGCATGTTCTCGGAAAATGATGTGCGTTTCCTCCGCGAATTTGAGGCTGCCCATTAATATTGCACTTCCGTCAAGGAGCATGAATAAAATCAAGCCGGTCGCTTGCGGCTGAACACTATAGCTGAATGACTATAAAAGAACGTTATGAGGGCGTGATTTCCATTTTCAAGGAAATCATGCCCTCTCCTAAAACTGAGTTACACTATGACACTCCGTTTCATCTGCTACTGGCCGTCATTCTTTCGGCTCAGTGCACAGACAAACGGATAAACATCGTTACGCCGCCGCTCTTCGAGCGATTCCCCGATGCGGAGAGTCTCGCTGCGGCGTCAGAAGAAGAAGTGTATGAATATATAAAGTCGGTTACTTTTCCCAACAATAAGACTAAGGCCCTGATAAAGGCTGCCCGCATGATCTGCTCTGATTTCGGAGGCGAGTTGCCTTCGGATCTCGACAATCTCGTGAAGCTGCCGGGAGTCGGGCGCAAGACGGCCAACGTCATGCTGTCCGTGGTGTGGAATAAGGCGGCTATGGCGGTGGATACACACGTGTTCCGCGTCAGCAACCGCATAGGGTTGACACGAAATTCAAAAAATCCGCTCACCACGGAGAAGACACTGATTAAATATATACCGGAGGAATACGTGGCGACAGCGCATCACTGGCTTATCCTTCATGGACGCTACGTATGCAAGGCGCGTCGTCCCGACTGCCTTAACTGTGCCATCAAGAGTTATTGTAGATCCTATATCAGCGAAGACGATCGACAGCGCTGAATGCGTTATATTCGAAATTGAGTTTATCAGCGTTGCGCTCAGGATCGTAGCGGTGCATATTGCGGTAGATTCGGTGCAGACCGCTGCGCAGATAAGCGTCGGCGCTGTAACGGCCGGGACCGAGCACGCAGAACACCACTCCCGACACGGCAACAAGTAGTGCTGTAGAGTCGAGGGTGCCGCTCATCAGAGCCGAATAGCTTGCGATGAAGGCCATGGCTGCCGCTGCAAGGGAGGCTATGCGGGTACATAAGCCGGTAAGAAGGGAGAGCCCCAGCACTAATGAGGAGACTGCAAGAAGGTGAGGCAACGCAATCATTGAACTGCCGGCGAGGGATAAAGTTCCGAAAGCAGAAAACAGGGTGCCCGCAACCGTGCGAACGGCAAGAAGCCGACTCGACATTGAGGAGGCAGTGGTGCGGCCGATACCGAAGGTGAAATCAAGTGCTTTTTTGAATGATGACGTACTACGGCCTGTGTTGGAGATTGTTCTGCTCAGGCGCGCCAGATTGATTTCGTTTATATTGAGTTCGCCGAGGGTCTTTACGCCGGGATTCACCGAAATTACATTGGCATTGTTCATAGTGTCCTCCTTTCTGGTATCTATTGTTTTGTTATTGTTGTCTGTTTCGTGGAACGTTTTATGTCAGCATAACGCTGATGAAGCTTAAAATGTTTGACCAAATCATAAAATTTTTTTATATTCGCGTAAACTTTTTTTTAAAATGATTGTAGACAACTCTTATAATCTTCGTTGCGATAATCATTTTGAGGCGTCGGGAGCCCCCGACGGAATAATAATCTTCTGATAAAGAAATGAATCCAACAGGCAAACTTTATTTCCGTTACGGCACGATGGGATCGGCAAAGACCGCCTTGCTTCTCACTACGGCCTATAATTTTGAGGAGCGCGGCATGGCCTATCGCTGCTTTAAACCGGTGATCGACACGCGCGACGAGCGCAATGTGATTCGTTCGCGTATAGGCATCGAAAGAGAGTGCTGTTGGATTTATCCGGAATCCAATATGGTGACGCTTGTCGAAGAGCTACAGCAGACCGACGGCTACCTGCCGTCATGGATTCTCGTGGATGAGGCACAGTTTCTCACCGAGCAGCAGGTCGACCAGCTGGCTTACGTGGTGGATAAGTATGGAATCAACGTTATGTGCTACGGGCTGCGAACAGATTTCCGCACTCATCTCTTCGAGGGCTCCAAGCGCCTTCTGGAGGTGGCCGATACGATTGAGGAGGTGAAGTCTACCTGCACATGCGGGCGAAAGACTATTGTGAATGCGCGAGTCACCTCAACGGGCGACATAATCACTGAAGGCGAGGTGGTGGAGATCGGCGGTAACGAACGTTATATCGCTGTATGCCGCAATTGCTGGCGCAACAAGCGTATCGAACAGAGCAAGAAGAAGGGCCAGTTGCCTCTCTGACCCTAATCGTCCGGTCGGTCAACCCTAAATGTGACAACATATAAATCTTAACACACAAAGTTATAACACGCAACCTTACATCCCATGAATAATGAACTGAAAAACCGTATAATCGACCTGATCAAGCAGGAGGTGGTGCCCGCAATCGGATGCACCGAACCGATTGCTGTGGCCCTGTGTGTGGCACGCGCCACTGAACTTCTCGGGTGCGCACCGGAAAAGATAACCCTCGACCTAAGCGGAAATATCATCAAGAATGCGATGGGCGTCGGAATCCCGGGCACCGGTATGATCGGGTTGCCTATTGCAGTGGCACTCGGCGCCCTGTGCGGAAAGTCAGAATATAAACTCGAAGTGCTGCGCGACGTCAATCCCGAATGGATTGAGAAGGGAAAGGAGATGATAGCGGCTGAAAAGATAGACATTCGTCATTATAAGGAGGCTCCGGCAATACTATATATAGATGTCACGGCGGATGGAGGGGGCCATTCGTCCCGATGCGTGATTTCCGGCTCGCACACGAATTTCGTACTTCAGGAGCGCGACGGCGAGATACTCGAGTCGGCGGAGGGAGCTTCAGGTGAGAATCAGCGCACACCGGGAGATGTCAAACTTACCGAACGCCTCGTTTATGAGTTTGCTACCGAGACACCTTTCGAAGACATAGAATTCATCCTCGAGGCCGGGCGCCTCAACCGCCGTGCGGCCGAACTGGCTCTCCGCGATGATTATGGCCACGGCCTCGGAAAGGTGCTCATGGGGGGTGGACGCCGCTTTTTCGGCGATACGCCCGTGAGTCATATCCTCTCGCTGACTTCGGCAGCGTGCGACGCTCGCATGGGAGGAGCCCCGGTGGCCGTAATGTCCAACTCCGGAAGCGGTAATCAGGGAATCACGGCAACGTTGCCCGTGGTCTGCTACGCTGAGGAAACCGGAGCATCGGATGAGCAGCTGGCGCGTGCGCTGGCCCTCAGTTCGCTGACGAGTATCTATATCAAGCAGAGTCTCGGACGCCTTTCGGCTCTCTGCGGATGCGTGGTGGCCTCTACGGGCGCATCTGCCGGTCTCGTCTATCTGATGGGTGGTGACTATGAGAAGGTGTGTGCGGCCATCAAGAATATGATTGCCAACCTCACGGGTATGATCTGCGACGGCGCCAAGCCCGCATGTGCCATGAAGATAGCATCGGGAGTATCCACCGCAGTGCTCTCGGCGCTCCTTGCTATGAATGGAAAATGCGTGTCGTCGCAGGAGGGTATTATCTCGGAAGATATCGATGCCACTATCCACAATCTGACTTCAATCGGACGCGAGGCAATGTCGGAGACGGATCATCTCGTGCTTGATATAATGGTGAATAAAACAAATAACTGAAAGTCAACGTTTAGAAATTAAATAGCCTTCTTCATTCTATTGCTCCGTCCGGCGGATAATAAGTGCTGAAGTTTGACAAATTCACTGAAACATATCAAGTTGCGATTACACTGATGAAAATAAAGAATCTTACATACGGCTGTCTGGCGGCCGTGGCCCTGCTGTTGGGCTGCTCGCGTCAGAAAGCCACGTTAAATATAGAATTTCCTGAGCGATATGAAGGTAAGACGGTAGAGATGATGACTTACTCCGACTCCGTACCGATGGGTTCGGCGGTGATAAAAGACCGCAAGGCTCAGTTTGTCATGGAGCGTTCCGATTCTCTGTCGCTTCCCTGCTTCATGCAGCTTTCGGTCGATGGTCGCATATGCGCTTTCTATATAGCGGAAAAGGGTGTCGCTCATGTCACCGACTCCACGACCGTGGCTTCCGGCACGCCCCTCAATGACCGGCTGGCAACGCTCATCGCAAGTCTCGATTCAATTGAGGATCTCGATGATATGGACCTCTATGTCGACTTTGCAGAAAAGGCTTACAACAGCAACCGCGATAATCCGATCAGTGATTTCTTCGGCATCGAATGGCTCAAGTTTGCTAATCCGGAAAGGGTAGACAGTTTGCTGGCGCAGGCATCTCCCGAGCTGCGCAATTCGAAGCGCGCCCGTCATTATGAGAATTTCGCGAAACTGCGCCTTGCCACGGCTCCGGGTCACAAATATGTGGATTTTGCCGGCGAGGACAGTAATGGCAGGCCCACGCGCCTGTCGAAACTGATACCGACGGGCAAATATACCATTATTGATTTTTGGGCAAGCTGGTGTCCTTACTGCATCCGCGAGATTCCGGATCTCAAGCGTATCCGTGCCGATTTCGGATCAATGGTCGAGGTGGTCGGTGTGGCGGTGCGCGATCTTCCCGACGACACCAAGGCTATCATAAATAAGCAGGAAATTGAATGGCCTGTGCTTTTTAACACCAATCATGTGCCATATGACATATATGGCTTTTCAGGAATCCCGCATCTGATTCTTGTGGCGCCCGATGGCACGATCGTGAGTCGTGGCGAGAGCGCGGCGCAGGTGCACACACGCCTCGAGAAGCTCATTGCCGGAGCAGAATTGAATCCTACGGCCGGTTCAAGATAATTTAAGACATTACTAATAATTCACCCTATCCCCTATGTGTAATAAATCTCTAAACGCGCTTATCCGCGATTCAATCGTAAAGAACTGGGATACGCTTGCTCTCTCCGATCTGGGAGGCGTAAATTATCAGTATAAGGACACCGCTGAGCTCATCGCTAAACTCCATATTCTGTTTGAGTCTGCCGATGTGCAGCCTGGTGATAAGGTAGCCATCTGCGGAAAAAACTCGGCGACATGGGCTGCGCTGTTCCTGGGATGTCTTGCCTATGGCGCCGTCGCTGTGCCCATCCTTCATGAGTTCAAGGCCGATATGATTCATCATCTGGTGAATCACAGCGGCGCTAAACTCCTTTTTGTTGACGATACAATCTGGGAGAATCTTGATGAGACGGTAATGACCGAGCTTCATGGCGTATTCATCATTCCGGCGCTGACACTTGTTTTCTCGCGTCGACCCCGTCTTACGGAGGCCCGTAATAATATCAATGAGGAGTTCGGCAAGAAGTATCCCTATTCCTTTGATAAGAAGGATGTGGTGTATTATGAAGATAAGCCCGATCAGCTGGCGATCCTGAGTTACACGTCGGGCAGCACGGGGATGTCGAAGGGTGTGATGCTTACATATGGCAATATGTGGAGCAACGTGCGTTTCTGCCTTGACAACCTCAACTTTCTGCAGGCAGGCCAGGGCGTGGTCAACATGCTTCCGTTAGCACATCTCTATGGTCTCACGATCGATATGGTGCATCCGTTCTGCAAGGGTTGCCATCTTCATTTCCTCACCCGCCTTCCCTCTCCGAAGGTGATTCTGAGCGCATTTGCCGAGGTGAAACCGACACTCATCATCACGGTGCCGCTGATTCTTGAGAAGATAATCCGTAATAATGTGTTCCCGCTTCTTGAGAAGCCGCTGATGAAGTTCCTTCTTAAGGTGCCCTTCCTCGACGACAAGCTTCTTGAGAAGATCAAGGCGCGCATCATGGATGCATTCGGCGGTAATCTTAAGGAAATCATTGTCGGTGGTGCGCCGCTCAATCCTGAGGTAGAGAAATTCCTATATAAGATCAATTTCCCGCTCACCGTGGGTTACGGAATGACCGAGTGTGCTCCTCTCATTTCATACGCGCCGAGTTATGAATCGCGTCCCAGGTCGGTCGGAAAGGTAGTCGACCGTATGGAGGTGCGTATAGATTCACCGGATCCCCATAAAGTGCCCGGTAATATTCTGGTGAGGGGTGAGAATGTGATGATGGGATATTACAAGAATCAGAAAGCCACTGATGAGGTGATGCCGGATGATTCAGGCTGGATGAACACAGGCGATATGGGCGTGATTGATGAGGAAGGCTTCATCTACATTTCCGGTCGGTCGAAGTCGATGATTCTGGGCCCGTCGGGTCAGAACATCTATCCCGAGGAGATTGAGGCCAAGCTCAATATTCTTCCGTTGGTGAATGAATCGCTTGTGATTGACGACGGCGGTCAGCTCGTGGCGCTGATTCATCCAGATTTTGAAGTGGCCCACAAGGAGAATATCTCTGATGAGGAGCTTCGCAAGATAATGGATGAAAATCTGGAAACACTCAACTCTCAGTTGCCGGCTTACAGCAAGGTGAAGCGATATAAAATTATGGACGTTGAGTTTGAAAAGACTCCGAAACGCTCGATCAAGCGCTTCCTCTATCAGGTGTGAGGTGACCGTAGCCCCACAGCTGATGAAGCGATGTTGTGAAATATCCTATAAACGGGCAGTTATGTCCTGCCTCATAGCCCTCTCGGCGATGAGCGGCGTGGCGCGTGTGGTGGTAGTGGATTCAATATCCGGCTACCCCTTGCCGCGCGCCTCGGTGTTCGATAGAAATAATAATCCTGTGGGGGTCACCGATAATAAAGGCTCTCTTCCATACATTTCAGCAAAGAAGTTCCCTATCACTATTTCTTATATAGGCTATGGCGACAAGAGAGTAGATGAATTACTGTCTGATACAATCTACATGCAGGAAGAATTCTTTGAACTTCCCGAATTCACTCTCGAGAAGAAAAATAGATCTATTCTTCATATGCTGGGTTATGTGAGGGAGTATTCGTCGCTTACGACCTATACGGATACCGTTTTCCTTTTCCGGGAGAAAATGGTAGACTTTATGGTGAGCCGTGATAATAAGAGAATTAAGGGCTGGACAGTGCCGAGAGTGCTTTCCAGCAGATCTTACTATCAGTTTGCCAATAATGAAAAACTCGATAGCGTGAGCGATGAGAGCAATCTTCATTTCTCCTGGTCTGACTGGGTGGGCCTCCCCCCGGATATGAACCTTGATCTTAACAGGCTCGCGCGTAAGCAATTCACCGACACGATATGGGGCAGATATAGTGCGGCTGAGATATGGAATAAGGATGGCGACCGTGTCACCGTGCAGGCGAACCTTCTTGCCGACACGATAAGCCGGAGATGGATTCCGTCGTTATGGCCCTTTTTCAACCGCAGTGCGGATCTTGAAAGATTTGTGGATTTTGACAGAATCAATGCGACATTTGAATTCAATAATGTGACCGATGGCACTCTGACCCCGGAAAATCTGGATTACTTTGATTTTGAGATAGAGTCTGCCGGACGCGGTCACGGTATGTTCCGTTTCAACCGCTATAATCAGCAATTTTTTGTCAGCACGCGTGCGGAGGTCTTTATTCTGGATAAGGAATATATAACTGCGAAGGAGGCATCGAAGTGGGAGAAATATAAATTCAACAGGGAAGAAGTGGAGATATTTCATCCTGCAGAAATTCCCGATGTGTCGGAGGATATCCGGATGCTGATGGAAAGGGTGGATAATCTCGATAAGGGTCAGGTGAGGCTCGAATTAGCGCCCGATCAGAAACTTGTCGGCGCCGACATAAGTAGGAAAAACTTTACCCTTGGACGCAGAGCGCTGCTGCTATTGAAGCAGTTGACAGGAATTTCGGCTTACAAGTCGCGTAAGCGACTCAAAAATCAGTGGAAGAAGTTCCGTAACGACTGGAAAAACCGCGACCGTAAGGAAGAACCCCCAAATTCCGGCAATATTCTCATCGAGTAAAATGTGCTGAGCAACATCCGGATGCCGGAATGGAAATATGGAGGGTGTGCCAAAAATCTAATTTTGATACACAATTGAGTCATCTTCCGGATTGTGATAGAAGCCGTTGGATGTGATCCGCTTTTCAAATTTAGTCGTGATCACGGAATATGGTTCGCATTCTATCGGCCCGTGCAGAATTGAATCAGCTCCGAGCACACAGTTAGCCGGAATCGTTGAGTTCTTGTAGATCTTGCAGCCGTTGGCGATCCAGACGTTCTCACCTATGGCAATAGGCCCGTATCCCTTGTTCTTCTGTCCGGTGCGTATATTCATCAGGGCGTGGAAATCAGTATCTGTGATGAGTGTGTTCCAGCCAATCAGAACATTATCTCCGAACGTTACGGAAGAATAACTGATAAGGTGCAGATGTGTTGTTGCGGCAAACCGATTGCCGAATGTTACGCATCCGGTCGGGCCTACGGAAATAGCAGAATCATTCCCGATAAGCGCCTTTCCTTTGAAAATGATCGTACCCCGGTTTTCAAAAGTTATACCGCTGTGAGGATAGAGCATAACGACATTGACCCCCAGTCTGATCATACCGAACGAGACCGGTGCGTCTATTATTATTTTCCCGGAGTGGTCGCAGAAATGCGGTTTATATAGTAAAATCGGCAGGTGAATAGCCTGTCGGAAGGGGAGGTGTCGGAAATTAAATGCGATTGAGGGAAAAAGAGCCCTGATGATCCATAGGTTTCTGCGCAATTTCTGTAAGATGCTCATCGAATAAATCGAATAAAAGGTGTCGTGTACATCAAAAACACCCCATGACGGATGCGTGATTAAAAAAGTTAAGGAGGCAAAGCCTCCTTAGATAGTGCGCACGATAGGACTCGAACCTACACGTCGCAAGACACCAGATCCTAAGTCTGGCGCGGCTACCAATTACGCCACGTGCGCTATTTCAAGAGCAAAGTTACAAAAAATAATCGTGCTCTCAAAATTTTTATAGTTTTTTCGTTTTCCTTTCTCCGAAAGGGCTCAGATTGTCCGGGTGATCGGCCATACGAATGCCCTGAGTCCGAGCTTTGGTTTAGCCTCATCCACTTTCCGGAGGCGTTCCAGCACGCGGTCGACACGGTCGTCTTCCACAAACGTCAGCAGTGCGGAGGCAAGCGACGGCCACGCATGCGTGCCCAGATGAGGTTCGCCGGTCTTGCTGCCGCGACCCTGCACGGTGCCGAACGCTGTATAGCCACGGCATGAGCAGGCATTGAGCACTTCGAGCACATCCTCGTGGTGCGCCAGATCGTAAGAAATAAAAATTGCTTGCATATCGGTTGAGATTCCCCCGGCATGACCCGTCGCCATGCCGGGGAATTTATTATTGGTTTATGTTATCAGATAGTTTTCTTCAGCGCTGCCTCACGCTTCTTGCGCATCGACTTGCGGTTGTTCTTCACTCCCGTGCCCGCGAAAACGCAGTAGAGCACCGGCACAAAGAGCAGTGTAAGGATCGTGGAGAACGTCAGACCGCCGATCACGGCCACACCCATCGGTCGCCACATCTCCGCGCCTTCACCAGTGCCGCATGCCATCGGAACCATACCGAGGATCGTGGTGAGCGTCGTCATCACTACCGGACGCAGACGCGAGCGGCCGCCGTCGATTACGGCACGACGGATCGCCATGCCGCGCTCGCGGTTAAGCGTGATATAGTCGATCAGCACGATACCGTTCTTCACTACGATACCGATAAGCATGATTGCGCCTATCATCGACATCACGTTGAGCGTGTGGCCCGTCAGCCAGAGAATCAGGAATACTCCCGAGAATGCGAAGAGCAGTGACGTCATGATGATGCCCGGGTAGGTAAACGACTCGAACTGAGCTGCCATAACGATATAAACGAGCAGGATGATCAGCACTCCGAGCATCAGAAGATCGCGGAACGAATCCTGCTGGTCTTCGTAGCTACCCGACAGGCTGATGGTGATGCCGGGAGGAAGATGCATATCGTCAATCTGAGCCTCTGCTGCCGTCACCACCTGGCTCATCGGAACGCCGTCGACGATGGCCGACACAGTGATGATTCGCTCGCGGTCCTTACGTTCGATTGTAGGGGGAGTGAAGCGCTCCACTACCTTACCGAGTTCCTTGAGACGCACGCCCTGACCCGTGGAAGAATAGATCATGATGTTCTCGATATCTTCGATGCGGGTGCGGTGTTCGGGGCCATACATCACCTTGATGTCATATTCCTCGCCATCCTCACGGTATTGCGAGGCCGTGGCGCCGTTGATGCGGTTGCGAAGATAATAGGCCGCCGTCTGCAGGCTGATGCCGTACATCGACAGTTTCTCGCGGTCGAAATCCACCTGATACTCCGGCTGATAGTCGGAGCGTGATATGGTCACGTCGGCCGTGCCGTTGATACCCTCGAGGATCTGCTTCAGTTCCTGAGCCACCTTGTCGGTCTCCTCAAAGTCGTAGCCGTAGATCTCGAAGTCGACCGTGCTCTGTCCACCCATACCCATGCCTCGGCCACCGCCGACATTCACCTGTGCTTTTTTGAAGTCGGGAAACTGCTCATTGAGGTCCTTACGCATTAGATTGGCGATCTCGACGATGCCGCGGTCACGCTGGCTCGGATTTACGAGCGTGACATTCATTGATATGATATGGGAACCGTTATCCTGTAGCGACGCGTAGGTATTGTCGGAGCTTGCCGGCCCCACCGTGTAGTTCGACACCTTGATTTCAGGATATTTCGCACGCCAGAGAGAGTCAAGTCGAGCGGTCACCTCGCGGGCATACTCCACGCGCGAACCGATCGGCAGCTCGAGGCTCACGCCGATTCGAGAGTTGTCCTGAGTCGGGATGAACTCCGAGCCGACATCCTTCATCAGGAATGTTGAGCCCACGAAGATACCGAGGCAGACGATGATCGTCACCGTTCGGTGGCTCACCACCTTGCCGAGCAACCCGGCATAGGCGTTGTCAAACTTATCGAGAGCATGCTCAATCGGAGTGTACCAGCTCTTCTGCTTCGCACCGTCGGCACCGCGCTTGTTGGCTTTAAGCCACTGGCTGCAGAGCATCGGGGTGAGCGTAAGCGCGCAGGTGGTGGAGATGATCATCATGATAGTCACCATCCAGCCCAACTGGCGGAAAAGCACGCCGGTCATACCCGTCACGAGCGTAAGCGGGAAGAACACGGCGATAAGCGTCAGTGTGGAAGCGATTACGGAGATCGCAACCTCATTCGTGCCATGCACGGCGGCCTGACGCGGGTCGGCGCCACGCTCGATATGCGTGGTGACGTTCTCTAGCACCACGATGGCGTCGTCGACCACCATACCGATTGAAATCGATAGCGCCGACAGGGAGATGATATTAAGCGTATTGCCCGTTGCGAACAGGTAGATGAAAGAAGCGATCAGCGACACCGGTATCGTTATGACGATAATAAGCGTGGCCCGCCAGCGCCCTAAGAAGAGGAATACGACGATCATCACGAACAGCAAGGCGTAAAGCACCGTCTCCACAAGCGACGCGATGGTGTTGCGGATGTTGTCAGACGTATCGACGATCACACCTATCTTGATGTCGGAGGGGAGATTCTTCTCAAGTTGAGGAAGCATCTTCATCACCTTGTTAGAGATCTCCACGGAATTGGCCCCCGACTGTTTCTGGATGATGATCATCGCGCCTTCCTGACCGTTGTTGAACGTCTGCTGGGTGCGCTCCTCGAGTGAATCCTCTATGCGCGCCACATCACGGAGATAGACAATGCTTCCTCCGTGGCTGCCCACGGGAATATCCTTAAGTTGCGATGTGGAATCGAACTCTCCCTGCACGCGCAGAGCGTAGGTGTTGGAGCCGATATCAAACGACCCTCCGGGCACGTTGCGGTTTTCTGCCGCGATCACGTTGGAGATCTGCTCTACCGAAAGATTATATGCCTCCAGACGCTGCGGATCGATATAGATATGCACCTCGCGCTTAGGAGCGCCAGAGATCGATACCGTACCGACTCCGTCGACACGCGCCAGAGGGTTGGCGACGTTATCGTCAAGAATCTTGTAGAGCCCCGGCATACTCTCCGATGCCTGCACCGAAAGCAGACAGATAGGAATCATGTCGGTTGAGAACTTGAAGATAATGGGATTATTGACATCGTCAGGAAGTTGCGACGAAACCATGTCGAGCTTGTCACGAACATCGTTGGTGAGCACGTCAATGTCGTAACCATATTCAAATTCGAGCGTGATCACGGAGGTGTTCTCGCGCGATGTAGAGGTGATGTGCTTGAGGTGCTCCACGGAGTTGAGGGTATTCTCAAGCGGTTTGGTCACATTCTGCTCGATATCCTTGGCGCTCGCTCCCGGATACATCGTGATCACCATAATAGTGTTCGTATCGATATCCGGGTAGAGGTCGATAGGCAGCTTCGCCAGAGAGAAGAGGCCGAGGATAATGACCGTCACGAAGCAGAGCAGTGTCGTGATAGGCCGTTTTACTGCTGATCCGTAAATACTCATTTCTTAGTCTGAACTTTAAGGCCGTTGGCAAGTTTTGCCTGGCCGGTTGTCACTACCTGAGCGCCCGACTCAACGCCCGATACGATTTCATATTCCGATCCGAGCCGGCGGCCGAGTTCCACCTGATTATAGCTTACTGTGCCGTCGGAGTTGAGCACGTAGACATACTGATTGCCGGAACCCTGCTGCTTGACGACAGCCTTATCGGGCACTACGACGTGCTCGGCCGAACCGAGGTTGAGCATGACGCGTCCGAACATACCGGGGAGCACCTTGTTGTCGGCATTCGGAAGAGTGATTTCAACGCCGAACGTGCGTGTGGCCGCATCTACGGTAGGCATTACGGTGGTCACCGTGCCATGGAACACTTCGTCGCCGTAGGTGTCGAACGTTATGTTGGCCGGCATTCCCTTTCGCACCTTGGGGAGTTCACTCTCGGTCACGTTGATGACGATCTTGACGGGCTGCACGCGGGCAACGGTAAGGATAGGAAGATTGCCCGTCATGTCGCCCGGATCATAATTACGTGCGGTGACGACTCCTGAGATGGGGGAGGTGAGCACGGTGTTCTCCCGGGCATTACGGAGTGCGCGTTCGGCCTGGGCCACGGCGTTGCGGGCATTGATAAGCTGGATTTCCATCGCATCCACCTGCTGCTTCGTGCCTCCGCCGATCTTGAAGAGTTCCAGAGCGCGGTTATAGTTCACCTCGACATTCTTGAGGTTAGCCTTGGCATTGTTCACCTGGGTCTCGTAGGAGAAAGTGTTGACATCATCGAGCACAACCACACGCTGGCCTGCCGACACGCGCTGCCCCTCATCAACGAGGATCTGCTTGATGCGGTTAGGCATGTTTGACGAGATATTGTTGATGATCTGGGGATCTACCGTGGCAGTGTATGTGCCGATCTGCTCTACGTTGCGGGCAGTGACGGTCTCCACCTGCACGATGGGCACGACCTCTTCTTTCTTCGTTTCTTCTTCTGCCTTCTCTTTGCTTCCGGAACAAGAGGCGAGGACTGCGGCTGCCATCGACAGCGCGAGTATTGAATGTCTTTTCATATATGGGTGTTATTTTATTCAGATTAACATCATTTGGAGGCTGGGGTGGTGGAATAGGCCCCTTCCTTGCCGAGAAGGGCGTCGAGCTCGCTCGTGCTTACGAGGTAATTGTAGATCGATTGCAGGTAGGCGAGCTGGGCGGAGGTGTTGGCCATCTCACTGTCGCGGAGATTCAGGTAGGTGGCTGCTCCGATTTCAAAGCTTTTTTGCATGATTTCCAACGCCTTTGCCGCGGATTTCATACCCTGTTCGCTTGAGTTTATCTGCTTTGCCTCGCGGTTGATGTTGTCCAGGGCGAGATCAACTTGCATGTTAAGCGAATTCACGAGGGTCTCGCGCTGAAGGTCGAGTTCCTTGACCTGCACCTGGGCCTGACGATACTTCTGGAGTTTGGAGAGCCCGTCGAATATCGGCACCTGGAGAGCGAGCCCGACATTCGAGTAGGGATTGAGTTTCTGATGCTTCAGAGCGTTGCCGTTGCTCATGGCGTTCCAGTTGAGATTGAATGTGGCGGCCAAAGAGGGAAGCCAGGCCATTTTCTGGAGCGTGACGTTCTGAGAGGCTAATTTCCGGTTAAGGTCGAGTGAGCGCAGCGAGGTGTTGTCGCGCAGCGAGCGCTTGTCCTCAAGAGCGTAGCCATACATCTCCTGCTTCATTGCGCGAAGATCGACATCCGGCATTACGGTCGTTTCGCTGTCGATTCCCATCAGCACCTTGAGCTGCAGCTGACACTGACGCACGGCGATATCTGCCTGGAGAAGTTCAGGCTCTACGTTCGTGACCTGCACGGAACTTCTCAGCACGTCGTATTCCGATGCCGTGCCGGCTTCAAATTGCTTTTGATACGTGGCATGATAGAGCTTGGCAAGTTCATAATTCTGACGGATCACCTCGCGTGAGTCGATAGCCAACAGAAGTGCGTAATAAGTCTTATTGATATTGTTTACCAGATCGATGCGTGAAGCTCTTGCGCTTTCAAGCGTCTGAAGGATCTGAGTGTCGGATAGGCTGATCGACTTCCAGAGCGAAGCGTTCACGAGGGGCATGGCGGCCGAGAAGCCCATGTTCCAGGTGTTATCCATACCCATCTTGATAGTCTGTGACTGTCCACCGAAGTTCATGTTCATACGTTGAAGTTCGATAGTGCGCTGGTAGGCGGCCGTGAAGTCAATGGAGGGGAAAAGGTTGGCGAGCACTTCCTTTTTGGAGTAATCCATTCGTTTCACTTCCAGATCGGCAACCTTTATCGACTGGTTATCCTGCAACGCGATCTCGATGCATTGCTCGCGCGAGAGTCTGAGTGTATCCGATGAAGTTGCCTGGGCATTTGCCGAGGGGTATGCAGTCAGCAGTGCGGCGCAGGCAATGGTTAGTTTGAAAAATTTCATATTTTGTCGGTATCTTGTTTACTGAGTTCCATGCTTTCGATTATCTCGAGTCCCTTCGATGTAGCTATTGAGCGGAGGAAACCCTCGGATATAGCGCTGTAGGCCTGAGAGAGGGTTACGTCGGGCGGGAAATATTCTTCCATTCGCTTGAGCGATTCCATCTGCACCTTGAGTAGCGTGAATTGCAGCCGGAAGTCAAAATCCGGGCGCAATACGCCCTGCTCCACGCCCGTGCGGATCACCTTCGCCATCGCGTGATAACCCTTGTCGTTATTCTTGTCATACTCGGGACGGATATGCTTGAAGCGTTCATCCATATCCCGGAAGAACACCGGGTTGATTTTCGAAAAGAATTGCTGCTGATAGAGCATCGACTTATAGAGCCCTACCATGACGTTGGGAGAATTTTCGAAAAGTTTTGCCATCTCCTTCTCATGCAGATCGTGGTGATGGGCGAGCACTTCTTTCAGCATGTCATCCTTATTCTCGAAAATCTCGTAGAGCGTACGCTTCGACATGCCCAGCTTCGACGCAACATGGTCCATCGAGGTATGCGACGGACCGCGCTCGCCGATGATCGGGAAGATTGCTTCGAGTAGGGAAGCATACTGTTTGGAGGTTAGGTCTGAACGTTCCATAAGCCTTTCGGAAGAGGCAGAGGTTAGATTAAGTTTGCAAATAACTAAAAAGTGGCGTGAAGGTCCGCGCCAACGAGTTGCAAAGTTATATAAAAAACTGAAAACTGCAAAATAGTTTTCAGTTTTAATTTGTAAGCAGGGTGAGCAGCCATAAAAAAAAGGCATCGCGTAAGCGATGCCCTGGAGGGTGAAATGTGGGTTTCGAACCCACGACCTTCGGAACCACAATCCGACGCTCTAACCAGCTGAGCTAATTTCACCATTTTTGCTTTCCTTAGCGGAGCGTTTTGCCTCGCGGCTCTGCTCTCCCGAAAAGCAATGCAAAGTTAGTGCTTTTTTTTGAACTATCCAAATATTCCACTAACTTTTTTTATCCTTTTTTCATTTACCCATCTTCTCTTTCAAGATGTTGTAGAATTCAGGGTTATGACCGGTGGTGATATTCACTATTTTACCTTCCGGATTCACAATCGCTTTCGTCGGGAAGCCTTCCACGCCGTAATCTTCCAGAAGTTTGCCACCTTTAGGCTCCGGGTTGTAGAGATTCACCCATGGAAGATCATATTTCTTAAGACCGTTGAGCCAAGCGTCATACTCATCGTTGCAGGCCACGCCCACAATCTCAAGTTGGGGAGCATATTTGGCGTAGGCCTCCTTCAGCTCCGGGAATCCCTTGATGCACCACGGGCACCACGTGCCCCAGAAATCAATAATCACCCATTTGCCACGAAAGTCGGAGAGACTTACTTCCTTCCCCTCTGCATTCTTGAAAGTAAAGTCGGGCGCCATGGCATCTCCGCTCTGCAAGGCCTGCTTGCGCTGCTGCGCTGCCATCTGACGGCCTACCCGCTCTTTCTGAGGCTCGAGAAGCATCGCCAGCGGACTCGCCGCCGCCTTTGGCGTCATCCCCTCATAGGCATTCATGAAGTCGGCGCCGTCAAGGTGCATGATGGCGTAAGGCACGGCTGCAGATTCCGGATTGGCTGCGATATAGTCGGTAAATAACTTGTCGTAGGCCTCACCTATCTGCTTAAGTGCCTCCGGATCCGGCTGCCCGCTGCTCCTCATCTTATGATATTGCTCAAGAAATACGGATGACTCACTGTCGAGGCGCGCGATATCCTCCATCAGCTGCGTGCCCTTGACGGTGTAACTTAGCGGAGAAAAATTCTGAATATCCACGGTCAGTTCATCGCCGGGCTGAGTGAAGAGCACGATGTAATCGCCCTGATTTACCGGAATCACATACTGCGCGGCATCATCGGCAAGCGTAGGAATCGCGAAGCTGCCGCTTTCTGAGGTCGCACTGAGGCGGAAGGGTTCCTTACTCTCAGCCGGTTTCTGCGACATATCCTTCAGATAGCCATATTCCACATCAAAACCGCGCACGCCGAGCGCCGGGTTAACATTCACCTTTATATCTGCTGAAGCCATTGATGCAACTGCCGCTATCGCCGACAGCACGAGGATGCTTTTTTTCATTTCTCTCTTAATTTGTTTAATAATAGATTTGTGAACTGGTAATTTTTCAGTCCCCAGCGGGGACTGACGACGAGTGCCGGCGGAGCGGAGGCCAGAAACCTCTCAATGGCGATCCGGCGCGGCAACCTTCTGATTATATCAACACACAAATCGGCATATTCGTCGACGGTGAAATGAGAAATTTCAATTTCCCCCGATTCTGCCATGCGGCCGAGCGGGGTGCCGCGGAGCACCTGCAGATGATGCAGTTTCACTGATTCCACCGGCAATGCTGCAATCCTGTTGATAGTCTCCAGCATCATTTCACGCGTCTCACCCGGCAATCCGAGAATAAGATGAACGCCGCACGGAATGCCGGCCGCGGTGAGCTTTCTGACAGCCTCTTCCGATTGCCCGGCAGTATGGCCGCGGTTGATGAGGCGGAGTGTACAGTCGTGGAGGCTTTCCACACCCAGCTCCACGAACACCGGCTTCTCGCTGTTAAGTTCGGAAAGCATGGCCACGAGCTCATCGGGCAGACAATCGGGCCGCGTCCCTATGATGAGGCCCGCAACGTCGTTATGCGCCATGGCCTCCGTATATATCTTCCTCAGATTCCCGACGCTGTTGCGGTAAGTGCCGGTGTACGACTGAAAATAGACAAGGAAATCCATCTGTGGATATTTCCGGCGGAAGAAGTTTCTGCCGGCTTCAATCTGAGCGGATATATCCTGTGATGCAAAGCAGTAGCCGGGGGTGAAGGCATCGTTGCGGCAATAGATGCAGCCTCCGGTGCCGAGAGTGCCGTCACGGTTCGGACAACCGTTGCCGGTATTCACCGAAATCTTCTGTATCTTCCTGCCCGGAAAATACCTCTGCAGATATTCCGCATAGTCAGTGTAGTATTCGTTCATACAGCCCTTGTTCCGGCATCGCAGCGCGGTTGTTACATTTTTGTCGGATCGTAACCTTCGGGATAACGATCAAGCGGAGTGTAGGCCTGGTTAAGTCGAACGAAATCCCCTGTGACGAGAGCTGCCATCGCCTCCACAACAGGCACTGCGCGCATGGCCACGCAAGCGTCATGCCTCCCTTTCGGGGGTATCACTGCATGGTGCCATTCCGTGTCGAGCGTTTCCATCGGCTGCATGATGGTGGGGGTGGGTTTGAAGTAGACGTTGAAGTTCACTTCCATTCCGTTGGTGATTCCTCCCATCACGCCGCCGCAGTGGTTGGAGGCGAAGGGAGTAAGCGGGTCGTAGGGTTCTCTGAATCTGTCGGCGCATGCGGAGCCTTTCATCCGTGCGCTCCTTGTGCCGTCGCCATATTCGAATGCCTTCACGGCGTTGATGCTCATCATCGCGGCGGCAAGACGGCTGTGGAACTTATCGAAAACGGGCTCTCCGAGACCGGCCGGCAGACCGGTGATCTTTCCCGTCACGATTCCGCCCACCGAATCACCCTCGGCTTTTGCCTTCGCCGCATCCAGGGTCTGGATATAATGGGCATCGAATGCTATGCGCGATTTCCAGAGCCACTGGCGCACGATAGATCCGGCCAACACCCAAGACACAGTCTCGCGGGCACTTGAACGGCCCCCTCCGGCGAATTCATGCCGTCCATATTTTTTATAATACGTGTAATCGGCATGGTTAAGACGGAATTTACCATCATATTCAGCATAGTCCGACGGGCGCGCATCCTTATTCGGCACCACAAACCCTATCGGTGTGCCGAGCGTGTAGCCCTCGCTGTCGAGCCCGGAGAGGATTTCAAATTCATCTGTCTCCCGGCGCTGCGATGAAGTCGGGTCGCTCCCAGGGCGGCGTCGGCTGAGATGATGACGGATGATGGCGGGGTCGATGAATATGCCCGGAGGCATGCCGTCGAGCACGCCTCCCATCGCCTTACCGTGGCTTTCGCCAAAAGTGGTGAGCCTCAGAAGATTACCGAAAGAATTCATCTGCAGGCACTGATTATCTGTCCATAGTGACGAGGAGCTCCTCGTTGCTTCGGGTCATCTCCATGCGCTTCCTGATGAATTCCATTGCCTCTACCGAAGTCATATCGTTGAGATAGTTGCGGAGAATCCACATGCGGTTGAGCGTCTCCTGCGGAAGAAGAAGGTCGTCGCGGCGCGTTGAAGAGGCCACGATATCCACTGCCGGGAAGATGCGCTTATTGGAGAGCTTGCGGTCGAGCTGAAGCTCCATGTTGCCGGTGCCCTTGAATTCTTCGAAAATCACCTCATCCATCTTTGATGATGTCTCGGTGAGTGCGGTAGCGATAATCGTAAGCGAACCGCCGTTCTCAATGTTGCGGGCCGCACCGAAGAAGCGTTTGGGGCGCTGAAGGGCATTGGCATCGACACCACCGGAAAGTATCTTTCCCGAGGCGGGCGACACTGTGTTGTATGCGCGTGCGAGACGTGTGATCGAATCGAGCATGATCACGACATCGTGGCCGCTCTCCACAAGGCGCTTGGCCTTTTCGAGCACGAGTCCGGCGATCTTCACGTGGCGTTCTGCCGGCTCGTCGAATGTGGAGGCAATAACCTCAGCGTTCACGCTGCGACTCATATCCGTCACCTCCTCCGGGCGCTCGTCGATCAGCAGCATGATGATGTAAGTCTCGGGGTGATTTTCGGCAATAGCGTTGGCTATATCCTTGAGCAGAATGGTTTTACCGGTTTTAGGAGGCGCGACGATCAATGCACGCTGGCCCTTGCCGATGGGTGCGAACATATCCACCACTCGGGTAGAGAGATTATGAGCCTTTCCGTGGCTGAGATCAAACTTCTCATCAGGGAAGAGGGGCACGAGATGTTCGAATGACACGCGGTCGCGTATCACTTCCGGCTGAAGTCCGTTGATCGACAGGACCTCACAGAGGGGGAAGTATTTTTCCCCGGGGCGCGGCGGCCGGATAGAACCCTCCACCATATCGCCCGTCTTGAGGCCCAGGTCGCGAATCTGCTGCTGAGTCACATAGACATCGTCGGGGCTGGCAAGATAGTTGTAATCGCTCGAACGGAGGAATCCGAATCCTTCGGGCATTACCTCCAGCACGCCGAACGTGGTGAGTATTCCGCCGAGATCGTATGACGGGCCCTGTGCCTGCTGACGCTGTTGTTGCTGCATCTGTCGCTGCTGCTGACGCTGCTTCTTGGTGAGCTTCTGTTTCTGCTTGATATTATTACCGAGTGTCTGCACGCCGGGTTCGGCGATAATGATAGGAGCAGCGGCAAGGGTAGGATCCTGCACCATCTCCTGCTGCTGTGAGCGGGGGATAAATGTGCGCCCTCTTGAATTATTGAAGAAATTACCGAGCGAGGGCTTCTCCTTATTCTGATTATTCTGAGTGTTATCTTTCGGTTGGCCGGGTTGATTATCGCCTGCAGACTGCGCAGCCGCGTCTCCTTTTGCTACGGGAGTATCGGCATTGGAATCTTCCTTGGCTGTCTCTGTGATCGCTGAAACGCCTGCTGCGACATCCGGCTGAACTGTATTGATGTTCGCGCGGCCCCGAGTTCGCTTTCTCGGAGTGGGAATTGGCGCGAGGGTGCTGTCGGCAGCTGCCTTATCAGCGGGCTCGGCAACCGTCTCCGTCTCAATCACGAGCGGGAGATTATGGCTGGGGTCATCGGCTGCCTGAGTAGCGACTCCCTCCGTGCCGGCGGATTCAGCCTGTGCGACGGCTGTTTCAGCTTTGGGCTTGCGGCCCCGGCGTTTAGGAGTGGCCTCGGTTGCGGGTGCCTCTACGGGCTGCGCGGTGGCAGCAGTGGCCGCCTCGGAGGTTCCGCTTTCGGCCTTAGGTTTGCGGCCTCTTTTCTTAGCTACGGGTTGCGCTTCGGTTGATGCTGACGCATCTTCTGTGCCGATCTCTTCCTTATTATTATTTGAATCTGTGCGTTTTGCGCGGGGCTTACGTTCTTTGGTCGCCTTTGGTTTCAGACGCGCCATTTCCGCGCGAGCAGTCTGCACGGCCGAATTGTCAAGCACGAAATAAGCGATAGATTCCTTATCCTCATTCTCAATGCTGTTTTTCTTCATACCAAGTGATTCGGCGAGGGTGCGAAGTTCTGTGTCGTCCATCGACATCAGTTCGTCCAGTCTGTTCATTATGTCTATAAGGTATTATTTCTTTGTTGAAGTGAATTCACACGGGCCCCTGAGACACGGCCGCAGATTTCCGGAAGATAGCTTCCCGGCCCGGGGCTGGGTGAAAATTGAAATAAAAAAAGAGGGGATTGACCGCGACCGGAACCGGCGTTGGCCGTTGACCTGATAGTGGAATTAGAAAGATTCAGAGCAATGGGCCACTGACTGAATCATATCCATAAAACACCTGTAATTCTTGAATTGTTTCTCCTTACACGCGAAGGAATCCGTTACCGGAGAATAACACAACCGTACTTTTTTATCACAAATAGTGCCGTCGTGTCGGTAGTGCAAAGTTAATATTTTTTTTCGGTTCAGACAAAAATAATCTCATCAACGTGCTACAATTTCATTCCCGGCGTGTTATATCAGTAAAAAAAGACCCTTGCAGGGAGCGCGCCGGCTCCCGGAATGTCAGTATCTATTGCAGGGGTATGAAAATAATGATTGCTTACTATGAGACTGCTACCCGTATTGCTTCTCTCAGCTACCGCCGCACTGACGGCCTACAGCTGGGATGTGAATGAGAAATATAAGGGTCCGAAGACTCCCACTACCGATGTGTCGTGGCATGCCGATATCCTCCCCGGTTATGAGGCGCGCTACGTGAATCAGGGTGAGGCGTTCGACGGGCCATGTCGCTCCACAATCGTGCGCAAGAAATGTGACCATGATTCCCGCCGTGCCTTCCTCTACATACATGGCTTCAACGATTATTTCTTCCAGAAGGAGATGGGGGAGAGATTCGTCGACTCGGGCTACAATTTCTATGCAGTCGATCTCCGTCGCTACGGCCGTAGCAAGGAGCCCTGGCAGTATCCGTTCAATATCCGCAACATGAAGGAGTATTTCAATGATATCGACTCGGCGCTTGCTCAGATACGTCGCGACGGCAACACTGATATTACTCTCGGAGGGCACTCTACCGGGGGGCTTACCGTGGCTTATTTCGCAGCAGAGAGAGGTGAGAATGTGGGGGTGAACCGTGTGGTGACAGATTCTCCATTCCTCGAATGGAACTACAGCCCGTTTATGCGTAATGTGGCGGCGCCGTTCATTGGTTTTTTGGGTAAGATGTTCAAGAATTCCAAAGTGAAGCAGGGTCATTGCGATGGTTATGCCTACAGTCTGCTGAAGGAATACCACGGCCAGTGGGAATATAACACCGACTGGAAGATGGTGTATTCTCCTCCGGTTACGTTCAGCTGGGTAGGGGCGATCAATTCGGCGCAGGGGCGTCTGATGAAGAAGTGTGAGAATATCAAGGTGCCCATTCTCGTGATGCACAGCAGCCGTAAGATCGACGGATGCAACTGGACGCCGGAGTTCCAGACCGGCGACGCAGTGCTCGACCCGGCTATGATTCAGGCCCGCGGCGAGCGACTGGGTACGGAGCGCATGGTATGCACTATTGATTCAGGACTTCACGATCTGATCCTATCCGAACCAAAGGCTCGTGAAGCAGCGTATGATACAATGTTCCGCTTCCTTCGCATCTATGACAAAACAAATTAATCGATACTGTTTCTTTAA
>CAMWYR010000006.1 GCA_947178505.1 uncultured Muribaculaceae bacterium | reverse complement strand
CCGCGCCCGCAGCAGAACCGTCAGCAGGGTGGATATAACAATCAGGGCGGATATCAGCCGCGCCCGCAGGGCGGATACCAGCAGAACCGTCAGGGGGGCTACCAGCAGAAAAACTGGAAAGGAAATCAGAACAATAAGTTCAATCAGCGTCCGCGCCAGATCGATTACGTGCTCGAGGATGTGGATCCCAACGCAGAAATGCGCCTGAACAAATATATGGCCAACGCCGGCCTCTGCTCACGCCGTGAGGCTGATGAATTCATCACGGCAGGAAAGGTGAAGGTTAACGGCGAAGTCGTGAATGAACTCGGCACAAAAATCTCGCGCAACGACATCGTGGAATTCGACGACAAGGTCGTGACGCCCGAACGCAAGTGCTACGTGCTTCTCAACAAGCCGAAAGACTGTGTCACCACAAGTGATGATCCCAATGGCCGCACTACAGTGCTCGACCTCGTGAAGAATGCCTGCGAGGAGCGCATCTATCCCGTCGGACGCCTTGACCGCAACACCACCGGCGTGCTTCTGCTCACCAACGACGGCGATCTCGCTTCCAAACTCACCCACCCCAAATTCGTGAAGAAGAAGATCTATCACGTATGGACTGATAAGGACATCACCGAAGAAGATATGCAGCGCATCGCCGACGGCATAGAGCTTGAGGATGGTGAGATCCACGCAGACGCCATCTCTTACGTGAGCGACGACCGCAATCAGGCCGGTATCGAGATTCATTCGGGCCGCAACCGCATCGTGCGCCGCATCTTCGAGCATCTCGGATATCGCGTAGTGAAGCTCGACCGCGTCTACTTCGCAGGCCTCACCAAGAAGAATCTTCCCCGCGGCCGCTGGCGTTACCTCACTCAGGACGAGGTGAACTACCTCCGCATGGGTTCATTCGAATAAACTCATTATTCCGCACATCCCGGCCTGACGCCGGGATGATGCGACTTCATCAACTATCAATGCGCAAGCAATAAAATGGAAAAAATCAGACGAACCACC
Organism: uncultured Muribaculaceae bacterium; assembly: GCA_947178505.1. Classification (GTDB taxonomy): domain Bacteria; phylum Bacteroidota; class Bacteroidia; order Bacteroidales; family Muribaculaceae; genus Lepagella. The sequence goes on along the minus strand of CAMWYR010000006.1, from coordinate 72,154 downwards.
ATAAAGGAGCTCCTGTCGGCCCCTGAGAAATATGTCGGCAAGGTTGTCGACGTGAAGGGTTGGGTGCGCACACGCCGCGGCAACAAGCACGTGCAGTTTGTGGCGCTCAATGACGGAAGCACCATCAAGAACCTTCAGATCGTGCTCGACGCCGCCAAGTTTGACGACGAGAGCCTCAAGCCCGTCACCACCGGCTCCAGCATTCACGTGCAGGGCACGCTCGTGGAGTCGCAGGGTAAGGGTCAGAGCGTAGAGGTACAGGCTGAGGAGCTTGAAGTGTACGGCACGGCCGACGCCGCAACCTATCCTCTGCAGAAGAAGGGTCATACGCTCGAATTCCTCCGTGAGAAAGCACATCTGCGTCCGCGCACGAATACATTCGGCGCAGTGCTCCGCATCCGTCACGCACTCGCCTACGCAATCCATAAATTCTTCAACGACAAGGGGTTCTACTACTTCCATACTCCGCTCATCACGGCATCTGACGCCGAGGGGGCAGGCGCTCAGTTCCAGGTCACTACCCTTCCGCTCGATCAGATTCCGACGGATGAGGCCGGAAAGGCCGACTACTCGCAGGATTTCTTCGGCAAGATGGCATGTCTGACAGTGTCGGGACAGCTTGAAGGCGAGCTCGGAGCCACCGCACTCGGTTGCATCTACACATTCGGTCCGACATTCCGCGCTGAGAACTCCAACACTCCCCGCCACCTATCCGAATTCTGGATGATCGAGCCCGAGATGGCCTTCTACGAGATCGAGGACAATATGGATCTCGCCGAAGAATTCATCAAATACTGCATCAACTATGCTCTCGAGCACTGTAAGGATGACATCGAATTCCTGGCCGAGCACTTCGACAAGGATCTTATCGAGCGCCTCAAGTTTGTGGTGGACAACGACTTCGTGCGGCTTCCCTACACCGAGGGCATCAAGATTCTCGAGGAATCGGGCAAGAAATTTGAATTCCCCGTCTACTGGGGCGTCGATCTCGCATCCGAGCATGAACGCTACCTCGTGGAGGAGCATTTCAAGCGCCCCGTGATCCTGACGGATTATCCGAAGGAAATCAAGGCCTTCTACATGAAGCTCAACGACGACGGCAAGACCGTGCGCGCAATGGATGTGCTCTTCCCGAAAATCGGCGAGATCATCGGCGGTTCGCAGCGCGAGGAGAACCTTGAGAAGCTCACCGGCCGCATTGAGGAACTTGGTCTGACGGGAATGGACTGGTATGTCGACACGCGCCGTTACGGCACAGTGCCCCACTCCGGGTTCGGCCTCGGTTTCGAGCGTCTCGTGCTCTTCGTGACCGGCATGCAGAACATCCGCGACGTGATTCCGTTCCCGCGCTATCCGAACAACTGCGAATATTAAGAACTCATCACTCCGGCGCCCCGATGACCGTCGCAGCAGCCGGAGTGAGGATTATAAGACCTCGAGCCTTGCTTAAGACCAAAATAAGAATCATCACATTACTCATCCTGTCGCTTCTTCCGGCGTTCGCGCAGAGGGAGCGACAGGATTCTGTGATTGTAAGCCTGATCACGTGTGCCCCCGGGGCTGAAGTCTACGAACTCTGCGGCCACGAGGCTGTCAGGGTGCGAGGTATCGGTCCGGAAGGATTTCCGGTTGACTCGGTGTGGAATTACGGTACATTTGATTTCCAGCAGCCCAACTTTATCTACCGCTTCGTGAAGGGCGAGACCGACTACATGCTCTCCTCCTACCCTTTCGCATGGTTCATACCTGAGTATCAGGCTGCGGGGCGGAGGGTGGTTGAACAAGATCTTAATCTCAATCGAGACGAGGCGCTCCGGATGCTGACTATGCTCCGTGAGGAGGCGCGCCCCGAGAACCGGGTTTACCGTTATAATTACGTAAAAGATAACTGCGCCACACGCATCACGACGCGTCTTGATGAAGTTTTGGGCGCTCCCGCCACCTATCCCGACTCACTGCGCTACGGAACATTCCGCAACGAGATGCGCGCCTACCACAAGGATTATCCCTGGTATCAGTTCGGCATCGACCTCTGTCTCGGTTCGGGCATAGATTATCCGGTGACGAGCCGCGAGGAAATGTTCGTCCCGCTTGAGATGGAGCGCACCACAGCATGCGCACTCCGGCCTGACGGGCGCCCCCTTGTGTCGGCCACAAGAACACTCAACGCCGGCGTAGCCGATGCGACGCTCGGCCCTACACCGTGGTATCTGACGCCTCTTGCCGCAGGATGGGCATTCTTCGCCCTCACCTGTCTCTTCTGCGCCCTGATGTGGCGGAAGCACACTATCTGGAGATGGTTTTTCTCCCTATGGTATACGATTTTAGGGCTTCTCGGATGCCTGCTGACCTTCCTGATTTTCGTCAGTACGCACGAGGCCACAGCTCCCAACCTGCTCTATCTCTGGCTCAACCCGCTTCAGCTTGTGATAGGCGCAGGAGTATGGATCGGGCGCTGGCGTCCGGCAGTGACGGCCATGGCAATCTGCAACTCACTGCTGCTCACCGTGTTGCTCATCGGATGGGCATGGCAGGGGCAGTCGGCAAATCCGGCATTTTTCCCGCTGATGGGGGCAACGCTGATATCGTCGGCCACATACGCAATAATCACGCGAAAAATCAGTTAAATATTATAATGGCCGCAAGCACTTCAGGCTTACGGATCATAAAAGAATCACCGAAATAAAATGAGAATACTTGCTACGTCAGTACTCGTGGGACTCACCACGCTCGGAGCAGCGGCACAGGCTGATGCTTCGCGTCCGCGGCTTGTGGTCGGCATAGTAGTCGATCAGCTGCGCACTGACTACATCGAGTATCTACAGAACTATTTCGGCGAGCGGGGCTTTCGCACACTACTTCAGGAAGGGGCCTACATTCCGGATGTCGATTTCCGCGTGCCGGTGAAGGATGCCACGTCAGCCACCGCAATGCTGATGACCGGGGCCTATCCGTCGCAGACGGGCGTGCCGTCGGCATCGGTAATAGATATCTCTCAGCCGGGTGCCCCTTCGCGGCTTCCTCTCGTTTCTACCCAGTCGGCCTCCATCACCAACGACTCCTTCACTCCCGAAGGCCTCCGGCTGTCGACTCTTGCCGATGAGCTCGTGATAGATGCCGGGGGGAACGCATCGGTCTATTCCGTAGCGCTCGATCCCCAGCAGGCCGTGATACTCGCCGGCCATGCAGGCAAGGGGGCTTTCTGGATCAACAACACCTCCGGCAACTGGGCCACTACCTCCTACTACGGGGCACTCCCCGGAGCGCTCTCCGCGCGCAACCTCCGGCAGCCGCTGTCGCAGCGGATTGACACGATGGTGTGGCGCCCTTCGGCAGCCCTTGCGAAAGTGCCCTGTCTTCCCGAGCGCAAGCGTTCGGTTCCGTTCAAATACACATTCTCCCGTCGCGACCGCGACGTCTATAAACGCTACAGCACCACTCCGCTCGCAAATGCGGAGGTGACAGATGTGGCGATAGAACTCATCGGTAATCTCGGCCTCGGCAGCAAGCCGGGCGAGACGGATGTGCTCAACATCGCGTATACGCTTGCTCCGCCCGCAGTCACCACCGACGACGCGGGACGCGCCGAACTCACCGACTCCTATCTGCGCCTTGACTCTCAGCTCGGCCGACTGTTTGATGCAATCGACCGCCGTGTAGGCCGCGGCAATTCAGTAATATGGCTTACGTCAACGGGATACTTCGACGACTGCCTGCCCGAAGACAGCCGCTACCGGCTATCGGGAGGAGAATTCTCCACCCGCCGCGCCCGGTCGCTGCTCAATTCATATCTCTCGGCCAAGTTCGGCAGCGGTTCTTATGTAGCCGCCATCCGCGACGGTCAGATATGGTTTGACCGCCCCGCAATCGAGGCCATGCACCTCGACTCGGAGAGCGTGATCGCCGACGCCCGCGAGTTTCTGGTGAAGATGAGCGGCATTGATGATGCCCATACCCTTAACGAAATACTCTCTCCGCGCAATGCCGACGACGAGGCCCTGCGTCTCGCGCTCGATCCGCGCAACTGCGGAGATATCATAGTAGATTTCACTCCCGGCTGGACCATCAGTTACGACGAGCAGACGCCCCCTGTGCAGAAGACGGTGCGTCTGAACGCAGTGATGACTCCGGCCTTCGTGCTTGCCCCCGATATAGCGGCACGCAAGATAGACACGCCGGTCGAGGCGGCGGCGCTCGCCCCGACCGTCGCCGGAGCTCTGCATATACGTTCGCCAAACGGCGCGCGCCTACGCCCCGTGCAGCTCAGATAAGCTGCACCGCGACGCCGCCGAAAGCGGCCCGAATCAAATATGCAGAACAACCAATAATTCACACACGACAGAAATGTTTAATAATCTTCTTAAAAAGATATTCGGCGATCAGAGCGAACGCGCCGTGCGTCCGTTATGGAATCGCCTCAATAATGAAATCAATCCTATCTCAGAGCAGCTCGTAAGCATCTCGAACGATGAGCTCCGCGGCCGCATCGAGAAAATCAAGGGAGATATCCGCGGCAAGGCAGCCGACTACAAGAAGCAGATGGCCGACCTCCGCGCCGAGCTCGAGACTCTTGACTACGATAAGCGCGAGCCCTACTGGAAAAAGATCGATGAGCTCCGCGAGGAGATGTTCGCGCAGTATGCGCAGGATCTCGACGCCGCGCTTCCGGAAGTGTTTGCCGTGATCAAGGAGACAGGCCGCCGGTTTAAGGAAAATGATACAATCGAAGTGACCGCCACCGACTTTGACCGCGAGCTGGCGGCTCAGGGGAAGGACTTCGTGACCATCGACGGCGACAAGGCGATCTACAAGAATGAATGGCTTGCCGGCGGCAACCCCGTGAAGTGGGATATGATGCACTACGACGTGCAGCTCATCGGCGGTATGGTGCTCCACGGCGTGATGAACGGTGGCAAGGTGACCAACAACATCGCCGAGATGGCTACCGGTGAAGGTAAGACGCTTGTGGCCACGCTGCCCGTATTCCTCAATGCCCTTACGGGCGAAGGCGTACACGTTGTGACGGTCAACGACTATCTGGCCAAGCGTGACTCCGAGTGGATGGGCCCGCTTTATCAGTTCCACGGTCTTTCGGTGGCCTGCATCGACAAGACAGAGCCTAACTCCGAGGAGCGCCGTCAGGCTTATGCGAGCGACATCACGTTCGGAACGAACAATGAGTTCGGCTTCGACTATTTGCGCGACAATATGGCTACGCAGACGCAGGATCTCGTGCAGCGCGAGCAGCACTACTACGCTATCGTCGACGAGGTGGACTCGGTTCTTATCGACGACGCGCGTACGCCGCTCATCATCTCGGGCCCGGTGCCTAAGGGTGATGTGCAGATGTTCGAGCAGTTCAAGGGGAATGTAGAGAAGGTGGTGACGGCTCAGCGCAAGCTCGCCCAGCAGCTCCTTCTTGAGGCAAAGGAGAAGATCGCGGCCGGCAACACCGAGGAAGGTGGTCTGGCCCTCTTCCGTGTCTATAAGGCTCTCCCGAAGCATGGCCCGCTCATCCGCTATCTAAGCGAGGACGGCATCAAGCAGCTGATGCTCAAGGTTGAGGCAAAGTATATGGCCGACAACAACCGCGAGATGCCGAAGGCCGTCGAGCCCCTTTTCTTCGTGATCGATGAGAAGAACCACTCGATCGAACTGACGGATAAGGGTATCGAAGTGCTCACGGGCACTACCTCCGACCCCGACTTCTTCATTCTGCCCGACATTGCGGCTCAGCTGAGCGCAGTGGAGAATGAAGATCTCGATGCCGATCAGAAGCGCGAGAAAAAGGATGCGCTTCTCCAGAATTATTCGGAAAAAGCTGAGCGCGTGCACACCGTCAACCAGCTTCTCAAGGCCTACACACTCTTCGATAAGGATGTGGAATATGTGATCGACGACAATAAGATCAAGATTGTCGACGAACAGACAGGACGTATCATGGAGGGACGCCGTTATTCCGACGGTCTCCATCAGGCCATTGAGGCAAAGGAGGGCGTGAAGGTTGAGGCCGCCACGCAGACATACGCCACCATCACACTGCAGAACTACTTCCGAATGTACCGCAAGCTGGCCGGCATGACCGGTACGGCAATGACGGAAGTCGGTGAGTTCTACGATATCTATAAACTCGATGTAATCGAGATTCCGACCAACCGTCCCGTTATCCGCAAGGATATGAACGACCGCGTGTATCGCACGAAGAAAGAGAAGTATGCGGCCGTCATCCAGGAGGTTGAGGATATGGTTAATGCGGGCCGTCCGGTGCTTGTCGGCACCACGTCCGTAGAGATTTCAGAGCTTCTCTCGAAGATGCTCAAGCTTCGTAAGATTCCGCATCAGGTGCTGAATGCGAAGCTCCATCAGCAGGAGGCCGAAATCGTGGCACGTGCGGGCCAGAAGGGCACCGTCACCATCGCCACCAACATGGCAGGTCGAGGCACCGACATCAAGCTTTCACCGGAGGTGAAGGAAGCGGGAGGCCTCGCCATCATCGGTACGGAACGTCATGAGTCGCGCCGTGTAGACCGTCAGCTTCGCGGACGTGCCGGCCGTCAGGGCGACCCTGGCAGCTCGGTGTTCTTCGTGTCGTTCGAAGACACCGTTATGCGCCTCTTCGCCAACGACCGCGTCATCAAGATGCTCGACCGCCTTGGTTTCCAGGAGGGCGAGATGCTTGAGAACAAGATGGTGACCAAGAGTATCGAGAATGCCCAGAAGCGTGTAGAGGAGAATAACTTCGGTATCCGTAAGCGCCTTGTGGAGTATGACGATGTGATGAACGCGCAGCGTAACGGTGTCTACTCACGCCGTCAGAACGCCCTTAAGGGTGAGCGTATAGGTATGGACATCGCCAATATGGTGTATGAGGTGAGCTCCGACATCGCCAACGGTGTTTATGAGAACTATCAGGATTTCTCAGAGGAGGTGAACCGCGTGCTTGCACTGGAGGTGCCCTTCACGGAGGAAGAGTATGCACACCTTGACTCAGATGAGGTTACTCACCGTCTGGCAGAGGCAGCCATGGAGCGTCTGCGTAAGAAGAAGGAGAAGATCGCAGCCGGGGCTGCCCCCTACGTTAAGGATTTCGTAGAGATTCAGGGAGCAAGTGGCCCGCTGGGCGTCCCGATGACCGACGGTCGCCGCATCTTCAACATCAAGGCCGACATCACGGAGTGCTATGAGAATGATTGCAAGCCGTTGGGTCAGGCATGGGAGAAGGCAGTGCTTCTTAGTTCGATCGACTCGAGCTGGCAGGAGCAGCTTCGTGAAATGGATGAGCTCCGTAAGTCGGTGCAGAACGCCACCTATGAGCAGAAAGATCCTCTCGTGATCTACAAGATCGAGGCCTTCAATCTCTGGAAACAGATGTTGAGCGATATGAACGCCAAGGCTGTATCGACGCTTATGCGCGGCCGTCTCGCAGTGCCCGATTATGCCGAGGCTAAGGCAGCTGAGGAGGCACAGCGCCAGGCTCAGGCCGCCGCAGCCGCTCAGCAGGCTCAGCAGCAGGCCGCTTATTCTTCATCGGCAACGGCATCACACACGTCGACCACCACGACAAATCCTTACGCAAACTATAGCACGACTTCTGCCGGGTATTCCTCAACTCAGGAGACCTATGAAGGCGAGAAAGCGCAGCGCGAGGCAGCCAAGAATGTGAGCCGCTCTGCAGCGCCGTCGAAGCCGCAGCCCGCAAAGGCACAGCAAAAGATAGGACGTAATGATCCGTGTCCCTGCGGGTCGGGCAAGAAATACAAGAACTGTCACGGCCGCGGAATGTAATTCCCCCCGGCTGTTAGCGGAGTGATGGCTTCATATCCTGATATCCTGCACAGGAAGGAAGCCGCTATCACCGACATGATATTTTAATTCAGTAAAGAGGATGAGCCATATGGGCGCATCCTCTTTGCTTATTTAGTGGTTGGAGTCTAACTATATTCTTTCAGATTTTTGCCAACTTGATGGCACAGCCGCCGCTGCGTCCCTGCGGTATGCTGAGGATCGAATCTGACGTCACTTCTTTCTGCTCTATCACTACGGGATAGGGATCAGTGTCGTAGTTCGCGCCCTCACCGTCGCGGTAGATCGTAGCCAGATATGTAGCGCCCGGATCAAGGAAGTTAAGGTTGATGACGGCTGTGCGGGCATCCTCCCCCGTCGCGCTGCCGACATACCATGTGTCGCCACCCTTCTCCTTGCGGGCCGTAGTGATATACTTTCCGATTTCTGCCTCCGGGAAGAGCGTCTTTTCCCAGTCGGTCGGACAGTCGCGCACAAACTGAAACGGCTCGGGATTGGCCATATAATTCTCAATTTCGTCAGATGCCATCTGCAAGGGCGAATAGAGAATAACGAAGAGAGCCAACTGCTTCGCAAGAGTGGTGTTGACATGAGTCTGCGGCATCACCGGGTTGTCAAAGCGGAACGTGACGGGAGTGAAATCCATCGGGCCGGCAAGCCCGCGGGTGAAAGGAAGGGTCACCGTGTGTGAAGGGGGATTACCACCTTCCGGACACCAGGCATCCCACTCCTGACCGCGCACTCCCTCCTGAGTCATGAGGTTGGGATAAGTGCGCTGCAGTCCGGTAGGTATCACCGGCTCATGGTTGTCGATTGCCAGACCATAACGCGCTGCCGTCTCAATCACATTGCGGTAGTGACGCACGCCGAACTGACTGCTGTGGAGTTCCTTGCCGTCGAGCATATCGCCGACGTATCCGGTCTTTACATAGTGCATACCGTTGTCGGCATAGAGTTTCATGCCGTCGTGCATCTGCGATTCATAATTTGCGATCTTGCCGCCCGTCTCATGGTGACCGATGAGCGCAACTCCATTCTCACGTCCGTAGCGGTTGAGTTCCGCAATGTCAAAATCCTCATAGGGGCGCGTGAATGAGAAATCCCAGGTAGCCCAGTCATGATTCCATCCCTCAACAAGGACACCGCCGAAATTGTTACGGGCAGCGAAATCCATATACCGCTTTACATTTTCCGTGGTTGCTCCATGATGCTCACCGGCTTCCCATGTGGCGGTCTTCATGTGATAGCACCACCATACGCCGATATACTTCTGCGGCACGCAGAATTCCTCGGCATTCTCCACCGCACAGGGCTCATTGAGATTGAGCATGATTCTGCTGAGCGTCATATCGCCGGCGTTGTCAGCGATTATGAGAGTTCTCCAGGGAGAAACGCGCACGTTGGTAACAAACACTTTCTCTCCGCTCTGCCAGGGAGTAAGGGAGGCGGTAAGAGTGTTGCCGCCCGGCACGGCCTGCACATTCATCGCCGCATAGTCTGTCAGATTGGCCTCGTGCAGGGCCATGTGCGTGCCGTCGGCACAACGAATGGTGACAGGAGTCGATACCTTTCCAATTTCATCAAGGGGGAGCTCACGGAAGAGGGCCTCATAGAATCTGACACCTTCAGCAGGAATGCTCCACGTGGTGTGGTTATCGTCGAATGCAAATTCCGTGACTTCATCCATAATTGCGAAATCCTGCAGCGCTTCCTGACGGGGAAACTCGTAGCGAAAACCAATTCCGTCGTCGAATACGCGGAAAACTACCGCCACCGTGCGTCCCGGAGCTACTTCCTTCTGCTCGAGGTTGACGCGCATCTCGTTATAATGATCGCGTATTTCAGCCTCCTCTCCCCATACAGGGCGCCAGTTCTCATCGTGAGCATCCCGCTCCACCGACTTAACGGTGAATCCCTCCGTCAGATCGGGCAGCTCCTTCAGCTTAAGGCCGAGTCGTGAGGGGTTAAGAATGATCTTGCCATTACGCACTACTGAATATGTAGGAACACCGTCTTGCGTGTCAAACTGTAGCCTGATGCTACCGTCGGGCGATTCTACGGATAGGGGGTTAGCGCCGGCAAGCGTGGTGCAGCCGAAAAGGAGGGCTGAGGAAATCAACATACTGTATTTCATCGGTGTCAGTCTATAAAGGTTACGTTAATCTTATGCACTAAGCATTCAATAATTTATTCACAAAAATAATGAATTAGGCACACTTACACAAATAATCAATAAGACTCTTTCTATCATTCGACTTCTCACTATTTTATATTTGGTCAAAGTCAAGTATTAGTCGACATCAAAATACCCGTTAATAAGTAAATTTGAACCTTTACTTAACTTATTTTAACTTATTTTAAGTTTTAGAATTTCTCAATCAACTGATTTGGAGATTAATTTTGCACTTATTTTTCACAACTGCGCTTATCTGCGCGACAACACGGAGCTAACACCTACAACCATAATATTTCTTTAATTAATTTAAATCTCTATGAAACGACGTTTTACAACCTTTCTGATTGCATTGACAGCAGTCTTTGCAGTAGGAATGGTGGTGGCGAAAGTCAACACCTCTGAGCGGGCTGCGGTCGAAGTGACCGACGGCAGCGGTCCTCAGGACGGGCACGTCTATCGCATCGTCAATCTTGGCTATGGAGACGCGATGGTCGCCCCCGCCGGCGGCAACGTGACATGTACGGCCGTTGATGATGACAATGAGGCCCAGCTCTGGATTGCAGAAGCCAATCCCGCGGGAACCGGTTTCTATTTCCGCAACTACAAGACAGGGTTCTACATGACCAGTTCATGTGCCCGCTCCGCTACATGGCAGGCGGAATTCACCCTTACTCCTGACGAAAACAAGGTCCTGATGTCAGTCAAGCCCATCGAGGGAGGTTATGTCATCAACACCGTCAACGGCATTAACGGCAATACCGACGAAAAGAACTTCGGTTTCGCCCATGAGGACGGAGGCAAGAAGGTCGTGGGCTGGAATACTGAATCAGTCAATTCCAAATGGAAACTGATTGACCAGACTGACATCACCCCCGCTATGGTCGCTGAAAAGCGCAAGACATGGGTCACAAGTGTCAGTGTCATCGAACCCGGAAAGGCCTACAAGCTGATTAACTACAATTATGGACATGCTATGACTCCGTCAGGCAACGGTCTGGTCGGTTCGGCACCCAACGACGGCGATGAGAATCAGATATGGATTGTCGACAACAATCCTTCAGGCGACGGCTACGTGCTGCGCAACTACAACTCAGGCCGCATTGTCAGCAGTTCGATGGCATCCGGCAGCCGCTGGAGCACCATTGAGCAATACATCCCCAACCAGGATAGACAGGTCCTGAACTTCAAGAAGACTTCAAAAGGCTTCGGTATCATAGCCGCCGGGTCGGCTGAACCTGACAGTGCCAACGACAACTACACGTTCGCCCACGAGGATGGCCAGGCCAATATTGTCGGCTGGAACCTCAATAGCAATCCGTCGCTTTGGCTCTTCGTGCCGCAGACAGAAATTACATCTGCCGACATCGACGCCAGGCGTCAGACATGGGATACGTTCAAGAAGTATGTTGTAGAGAGTGCGCTTGCAGCGATCTTCGAGGATGCCGCATGCACAGTGCTTACTCCGAAATATGCCGCAATGGATCCCGCATCATACGCTACCGACCCCAACGTGCTGGCCCTTCCGGAGGGCCTTCGTCCGATGGTGACAAAAGTGCGCACCGGCAACTGGGCGGAGACTGATCCCTATAATGGCAACGAATGGGACAGCACACACGCAAAGAAACTTCGCGTGATGCTCGCAGAGCCCTTCTCGGAGAGTAGCGGTGTGGCCGCACTGGTAGGGATCCAGGCTCATGGCGACGTGAATAACCCTACCGGTATCGTGACCGACAAGGGCACTACTTTCTATGTAATGCTTGATGACGAGCCTGCTCCCGGCACTGAGCTGAATATCGCCGCGCGCACAGGTGAAGGTGTGCCTCTGATCTCAATCTGTAACACCACCGACGGTATCGTGCTTCACAAGGGTCTGAACATAATCAACTGCAATGCAGATCTGGCCCACATGATCGTCTACTATACTGTCCGCACCAACAACCGCCAGCGCGCGGTAACTGACTATCAGCCCATCAAGATGCACTTCGAGGGTGGATCTCTGAACGGCTATTTCAACTACGAGGGCGACGAGCTCTATACTCCCGATACAAACGAGGACTGGCTCTATTACCGCGATCGTGCACGCCATCCGATGTTTGCCCTTATCTCTAAGTACAATACACTCCTGATCCACCTCAATGACCTTGAGGATGGCACGAAGTGTCTGAAGAGCCTCTGCTCTCCCGAACGTTACGCCCAGGGCAAGTTCGATCTGCGCAAGACCATGGAGGCATGGGACGACCTCTACAAGGCAGAAGCCCTCATCATGGGCTGGCTCCCTGATGAGGTGATCGAGCAGGAGAAAGCAGCGGGAAGAGACTTCTATGATCCCCTGGAAGGAGATCCCGTTGCCCCTTCTGACTACTACAAGTATCTCAACAACCGTCACCTGGGTATGTCAATGCGCGACTGCGGATTCATGAACGCCACATGGTGGCGCACCGCCTACAACCCGGGCACGATCAGCAGCATCATCTGCGAGTTCCCGACAGGTGACCTCTGGGGCCCTGCCCACGAGATGGGACACCTTAACCAGGGACCGATCAAGATATGCGGCACCACCGAGGAAAGCTGCAACATCTTCTCAAATGCGGCTCTCCTGTCGCGTGGCAAGCACACCTCGCGCGCGGACTATCCGTCAGTGCAGAGAAGACGCTTCAACAATGGCGAGAACTTCCTGCAGCATGACGTATGGGGCACTACGAGAATGTATCTGCAGCTTTGGCTCTATTATCATGTCGTAGGCCATGACAAACGTTTCTACCCCCGTCTCTTCGAGCTCCTTCGCCAGAATCCTCTTCGCCGCACTCCGGCTCCCGGCTACGAGGGCGTGAACCCGATCTTTGCCAAGGACGATCTTCTCCATTTCGCCAAGATGGCCTGCGAGGCTGCCGGCGAGGACCTCACAGATTTCTTCGACGCTTGGGGATTCCTCTCTGTCCACAACGGTCTCTTCGTTGACGACTATTCACTCAATACCCTCTACCTCAGTGCGGAGGAGATAGCAGAATGGCGTCAGGAGATAGCTCAGTTGGCCGCTGAGAAAGGCTGGAAGAAAAATCGCTCAATTCTCTTTATCGACGACCGCGTAAACTCTGACAAGCAGTCGTATGAATTTGATAAGAACCGTTGCGGCAGCATGGGTGGTCTGAAAGAATTCTCCGAGGGTGCGACTGTGAACGGAGAATATACCTTTGTCCTGACAGGCAATAAGGTAGAGATAAGCGGTGCGACCGGGGGCGTCGGCTTCATCATCCATGATGAGAACGACCACCTGATCGGATTTTCAAATGACCCCGTATTCGAGATCAATGATGCGGCCGTTGAGAAAATCAAGAGCGGCAACTATACCTTCCACGTAATCGACCATGCCAACAATGCGTCTGTAGTTGTGGATGCCGTCAACAACGGCAGCCTCGAACAGCGTCTCCAGGCAATGGACGTTCTGCTCGCGGAAGCTGAAAAAGTGCTCGCCCTCTCCGACCCCAATGGCCTGAACCCGGGTTATCTCAAGCCCGAGTACGTAGCCGATCTCCAGGCCATCTATGATGAAATAAAGGCAAAGCGCGTTGCCAACGAGATTACCGTTGATAACAGCACCGCCCTGTATAATTCTCTCTACGAGCAATACGCGCCCGTGAAGAATATCCAGCCTACGGCAGAGAATACCATTCCCGTCATCGACGGAGGTGTGTATGTGTTCACCGACAATATGAGGCTCAGAGGCCTCGGTATCATTCCAAATGCCGCAGGCACCCAGCTCCTGCAGAACCCCGCGGATCAGGTTGACCTTAGTGACCCGGCTCAGCAGTGGGTGTTCGAGGCTACTGACGAAGAAGGATATTTCTATATCCGCAACGTGAAATACAACAAATACATCGGCAAGACGAATGCTGACCGCGGCATCATTCCGCTGATCGACACTCCGATGAAGCAATTGGTTGTGTACCGTCAGTTCGGTGCCTTCTCAATCTCTCCCGAAGGCAGCAACCATGACTCCCTGCATGCCGACGACAACAACCGTCTGACAAGATGGGATTCAGAAGCTCCGGCTTCAAGATGGACTCTCACCATGGCCGACGATTGGGAATATATCGGTGTTGTTGCCGACCTCGAGCATTATGTACAGGAGGCAGAGAATCTAATGAATGAGGTGTCTGACCTTGAGACCGGCGATGATGGTCAGGTGTCGTTCGTCCCGAAAGATGAATACCAGTATGTATCGGAAGAGAATCTTGAGACACTCAGCACACTCCTTGACCGCATCAATGAGATTCTTCGCCAGATCAACGGCGCCGAGAATGTGCCGCAGTTCGTGGCCAAGTTCCATGCAAGAGCGAAGAATGCTCCCGAGTATGACCACACCGAACTTCTTGAGGAACTCAAAAGCCTTCTCGAGCAACTAAAGAACCTCATCGAGGAGATCCAGGCAGGCAAGACCCACAACTATGAGCTTCTCAAGGATCTCGTGGAAGAGTGCGGTCAGCTTATCGAGAAGATCGGTACGTACACTGAGATCTCTGATCCCGTCGCGCTCAATGAGGGTCACTTCTACTCGAACGCATGTCATCCTGATGGCGGCGATGCCTTCACAAGCTGGAATGTGCTTCTTGACAACAACTTCGATACGTACTTCCACAGCACGTATCAGAACAAGGAGACCATCGACGGCCTCGACCACTACATCCGCGTGGAACTTCCGGAGGCAATCACCGAGCCGACAGACCTTCAGTTGACATATGTCACCAGAAAGAATAATGACTATAACTGGTTCCCGGCCGGAGTGGTGATCGAGTACAGTGAGGATGGCACCAACTGGACCAAGGCGCTGATTGCCGATGTCGAGTTGCCGTTCGCTTCCGCTACGAGATACACGTCAGTACCCTTCACGGTACCCGCAGGAACTTCCTACATACGCTTCATGGTGACCGATAACCGCCAGTCTGCCGGCAACCCGCGCTCTGACAAAGTATTTAATCATCCTTACTTTGCAATCAGTGAATTCGGGCTTTACAACTACGACATGGAATGTAGGGTAAATTCCGATAAGCTTACGGATGAGGATATCGAGGCTTTCAAGCAGGCAGTCAAGCAGTATCTTATCTCCGTCAAGCCCGTAGAGAAAGACGTTTATTCCAACCCGCGTATTGACGAGGCCTACGAGGCTCTTCAGCAACATTATCCCACACTTGTGGCGCTCAGCAAGATGACGACCGGAATTGACGAGATCTGTCTCGGCGATGACACTACGCTCGAGAGCAATGTAATCTACACGGTCGACGGCAAGCGCATCAGTAAGATCACAGTGCCCGGTATCTACGTTGTAAACGGCCGCAAGGTGCTTGTGAAGAAGTAAGCGATTGCGATGCAGGTTCAGAACATTAAATAACTGTATTGATAGAACTATCTGTCTTAAATAAAAAAAGTGGGTGCGTTTCCGCACCCACTTTTATTTGTAAAAAAATTTTCAATTGGTGAAGTGACCTCAAAAGGCCGGACGGATTAAACATTGCCTCAGTCGAGACTACACTAAGGTCATATCCAAATAAATCAATCAAAATTTTACCCAATCTCTAATATAATTCCACTTTTTTAGTAATTTTATTGGGAAATAGATGTAGACTTATGAGATGGATTGGATAATATTGTGCATAATAGCAACGGTATTGATCTATATTAGGTGCAGTGAGGCTCAACCAAAGCGTGACATCAACGCTGTGAATCAGTTCAAGGAAGCCATAAATTACCTTTCAATCAGCAGAGTATTCTGTGGAAAGTGAAAATCGACGGGTTTTCTTTGAAATTTTTAAGAATGCACACTATTATTTGGAAAAATTTATGAATAAATGTTATATTTGCCAACAATTTATAACACTCTTGATATATGAGAAAAATATTGACTTTAAACCGCTTCGCGTCTACTGTCCTTCTGCTTATAGGAGGAGTCTTTTTAGGCTACAGCGGCTTTGTGATAGACCAGTTGCAGTATGCACCTATGGCCGAACGTCCCGGTGAGGTCTCGGTAGGGATGGAGCCCGCTTTATTTAATACGAACGGGGAATTTTCGTTTGACGTTCCGGACAGCGTAACCAGTCCCGACGACGGCATGAAGTATGTGGTGACCACGGTTAGAACGGGGGCCTTTTACGGGGCCGGATACTGGGATGAGTATGGTAGAGAGTTTACCTGGAATCGTAGGATTCTCAAAGTGACGTTGCCTTCCACGGTCACCAGAATTGAAAGTGATGCGTTTAATACCGAAGACTATCCTGCCTATGGAAGTATTCCCTATGGAGTAGACACATTAGAGATAAATTGCGCCAGGCTCACAAGGTTATTTGAATATGCATTTAGGAGGTGTAATTTCAAGGAATTTAATTTCAATCTGTTGCCGGACAATATTGATTCAATTGGGACCTCAGTATTTCATGGTAATGTGCGCCTCGAGAAAGTGGAATGGCCGGAATATCTTACAGAGATTCCGGATTGGATGTTCTATTGGAATCGTCGGCTCAAAAGTCTTAAACTGCCTCCCACTCTAAAAAAAATCGGACAGAGCGCCTTTGGCGACTGTTATTTAGATACCTTGACCATTCCAAGCGGAGTGGAGATTGGGAGGAAAGCCTTTGAGGGCAATATGGATCTGAAGGAATTGACTCTTGGAGAAGATTGTATACTGGGATCCGGGGCGTTTATCGGTTGTGGCAGGTTAACTCATGTAACACTTCCGCGCGGTACACGATTTATTACCGATCCATATCCCGGTAATATTTTTGGTTACTGGAGAAATTCATACGGCCGGATTGATATTGACAGAGATGTTATATTTGATGTTCCGGATATAAGGTTAATTTGCATGGAGGTGATCGGGGAAGAAGGTTTCGATGTCTACTACCATACTTCCACGCCACAAGAGACTGAGTCGGCAAAGTTGTTTAGTGACACTATATATAAAGATGGAATACTTTATGTCGAAGGGGAGGAAGGCGTCAAAAACGCGCGCAACACGTTCCCCTGGAACAAGTTCGTGAATATACTTCCGATAGAGGGCACGGCCGATCCTTCAGGAGTTGCCGAGCCAGGATTGTCAGATAATGAGTCGGTAAGTGAAGTATACTCGCTCGACGGCATACGCCTTTCGAAGAAAATTTCTGAACTTGGGCCCGGCTGCTACATTGTGCGTAAAGGCTCGAAGGTAAATAAAATTGTGGTGAACTGATATTTGAATCTTATTCCAATCAAGATTCATTTTAAAGGAAATGGGTGCGGGAACGCACCCATTTTTTATAAAAAATCTTCCAATTGGGTGGCGATAAGGATGGAAGTGAGTCAAGGCGTAGTAATTTTGCAGTGTCGTCAGGCCTCCGGATCAAAGATATATCGGCCCGGCGAAGTCATTAATCACTATTACAAACATCTTAATTATGGAACAGAAATTAAATTCCGAAAACATCAGCAATGAGGAAGCCATTCTGAAGGATGTCCCCATTCCCGAGCCGGTTCTTCCTCCCGGTGGTAAAGTCATCTCAATAGAGGAAAACGATTCCACTCCGCTCATAGAGCTGGATTACGTGGACCCTACTCCGGGGGAATTTCCGCTCTTGGCCTTCGGCCTCAGCCATCCCGGCGAACTTGAATTACCGGAAAAGCTGTTGGACGGAGACCGTGCGCGGTTCATCCAGCTACCCCCTGAGCCAGAAAATCCCGCTGAGATGGACGACCGCCAGAACGTCCTTAACGTCATCGCGTGCGGATGCAACATACTGAGTCCAAGCCATATGCCTACAGATAGCGAAGATAGCCGCTGGCCCAAATTCTCATCCTTGCGAACGTACATCGGTGACAAGCTGGCACTGCAAGTTCATTTGTGGGCCATTCTCTACGGCCACGATAAGGATGGAACGAATGTAGATCTTGATGGTTGCCTTGGAAATATAAGTAAACAAGGTGACCAAGATGGCCAAAATGTCCTGGCACGTGTACCTCTGATTCTCCAATATGATGAGCCGTCACTGGCACAACTGATAGGGTCTAAGGTCGAACTGCCGAACAACGCCCAATACTCGTTGCAGACAGGCTATAAACGTCTGGCCCAGAAACTGAAGGATCAATCCATTCAGGCAATGCCCTATCTGAATCTCCTTCCGATTCACGGATTAACGTATAAGAATGCAGGAGATAGCATTCATCCATCTAAGAACTATGCGAGGTATTTACAGGAGTATAAGGAACGGTTCAAGCCCGCCGTCTACACCTTCGACTGTTACCCGATCCTCCAGTATTCTCCGCTTGCGATGAACCAAACTAAACTGCTGGACATGGAGCGCCTCAATGGAGAGCTGGTGGTCGTGCATGAACGCTTCTACCGCACTCTCGAGATAATCTCGCGTCACGCCAAGGAGAATGGCAAGAAGTGGTGGTATTATCCGCTTGTGATAGAACATCCCAGTAGTGACCATTACTATCCAATTCAGAAAGAGGAATATCTCCGATTCTCCGTTTTCACAGCCCTGGCCTACGGTGCCAAGGGTCTTGAGTTCTGGAAATTCCTGCAGGATATACCAGTGAATGAAGGCGAGAAGATCAACAGAGATGTGGAGAATAATATCAATTCTTTTCTCTCCTATTATCTTCGCGGCCCGATCAATGCGGACAGGACGCGCGGACCCGTATGGTTCTGGGTACGCAAGATTATTGAGGAGGTCAGGAAATTCGGCGACATCTTCAAGAACGCCACTATCCAGAATGTCTACCATACCAACTGGGACCAGCTGAAGGCCTATGCCGATCTCCGTGAAAAGCCGAAGTCCGGACAATCCACAAAATACGGGCCGGTCCCAAAGGGCTTTGAGTCTTTGGTAACACCGGACTCCGCATGGGGAATGGATCTCGTCACATCAAGCGTCGATGAGGAAGGAAGGCTGACAACAACTTTAAATATCCCGTTCATCGACAGTATCGAATGCCGTGGGATAAATGGGGGCGGTATCTTCACCGACAATAGCGTGACTGCTACATCCCAGCAAGGCTTAGGTGTGGTGGTGTCGCACTTCAAATCTTCCGGAAAGCTGAATGATGACGGTGCGCAAGGCTCCGGTGCTTCCGATTACGCAGAAGAGAATGAGTATGTCATGCTCGTGAGTCATGACGTGGAACACTATCAGCAGGTCACTGTCAAGTTCCATGCCGGAACCGTGATGCAGCGACTCCTGCTGAACCGACACGGTAGACTTGACAATTCCAGACTCATATCCGGAAAGCAGACATATATCCTTCCTCCCGGAGGCTACCTGCTTTTTAAAAAGGTGAATTAGCGCAGAGTATTCTTGCAGACTATTATTATTGATGACCCGTCGATTTTCAATCAGCAGAGAGATCTGCAACAATTGAAAATTGACGGGTTTTCATTTATATTTTTAAGAATATTTATCATCATTTGGGAAATCATTGAATAAATGTTATATTTGCTAAAATTTACAATATTGTGGAGATATGAAAAAAATAATGACTTTAAACCGCTTCGCGTCTACTGCCCTTCTGCTTATAGGGGGAGTCTTTCTCGCCTACAGCGGCTTTGTGATAGACCAGTTGGAGTATGCACCTATAGCCGAACGTCCCGGAGAGGTCTCGGTAGGTATGGCCCCCGCTTTATTTGACACCTGGGGGAAATATTCGTTTGACGTGCCGGACAGCGTGACCAATCCCGACGACGGCATGAAGTATGTAGTGACTACTGTAAGGACGAGGGCGTTTGTGGGGGATTGTGAAGACCTGCCTCCGAGTATAGACCTGGACCCCGACTGGAACTATAAATACCGCAGAATAGTCAGAGTTACCCTACCTGCCACAATCAACAGAATTGATGATTATCCATTTGACGAAGGTTTGGATACGTTGGAGATAAATAATTCCTCCAAGTTCATAAAGTTAGGTAACCGTGCTTTTTCGAATTGTCACCTCAAGGAATTTAATTTCAAACTGTTACCTTCTAATCCAGATTCAATTGGGGAAGAGATATTCGAGTATAATAAGTTAGAGCAAGTGGACTGGCCAGCTCATCTTAGGGAAATTCCATATGGGACGTTTAAAAGTAATAATGTCAAACGGCTTAAACTGCGCTCCACTGTCAAAAAGATAGGATGGTATGCATTTTCACATTGTGAGTTAGATACTTTAACCATCCCCAATGGAGTCGAGATAGGTACGGGAGCCTTTCAATGTAATCTTAGCCTGAAGGAACTGAATCTTGGCGAGAACTGTAAGCTGGGGTGTGAGGCCTTTATGCAATGTGATTCTCTGCGACGTGTGATACTTCCACGTGGTACTCGGTTTAGGCCCTATTATAAGGACCCTATTTTTGTCATCGTTTATCCAGGGCAATTCAAACGGCTGGATATTGATAGAGATGTGATATTTGATGTACCTAATATCAGGTTAGTTAGAATTGTATATCCCTGGATGGGAGAAGGTTTCGAGGTCTACTACCATACCTCCACGCCACAAGAAACTGAGTCGGCAGAGTTGTTTAGTGACGATATTTATAAAGATGGCACTCTATATGTCGAGGGGGAGGAAGGTGTAGAGAACGCGCGCAATACCTTCCCCTGGAACAAGTTCGTGAATATACTTCCGATAGAGGGCACGGCCGATCCTTCAGGAGTTGCCGAGCCAGGATTGTCAGATAATGAGTCGGTAAGTGAAGTATACTCGCTCGACGGCATACGCCTTTCGAAGAAAATTTCTGAACTTGGGCCCGGCTGCTACATTGTGCGTAAAGGCTCGAAGGTAAATAAAATTGTGGTGAACTGATATTTGAATCTTATTCCAATCAAGATTCATTTTAAAGGAAATGGGTGCGGGAACGCACCCATTTTTTATAAAAAATCTTCCAATTGGGTGGCGATAAGGATGGAAGTGAGTCAAGGCGTAGTAATTTTGCAGTGTCGTCAGGCCTCCGGATCAAAGATATATCGGCCCGGCGAAGTCATCATTTACAATTATAATCACAATTACAATTTCAATCATTATGGAAGAGAAATTAAATTCCGCAAACAGTGTTGACGCAGTCAACGCTGACACAACGTCGCAAACAACATTCTACGACAGATTCAACAGCCACGTGTACAAATCGCCTACCCCGGGACGCATGCCTTTCGTCGTATGGGGCTGCAATAGAGACGCGCTCGGTAATGACTTACGTTCATTATCCGCTGCGGATAGCCTCAATTTTGTGAGGGCTATCCGGACCGCGGGAATAAACTGCGTAGTCATCCCCGATAATGATGCACTGATCCAATCATGCTCTGCAGGCAATATCAAGGCGCTTGTCAAGTATAACGACTCAGCCGAAGCCCGTAGGCGCTTGACGACAAATCTTTCCTCCGGGAAGATAGCAGGCATCTTGCTCGCTGACAAGCCGAGCAAGAATGAATTGGCCGATTATCAAGTCAAAAGTCATATTCTCAAGGATCCCAATATTCCCTTGATTTTATCAAGGGTGCCTGAGCAGCGTCGGCGCCCGCTAATCGCCAAAGAGGTTAGCATCGAAAAGGCAGGCATTGCAGAACTTCCGGCTTACGATACGTATCTGGCCGGTGTGCAGAGGGCGATGGGGCCGGCTGTCTGGTTATCGGATTCCGTACTGAATCCGCCCTCGGAAACGGCGGAACAGGAAACTATCCCGACGCGCAATATGCGGTTCTTCAACAATCTTGAGATAATGCGTCATATCGGTCTTCTTACCAACCGGTCAATGTGGTCGCAGGTCGGACTTTCCGCATACCAAATTCTTACGCCTGCAGGCGAGATTGCGAAAAACAATATGACAAGCCGTCTGATGTTGCTGTCGGCGTGGAGCGGACTGGCTTATGGCGCCCAGGGTCTTGTCTTCTCAGATATTGAGAGCCGTGCCAAATCAATTGGATCACTCACTGATGTGACCACTCTTAAGAACCTGACCAGTAATATGGCTGCCATAATCACAAAAGTGGCAAACTATGAAGCCATATTTTTGGGAGCGGACCATATTGAGTCTTTTCATACAGATTCGTACTACGCCACCGAGCCAACCTACAGCGCACTCTACAATGCGATGACGCGGAGTTTAGGCCCTGTGATATGTGTCAGTGAAGAGGGCAAGGATAAGCCAATGGATCTAATGTTCTCGCATCTTGTTCTTCGGCCTGACAAAGGGCTGCTGAATAAGGCCAACACATCTCTCGATGAAAAGGATATGAAGGAATTCCTTATGATCGTCAACAAGGATGTTTACTCTCAGAAGACCATCACGCTTACACTGAGTCCCGAACATCGGACTTATCAGGTATTGACCGCCAGAGTCGCAGATTCCGGAGTGTCATATCAGGAGAAAGCCTTGACCTCCGGCGATGTGCAGCTAACCATTCCCGCCGGAGATTCCGTGATTCTCCGATGGGAGTAGAGTTATCCGCGGATAGATAAAGCGAGTGACATATAAAGACTCGGCCACAGCCGTCAGAATGGCAGCCTATTTCTATTAATGCAAACCCCGTCGATTTTCAATCAGCAGAGTAATCTGCAACAATTGAAAATTGACGGGTCTGCATTTATATTTTTAAGAATATTTATCATCATTTGGGAAATTATTGAATAAATGGTAACTATTCAGCGAATAGCTACTTTTGAAACCTTAAATGTTAATAAAGTTTAAATTTAATAATTTATTTTATGTTGTATAGCATATTTTAAAAATATTTTGTAATTTTGCATTGAGTTTTTCATGGTATTAGATTTTAAGGTTAACGCAAGATTGGTTGTCGTGAGACAATCAATTTTTTTTGCCCTAAAAATCGGGCCTCCGGCATTGATACGCCGGAGGCCCGATTTTAGTGGATGGAGCCTATGTGAGTTGGAATCTGACTATGCGGCGCAGGAAATGATTCCGTAAACGCCATGAATAATCTATCAGAACACCGGCATCTGCCAGATGAAACCTATCTGGACGGAGTTGGTGTTGTAGTCTGAAGCCCCGAAGGCCTTGGCCTTGCCTGTGTATTTGTAGTTACGTCCTACATAAGTGGCGAAGAAGTGAAGGTTGCGGTCACGGAAGGGATAGTATTCAATACCTCCGATGTATCCTAACGCCGTGCGATATTTACCCTTGTCGAGCGTCTCGCTCATGATACCGCCCTGCGCATCATAAACCTCCGAAGTGTTGGTCTTATAGACACCCTCATTCTCATACATTCCCTTGGCAAAGATATTCCACGAAGGGTGGAACTGCCAGTTGAGATGAAGGACAAACGACATGATATCTGTCTTGCCAACCTTGCGCGGAGCACCGTTAGGAGCAACGATATCGGTGATAATGCCCTTGCGGTCGACACCCTCGAGCGAATACATCCAGTCGAAGTACATTCCTACCTTGTCAGACAGACGGAAATCGTTACCTAAGGCAAAGTACCACATGTGCTCACCCTTTGTCTCATTCATGATCGACGCCGACCATCGGGTCTTGTAAACGTCGTTGAAGTTTCCGTTCCAGTTAAGCGTATACACCATCGGCAACTTTGCCGGACGATAGTCACCGTACATCTTTTCTGACGATGACACGAGACCGTCGAGAATCTGGAACTGGAGCTGCTGGTTGGGCGTAAAGTCGTAGGCGACAGTGAAACCGGTCATGAAGTTGGTCATATAGTCGACCATGTCTGAATACTGGTAAATCTCGATAGGATTGAGGTCGAACTCAATGCCGCCGTAAGCGGCGCACTGCTTACCGAGGAAAGCTGACCACTTCTTATGATGCAGGCCTATACCGGCGATATCGATACTCTGAAGCACGTTGTCGAAATAGCCATTGGGATCATCGCCCTTATTGAGGCGCTGACGGTAGCGATAGCTGAGCCAAGAATTCACCCGGCCCTTAGCTTCAACGCGGAGCTGCTGAAAGCGGAACTTACCGCCGTCGAAATCCGAACCGGTCCACGATGATTCGAAATCACCATGCATATTCAGGAACAGGTTGAATTTGTCGGTCTTATTCTGAAGTTTGAGCACTTCCTCAGCGAGGCTCTTCTCATTTTCAGTGTTGACGTTGCCGAGGCTCTCCTGCTGGGCAAACGCACTGCCGGCGCAAAGTAACATCGCTGTTACGAATAAAGGAGTTTTCATGATAGAGTGGTGTTAGATAAGTGGTTAGAGTGATTATAGTCTGTACTCCGCTTTACGTTGCTGGAGAAAATATAAACGGATGAAAAAAGAGACCCGGCAACCGGAAAAAATCCGGTTGTCGAGTCTATCGTATCATCTATTAATATTCGTCGAAATATTTCTGGAGTTCCTTCCAGTCATGAGTCTTCGTAAGACCGAGCATAAGCAGCACGCGAGCCTTCTGCGGATTGAGTTCCCAGGACGCCACAAACTGGTGAGCCTCGTCGTCGACCTCATCATAGAGAGTAGTGGGGCCGGTCGGAAGACGGCTTGAACGCACCACGGCGATACCCTGAGCACGCGCCTGATCAAGCGCCGGGAAGATATTCTTGTGGATATTACCATTACCTACTCCGGCATGGATCACACCCTGGTAGCCGTTGGCCGGATTCAGGAAGGGCGACATCACGTCGGCGTCAACGTTCGAGTAAGAATAAACAATACCAACCTTGGGGAGCACATCGAGGTTAGTGACATCAAACACCGACTGAGTCGTATGCTTCTTGAGCGTGCAGAGATTCCAGCGGGGCTCAGAATTATAGACATATCCCAGCGGACCGCCATCGGGATCCTGGAAAGTCTGAACGCTGAGAGTATTCATCTTCTGCGTGCCGTGAGCGCCAAGGATGAGACCGTTCATCACGACCATCACGCCGCGATCTTTGGCAGAAGGAGATGCGGCAGTGGCCACTGCGTTGTAGAGATTCAACGGGCCGTCGGCACTCAGAGCCGTCGACGGACGCATTGCACCGGTAAGAACCACCGGCTTATTGCTATGTACGGTAAGATTAAGGAAATATGCGGTCTCCTCCATAGTGTCTGTTCCGTGAGTGATCACGATGCCGTCGATATCGTCGGAAGCAAGCAGCTCATTGATACGCTTTGCAAGCGTGAGCCATACCTGGTCGTTCATATCCTGCGAACCGATGCTGACGATCTGCTCGCCAGTGATGTTGGCGAGGTCGCGCAGATGAGGCACGGCAGAAATCAGCGATTCAATAGCCACCTGACCGGCCGTATAGCCCGATGCAACAGCCGAAGCGCCGGTGCCGGCAATGGTGCCACCCGTTGCGAGAATGTATACATCCGGCTTATCCTTTGCAAAAGCCGACATGACTGTGGCTATCGCCATGACAGCCACGAGCGCGAGTGATTTAAGATTCTTCATATTATTTAAATTTAAGGTGTTGGTCAGATGATCATTACTGATAGAACTGGATAAGCAGCAGTCCGGTGCCGATAGCCACAATCGTGGCCACCATGCCGGGCATCATGAATGAATGGTTCAGAATATACTTTCCGATCTTCGTCGTGCCGGTGCGGTCGAAGTTGATCGCGGCCACGAGCGTCGGGTAATTCGGGATGAAGAAATATCCGTTCACGGCCGGGAAGAGAGCGATCAGCATCCAGGGGCTGAGGCCCAGCGCAACTCCGAGCGGCACGATCGCACGCACCGTAGCGGCCTGACTGTAGAGCAGAATCGACATCACGAAAAGCGCGACAGCAAACAGCCATGGCATTTCCGTCACCATTCCCTTGATTGAATCGGTGAGCACCGAGATATTTCCGTTGATGAACGTGTCGCCCATCCAAGCGATACCGAAGATAGCGATGACAGCCTGCATACCGGCGATGAAGACGCTACCCTGAGTGGGAGCAATACCATTCGTCTTCGACAGGATCAGGATCACTGCACATGTGGAGAGCATCAGAATCTCGATGAGTGCAGGCATATCCATACGCACGCCGTTGAACTCCGGACGCATAGATTCGATAGAACCGAAAAGCACGATGAGCACCGTAGCGACCAGAAAGCATACCACAGAGGTAACAGCTGTCTTAGTGCTCTTTATTTCATTGAATTTAAGAGAATTTTCAGTCATCATCCCGGCTTCTACGCGACGCAGGTATTCGGGATCCTCCATCAGTTCCTTACCCACACGCTTTGATAGGAAGGCGCCGACGAGCACGCCAACCAGCGTGGCCGGGATAGTGACCTTAAGAATATCGAAAAGCGTAATATCAAACCCCGTAAGCAACCCGAGAAGAGCCACCGTAGCGGCCGAGATCGGGCTCGCCGTAATGGCCTGCTGCGACGCGATCACCGCAATACCAAGCGGACGCTCAGGCCGTATTTTAGTCTCGCGCGCAACTTCCGCGATTACCGGAAGCACCGAATAAGCCACATGGCCCGTGCCGGCTACGAATGTAAAGAAATAAGTCACAAGGGGGCTGACGATAGTGACATGTGAGGGATTCTTCCGGAGCAATTTCTCAGCGACCCTCACAAGCCAGTCGAGTCCGCCGGCAGCCTGCATCGCGGCTGCTGCTGAAATCACGGCGGCGATCATCAGCATCACATCAATGGGAGGACTGGTGGGCTCAAGTCCGAACACGAAGACAAGAATTGCCAGACCTACCCCGCCCATCACACCAAGACCGATGCCGCCGAGACGCGCACCGATGATAATGGCGGTAAGAACAAAAAGCAATTGGATAATCATATAGCGGATTTTTGGTTGCTCAGTGAGTTTTCCAAGGTAGAGGTAAAAGAGGGCGCCGACAAGCAAGGCCGACAACGCGGCAGTCTCTTTTTATATTGGTAACAATCGAGTCGCGTAATGTTCCCGAAGTTTTCAGTAATTTTTTTCAATTCTATTATGAAATATTAAATCTTTATAAGCCTATGAAATGTTATAACATAAAACACACTTTTTTATACTCCACGGGCCGAACCGGGACTTACAGCCGGAGAGGCCGTAAATAACTTAAGTTATGAAAGACTCAAACAACAAAGAAGTCAGAATCGAATCTGACCTCTTAGGAGAAATCGAAGTACCAGAAAGCGCACTCTACGGCGTTCAGACCCTCCGCGGCGTAGAAAACTTTGAGATCAGCCAGTTCAAGCTCAAGAATTATCCTGAGTTTGTGAAAGGTCTCGCCATCACCAAGCTCGGCGCCGCCATGGCCAACCATGAGATGGGACTCCTTCCCGACGACATCTACGAAGCGATTGCTACTGCCTGCAAGGAAATAATGGGCGGTGAGCATCTTGAGGATTTCCCTGTAGATATGATTCAGGGAGGTGCCGGCACATCAACGAATATGAATGCAAATGAGGTCATTGCCAACCGTGCCCTCGAACTTCTCGGCCATAAGCGCGGAGAATATAAGATCGTGTCTCCTAACGACCACGTGAACCGTTCTCAATCCACCAACGATGCATATCCCACAGCCATCCATATCGGCATGTATCTTGCTCATCTGCGTCTCAAGCACCATCTTGAATTGCTGATCGAATCCTTCCGCCGCAAGGCTGAAGAATTCAAGGATATCCTTAAGATGGGACGCACCCAGCTGCAGGATGCCGTGCCGATGACACTCGGGCAGACATTCAACGGCTTCGCCTCAATCCTTCACGATGAAATAAAGCATCTCGATGAGGCTGCAGCAGATTTCCTCGTAATGAATATGGGCGCAACCGCCATCGGCACCGGCATCTGCGCCGAACCTGGTTACGCTGAGAAATGCGTTGCGGCTCTGGCAGAAATCACCGGTTGGAACATCACTCTGACGGAAGATCTTGTTGGCGCCACAAGCGATACATCGTCTATGGTCGGCTACTCATCGGCCATGAAGCGCCTCGCCACCAAGGTGAGCAAGATCAGCAACGACCTGCGCCTTCTTTCAAGCGGCCCGCGCACCGGTCTCGGAGAAATCAACCTTCCTGCGCGTCAGCCCGGAAGTTCCATCATGCCCGGCAAGGTGAATCCGGTGATTCCGGAAGTGATGACGCAGATATGCTACAAGGTGATCGGCAACGACGTGTGCGTCACCATGGCTTCCGAAGCCGCCCAGCTCGAGCTCAACGCCATGGAGCCCATCACTGCCCAATGCAACTTTGAGTCGGTTGATATTCTCTGCAACGGCTTCGATACCCTCCGCATACGCTGCGTCGACGGCATCACTGCAAATGCCGAGAAATGCCGCGATTATGTGCTCAACAGCATTGGCGTCGTGACGGCCCTCAACCCCGTGATAGGATATAAGAACTCCACCAAGATCGCAAAAGAGGCTATGGCAACAGGCAAGAGCGTCTATGATCTCGTGCTTGAACACGACATCCTCGACAAAGAGGATCTCGACACGATCCTCGCGCCCGAGAATATGATCAAGCCCGTGAAGCTCGACATTCACCCGAAGAAATAACGAAACTATAGAGAGGCCCCTCCCCGGCGCTGTTTATTTCCGCGTCGGGTATGGTTCTTCTTAATCCATAGGCCATGGATTGCGGATATATTCCGGATGGGATGTATCCGCAATTTTTTTTGCCGGCACGCCGGCAACGGTCGTGTGCGGAGCAACATCACGGGTCACCACTGCCCCCGCACCGATACACGCCCCCGATCCAATCTGCACATCGTCAACCAGACACACGGAAGGACCCACATAAACTCCATCGCCTATCATCGCTGCTTTCTCAGGATGATTGGACCCGATAGAAAGGAACTGACCGATATGCACATTATTCCCGATGACGGCGTTGGAATTGATGACTATACCGCAGCAATGCTGAATATAGAGGCCGTAGCCCACACGCGTACGCGGCGAAATATGCAGTCCGTAGCCCCGTTTATAACGGGCAGCCATTAGTTTGGCGATAGGATAAATCCAGCCCTTACGATGCTGCGCCAGGCGAAACCAGAAAGAGAAGCCCATCGATATGCGCGTGAATCCTCCGAGCCATATACTCAGTAGCGACGCTTTGCGTCCGCTGTGGCGATAATAATCCGACAGGATAAGTTCACGGCAATCTGCATAACTGCGCGGCACGGGAATCCTCACATCCCTCCCCGCTATAGAATAAATTTCAAAATCCATAATAATTCCATCTTATTGTGTCATTAAGCCGCAGGTCTTTCCATCGGCCATCCTGAGCCCCTCAAGATTATTTTTTCCTGAGAAATGAAAGGGCCTCCTTGAAATCCATCGGAAGAATCAGACGGACCGCAAGGATATAAAGCACTCCTCCGACAAGAATCCTTGCCACCAACTGCAACCAGAGTGGAGATATTGGCTCGGTGAGCAGCCAAGTCGCGCCCATCGTCAGGAGTGCCAGCACGAGCGGCGGCAGAATATCCGTCAGCATAAGCCTGACCCTGAATTTCATCAGTTGTTTCGTCACGGCGAGCCAGACTCCGGCCCAAGCTACATTGAGCGCCGAATAGAGCGCAAGCATCACGGTGAGACCATATTGCGACGTGACACAGAGCAACAAGGTCTGCAGCGTGCCGAGAGTGAGGACATTCCACATATATACCCCCGGACGGCCCGCACTGTTGAAGAGATTGCCGAAGAGGGTCGACACCGGCAGGAACGCCGCTCCTATGCAGAGAATCTGCATCACGGCTACCGAGTCGAGCCATTTATCCGTGATCAGAAGCACGATAATCTCACGCGCACAGATCGCCAGCCCGAACATGGCCGGGAACGTCAAGATACATGTAAAGCGCAACAACCGGCGAAACACGCGAAGCTGACGCTCAGCATCATCAACCGTCTGACGCAACACCGGCTGGCCAACACCATTGAGCATCCCCACCAGCGTGCCCGAACCCATAGCTGTCCACTTATTACCCTGCGTGTAGAAGCCCGTCACGCGCATGCCGTAGAAACGTCCGAGCAGCACGGAAAAGATATTATTGTTGATCTGCGTGAATAGCGACACCACTAACTGCTTCATACTGAACGGCAACAGAGCCCTGAGCGCAGCTCCGCTGAACGAAAACGAGGGACGCCAGGGACATCGCCACCAGAGCAGTCCGGAGTTGGTGAAAGTATATATAACCGTCTGGATAGCTATCGACCAGTAACCGAGGCCCGAGAAAGCCGCTATCACACCACCTACCCCCGATAGGGCAAGCGCGGCGATCTGGACCGAACTTCGAGTCTTCACGTCGAGGTTGCGGAAGAAATATGCTGTGGGAGTAGCCGAAAGAGCTGATGCCACGAATCCAATGAAAATAAAGCGGGATAGGGCAACCATCTCCGGCTGGCCGTAAAAGCGGGCGATAAGCGGGGCTCCGAACCATAAGCCGGCATATATTGCAAGGCTCATCACCACATTGAACCAGAACACAGCATTATAATCAGCGTCGTCGACCTGCTTTTTATTCACGATGGCAAGGATAAATCCGCTCTCCGAGAAAATTCCGGCTATGGCGGAGAAAATCGTAAGCGCTCCCACTACACCATAGTCGGCAGGCGTGAGCAGGCGCGACAGGAAGATGCCGAACACGAGGTTGAGCACCTGCATCATCCCGTTACCTATTCCACCCCATAGAAGCCCCTTTGCTGTGCGTTCCTTTAGTCCCATTTAGTCTTTAATTATGCGGAAGTCGGGTCATTTTGATAAAAAACGGGAGCCTGCCGGGCGAGGCCTCGGCAGCAACCGTGACACGGCGGCCCTGAGCCGCGTGAGGAGCGGGCGTCGCGACCTGCGGGTAGCCGCAGGGGAATTGGCCGCAGCGATCATATCGTCGCAGGCTTTCCGGAGGCGCGACGTTAGTTCCGGACGGTCAGAAAGTTGGGAGATAAGGTGACGGCGTACTGCCAGCGCCATTTCAAGGCGTCGGCCCTGCTCAGCTTCGCTCCAGATAGCCGACGGCAGATGCCGGTAGACACCCATCGGACGCGGGGAGTAATGCAACGTGCCGCGGCTTGCCGTGAGCATGTGGAGCCCGTAGTCTATAAGACGCACATCGGCCAGCCACGCCGGGAGACGGTCGAGCTGCATCATCGAGGCGCGATAAAGAACGCTCAGATTTGTGATAGGATTCCGCGAAGCGAGGCCCTCGGCCGTAGTCTCTACCGCACCTCCCCCGTTGCTGAGACTCATCTCGCCGGAGGGCTCGTAAAGATTGATGACGCGATGATAAGTCAGCGCACACTCAGGATGGGTCTCCATGTACTCCACCTGCCGCTGAAGCTTCGAAGGATCACACCAGTAATCATCCGCATCGCACATCGCTATGTACTTCCCGCGGCATCGGGCCAGCGCGGCAAGATAGTTACCCTGCACGCCGAGATTCTCGTCGTTGCGCCGGTAGTCGATAATACCCGGGAATTGAGCTGCCCATTCGGCTACAATACTGCCGGTGGAGTCGGTGGAGGCATCATCATTGATCACTAACTGCACCCCGAACGCACAGCGTTGCCCCACTACCCCCGCGATTGCCTCAGCAATATATGGAGCACTGTTATAGGCCACCATCACAACGCTGACCATCGGCACATCCGACGCAGAGTATGAATCCTTGTTGTCTTTCATCAGAGCGGATTAATTATGGCGCAAATTTAGCCAAAAAGCATAAGATTCGCAACCGATAATATGAACAATATGGCCCTCTGAAACATTCTATTTTTGAAAGTACTCCTCTACTGAAGCTCACTGTGAGCAGCCGGATAGAGAGATAATATTATTGATTTTGATTGAAAACTATAAAAAACACACGATTATGAACACAGAGAAAGTACTCGTTGCCTATTTTGTTCGTAAAGGCAAGGAAGATAGCGCCAACAGCGTTAAACTCGCCAAGAAACTTGAGGCCCTGCTGAAAGCGAAGGGCGTTGACTATAATACATTCGCAATCACTCCGACAGAAATCTATCCTGAGGATGCAGCTGAATTTGAGGCTGTCACAAAGGAGGAGAATCATGCCAAGGCGCGTCCCGAACTCGTAGGTAAGTACAGCGGCATGAAATATGTCGACCGTATGGTAGTGATTGCTCCCAACTGGTGGGAGTCACTTCCTACCGGAGTGCTCACCTTCTTCGATGACTATGATATGACCGGCAAGCGTGTCGTGCCCGTGATCGCCACCAGTGATGATGCCAAGAAGGTACGCCTTGAGGTGCGCGACTATCTGCCCCACACATGGGTGCTTGAAGGAGTTGACGTGAAGGATGACGGCACTGAAGCCGACACTGACGCAGCGCTTGCAAAGGCCGTAGAGCAGCTCTTCGAGCCTGATAAGCACTCTACTCATTATTAAAAATGAAAATGCACGGCATATGAAAAGTTCTGCTGGGCATTAAAGAACTACTGATAAACTATTAATCCATAGTAAATAGAAAGCCGGATTCCCAAGGAGGATATCCGGCTTTCATTATATTTATATTTAAATCCATTTATCCGTTCTTTCATCACAATCACCTTCAGTCTTCCGGAACCGGAGAATTTATCACCAGATGTCGTAATCGATCGAGGTAACCTGGAATTCGGTACGGCGGTTGATCTGGTCGGCAGCCTCCCGGTCAGCCTCTTCAAGTGTGTCAATAAACGCTGAATCAAGCACCGTTCCGACCTCAAACTGCGGATATTCGCGATTGATGCGTGGCGTAACGGTCTTAGGCACCGTCTCCCCATAACCTTTCCACGTTAGGCGGTCGGGAGCTATGCCGGCCGCTACAAGATAATCCACAACGCTCTTGGCTCGGCGGTCGGAAAGTCCGAGGTTATACTCATCGCTACCCACACGGTCGGTATGTGAACCCATCTCAATCGTAACGTTGGGATTATCACGGAGCATCTGCGCCATTTCATCAAGCGCACTGCGCGATTCGGGGCGCAATGTCGCCCGGTCGAAGTCGTAGAAGATATTTTCCACAACCTGAGGCTTGTTAATGGCCGCCAGAATAAAATCGATCGCATAATCGGCATCCTCCTCTTCGGAATCTGATTCAAATTCCTGCTTCACATTCAGATAGCCCTTTGCTCCGGCGAGCATCACATACTTGACGCCACGCTCCAGATTAAAGCGGAACGATCCGTCGTCTCGGGCCACTTCCTTCTGGTTCGACCCGTCATCACCGACAATTCGGATGATGGCATTGGCCACAGGCTCCTCATCCTTATCGAGCACCATCCCGGAGATCGTCACCTTAATCTCAGGCTTTATGAAACTGAAGATATGGTCGTATCCACGCGCATCGCCACGGTTGGAACTGAAAAAGCCCGACTCACCCTCTCCGAACGTGATACCGAAATCATCACCCTGACTATTCATCGGCAACCCGAGGTTGTCGATGCTCCAGCGGTCGCCGGTGGAGTTAAGGCGTGCTGTAAAGATATCGAGGCCGCCGAAGCCGGGGTGACCGTCGCTCGAGAAATAAAGGAGAGAGTCCGTACGCACGTACGGGAACATCTCATCGCCCTCAGTATTAATCTGTTCGCCGAGATTCTCAAGCGAACCGGCACGATCCTTCAGATTAATCCTCCAGATATCCTTGCCTCCGTAGCCGCCGGGCATATCGGAAGCGAAGTAGAGATAAGTGCCGTCGGGCGACACTGCCGGATGTCCGACCGCTGAAATCGTGTCGGCAGTAATCTCGAATTTCTGAGGCGCACTCCACGTGGCATCGCTGCGACGAGAGGTATAAATCTCGACCGATGTATTGGCTTCGGTTGAGCGGCGTGCCATTGTGAGATACATTGTCTGACCGTCGGGCGAAAAACTCACAACGCCTTCATCGAAGGCCGTATTAAGTTCACCCTCAGCCGGTTCGGGACGTTGCCAGTTACCTTTCTCATCTTTAGTAGAAAAGAAAATATCACTGCGCTTCATTCCCGTGATTTCCGATTTATCGTTGCCCTGAGCCTTCTCATTGCTTGAAGTGAAATAGAGCGTATTGAGCGACTTATCCAGGAACATCGGAGAAAAATCGGCTCTGCGGGAGTTGAAAATCTTGGCCTGTGCAACCTTGTAGCGCGTTTTAGGGAGCGAGGCTGCCCTGACTGCCATCCGGCATCCGCGGAGGCCCTCCTGAGCGCGTGTATTCTCGGGAGCAAACTCCAGGAAACGGGTATAGGCATCCATAGCCGGCTGATACTTACCCTCCATCTGGAGTGAGCGGCCGAGCCAGTACCAGGCCATGGAATCAGGATAATCGTATCGGATCGCGTTCTGGTATGCGGCCGAAGCACGCGCCGCCATATTGAGACGGCGGTAGCACGTGGCCATTTGCCATGCTACGCGCCCACGCAGCTCACGGTCCTGCTTCGGATTGAGCTTATTATAAACGGCCCGATAAGTTTTAGAGGCATTGAAATACTCCCCTCTGTCAAACTGGGCGTCAGCCTCCGAAAGTTTGGGCGTGCGGCATCCTGCCAGCATGAGTGCCGACAGGATCACAATAATGAGGGAAATTCTCATTTGTCGCCTCCGGTCTTACGGAGAAGCTGATCTACGATATCATTGAAGATATCATCTACTTTTCCAGCGCCCTCGATGCCGAGATATTTATCTTCGTTGATATAGAAATCGCGGAGCGGAAGGGTCTGGTTATGATAGACGTCAAGGCGCTTCTTGATGGTATCTATATTATCGTCGGCACGTCCTGTCTCCTTACCGCGCGCGATCATACGCTCTACGAGTTCATCTTCCGGCACTTCAAGCCCCACGACAGCATGGAGTTCCGTGCCGCGCTTTGCGAGGAGTTTCTTAAGAGCCTCAGCCTGAGGGATCGTACGGGGGAAACCGTCGAATACAACCCCGTTTTTAGCCGCCTCTTCCTTATCGAGAACATCATCGAGAATTTCGATCATAAGTTCATCGGGAATAAGCTGACCTTTAGAGATATATTCATCGGCTGTTTTGCCGAGTTCCGTACCGCGGCGGATATGATCGCGGAGCACTTCACCTGTAGAAATATGATGCAGACCGAAACGGTCGATGATCTTCGCGCTCTGGGTGCCCTTACCTGAGCCGGGAGCGCCAAACAATACGATATTCAGCATTGACGTGTTATTGAGATGAAAATTAGAGATCTTCTTCTACGATATAGATATCCTTAAGATTTCGGGCCTTACCATCGAGATCGAGGCCATAGCCGATAATGAATTTCGAAGGAATTGTGAAAGCCACATAGTCGGGTGTGAAGCCGGTCTTGGAATTATCGGGCTTATGGAGGAGCGTCACGAACCGCACGGAGTTGGGATTCCGCTTCTTGAGGTCGGCAACCATCATTGATGCCGTGAGGCCGGTGTCGACGATATCCTCCACGATGACCACATCTACCCCTTCGATATCCTCAGTGAGGCCCATCAGCTCCTTGATCTTGCCGGAGGAGTTTGTACCTTCGTAGCTTGAATATCTCACGAAGTTGATGCGCGCGTCATCGATGCCTACCTCTCGAAAGAGGTCGGCGGCAAAAATGAAAGCTCCGTTAAGCACACAGAGAAAAAGGGGCTTCTTGCCCTTGAGGTCATCCCGGAGCTGAGATGCGACGCGCACAACTTCCTCGTGAATACGTTCGCGCGTCAGGTAGGGCACGAATGTGAGCCCATCTACTATGACTTTACTTTCCATCGACATGTCGGAAACTTAGAAGGTATCAAAACTTTTATGTAGGTTAACGTGAGGCAGCTGCAGTTTCCCTGACATGGGGTAATGAGAGCCGTGACAGAAAAGACCGGCACCGCTTCAACGCTCGAGGCCCTGTTGAATCAGACGAGAGCCAAGTGCAAATTTACAAAAAAAAATTCTTAAATGAGCAGATTAAAAAATAAAAATGAGAAATGTTTGTAAGAACGCGATAAAAGATTAATTTTGCATTGAACGGCGCTCTCCACACAGAAAGGGGCGTCGCAAGCCTTGAATCTGATACACATCTGCGTTTATGTCTGAAATTACAAAAGGAGCCGATAGAACACGCCCCCGGTCTTCGGCCCTATCGGGTGCGATATGCCTTGCTGTCGTGTGCGGGTTATTCTATTACATCGGACAGAAGATGGGGGCAGCCAATATGCTCAACACACTGATGCATACGGCCCACGATCTACTGCTCAACACGGTGTTCTATCTGATGGCGATCTGCGTGCTCACCGGCGCACTCGGAAAGCTCTTCGTCGAATTCGGAGTCGTCACGCTCATTGAGCGGCTGCTGCGCCCGCTTATGCGTCCGCTTTTCAATCTTCCGGGAGTGGCCTCGCTTGGTGCGGTCATGACCTTCCTGAGCGACAATCCGGCCATTATCTCCCTGGCAGCCGATAAGAAGTTCAGCTCATATTTCAAGAAGTTCCAGTATATATCACTCACAAATTTCGGCACGGCTTTCGGCATGGGCCTTCTTGTGCTTGTGTTTATGATCGGCCAGGGCTTTTACTGGGAACCGCTCGTGGGATTCTTCGGTGCATTCTGCGGGTGTATAGTCTCGACCCGGATAATGCAGTATTTCGTGTTGCGTCAGTATCCCCATTTCGCCACCGAGGAAGCCGTTCGCGCCGACTCGGAAGAAACGGCTTCTGACGATGATCAGAAAAAG
Organism: uncultured Muribaculaceae bacterium; assembly: GCA_947178505.1. Lineage (GTDB taxonomy): Bacteria > Bacteroidota > Bacteroidia > Bacteroidales > Muribaculaceae > Lepagella. The sequence goes on along the minus strand of CAMWYR010000006.1, from coordinate 35,664 downwards.
AAGCCATCGGCATTCATGCGTATGCTCAATTCGATGCTCGATGGCGGACGCACGGGCGTCGATGTCGGACTCGCCATTATCCCCGGCGTGCTGATTATCTCTACTCTCGTAATGATACTGACATTCGGGCCGCAAGTTGAAACGGGCCAATACACCGGAAATGCCTATGAGGGGGTAGCCCTTCTCCCCTCTCTGGCCGGGAAGATTAATTTTGTATTCGAGTGGCTGTTCGGATTCAAGGATCCTCACCTGGTAGCCTTCCCGATCACGGCACTCGGTGCGGTGGGGGCTGCCCTTGGACTCGTGCCCAATTTCATCTCTCAGGGCTGGATAGATGGCAACGCGATCGCAGTGTTCACCGCTATAGGCATGTGCTGGAGCGGCTACCTGAGCACCCACACGGCCATGCTTGACTCACTTGGCTATCGCCAGCTGACTCACAAGGCTATCGGCGCCCACACTATCGGCGGCCTCGTTGCTGCAGTCGTGGCCCATCTCACTTTTGAGCTGATAGCCTATATCCACTGACAAGAAGCTGGCTGAAGGCCGTCATTCTTTCTTATCTTCCAGTTTTACAAGTTTGTATTGATGACCGTCCCAGCGAAGCGTGCGCACCCGGCGCAGATAGGGGCGGAGGCGTTCGTTGACCTCGCGGCCGAGAAATTCGCCTGAAGTAAGCTGCGCCGTGAGGTCGGTTCCGTCGGGGCTGAAAGAATATTCCACCATCGGAAAGGGCACCAGTTCGATAATCTCATTTCGTTCGCGGCGGCTGAGCCCGTGGAGGTCAAGGAAATCGGAAGTCGAAAGCAACCTGAACACCTTGTCGAGCTTTATCTCCTGCATGTCGGTGGTAAAGAACTGAAGTTGTGTGTCGGGAGCTTCGAGAGAGTCACCGACGGTATAGGCCGTCGCAACCACCGGCTCTTTCTTCCCGGGAAGGATGCGGATTGAGAAGCGGCTCACGGGCGTGACCTGAATCTGCAAGTAATCATCGGTCACCGGAGGATTAAACCTCGACAATCCCTCAAGCACGTTAGGCACCTCATAGATGCTGTCGTGCTTAAGATATTCGAGCATATCGAGGCGCATGGATGTGGATAGCATATCGAGCGTGGCGGCCGGTATCTTTACCAGAGCTTGTGAGGCTGTTATATTAGCGGCAGAGTCGAGATGCTCCGCGGCTCCGAGCGGAGCCGCAAGAGATCCCGACAGTATCGCCAGACTCGCAAAGAGAGTCCTGAGTCTTTTCATATCTGAAATTATGCATCCGGGCTGTCCGACTACTTCCCGCAAGAGGCAACCGGGCGGAGCCGTATTTATTTTTTAATAAACTTATCGAAATTTCCGTTGGCCTTTTTCTTTCCGCCGGTAGATTTCTTTTCCTTCTTGCCTTTTGCGGGCTTCTTTCCCATGGCACGGTCGTAGTCAGCGAAGGCCTTCTTATCCTTTCTCTCCTTCTCATGACCACCCTCCCTGGGCTCGGCCTTCTCGGCGCGGATCTTATCGCCGAAGAAGTCTGCATGGCGCAGGGCATCAAGCACGCGCTTCACGTCTTCCTTGCGCACATCGAAGTAGGTCGTGTCGGGAGTGAGATCAATACGTCCTACCTCCGGCTTACGGCCGGGCACGTTGCGGTTGAGCAGATCCATCAGGTTGCCGGGATAGAATCCGGCTCCCTTGCCGATATTAAGCTTCAGACGTTCGAGGCCCTTCTCACCGCCACGTGATCGCTTGCCTCCCTCCCCGTCGCGGTCGCGGCGGTCGCGCCCCTTGCCGGTCTCGGCATTGAGGTCGATATCAGGCATATTCTGGTAGTATGCAAGCAGACGGTTGAATTCCAGCGAAAGCACGCGTTTGAGGAGGTCTTCCTCAGAGAGCCATTCGAGTTTCTTGCGCACACCGCTTATATATTTACCAATCTCCTCCTCGTTGACCTGCACGCGCTCAAGACGGTCGGCCAGATTATAAAGCTGCTTTTCGATAATGTGTTCCGGAGTAGGCACCTTGCAGTATTCAAAGTCGCGGCCTATGATTTTCTCTATCTGACGGATCTTTCCTTTTTCCTTACCGTGGATAATGGCGATGGAGACACCCGTCTTGTTGGCGCGTCCCGTACGGCCTGAACGGTGAGTATAGACGGCGACATCATCCGGCAGGCCGAAGTTGATGACGTGGGTAAGGTCATTTACGTCAAGTCCACGGGCAGCGACGTCGGTAGCGACGAGAAGCTGCGTCACATGGTCATGGAATTTCTTCATCGCCAGGTCGCGCTGCGCCTGCGATAGGTCACCGTGAAGACAATCGGCGTTATATCCGTCGGCCACAAGTTTGTCGGCCACTTCCTGCGTCTCCTTCTTGGTGCGGCAGAACACTATTCCGTAGATATTGGGAGAATTATCGACCACGCGCTTCAGTGCAAGATACTTATCGTGGGCCTTTACCATATAATAGATGTGCTTCACGTTTTTCGTACCTTCATTGCGGTTGCCGGCCACAAATTCCACCGGGTCGTGCATGAAGCGCTTGGCGATTCCGGCGATTTCCTTCGGCATGGTAGCCGAGAACATAAGCATCTTCCTGTCGTCGGGCACATGCGACAGAATCTGGTTGATATCATCGAGGAAGCCCATATTGAGCATCTCGTCGGCCTCGTCGAGGATGACGGTGTGCACGTGCTCGAGTTTCACGACTCCGCGCTTGATAAGGTCGATGAGACGACCCGGAGTTGCGACAATCACCTGCACTCCGTTCTTAAGCGCACGTATCTGGCTTTCGATGCTCGAACCGCCATATACGGGGAGCACCTTCAGGCCGTCGATATACTTGGAGAAGTCTGCCAGGTCGCCGGCTATCTGCAGACAGAGTTCGCGCGTCGGGGCGATGATGAGAGCCTGGGGGGCATTGAGCGTGACGTCGATACGCTGGAGCACCGGGAGACCGAACGCAGCAGTCTTACCTGTACCGGTCTGTGCGAGGCCCACTACGTCGCCCTCCTTATTGAGCAGGTGGGGAATCACCATCTCCTGAATGGGCATCGGGTGTTCGAACCCGATTTCCTTGATCGCCTTCAGAAGATTGGGCGCCACTCCGAGATCCTCGAAATTCGAGAGCTCGGGGGTAATTTCTGTCACAATGGGAGCATCCTCCGCAACCTCGGGGATTGCGTGAGATGCCTCAAAAGCGGCATACGGATCCGCAGTGAGCACATCACGGTTTTCATTATTTCCAGCAGCTGCGCCTGCAGTCTGAGTCTGCTCTAAATTGTCGTTAATATCTGTAATTTCCATAATCTTGGGTTTCATAGTAATTCTACGGGTAATCTCCATAGAGGGAGCAATTATTGCCCTTCTTGAATTATAACCCTATTGGAGTTATTAAAGTTCTTTTGCCGTAGGTTAAAAAGCCTTATAAAGATTAGGGAGCCACGGATTCGTAACGTTGTATTTCAGGGGTAATTCGGATATGATTTTTGGGAATTGGGAAAATTTGGGTTATATTTGCAGTCGGGAAGCGGTCAGAACCGGCTTCCCGGCGTGACAATATTTTTTCTTTGGATTTTAACCAACCTTTACGTCAGAATGAAACAATACGCAACTATATTGGCCACACTTGGACTGGCCATCTCATTTGGCAACCATAATGCTGATGCGTGCACCAACCTGATAGCGGCCAAGGGTGCGACTGCCGACGGCTCGGTGATGATGACCTACTCCGCCGATTCTCATAATCTTTACGGCTCGCTTCACCATAGCCCGGCGGGCAAGCATCCGAAGGGTGCGACCCGCAAGGTTTATGAATGGGACACCAACAAATATCTGGGAGAAATTCCGGAGGCGCCGGAAACATATAATGTGATCGGCAATATGAACGAGCATCAGCTCGTGATCGGCGAGTCGACATGGGGAGGCCGAGAGGAACTTGCCGATACCACCGGCCAGGCCAAGATTGATTACGGTTCGCTGATTTACATCACGCTTGAGCGCGCCAGGAATGCACGCGAGGCCATCGACATCATGGCCGATCTCGTGGAGAAGCATGGCTATGCCTCTGAAGGCGAGTCGTTCACCATCGCCGATAAGAACGAAGTGTGGGTGATGGAAATGATCGGCAAGGGGGCCGAGAAGGGGGCCGTGTGGGTTGCGGTGCGCATCCCCGACAATGCCATCACAGGCCATGCCAACGAGCCTCGCATCCGCAAGGTCGACTGGAAAGACAAGGAGAACGTGCGCCATTCCAAGGATGTAATTTCATTCGCGCGCAAGCGCGGCTACTATCAGGGCAAGGATGAGGATTTCTCCTTTGCCGATGCTTACGCCGAGCATGATGCCGCAACACGCCGCGGCTGCGATGCCCGCGTGTGGAGCTACTTCCGCCGCTTCAATAAGGAGGCCGATAAGTATTACGACTGGTGCGCCGGAAAGAGCGACGAGCCCATGCCGCTCTATATCGTGCCCGACCGCAAGGTGTCGCTGGCCGAACTTCAGGATGCGATGCGCGATCATTTCGAGGGGACGCCCTTTGAGATGACGTCTGACGTCGGCGCCGGCCCCTACCATGTGCCTTACCGCTGGCGTCCGATGGAGTATGAGGTCGACGGCAAGAAATACTGCATGGAACGCGCAATCGCCACTCAGCAGACCGGCTGGAGCTACGTGAGCCAGAGCCGCGACTGGCTCCCCGACCCCGTGGGCGGCGTCCTCTGGTTCGGTACCGACGACACGAATACCTCAGTCTACATGCCTATCTACTGCGGAGTGACCGAAGTGCCCGCCGAACTCGGGCCCGGCGACATCAATACCCTCTCGCTCGACGCCAACTTCTGGGTAAACAATATCGTGGCCAATCAAGCATATAACCGCTACGATCAGATGATTCCCGACATCCGCAAGGTGCAGGGATCTCTCGAGAAGGCCTTCCGGGAGTCGCGCCCGGCTACGGAGCAGATCCTTACCGAACTCGTGAATAACAATCAGAAAGAGGCTTACACTGCAGCCGTGAACGCTGAGGCAGCCGCCGTGGCTAAGAATGCCACCGACGCATACCGCGACCTTGCCGGCTACCTTTTCGTGAAGTTCATGGACGGCAACCGTAAGAAGACCGATGAGCAGGGTAACTTCCTGCGCACTCCGGAAGGAATCCCGGCCTATCCCGAATTCCCCGGCTACGACAAGACCTACTACGAAAATATTGTAAAATCAACAGGCGACCACTTCCTTATCAAGTAAGGAATCGCCATCTGCTCCCTCTACACATAATGCGGGGCCGGAACGCACACAGATCGTTCCGGCCCCGCATGTTTTACATTACACCCGTGCGGCCTCAATGAGTGTAGAGGAAACGCTTGATCGAACGCTTCGGAGTCTTCTCAAATTCTGAAGGAGTCACGATGATCTTCGCAATCCGCTCGTAAGGCGCCACGATCTTATTGAGTTCGACGCGTATATTCTCCATAGTCGAATCAAGGTCCTTGGAAGCGACTCCAAGTTTATCGAGCGCATCAAAATCGGGATAGACGAGGGCGGCGAGCTTGCCGTCGCGCTCCACCACGAGGCTCTCCGCCACGAAGGGCATGTTGTTCAGTTTGGCCTCAATCTCCTCGGGATAGATGTTCTGTCCCGACGCCGAGAGAATCATCGTCTTTGATCGGCCGCGAAGGAAAAGCGTGCCGTCGGAAGTACGCGTGCCCATATCTCCGGTATGGAGCCAGCCATCCTTATCAAGCACCGCCTCCGTGGCCTCGGGATTCTTATAATAGCCCTTCATCACGTTCGTGCCGCGCACGCAGATCTCACCGGGGATATTCTCCGGATCGGGAGAAAGAATCTTCGATTCCATGCCGGGGAGCGTTCGGCCCGAACTGCCGGGGATGAATTCCTGCCAGGGAGTGTAGCTGATAAGCGGGCCGCACTCCGTCATGCCGTAGCCCACCGTGAAGGGGAACTTTATCTTATGCAAGAATTCCTCCACCTCATGGTTGAGCGGAGCGCCCCCTACAATAACCTCCTCGAAGTCGCCGCCGAACACATCAATCAGGCGTTTCCTGATTTTTGAATATATCAGCGAATCGAGGAACGGCACGGCCAGAGTCCAGCGCATAGTTCCCTTCGATATCATCGGCAGAATCTGATTCTTATATATTTTCTCAAGAATCAGGGGCACGGTGATGACCAGATGCGGGCGCACATCGGCAAGCGCCTTTATTAGGATACGCGGCGAGGGGGTCTTGCCGAGCAGCGTGATATGGCTACCCACTGCGAGGGGCGTGAGCATATCGAACGCACATCCGTAGGCGTGCGCCAGCGGCAGGAATGCCAGCGCCCGCGAACTGCGGAAATGGAGCATCGTGTCCATTCCGAAGCAGACGTTACCGGCCAGATTACGGCCAGTAAGCATAACGCCCTTGGAAAAACCTGTTGTGCCCGACGTGTAGTTGATTTCCACCACATCGTCGTTATCACGCGGCATATAGCTCACGTTCTCCGGACCATAGCCGTCGGGAAATGCACGCTTGAAGCGGCGTGACAGCAGACGGCGGTTACGCAGGAATTCCGAGCCGGGCTGCTCATATTCCGCCTCCATATTATCAATATTAACTATTCCCTTTATATTGAGCAGTGCCTCCGGGTCGATATGCTCCCAGATGCTCTGGCTCACGAAAAAGAGTTCGGCCTCGGAGTGGTTGACGATATGGGCGACATCCACGGGATTAAACTCAGCAAGAATAGGCACGATCACCGCGCCATACGTGACGGCCGCCATGTAGACGAGCACCCAGTTGATGGAATCCTTACCGCAGAGAGCGATCTTAGTGCCTCGACGGATTCCGGCGGTGACGAACAGCAGATGCAGCTTCGCCACCGATGTTGCCACGTCGGCATAAGTCAGCGTGCGTCCGCTCACATAGTCGGTAAGTGCCGGAAGATCCCAGTTTTCCGCAAAACTCTCCTCATAAATCTTTACAAAGTTCTTCAGGGAGTCATGGCTCCCGTTATCGTGCTTTTTCATAGATATGGCTTTGTTTAACAGTGGATATCAGCGGCCTTATCCCTCGCAGGCCATACGGTAGATTTCGGCACAGTCGTCCATCGAGAGCGGCACGTACGCGCCGAGCGTCTTGCCCATATTCCGTTCGAGAGAGCGCACCATCTTCTCGATATCGGGTTCGCCCCCGATAAGCGTGCGCAGGTTGGTGGTCAGGCCGAGGTCGTGATAGAATTCCTTTAGGGTGATGATGCCCTCCTGAATGATCTCATCAGTGTCTTTGCCGGCAGGATTGACCGACATGACATTGATGGCGAATCTCCAGAGCTTGTCGGGGTTGCGGCTTGCGCAGAACTGCATCCAGGCCGGAATGATCACGGCAAGTCCTGCACCGTGAGCCACGCCATAGAAGGCTGACACCTCGTGCTCGAGGCGATGCGACGACCAGTCTTCGGCCTTTCCCACGCCGCAGAGTCCGTTGTGGGCGAGCGTTCCGGCCCACATCACGTCAGCGCGGGCGTCATAGTTGTCGGGATCCATCCGGAGCGACAGCGCCTGATCCATCACATCCCGAAGGATTGCCTCCGAATAGGAGTCGACGAGCTGCGTCCCTGATGTGTTTGAGAAATATCGCTCGTAGATGTGAGCCATCATATCGACAATTCCATAGGCCGTCTGGTTCCAGGGGAGCGACATCGTGAGCTCCGGATTCATAATTGCGAAGCGGGGCCGCAACAGTCCGGGATAGCGCACGGATATTTTCTGATGTGTCTCCTCGTTAGTGATCACCGAGTTGCCGCTGCCTTCCGACCCGGCGGCAGGAATCGTGAGCACCACTCCGACCGGAAGAGCGAAGCGGGGTGTCTCCTTTCCGCAATAGAAATCCCAGAAGTCGCCGGGGTAGACAGCCCCTAAGGCAATTCCCTTTGCCGCATCGATAGGCGATCCGCCGCCCACGGCGAGAATGAAGTTGACATTTTCCTTGAGCGCCAGCTCAATGCCCCGTCTCACCGACTCGGCCGTTGGATTCGGCTGAATGCCGCCGAATTCCACGAATGGGATTCCGGTGGCCGAGATCGAGTCTTCTATTTCCTTGAGGAGGCCCGACTCGCGCACGCGCTCGGAACCATATACGATCATTACTTTTGAGGCGCCGCGGCTGCTGAGCGCAAGCCCGACGTGGCGCTGAGTGTCCCGGCCGAAGATGAACTCGGTAGGAGTGCAGAATGTAAAGTTTTCCATAATCTTAAGATAATTGAGGAGCATGACGGACGCACCCGCAGAGCGCGGCATACCCCTTTATAACTTATAACAAAAAAACGGAGCAAACTCCCATAAAAAAAGCGGACAATCTGATTGATTTCCAATCAGGATTGTCCGCACAACATGGTATTCAGAGATTATGACTCCCCTCGCCTTATGCTTCTGCCTTGAAGGCTTCTGAAATTTTCTGAGCCGTCTCCGCCATCCTGACGGGGTCGGGATCAGAAAGCTTGCAGTTAAAATTCATATCCCCCTCTTCCTGCATAGGCACGAGATGAATATGGGCATGGGGCACCTCGAGACCGATAACGGTAACTCCGACCTTACGGCAAGGCACAGCGGCTTTGAGAGCGCGTGCCACCTTCTTGGCGAAGACCATCATGTCGGCGAGGTCAGCATCGGGGAGATCGAAGATGTAGTCGGTCTCTTTCTTGGGCACCACGAGAGTGTGGCCCCAGTTGACCGGATTTATATCGAGGAACGCGAAGAATTTATCATCTTCCGCAACCTTGAAAGAGGGGATTTCCCCTGCAATGATACGTGAGAAAATAGTCATGGTCGGTAAATGATTTTATGTTATCGCAAGTTGCACGGCCGATCCGCGCAGCAGCTGAAAAAAACGGCGCACAGAGGCGCCGGTTGATAAATCATTGCCGGGTCTCTTCGGAGGCCCCGGCTATCAGATTTCAATTTTCACGATCTCGAAGTCGAGGATGCCCGCAGGCACCTGGACCTTCACCACGTCACCCACCTTGTGACCCATAAGGGCCTTTGCGATAGGCGTAGTGCTGGAGATCTTCATCTCCTTGAGATTAGCTTCGCTTTCGGTCACTATCGTATAGGACATCTGCATTCCGTTGGCGATGTTTTTCATCGTGACCTTGTTTAGCAGCTGCACTTCATCGGTGTTAAGCTGACTCTCATCGATAATTCGGGCTGAAGCCACGAGCTCCTTAAGCTTGGCGATTTTCATTTCGAGCATGCCCTGCGCCTCTTTGGCAGCGTCATACTCGGCATTTTCCGAGAGGTCGCCTTTATCGCGCGCCTCAGCGATCGCCTGCTTCACGAGAGGGCGCTGTGCCTCGAGGGCTGCCAGCTCTTCCATCTTGCGGTCGTAGCCTTCTTTCGTTAAGTAAGTTGCCATGGTTCTGACAGTATTTCTTTTTTAATATTTTCCTTATTTTGATTTCCTTCGGAGCGGGGAGGCTCCGGATGCGGAGGCGTAAAAAAATAACGAACTCTCTTGGAAGAGTCCATTATCATTGTCTCCGGCTTTACAGATGCAAAATTAGCAGATTTTTTTCATTTAGCCAAACCATTATTTTCGTTTTAAGCGATGCAAACTGCATTTTTAACGTTTTTTATCGCTCAACCCGAGGAGCCTCGTGAGCCGACCCGCATGATTGAGCGCAGGAATTTGTCAGTTAAGCGAAAATCAACTATATTTGTAGAAATTTGAAATGGAATAAAGTTTATGGCTACAGTTAATGAAACTCAAGATGAAATCATAGAGGAGTTCGAGGGTCTGACCGACTGGATGGACCGCTATGCCTACATCATTGATCTGGGCAATACGCTGCCCGAATATCCGGAGAGCGAGAAGACTCCGCAGAATCTCATCGAGGGGTGCCAGAGCCGCGTGTGGATTGATGCGAAGCGGGGAGAGAGCGACAGGATCGACTTCAAGGCCGACTCCGACGCGCTGATCGTGAAGGGCATCGTGGCGCTGCTGATGCGCGTGCTCAACGACCGCACACCCGACGAGATTCTCAATGCCGACCTCTACTTCATCGACAAGATCGGGCTTAAGGAGCATCTGTCGCCGACGCGTTCGAACGGTCTGGTGGCGATGGTGAAGCAGATCAATGACTATGCCCGCGCCTTCAAGATGCTCGACGGCAAGTAGGCCGGGGCTCCGGAGACGACTGAATTCGTAACCCAATAACTAACCAAACCTATAGAATCATGTTTAAAAATCAACCTGCCGGCCTCTACGTGCTGGCGCTCGCCAATACCGGCGAACGCTTCGGCTACTATACGATGCTGGCTATCTTCCTGCTCTTCCTGCAGGCGAAGTTCGGCTTTGACGCCACGGTGTCGGGCCAGATCTATGCTGTGTTCCTGGCGATGGTCTACTTCATGCCTCTTCTGGGCGGTCTCGTTGCCGACAAGTGGAGCTTCTCGAAGTGCGTGATCACGGGTATCTTCGTGATGTTCGCCGGCTACGCCGTGATGTCGATTCCGACAGGGATCCGTTCGACGAGCTCGCTCGTGATTCTCTGCGTGGCGCTGCTGCTCATCTCCATCGGTACGGGCCTTTTCAAGGGTAACCTCCAGGTGATGGTAGGGGACCTTTACAATGACCCGCGGTTCGCGGGGCAGCGCGATGCGGCGTTCTCACTCTTCTATATGGCGATCAATATCGGCTCGATGTTCGCGCCTATGGCCGCGACAGCTATGACCAATATGGCTCTTCATGCCGACGGTCTGGCCTATAGCGCCGATCTTCCGGCCCTCTGCAACTCACTGCTCGACGGGGCGGGAAATGCGTCGGAAGTCATAAAGGCAGCGGCTGCCGCCGGCATGACTGTGAGCGGTGACGTGGCGGCCTGGGCCGACAATTATATCACCGTGCTCTCGCGCGGCTACAGCTATGCTTTCGCGGTGGCATGCGGCTCGCTTATCCTCAGTTTCCTCATCTACACTCTTGGCCGCAAGACCTACGCGCACATCATCACCGACACGAAGAAGGGTGATAAGAATGCTCCTGCAGCGGTGGCCGGTCCGGAACTTTCAGCTGCCCAGACGAAGGCTCGCGTCGTTGCGCTTCTGCTGGTGTTTGCTGTGGTGATTTTCTTCTGGATGGTGTTCCATCAGAACGGCGCCACGCTTACTGAGTTTGCGAAGAGCTGCACCTCTCCCGACGCTGCCGGCTGGACGCGTATCGGCTTCAACGTATGGGCTCTTCTTTCGATTGCGATCGGCGTGTATGCGCTGTTCAATCTCTTCCAGTCGAAATCCGGGAAAGGTCGCCTTGTTAGCGGAGCGCTGATTGTGATGGTGGCGTTCGCACTTTATTATTTCTATTCGAACACTCCCGATCCGGTTGCCGGCATTCAGCCTCAGCAGTATCAGCAGTTCAACCCATTCTTCGTGGTTGCGCTCACTCCGGTGTCGCTGGCGATCTTCGGCTGGCTTGCCAACCGCAAGAAGGAGCCGTCGGCTCCGCGCAAGATCGGCTATGGAATGGTGATGGCAGCCGTAGCCTACGGCGTGATGATGATCGGTTCGTTCTCACTCGCCGGCACGTCCGGCAGTGTATCGCCCAACTGGCTTATCGGCACGTACCTGCTGCTTACGTTCGCCGAACTGCTGTTGTCTCCGATGGGTATCTCATTCGTATCGAAGGTGGCTCCTCCGAAGCTGAAGGGCTCGATGATGGGCGGCTGGTTTGCCGCAACCGCCATCGGTAATTATCTTGTGTCGATTCCCATGCTTCTCTGGGGTAAGATTCCGGTCTATCTTCTCTGGATCATCCTCATGGCCATCTGTCTTGTATCGGCTCTCTTCATCTTCTCGATCATGAAGAAGCTTGAGGCGGCAACGGCTGATACCGACGCTCCCACTGCCGCTGCTCAGCTTGCCGAGAGCGAGAAAGAGGCAGCCGAGGTAGAAATCTGATTCTTCCGGGGCAACAACGCCCCGCACTAATATAATCACGCCTGAGCGTCCGAGCGCTCAGGCGTGATTTTTTGTGGAGGGAACCTTAATTATTTTTGGCGGGGAGAGGGGAGGTCGCGCGTGGCGGAGATGCGCACAAGCGCCCCTTCGAGACCGGAGGCTGTGGCTTCGGTGCGAGTATCAATCCGCAGGAAGCCTCCGTCAAAGTCATATACGGAGGTCTCGGCTCCTTCAGGGCCGTGATATTCGAGCGAATCTATAAGATCGGCTGCGGTGAGCTCGAGGCTTTCCATCAGATAGTTCTCAAGATCGTCGGGCAGGAGATCGCCTATATCCTCGTTGCGGATCACAATCATATCGGGCGAAAGCACGTCGATATCCCACGTGCCGGGGCGCCCCTGCATCGTGGTATAGAGCGGGCGCCCGATCCCGTCGGTCAGTACGCCGTTGAAATTATAGTCGAGAGTATCGAGCGGCTCCCCTACCCTGAGGGCATCGACGATGCTGCGCACGGTCATCGCGATGTCGTTGTCGGCATGGAAATCCTCCGGCTGAATCTCGGAAGCCGTATCCGCGGCAGGAATGCCGCTATTCCCCGCCTTATTGCACGCAATGAGGACAGCGGCCAGCATCAGCGATCCGCCCGCTATGCAGACGACCTTCCGGACTGCCTGCCTCTGCACCGAATCCATCGACAAATTATACAGTTTCATCTATCCTTAAACCAGATTAGCTTCACTAACTACTTATTTACGAAAAACGAACCAGCGAGTCGGATCAAACCTCGGCAACGCCATCAGTTGCACATCACACTTGCGGTCGCTCAGCGTTTCCTCCGCATGGCCGATGCGGAGGCCGCGCTCCTGCAGAGACTCCCTGACGGCCGAGAGGGCCTTGGCCGGCGTGTTGTTATCCTTGCTCAGATGGCAGAGGAAGATATATTTCAGTTGGTCGTTGACTATTTCCTTGAGGAATGCGGCCGTGTCACGGTTGTCGAGATGACCGTTGGCAGCACGGATGCGGGCTTTCAGATACTCCGGATAGCGGCCGAGCCGCAACATGTCGGAGTCGTAGTTGGCCTCAATCACGAGGTAGTTGGCGCGGCTCATATAATAGCGGGCACGCTCCGTGACCGAACCGATGTCAGTGGCCAGCACAAACCGGTGGGGCCCATACTCCACAGAAAATCCCATATTGTCGGAACCATCGTGGGGCACTTCGAATGCCGTTATCTCCATTCCTGCCACCTTAAAGGGAATTTCCTTGAAAATCGGGGTGTGATATTCCTTGATGCGCTTGGAGATGCTGTGACGCCTAAGAAGGCCGTTGAGCACACGCGGCGTGCAGAAAAGCGACATATGACGGTTGTTGCGCAGAAGATTATAAGAATATCGCACGTGGTCGCTGTGGTCGTGAGTGAGGAGGAGCCCGCGCACATTCTTCATCTGGACGCCATGCTTGCGGAGGGTCTCCTCTATCTCATCCGAGCGAATACCGGCATCGATGATGATACCCTCCTTTTCGGTGCCTACATAGCAACTGTTGCCGCTGGAGCCTGAGGCGAATGATATATAATTGAGCTTCACCGGGCTCTCACCGGCCTCATCCTCATCGGCCCGGAGAGCAAATTCGGAATGATGCGGCCTGATGCGCAGGTCGGTCGGCACAGGGCGAGAGGCCTCCGGCTCGGAGGAATCCCAGTCACCGAAGGGGAGTCGCGGATGATTATACTTGATTTTAGGCATTTCAGTAAATGGTATCAGCGTCGTTTCCGGCAGTGATTGTCGTGGCGCTTAGCGGGATCTGCAATATTCTGACAATGAATCAGGAAGATTGCGGGGCGCTTGTCAAAGTCTTTATTATTATTACGCCATTGCGAGGCGGGTCGGGTCACGATTGTCTCTTTCCCCGGAGAAGAGATGTCGGAAGCGACGCAGAGCAGAGTGTCAGGGCGCAGATGTTCGGCAAGGAATGAGATCATTCGGTTATTGCGGTAGGGCGTCTCGATAAATATCTGAGTCTGATTAAGGCGTGCGCACCTCGCCTCGAGCTCCTTGAGCGCATGCGCGCGCTGATCATCTTTGATTGGGAGATATCCGTTGAAAGCGAAGCCCTGGCCGTTGAACCCGGAGGCCATAAGCGACATAAGGATGCTCGAGGGGCCGACGAGCGGCACTACCTTCAGACCCTCGCGCTGAGCGATAGCCACGACATCGGCACCCGGGTCGGCCACGGCCGGACATCCCGCCTCGCTCATTACTCCGACAGGGCGCTCCTGACGCAGAGGAGTGAGGAACCCGCTGACTTCCTCAGGAGATGTATGACCGTTGAGCTCGAAAAACTCGCAATCGTCGATTGGAAACGAGCTGTCCCATTTTCGCAGGAAGCGGCGCGCAGTGCGCACGTTCTCCACGATAAATGTGCGTATCTCGGACACTATTCTCTGATTGCCTGCAGGCAACGACATATCGCTCGGGCCATCGCCTATTTCCACGGGTATCAGATAAAGGGCCGGAGCCACCGACTGCGTTGGTTCACTCGTCATATATTATTGCTTTAATCAGCTTTCACGGGATTAGTATGCAAATTTACCAATAATTATGTTAATAGGCAAATAATAGCCCCACATATCGACAGCGCGACCTACCAATACTTCACAGATTTCGGATTCTCCAGTGGGCGGGATAGAGGTTGTTGGCCCGGTTGCCGATATTCTTCACGAGGCCCAGGGGATGCCCCTTGTAGGTGACGACGACATATCCGCGGGGAGCCTCGGGCGGAAGCGTTATGGCCTCATGGCGGAGATAGCGCAGGGCCGTGTCAAGGTCGAGTTCGACCTCGGGGAACAATGAGTGGTCATAATCTGAGGCAAGACATAGGGTTGAGGCCGGTAATTCGGTATTGCCCTTCATAGTAGAGCGCTGGATACCGTCGAGCACTACCCGCAGTTTGCGTCGGAGCGTGTCGCGCGCCTTGGCGCGGGGAGCGGCCGGAACGTCACCCGGCTTACACAACATGGCCACAAAAAGTCCTTCGCCACGGGTGAGATGGGGCATAAACCTAAGGGCCGGCACCGGACCTTCCACTTGCGGAGCCGGGCCGCTACCTTCCGGCAGTCCGTGATCAAGCGGTTCGAGGCCGAATTCATCCACGAGCCATCTGACGTTATCCTCATTCTCACGGCGGTTGAAAGTGCAGGTGGAATATATCAGCACGCCTCCCGGGCGCAGCGCCTCCACGGCATCTGCAAGGATCTCCCGCTGGAGGGATGCACATTGCTCCACGAGCCTCGGGCTCCATTGCGCGCGGGCCTCCTCATCCTTACGCATCATCCCCTCTCCCGAGCATGGAGCATCGACTGCGATAAGGTCGAACATAGCGCCGAGCGCAGCGAAGTCGGAACTACGCGAGCCGGTGACAAGGATATCGGGATAGCCCCATTTCTGAAGATTCTCTGCCAGAATCTTCACCCGCTGTGGCATCACCTCGTTGGCAACTACAAAAGCGCCGTCGGGCAAGGCGTTGATCATAGCGGTGGTCTTTCCGCCGGGGGCGGCGCAGAGATCGAGCACGAGCGGACGGTCGTGTAGCAGCCCGCGCTCCACGAGCGTCTCCACGAGCGTCTGATGGATCATCGACGAGGCATCCTGCACGTAGAATGCTCCGGCGTGAAGGAGCGGATTGAGCGTGAATTTCGGGCGGTCGGGAAGATAATAACCGTCGCGGCACCAGGCCACCCGCTCAAGCGGGCCATAACCGAGCGCGTCCGGGCTGTCGAGCTTACGGCGATTGAGCCGAACGCTTACGGCCGGCTCACACTCCATGGCCGCGCGGAAGGCGTCGGCTGCATCGCCCGTCACATCGAGGGAGGCTTTGTAGAATTCTTCAGGTATCATCATTGTCATAACTTTTCCTAATAAAAAAAGTCTACCTCTTTTCTCAAAGAGATAGACCGAAACCTTAATCTTAATTTAATACTATGAAAAACACGTTGCAAAGTTACTAATTTTTTGCTATTATGAAGATAATTAGTAACATTTAGGGCTTAATTTAAGAACTTTTAACATTTAGAAATATAATACTTTTTGAATTATTAGTAAGGGTCGGGGAATTTTTGTATTTTTGCGTTATCTAGCCACCCGGGATCGGAGCGCCGAAGTGTAACTGCGCTCACGCCTGCCCGGGCGACCCCAAAAAATACGCCTGCAGATGGAGATGCTATATCAGTATTTGTGGAAGTACCGGCTGCTGCCACCGCGGCTGAAGACCGTGGACGGCCAGAGGCTCCGGGTGGTGAATCCGGGGGTGCTCAACCGCGATTCCGGGCCCGACTTCTCCGGGGCGCGCATAACGATCGACGACCAGGACTGGGCCGGCAATGTAGAGGTGCATGTGAAGGCATCCGACTGGTTTGCCCACGGCCACGATAAAGATCCGGCCTACGACTCGGTGATTCTACATTTCGTGGCGATTTCCGACCGGCGCATTCCCGACAGGGAGGGTGGCAACATCACCCAGCTTGCATATCAGATTCCCGACCCCTTCATAAGGCTCTATGCCCACCTGGCCGAAAAAATCGCGGCCGTAAAGTGCGAACCCTATCTCAATTTGCTGCACCCGCTCACCGTGACCGACTGGCTCGACACACTCAACGTGGAACGCATGCAGCAGAAGGCCTCCAGAATCCTCGATGAGGTAGAGCACTCGCAGGGCGACTGGCAGCATGCCTGCTTCGTCTCGTTCGCCCGCGCTCTCGGATTCTCTCTCAACTCTCTGCCGCTCGAGATGCTTGCGCGGTCGCTCCCGCTCTCCATCCTGGCCAAGCACTCCGACGATATCTTCCAGCTCGAGGCGCTTCTCTTTGGCCAGGCCGGCATGCTCGACACCTCGCAACATATTTTCGACGAGTATTACCAGCGCCTCTGCCGCGAATATTTCTTCCTCGCACGCAAATACGGCTTGCGCCCCATGCGCAGCGACATCTGGAAGTTCACGCGCACGCGCCCTCAGAATTTTCCTACGCGCCGCATCGCATTGCTCGCACAGTCGCTCGCCGGTGGATTCAGCATGCTCGCGCGCATTCTCGACCGCGACTGCGACTATGAAAGCGCACCCGCCCTATTCGACTTCACTCTATCGGGCTACTGGGGCGAGCATCTCGACTTCGACCGCCCTTCGCCACGACTGCCGGCCGTGCTTTCGGAAGCCAACGTAGATCTTCTCATAATCAATTTCGTAGCCCCGATGCTTTATGCCTACGGCGCCTCACACGGCGACCCGGAGATGGCCGAACGCGGGCTCGACTTCTGGAATGAGATCGAACCGGAGAACAATACATACATCCGTCAGTGGCGCAACGCCGGAATTGACTCAAAATCGGCCACCGATTCGCAGGCACTGCTGCAACTGAGGAAAGAATATTGCGACCGCTCGCGCTGCCTGGAATGCAGGTTCGGCCACGCGCTCCTGCGCGATGTGTCGGACACTCCGACTTTCGTGCGCGCTGAACTGACGGCTACCTGAGCCACGCGCATTCCCGGCCCGCGCACCTCCGCCATAAAAATAAGACCGGGAGTGCCGGATTTTAAAACAGAACAGCCGCAACGGTGTTCTATACTTAGGAGCGGACGCTTCATTCCGCGGGAGGCCCTTATGCAGGTAGTCCCGGAGCCAACCGCAGGGCACCGCTCCGTGTAATATTTATCACATGAACAGAAATAATCAGAGACGCCCGATAAGGGAAGACCGCATACTCACTTTCGTAAACCGAGAGGAGACCGACCGCGCACTGATGGAATTCATCATCGAGTCAATGCCCGATGCCAAGCGCAACGATATCAAGAAATGGTTGCGTTATGGCCACATGATGGTCAACGGCAGCGTGGCGACTGCCTTCGATGCTCCGGTGATGCCGGGAGCCGAGGTCGCGCTCAATCTCTCGCGCCCATTCCCCGTGTTTCATCATCCGCGCATCGATCTCATCTATGAAGATGACGACGTGATGGTGATCAACAAGGGCTACGGCATGCTCTCCGTCGGCACGGCAAGCAAGAAGAAGGAGGAGAATGCCTACGATATCATGCGCGAATACGTGAAGAGAGTCGACCCGCGCAACAAGCTATGGGTCGTACATCGTCTTGACCGCCACACGACGGGCCTCATGATGTTCGCCAAGTCGGAACGCGCACACGACGTTTTGCGCCACAACTGGAACAATATCATCCTCGAACGTCTCTACGTGGCGCTGCTCGAGGGCTACCTTGAGCAGGACAAGGGGTTCGTGAAAAGTCGACTGACGGAGAACTCGCAGTATGTGGTCTACTCCACCGACGTGCCGGGTGAAGGCCGAATCGCGGTGACTCACTATGACGTAATCGGACGCGGCAACGGGTATACGCTCGCCCATTTCTCGCTCGACACGGGGCGTAAGAATCAGATCCGCGTGCATGCCGCCGATATGGGTCACCCCATTGCCGGCGATAAGAAATATGGGGCTCAGACGAGCCCTATCCACCGTCTGGCGCTGCATGCGCAGACCCTCAGGTTCGCGCATCCGATCACGAAGAAAGACATGCACTTCCAGTCGCCCGTGCCGCGCGAATTCTCAGGCGTGATCCGTGGCCGGAAGAAATGAGCCGGACTAAGTGAGCGCCGACCCGCACAATGATATAGCAAAACGCATTCATCTATGAAACTCGACACTTCATCATATTATCCCAAATCCTCTATCGACGACAGCGCTTACATGCCGGCCTCCGAACGCCCCGAAGGGCCTGAAGTCGACACATCCTCCGCTGCCGATACGGCCGATAATGCACCGGCAGATGAGATAACGGCGGAGGAAACCTGTCAGGCACCCCCCGCGGAGGAGAAGGTCCCTGACCTGCCTCCGACGGAGTTTGAATCAGCCCTCAACTGGAGCGCGCATCTCATCTCGTGGATTCTCGTGCCGGTGCTGATGCCGGTGTATGCCACGCTTTTCGCTTTCGGCTATTCCGAACTGATCTTCACGAGTTTCAAGACGCGTTTTCTCTTCATCGTCATAGTGGCGCTGATCAACACGGTGATTCCTATCCTTTTCGGGCTGATGCTTAAGAAGATGGGAATCGTAAAGGATATCGGGCTTAACAATCAGAAGGAGCGCTTTCTGCCCTACGTGATCTGCATCCTCGGGCTTATGGGCACGGCATTGTTCATGGGCTTCCGCGGGGCGCCCCAATGGTTCGTGATGTTCTTCCTCGGCGGAGCGGCAGCCGGCATTGTTGAGGTGATCGTCAACCGATGGTGGAAGATCTCGGTGCATGCAGCAGGCGTTGCAGGCATCATCGCGTTGCAGGTCTATATGCTTATCAATCAGTTCACGGTGCCGGGGCTTGACGGGTGGCTGATAGCCACGATTATAACGGCCGGATTGCTCGGGAGCGCGCGTGTATGGCTCGGGCGCCACACGGTGGCGCAGGTGATCGCGGGCTATGCGGTCGGATTCGCAGGAGTCTACATTATGATGCTCATATGAGCGCCGGCTCAATGGTGCAGTCTGAGCCGCTGATGGCGGTGAGGAGGAAATTATCAAATCAATTAATTCAGCTAACAAACACATCATGTTCAGATATAATTACGAGCGACGCAAGAGTCGCCCGGTGCGTGTAGGAAATGCCGTGATCGGCGGTAAAAATCCCGTTCTCGTGCAATCGATGACGAATACGTCGACTCTCGACACGGAAGGGTCGGCGGCGCAGGCGCGCCGGATAGCTGAAGTGGGGGGCGAACTCGTGCGCCTGACTACGCAGGGCGTGAAGGAAGCGTCTAATCTCGAGCCTATCAAAAGGGCGCTGCGCGAGATGGGTTGCGACGTGCCGCTGTCGGCCGACGTGCATTTCAATCCGAAGGCGGCGTTCGAGGCTGCCCGCACTGCCGATAAGGTGCGAATCAATCCGGGAAATTTCGTGGATGCGGCCCGCACGTTCGTAAAACTTGAATTTACTGATGATGAGTATGCGCAGGAGATCGAGCGCATACGCCGTAATTTCGTGCCATTCCTGCAGTTGTGCCGTGAGCATGGCACGGCGGTGAGGCTCGGTGTGAACCATGGGTCGCTCTCCGACCGTATCATGAGCCGCTATGGCGACACGCCGGCCGGTATGGTGGAGTCGGTGATGGAATATCTCCGTATCGCGCGCGACGAGGATTTCAATGATATCGTAATCTCCATCAAGGCTTCAAATACTGTCGTGATGGTTGAGACGGTGCGACTTTTAGCGGCCGAGATGGAGAAGGAAGGGATGAATTTCCCACTCCATTTAGGTGTCACCGAGGCTGGAAATGCTGAAGATGGCCGCATAAAGAGCGCTGTGGGAATCGGGGCGCTGCTTCATGAAGGGTTGGGCGACACGATCCGCGTCTCTCTGAGCGAGCCGCCTGAAAATGAGATTCCCGTCGCCTGCCTGCTCCGCGAACATGTCGGACGCCGTGCCGAGGCTCCTGAAGTTGCAGAACCGGAGAAGATTGTTGAGGGCCGCACACGCGATTATGCTGACTTATCACTTTCTCCAATTGAGTTCACGCTTGTGGATGCCGTGCGTCTCGGCGAACTTGCAGCCGACATTGACCATTACGTGGCTGATGGTGGGAAACATCCCGTCAGACTCGTGATTCATTACGATGACGTGACGGATATAGATGAGCTGCGCGTGTGCTCGGGAGCCGATTTCGGAGCGCTGTTGCTGAGCGGTTACGGCCATGATATCCGTGTTGAGTCGAGCAATTTCGACCGGGAAACGCTCGACAGGTTGGCTGCTGATATTCTGCAGGCTGCCCGCATGAAGTTCTATAAAACTGAATATATCGCCTGCCCCGGTTGCGGCCGCACGCTTTTCGATCTGCAGACTACGCTTGCCGAAGTTAAGGAGGCGTTGGCCGGTCTCGGTATCGAAGGTCTAAAAATCGGGGTAATGGGTTGTATCGTCAATGGGCCCGGAGAGATGGCTGACGCCGACTACGGGTATGTTGGGGCCGGCCCCGGACGCGTAAGCATTTATCGCGGGAAGGAGCTTATAACCAAGAATATCCCTACCTCCGAGGCACTCCCCGCCCTAATTTCACTGATACGCGCCGACCACGGAAGGTAACCCTGTACACTTGAAAATCATCAACTCGAAAATATAGAATAAATGAAGCCGATGTCCTGATTTGACATCGGCTTCATTTATTCTATCCGCCTAAGCGACTATTCTGATTACTAGTGGTAGTAATAGAGTTATTTGAGCGACCATTCGACGCCTGACTTGGTGTCCTTGACGTTGAAGCCAAGAGCGGCAAGTTTGTCACGGATAAGATCCGATGTGGTCCAGTCTTTGTTCTGCTTGGCATTTGTGCGGATTTCCATCAGGAGGTCGACGGCTCCCTCGTAAGGAGTGAGGTCGGCACCCGTGTCGGCAGCGCCGAGACGCAGACCGAGAATCTCGCCGGCCATCGTGTCGAACACATCCTTCAGCGCTTTGATATCCGCTTCGCTGAGCTTAGTATTGCCGTCGGTGGCGGCATTGATATGCTTTGCCGCATCGAAAAGATGGGCGATCACCATAGGCGTGTTGAGGTCGTCGTCGAGAGCCTGCTGACACAGCTTCATATAGTCGGGCAACTCCACATTCGACTTCTCCGCCGGCGTCAGCTTCTGCAGACGCGCGTAAGCATCCTGAAGCTTCTGGAGCGCCTTCTCGGCAGCCTGCAGCGCATCGTTGGAGAAATCAACCGTACTGCGGTACTGCGCCTGCAGGATGAAGAAGCGGATCACCATCGGCGAATAGGCCTGCGCGAGCTTCGGATGATCACCGTTGAAGAACTGCTCAAGGGTGATGAAATTGCCATAACTCTTACCCATCTTCTTACCGTCGATCGTGATCATATTATTATGCATCCAATAGCGCACGGCATCATGCCCCTGCGCGGCCACGCTCTGCGCAATCTCACATTCATGGTGGGGGAACATGAGGTCCATACCGCCTCCGTGAATGTCGAACGTATCACCAAGGTATTTGCGGCCCATCGTGGAGCACTCGAGATGCCAGCCCGGGAAGCCTTCGCTCCAGGGCGACGGCCAGTGCATGATGTGCTCGGGAGAGGCCTTCTTCCAGAGCGCGAAATCGAGAGGATTGCGCTTCTCATGCTGCCCGTCGAGCTCACGGGTCGTATTGAGCAGGTCGTCGATATTACGACCAGACAACTTACCGTAGTGATTATCAGCATTATACTTAGCCACATCGAAATAGACCGAGCCGCAGCTCTCATAGGCATAACCGGCCTCAAGAATCTTCTTGATATATTCGATCTGCTCGATGATATGGCCCGAAGCGTGCGGCTCGATCGAGGGAGGCAACACGTTGAGGGCAGCCATATCGCGGTGATAGCGGTTGAGATAATGCTGCACTATCTCCATCGGTTCGAGCTGTTCGAGACGTGCTTTCTTCGCCACCTTATCCTCACCCTCGTCGGCGTCATGCTCGAGATGACCGACATCAGTGATGTTACGGACATAGCGCACCTTATAACCGAGCCAACGGAGATAGCGGAAGAGGACATCGAACGTGATCGCCGGACGGGCATGGCCGATATGAGCGTCGCCATACACCGTCGGGCCGCATACATACATACCGACGTGACCCGGCTCAAGAGGCGTGAACGTCTGCTTGCTACGGGTCAGCGTGTTATAGATTTCTAAAGAATGATCTTTCATTAGAACTCCTTTAAAATGTTGGTTCGGCGCCGAGAGCCTTCAATAAAACGGGCTTACGTCAGCGCCGATAGCGGATCAGTTGGCGCTTTTGCCTGCGCGGGGAGCGATTTCGCCGAACTGAGCCTCATACTTCTTGATGTTGTCAGTGAGGGCGAAGAGAAGCTTCTTGGCATTCTCGGGGCTCATGATGACGCGGCTTACAACGGGAGCCTGCGGCATACCGGGAGCGGCGAAGATGAAGTCGATGAGGAATTCGCTGGGGCTGTGGCCGATCATTGCGAGGTTGGTATATTTACCGTCTGCAAGTTCGGGACGGAGCTGAATCTGAAGCTGATTCTGGTTCTGGTTTTCTGTGTTTGCCATTTTATTATGAATCTTTAATTATTGCGTATGAACCGGTCGTGACCAATTGCAAGAATATGCGTCGGAATAATGATTTAAAACAAATTCTTTATTAAGAAATCGGTCAGAACAAATTCGTAAATGCGAAGTTAATGATTTTTTTGCAAATTTGCAAATGAATAGTTTGCGGCCCGGGGTTCAGTCGGCGTCGGCAACTGCATCGGGGGCGTCTTCGACAATTCGGCCGTCGGCCATAGTTACGACGCGGTCGGCGATGCGGGAGATCGAGGGGTCGTGGGTAACTATGACGAATGACTGATTAAGACTCGCGCGGAGATCGCGGATAAGGTCGCGTATCTCATCGCGGTTGCGTGAGTCAAGGCTACCGGTGGGTTCGTCGGCGAGCACCACTTTCGGGTCGTTGATTAGGGCGCGGGCAATTGCAGCACGCTGGCGTTCGCCACCCGACATCTGGTCGGGGCGGTGCGTGAGCCGCTCGCGCAGACCCAGGAGGTCGAGAAGTTCGGCGGCACGCCCCATCGCATCCTTGCGTCTGCGACCGGCGATCATGGCCGGAAGGGCCACATTCTCCTGCGCGGTAAATTCGGGGAGCAGCCGGTGAAACTGGAATACGAAGCCTATGTTGCGGTTGCGGAATTCCGACAGCCGGCGGTCGGACAGACCGGTGATGTCGGTGCCGTCGTAGAGGATATGTCCGCTGTCGGGCATATCAAGCGTGCCGGCAATCTGCAGCAGAGTGGTCTTTCCCGCTCCGCTCGGCCCTACGATCGATATAATCTCATTATTTTCGACAGTAAGGCTCACGTTATGAAGCACCGTGAGCCGGCCATACGACTTCCGGATATTCTGAAGCTGGATCATTGGGGGGGTGATAGTTTAAATACCGGCGAGACGGTTGATGACATACGCGCCGAGGTATATTCCGAAGATTGCGGGGATGGTGGCGAGGGTTCCGTAGGAGCTCCGTTTGTTGCGCTCATCGAGCTGAATGACGGCACTCTGACGCGGAGCCTCGGTGCTTGCCACGACTTTCAGCGGCCCGCGAAGGTGCATTTTCTTAAGTCTCTGGCGCACGGCGCGAGCAAGCCCGTCCTCGCGGGTCGACCACAGGTCGGCATACCCGACGCGCGACGGGTCAAGGCGGCCGCCGGCGCCCATTGAGGAAATGACCGGGATGCTGTTGCGCATGCAGTGGGAGATGAGGGCCGTCTTAGGCGCTACGGTGTCGATGGCGTCTATGACGTAGTCATATTTGCCGGGAGGCAAGAGCGTCGCTATGTTGTCGGCCGTGATGAAATCTTCAATGGCTTCTACCTCCACTTCGGGGTTTATGTCGGCGAAGCGGGAGGCAAAGAGCCGGGCCTTCGGGAGTCCGATATTGGGGATAGTGGCAATAAGCTGGCGATTGAGATTGCTGACCGAGACGGCGTCGGCATCGACGAGGGTGAGATGGCCTACGCCACTGCGGGCGAGCATCTCGGCGGCATAACCGCCTACACCTCCGACACCGGCCACGAATACGCGCGCATTCGCCAGCGCCCCGACTCCTTCGGAGCCGAGCAGAAGCCTGGTGCGGTCATCCCAGCCCGCAGCGGGGTTATTTTTCGGCATCAATATCCCGTCTGACGCAGCCATGAACCTTTGAATCCGGTCTCCTCGAGCGTCTTTTCTACCTGTGCGGCAGTCTCTGCATTTTCGGGAAGTCCGTGCACTTCAAGTTCCTTATCGGCCGATTCGAGGTCGAGACTCCACTCCGCATTAGGGAATTTCTCCTGCATTTTTTTGAGTATGGTAGCCTTGCAGTGGCCACACTGTGCGTCTGTCTTGAATTTCATATTGAGTCTGATTTAGTCGCATGGCGCGGTCGGCAGCTCCGGGCTGCGCGGTCGGCTATTCATTTATTTTTGCAAATTTAATAAAAGAGAATTTAATACTCCACCGATTAATTAATTTTAACATGCCGCCGAGCCGGACGGCTCTGAGATCCTGCTCGCCTATCGGATATTTCACTCTTTTTTCCTGCATAGATTCGAAATATATTTATCTATCACAAAGATTTCGATTTTTATTGAGAAAAAATAAGACTCCATCCACTAATATTTCTAAGACTCCATCCATTAAAATTTCTTAGACTCCATCCACTAACCATTTTTTTGAGCAGCCACAAACATTTGGGGCGAATACTGTGTTTTATTATCGAATGAGGCAAAGAACCTCATTATGATGCAGAAACCGAGACCCAAAATTAATTATCATTATGGAAACAACACAAAAGAGCCTGGTAGGCACTAAGACTCAGGTCAACCTCGCAAACGCATACGTATCAGAGTCTTGCGCATATACACGCTATACTTTCTTCGCTCAGCAGGCACAGAAAGAGCAGTATTATCAATTTGCAAACATTCTGAATGAGACGGCAGCCAATGAGTTGCATCATGCCAAGATTTATTTCAAATATCTGAATGAGGGTGGCGTAAAGACTGATCCTATCGCAGTTGACGCCGGCGTGATCGGCACAACTCTCGAGAATCTCAAGGTTGCCGCCGAGGAAGAGCGTGTAGAAGGTGTCGACCAGTATATTAAGGCAGCTGAGGTTGCTGAAGAGGAAGGCTTCCAGGAAATCGCCGACCGCTTCCGCGCTATCGCTACCGTCGAAGGCCATCATCGCGACCGTTTCCTCAAGATGGCCGACCAGATCGAGAAGGGCACCGTATGGAAGAGCGAGGATGGAAAGGCCATCAAATGGCAGTGTGAGGTTTGCGGCTATATCTTCGAGGGCGTAACGCCTCCCGAGAAGTGCCCCGCTTGCTACCACCCCTATCAGCACTTCATGCGCGAGGAGACCAACTATTGATCTGCCCCGGAAACGCAGCAAGAATTATAGAAAGATAAAATATAAGATTAGCCGTCGCGTCTATTTGGCGCGACGGCTTTTTTTGATTAACTTCGCATTGAAGAAGACGCAGCGCCATTCGCGGGCCCATGCGTAACCTTCAGGAAAAATCTATGGCAATAGAGAAGATTATCGGCGTGGTCACCGACATGACACGCCATTCCGACAAGCATAATGTCGTGACACTCTTCACGCGTGATCACGGGCGCGTGTCGCTGCTCGCCAATGCGGGCAACGGCAAGACGGCCCGCATCCGCAACGCGTCGCTGATGCCGCTGTCGGTGATTGAGGCGGATGTCAATTTCAATCCGACGAGAGACCTCCAGTTTCTTCCGGCCCGGTTCTCGCGCCCGATTCTCTGGAAGGATATCTATTTCAATCCGGTAAAGGGGGCCGTGGCACTCTTTCTCTCGGAATTTCTCAACACCTATCTGCGGCAGTCGCCCCCCGACAGCGGATTATGGGATTTCATTGTCGGCGCTATCGGTCGTCTTGACCGTGCCGACCGTAACGCCACCGCCAACTTCCATCTGGCCTTCCTGATCGACTTCCTCAATTATGCCGGAATCCGTCCCGATCTGTCGGACTGGCGCCCCGATGCCTGGTTTGATATGCAGGGAGGCACAATGACGATCTTCCCTCCTGCACACCGCAATCGGCTCGAGCCCCGGGAAATCGGAATCCTTCCTCTGCTGGCCCGAATGAACCTCCGCACTTCTCCCCTCTTCCGGTTCGCTGCCGATCAGCGGCGTCAGCTTCTGCAGGGGCTCCTGCAATATTATGCCATCCATTTTCCCGGCATGGCAAATCTCAAATCGCCGGCTATCCTCACCGAAGTCTTTGCCTGAAATCACGCGTAAGGCCCGCAGATGCCAAAAGGGCAACTATGCCTCCCGAATTTATCAAAAATGATAATTTTTAGCCCAATTATCATTATGATATTTAAATTTTTCGATTAACATTTTTTTGTTAGCAGAAAAATGATTATATTTGCAACGTGTTTTTCATGGTATTAGATTTAAGGTTAGAGGATTAGTTGTCGAGAGACAATTAATCTTTTTCTTTTTATACTGACTAACAACAACTTATGGCCACCAACAAGAGTTCTGCAAACAGCTACCGCAGCATCCTGAAGGGCACTTCGGTGTTCGGAGGGGTGCAGTTGTTCCAGATTCTCATCAATCTTGTGCGCGGAAAGTTCGTTGCGCTCCTGTTAGGCCCGGAGGGGATGGGTCTGGCATCTATCTACACTGCATCGGCCAACACTATCATGCGGTTCGCGTCGCTGGGGCTCAACCTGTCGTTTGTAAAGGAAGTGGCCGGAGCATCCGGCAGTGAGTCGCGTCTCGCCCTCGTGTCAGGGGTAGCCTCCCGGCTGATACGCACCACGGCATTGCTGGGAGCCCTGGTGTGCGCGCTGGGGGCGCCGTGGCTAAGCGAAATCTCTTTCGGCACGCGCGACTATACGTGGCAGTTCGTGCTGCTGGCTATCGCTGTCGGCCTTATGATTGCGGGAGCAGGAAAAATGGCGCTCCTGCAGGGTCTGCACCGCGTCAGGATTATCTCAATCACCTCACTTACAGGCGCACTGACAGGCCTTATTGCCGGCATTCCGCTCTATTATTTCTTCGGCGACAAGGGTATCGTGCCGGCAATCATCGTATTGAATCTTGCGGTCTATCTCAGCTATACGTTCGGTCTGCGCCGGCTTCTCCCCTCCGCGCGGGGAGCCGTGCCGTCAAGGGTTTTCCGGCTTCTTACGCGCCGGATGGTAGCGAACGGAATCGTGCTTCTGGCAGCGACGCTGATAAACACGGGCTGCACCTACGTGCTGAATATCTACGTGCGGATCTATGGCGATATCGCCGATGTCGGTCTGTTTAATGCCGCCAACAGCATTACGCTGCAATATACCGGCGTGGTATTCTCCGCGATGGCCCTTGATTATTTCCCGCGTCTTATGGCGGCGATAGGACGGCGTGAGGAGATCCGGCCGATCGTGGGGCGTCAGATGGAGATCGTGGCATTGATTGCGGCGCCGCTTTCGCTGCTGATTATCGTGACTTCTCCGCTGATCATCCGCATCCTTCTTACCGAACGCTTCGCCGGCGTTACGGAACTCATGCGCTGGCTCGGAGTGAGCATAATGCTGAAGGCGGTTGCATATCCGCTCGGCTACATTGCGTTCGCACACAACAACCGGCGCCTCTTCTTCTGGCTGGAGGCGATTGTCTGCAATGTGCTTTACATCGGATGCTCGCTGGCCGGCTACTATCTTTTCGGACTCAACGGCCTCGGCTACGGGGCCGTGGTTGAACAGGCTCTCTGCATCGTGCTATATTTAGGGGTGAATTTTCATTACTACCGACTTGTGCCGGGACGGCGTGCTACGGTAACGACTCTCGCCGGAATAGCAACTGTGGCCATCGGATTCGCGGCCACGTTTATCCCAGGATCGGAATGGACCGTATACTGCATTTCAGGGGGAATCACGACGCTTGCAATCATCTTCTCCTTCACGCAGCTGCGTGCGCTCATGCGCAAGGCTTAGTCAGAGGTCGAGGGTGTAGCGGAGAAAGGCTGTGGCCGTGGCGCCATAGGAGGTCTTCTGACGGTTGAGCCCCCGGTTGAGGTAGAGGCCATGGTCTTCGTCGGAAATACCGAAATCGAAGTATCGTCGCTCGGCATAGCGCTCCGTGATAAGCCAATGGAATAATGGGGTGAGCAGATTGAGGCGCCGCCCTTCGGGAGTGGTGGCGATATACTGTGCATGGGCCACAATTCCGGAGTCATATACGCACACTCCGGCGTGAGCTATGCCGTCGAGCCGCGATACATAGAACTTTATATTCTCCGGAAAGCGGGAAGTAAGCAGCTGCATCTCAGCAGCGGTATGCACCGGAACCAGATCATGCCGCTCTCGCAGGCAGGCGGTCAGCATGTCCATGAATTCGGGAATATTTCCGGTCTCCTCTACAGCTATGGGAAGGGCAGAGGCTTTGGCGAGGTGCCTCCGCTGCTGCTGATTGAAGACACCGGGACAACGGAGATCAATCGTTGCGCTCAGATGCACTTCTGAAAGGCGGCCGCCCATGCGAAAGAGTGCGTAAATATCCTCCTCCGACGGTCGGGCGGCATATATCGGAGGGAGTGGCTTATAATCGAGCCTCGCAATTCCTTCGGAGCGCCACGTGTCGGTAGCCGCCTCAAAGATATCGAGGAGATCTCCGCCGTCAAGATGTGCGCCGGGAAGAATCCATCCCCCGTAGGAGAGCCCGCCATGCGAACGGAGCACTTTCTCACCCGATGCGTCATCGCACGCGATATCAGCCGGAAGCAGCGCACGCAAGGCTCCCCCTTTGAAGGCAAGCCAGCTGCAGTCGTCAAATCGGTCGGAATGGTAATCCATATAGCTGCGGTTGAAAAGGAAGGTCGCGTTGCGTGAGGCAGCTACGAATCTGTTCCATTCCGCGGCCATCGCGGGCTGATATCTTTCTATTCTCCAGCCGGAGTGAATCTGAGTCATTTTCTGAGTATAATTCTAAAGATGGGTGACGTTATATTTCATCTCAACCATGCCGCCGGATCCTGTTTTTCACGGTTTTTCCACACCTCGAAATGCAGCAGACCATGGCCCGGATTGTCGATATCCTCAGCAGCGCTGCCGATACGGTGGCCGGTCTTCACCTTATCTCCGACCTTCACCGAGGCGGAAGCTATGTTGCCGTAGACGGTGTAATAACCGTTATGATTGAGGATGATTACGGTGCCGTAGCCGGGCACGACATAGACCCCGGAGACGGTGCCTTCGTGCACCGCGTTCACCGTGGCTCCGCGCCCCACTTCTGCATCAATTCCCGGATTATCGTAGGTGACGTTAGGCATATCGGGGAGCGAATGGGCACCGAAGGGGCTCGTGATACGGAATGCGCCGCTTACGGGGCGCGGCAATGAGCCCTTCATTGAGGCAAACTCACGTCGGGCGGAGGGAGTCTCGACAGCAACAGGCTTCGGCACTTCGTGGTGAGGTTTGCGGCCTCGGGCTTCCGCATAACTCACCTCCTCCACCTTCTTTTCGGGCTGCTTATCCCTCCCTTTCTTATTGACTTTCTTCGGGCCCTTAGCGGCATCCTTCTTCTGTTCCTTCTTTGAATCCTTGGGCGTAGACGGAGCGGGCTTCACATCCGTTTTCTTAGTTTCCTTAGCCTTATCAGCGGGCTTCACATCCTTTTTCTCAGACTGTTCCTGAGCGAGTAACTGTTCCCGGCGTCGCTTTTCCTCCTCGCGTGCACGCTGTTCTGCCTCAGCCTTCTGCTGAGCAAGGAGTTTCTCCTGACGCTGACGCTCTTCGGCGGCTCTCTGGCGGGCGGCTGCCTCCTCGCGCGCACGACGTTCGGCCTCGGCCTTGCGCTGCTCTTCGGCAATCAGGGCTGCGACGCGGTTCTTGAGTACATTAGCCTCGTTCTGCTTCTTGGCAAGGTGCTCACGGAGTGCCCGGCCATTCTTCTTAAGCTCCCTGACGATTCCATCCTGCTCGGCATAGCGGGAGCGTAACGTCTGCTGCGCGGCTTCATTCTCAGCCAGGGCCTTCACGTGGTTCTTGCGGGTGCCGGCAAGACGTTCACTCTGCTGCCGGAGGTCTGCAACACGACGGTCGATTTCAGCACTGCGGTCGCTCCGCCATCTGGAGAACTGACGGAGATAGCGGATCCGGCGCATGGCTTCATTGAAACTGCGGGAAGAGAAGATGAATGCAAGCCGCGACATCTGCTTCTTCTTCGCGCGCATCTGCTTGACTGCATTGAGATATTCAGTGCGCAGGCGCGTGAGTTCGTGTTGCTCCTTATGGATAGAAGCTTCTAACGATGAAATTTCATTCTGAAGTTGTTCGACATACTTGCGCGACTGCTCGACCTTCACCTTACCGGAAGCAATTTCACCCTCAATTTTCGAGAGATCGGCGAGTTTCTTCGCCACTTCGCGATCGTTGAGGCGGATCTGCTCGCGGGTGCGGTTGATTTCCTGACGGGTGGTCTCCTGCTGGCGCTTCACATCGGCCGAAGTTTCTACGGCAGCCTTTGTCTTAGCCGGGCGCTTTTTCTTCTGAGCATCAACAGAGGCCACAGGCAGCACAACTGCCAATGCCAGCATAGAGAGCGTAAGACGTGAGACTCGCGTCATATTCAGAATGATTTTATGAAGTCGGTTAGTTTCTTTCTGGTGTATTTGGAAGTGTTGACCGGGGCCATCGGGGTACCCCCCCATTTAACCGTTGAGAATTCGAGCGTGGCGTAAGTGTGCTTTCCTTTTACTAAAGCATCCACATCAATCTGCATTCCGCGTCCGGGATAGGAGTATAGGAGTTCAAGATCGGCAATGCGGGGAAGATTGCCGATGAAGGCCTGAGTGCGTGCCGCGGGGCTCACCACATATCCGTAGCTGAAGTCCATCAGTCCACCGGGAGGCTCAGGAAGGAGTATCCAGCTACCTTCCTCATCTTTCACCACGTCGACACTCCCGGCCATTTCGGGCGAAAGGAGGCCCCGGCTGAGCACTACAACGCGCGCGAGCAACAGATTCTGCACATCGCCCACGAGATCGGGATAGAGGTCGAGAAGATTCTGCGTGGGCTCCTCGGAATAGACCTTCTTCATCTTGTTGTAGGCGCGGAGATGGTCGGGAGTTAGTTCGATGCGTCCAACTTCGCCGAGTATCGGCGCACGTAGTGAGATCTGAATGAGCGAATCACGCTGCATGAAGATCTTTACCGTCGGGGAGATGGGAAGCTTATCGAGACGCAGTTTGCCTGAGAATTCAACATTCTCCCATTGTGCGTAACTATCGGAAATCATGGTGATGACTTCCGGAGAGGTCTCTGCCTTGGCCGGATATGCGGCGGCGAGCAGCATGAAGAGCGGGAGCAGGATTCTGCCTATTATATTATTATTCATGTGTGGTGTCTGCTTTTACTTCATCCTTTTCGTTAGCGCCGTTGCTGACGCCGTCGTCGGCGGGTACTTTCTGCGACGCATCCTTTACTTTCTTCTCAATGGCATCAACGGTTTCCTTTTCGACATTGAGCCGGAACTCATATAGTTTGATGGCTTTCTGCCATGCTTCGATAGCGCCGGGCCAGTCGCTGAGAGCCGCTTTTATATCACCGAGATGATCGTATATTTCCGCACCGGAAGAGTCTTCTTCCTCAATATGGCTCACTGCCTTCTGCTGCCACTCGAGCGCTTCGGCCGGCTTTCCCTTGAGATAGAGAATCCAGGCGTATGTGTCGAGATAGGTAGGATTGTCGGCATCAAAGCCGCTGAGGGATGAACGACTGAGTTCCTCAGCTTTATCAAGGTCGCCCCCTTGCTGGCTGAGGAAGTAGGCGTAGTTGTTCTTGGCCATTGCATTGGAGTCGTCGAATGTGATTGCATTCTGGTACATCCTGAAACTCGCAGTAGTGTCGTTAGCCTCATAATAGATATCGCCGAGCCTGACAAAAAGCTGACCGAGCTGGTCGAGGTCGGCGGCACTGATATCGCGGCGGAGGTCGCTGAGGGTCAGGAGGGTATCGACCCTGAGGCCGGGCTGCACTTCGCGAATCATCGTCACCACCATCTCCGCTGCCTTATCATAGTGTTTGCCCAAATCGGCCAGATTGATGTAGTAGTTACGGAGATTATCATCGGGAGTTACGTAGGTAAGGGCCCGCTGATAGGTTTCGAGAGCATCGTCATACTTCCCGTCGCCGACAAGGTAGGCCATGAGCTGGCCCCAGTATCGAGTATTGGTGAGATCCTGATCTATGGCATATCTTATCTTTTCGGCGGCATCGGTGAAATCACCTGTGGCGGCGGAATAACGGGCCGCAAGATCGAGCAGGCGGGGCTCATGGGGATATTGCGATTCCAGCACGGAGAAGAGATAGTTGCCGCGCTTGTGATCCTGATTCTCTTTGAGCAAGGTGTGGAGATAGTCTGCAAGAAGATCTGTTTTCTGATTTAAATCCAGGTCTTCGGCAAGAAGCACCTCATACATCTTCTTATCATATTCTGCTGAATCACCTTTTGATTTATAATGGTCGGCGATAGCGAGCTTTGGCAGTCCGGCATCGGGAGCGAGGCGTTCGGCGCGCTTATACCAGACGAGGGCCGAATCGGGAGAGGATACGATGTCGAGCAGGTTGCCGTGAAGGATAGCGAATGTTGCGTCGGCAGGATTAAGCTCAACGAGTTTATCTACCTCGGCGATTGCACCGACTGTATCGCCGGCGATCAGCATGAACGAGAGTTTCCGATTGGAGACTGCAGCCGAATGCCCCTGCTGGTGCTCGTACCGGTCGATTGCCTCCACGGCATTCGGCCAGTCGCCCTTGCGCGCATAGGCATCGGAGAGGGCAAAGAGAATGTCAGATGAGGATGGATGAAGCGAATAGGTGCGCTCCAGCACCCGTATCCCCTCATCATGGTGGGAAAGTTGCCCGGCCACATAGCCATAGAACATATTCTCGTAGAGATCCTCGGGATATGCATCGATATATGGCTTCATCATCTCAAGGGAGCGGTCGAGCTCGGTGCGCGACTGCAGAGTGTCGAGAGGAATATATAGCCTCTGGGAGGCATAGGCCCAGGCAGCTTCGGGATACGTTGGGTCGGTTTCCCACGCGCGCTTGTAGTATTCGTATGCGCTGTGATCATCTGCCTGCGCCTGACGCAATGCTCCGGCTGCGTAGAGATGACGCGCCTTTTTCCGCCGGGCCGTCTCAGCCTGTGCGGAAAAGATGCCGGCCATCAGTATTGCCGACAATAATGTGATGATTATCCCTTGGTGTCTCTTCATTCTGAGAAATAAGCTTTACTTTGATTCTAAATGTGCACGGGAATCAGCCAAGTCCGGTGTGGCCGAATGCACCATCCTCGCGCTTCGTACGGTCGAGCGAGTCAACTTCCTCCCACTTCACGTGGGTATATTGCTTGATGACCATCTGGCAAATGCGTTCACCGTCGTTAACGGTGAAGTCATTCTCTCCGAGG
Source organism: uncultured Muribaculaceae bacterium (assembly GCA_947178505.1). Classification (GTDB taxonomy): domain Bacteria; phylum Bacteroidota; class Bacteroidia; order Bacteroidales; family Muribaculaceae; genus Lepagella. Next base: position 1,721 of record CAMWYR010000006.1, on the reverse strand, counting down.
TTGATGAGGATAATTCCGATTTCACCGCGATAGTCGGCATCGACAGTGCCGGGTGAATTCACTATAGAAATTCCGTAATTTAGGGCCAGTCCGCTTCTGGGGCGAATCTGACATTCATAGCCCTGGGGGAGCTGCATGTAGAGGCCGGTGGGAATCAGGGCGCGTTGCATGGGTTTAAGCGTCACCGGGCCTTCGGGAAGATATGCTCGTACGTCCATGCCTGCTGCCCCGGGAGTGCCGTAGGAGGGGAGCGGATGATGACTGCGGTTGATTACTTTTACTTCAAGTGATTCCATAGTATTCCATGAAATTTAATGACTACATATCTATATAACAAAAATATGGCTGCCCCGTAATCAAGACAGCCGATATTTTCATGCGGACATGAATAGCAATTTAGCCTTCCTCGATTGCGTCGTTGGGGCAAACTGCTGCACAGCTACCGCAGCTGATGCAAGTGTCGGGATCGATAACATAGATATCGCCGGGAGAGATAGCCTCAACGGGGCAAACGGGCTCGCATGTACCACATGCGATGCAACGGTCTGTAATTACGTAAGCCATAATTGAAATAATTTAAGGGTTGTTGAAGATTTGTCGAGATTAATCAACCGTCGGTTAAGCCACTTCTGCACGAGGTTGCACAGAGCGGAAAGGAGCCTCCGGCCTTCTTGTGTCTGCAAATTTAATCTTATTTATTGATTCAAGCAACTGAAAAATGCATTTTATTATTTCTTTTTTTTAAATTTGCAAAAAACAATGGTGAACATGGAACATAAACAGCCTCTCATATCCGTAATAACAATCACTTACAACGCGTCTGCCACAATCGAACCGACGCTTATGTCGGTGGCCACACAGACGTTTCGTGATTATGAGCATATCATTGTTGACGGAGCATCTTCCGACCATACAGTTGACATAGCTCGCAAATTCGAAGATGTCAGGATACTCTCCGAACGCGATAACGGGCTATACGATGCTATGAACAAAGGTCTCGACATGGCCCGGGGAAGATATGTTGTGTTCCTTAATTCCGGCGACACATTCCATAACAAGGAGACGCTCTCACGCTATGCAGAGCGCGCGTTGCTCGGAGATGACATAATTTTTGGCGATACGGTCATTGTCGATAAATACCGCCACATAATCGGTAAGCGTCATCTGACTGCTCCTAAGGTGCTGACCCGGGATTCCTTCGCCGACGGTATGCTGATCTGCCATCAGGCCTTTATGGTGAGAAAAGAACTCGCACCAAACTATGATACAAAATACCGATTCTCCGCAGACTACGACTGGACATTAAAATGCATCCAGGCGGCGGATATGAGGAAATGCACGAATCTCAACAGTATCACCATCGATTATCTTTCCGACGGGCTTACAGACAATAATAAACTTGCCTCGCTTCGTGAGCGCTTCAGAATAATGGCCATCCACTACGGCACATTCCGCACGATACGCAAGCACATCGGCTTCATCGCGCGCGCACTCCGCCGCAGACTCAGCAAATAAGTAACCGTCCGAAAAAAGCCGACTTGATTCCAAATCAAGTCGGCTTTTTTCGGACGGTTACGGTTTAACTTCTCTGTAAAGTAAAAAAGGAGACAATCTTTCGATTATCTCCTTTCAAGGTGGCGATTACCTACTCTTCCGCTTTCCCCCGGTAGACTATCACCATCGGCATCATAAGGTTTAACTTCTCTGTAAAGTAAAAAAGG